>CBDDLT010000006.1:0-80959 GCA_965230755.1 Saprospiraceae bacterium | reverse complement strand
CAAATTCATAGAAGCTCATAACGGAAATAAAAGGAAGTTTCCATCTATGGACAAGAACTCACCAATACCACTTACAAACTAGGTAAGATGAACCTGGCGATACGTGGCATCTCAGCCAACTTAGGTGAAAGAGCAGCGGATACTTTTCATAGAGATCAGCATCCAGACTTGAAAGCCGACTACATAATGGCGAATCCACCCTTCAACCAAAAAGCATGGAGAGCAGAAGATGAACTGCAAGACGACCCAAGATGGAAAGGCTATGATGTACCACCAAAGAGCAATGCCAACTATGCTTGGATACTCAATATGGTGAGCAAACTATCAGTAAATGGTGTGGCAGGATTCATCTTGGCGAATGGAGCCTTATCAGGTGGTGGAGAAGAATACAAAATCCGAAAGAAACTAATAGATAATAAATTAGTCGAAGCCATTATCATCCTTCCACAGGATATGTTTTATACGACCAATATCAGTGTAACATTGTGGATTTTGAACCGCAATAAAAAAGAGCAGGAAAAGAAGATTGGAGACACAACTTGGAAGTTCCGAGATAGAGAAGATAAAATTCTTTTTATGGATTTACGCCAAATTGGTATTCCTTTTGAGAAAAAGTATATTCAGTTTTCACAAGAACAAGTAGAGCGAATCTCTAACACGTTTCATCAGTGGCAAAGTGAAGATGGAGAGTATAAAGATGAAGCAGAGTACTCTTATAGTGCGAAAATACAAGAAGTCATCAAAAAGGATTATTCTCTTGTGCCAAGCAAGTATATCGAATTTATCAATCGAGATGAAGATTTTGATTATGAAAGTAAGATGTCTGGTTTGCAAACTGAACTCTCAGATTTATTACAAAAGCAATTGGAGTCAAATCTAAAGCTGCAAGAAGTATTTAAAAATTTAGGGTATGAAATCGAATTATAGAAGGATTGGCGATTTCATAGAACGAAACAATGTAAAGAATAAGGAGAATCTTTACAGCCGATTGTTAGGTATAAATATTGACAAGTATTTTATGCCTTCAGTGGCAAACGTAGTGGGGACAGATTTATCGAAATATAAAATTGTTAAACCAGGACAATTCTCTTGCAACAGAATGCACGTTGGACGTGATTATAGATTACCCATAGCCTTTTCGAGGGAGACTGAACCCTTTATAGTTTCTCCTGCCTACGATGTTTTCGAAATAACCAAACCTGATGAGTTATTGGGTGATTATCTAATGATGTGGTTTTCGCGGAAAGAGTTTGACAGAAATACTTGGTTCTATACAGATACAGATGTTAGAGGAAAATTAGGTTGGGATTCATTTTGCGATATGACTCTCCCAATCCCATCCATAAAAGAACAAAAAGCCATCGTATCAGAATATCAAACTGTCACAGACCGCATCCAACTCAATGAACAAATTAATGCCAAACTGGAAGAAACCGCTCAGGCTTTGTATAGACATTGGTATTTAGACTTTGAATTTCCAGATGAAAATGGAAAGCCATATAAATCTTCTGGTGGTAAGATGATTTGGAATGAGGAATTGGAGAAAGAGGTGCCTGAGGGATGGGAGATGAAAGTCCTTGGAGATTTAATTTTCAGCTATTCAAAAACACATTCTTTTTCAAAAGAAAAATTAATTTTTTTTAATACATCTGATATTCTAAAAGGCTCTTTTCTTCATTCAAATTATATGGATGTAAATGATATGCCAGGGCAAGCCAAAAAGGTAATCGCCCACAACGATATTCTTTACTCAGAAATAAGACCCAAAAATCGTAGATATGCATTGGTAAGAATTGAAGCAGATGATTATGTTGTTTCAACTAAATTAATGGTTTTACGTAGGCTTGATGAGTCAATTCCAATTTATAGGTTTTATCACCTTTTGACTGAAGATAAATTTATAGAAGTCTTGCAACAAACTGCGGAAGGGAGATCTGGAACTTTCCCACAGATTACTTTTGAAGGAGATTTAGAATTTAAAATGATTCTTTTTGCTGACTCAAGAATCGAAAATATTTGGAATGAATATCTCAGAGAGCATTATTCAAAATGGTATTCTAATATTGATGAAAATAAAAGATTACAAAAATTAAAAACGCTTCTTCTTTCAAAAATGGCAAGCAATAAATCACCTCAAAAAGCGGCAGCATTATGAAAGAAAAGTTCACAGAAGGTCTGAACCATGATTTTGAAGGATTATTAGATTGCCATGATTTAAGCAATAATCAAGAAATCATGACCATCAAACTAATCAGGGTTCGAGATAAATGAAAAGATGAAATACCAAGACCTAACATATAAAATCATCGGTTGTGCCATGGAAGTGCATAAGCATTTGGGAAATGGATTTCAAGAGGTCATCTATCAAAGAGCTTTAGCCATAGAAATGACTTCACAGGGAATTGAATATTCCAGGGAACACGAAATGCAATTACAATATAAAGGTTATGAAATAGGGACAAGAAGAGTAGACTTTTTTGTAGAGGATAAAATTATGGTAGAAATAAAAGCCCTCATTAATTTAGAAGATGTTCATTTAGCCCAAGCTATGAATTATGTGGAAGCTTACGACCTGGAAATTGGTTTATTGATCAATTTTGGAGCTAAAAGCCTTCAGCACAAAAGAGTACACAACAACAAAATCAAGAAATTATGAACATCAAGAAAATCAGGGTTCAGATAATATGAACGGAAAATTCACAGAATATAAGTTAGAAGAGAGTTTCATAGAATTATTAGCCCAAGAAGGCTATCCGCATACCCTTGGGACAACGCTTGATAGAAAAGAAGATGCTGTCATCCTTGAAGATGATTTGCGGCATTATCTAAAAGAGAGATATCAATTTGTAAATATCTCAGATGTAGAAATTGATAGTATCATTCTGCAAATATCTTCTCTATCTGATACAGCCATTTATGAAAGTAATAAGTCCTTTATCCGAATGCTATCTGATGGCTTTATTCTCAAAAGAGAAGACCGAAGCCAAAAAGACATTTACATACAGCTCATTGATTATACGGGCCTCTCCAAACAACAGCATAAAAAGGACAAACTAACACACTTGTCCGCCAGTAAGGAGGATATAGCAGCAGAGCCTGATTCAAAATATGGTGAAGACAAAAACATCTATCGCTTTGTCAATCAATTGGAAATAGTCGGCACTCAAAAACGTGTTCCTGATGGCATCATTTATATCAATGGATTGCCATTGGTGGTATTAGAGTTCAAATCTGCCATAAGAGAAGATGCGACCATACACGATGCTTATGTACAGTTAACTACTCGATACAAACGAGACATTCCACACCTTTTTATTTACAATGCCTTTTGCATTATCAGCGATGGCATCAATAACAAGGCAGGTTCATTCTTTGCCTCATATGAGTTCTTCTATGCTTGGAGACGCATTGCAGGATTAGCAAAAGATGTAGATGGCATTGACAGTATGTTTACTTTGGTGCAAGGAATGTTGAATCAGTCTAGAATAAGAGACATAATTCAAAACTTCATTTACATTCCTGACTCATCCAAGAAAGATGAAAAGATCGTTTGTCGCTATCCGCAGTATTATGCAGCAAGAGCCTTGTATGACAATATCAAGAAAGCCCAAAAGCCAGAAGGTGACGGAAAAGGTGGGACTTACTTTGGTGCAACTGGCTGTGGTAAGAGTTTTACAATGCTTTTCTTGACCAGACTTTTGATGAAAAGCGTAGAGTTTGAGAATCCGACTATTGTATTAATTACAGATAGAACAGATTTGGACAATCAGCTTTCAGGACAATTCACCAATGCCAAAGAGTACATTGGAGATGATACCATCATCAGTGTAGAGAGCAGAAAGGAACTCGGAGAATTATTGCGGGGCAGAAAAAGTGGTGGCGTATTCTTGACCACCATTCACAAATTTTCAGAAGACATTGAGTTATTGACCGAACGATCCAATATCATTTGTATCTCCGATGAAGCCCATAGAAGCCAAACCAACTTAGACCAAAAAATACTAGTCACCGAAAAAGGCGTCAAGAAAACCTATGGCTTTGCCAAGTACCTACACGACTCGCTACCTAATGCCACTTATGTAGGATTTACGGGAACACCGGTGGATGCTACTTTAGATGTATTTGGTAAAGTTGTAGATGCTTACACAATGACCGAATCTGTAAAAGATGAAATCACTGTTCGCATCGTCTATGAAGGAAGAGCAGCAAAAGTAGCCTTGCAGAATAGCGAATTGGCAAAAATAGAAACCTACTATGAAGAAGCCGCAGCAGCAGGAGCCAATGAGTATCAGATAGAAGAGAGCAAAAAGCAATCTGCCACGATGAATGCTATCTTAGGTGATCCCGAGATTTTGGCAGAGATAGCACGAGACTTTGTAGAACATTACGAAAAGCGAATAGAAGAAGGATCAAGTGTAAAGGGAAAGGCAATGTTTGTTTGCAGCAGTCGTCCAATTGCATTTGACTTCTATCAAGAAGTCATCAAACTACGACCAGAATGGGCCGAAGTAAAAGTAGCAGAAGAAGGTGTAGTGCTCTCAGAAAAAGAGCAAAAGGAAATCAAGCCGATGGAACGTATTAAAATGATAATGACAAGAGGCAAGGACGACCCTAAAGAAATGTATGATGCTCTAGGCACAAAAGATTACAGAAAAGAACTCGACCGCCAATTCAAGAATGAAAAATCAAATTTCAAGATTGCCATAGTTGTAGATATGTGGTTGACAGGATTTGATGTACCCTTCTTAGATACGATGTACATTTACAAACCGATTCAACAACACAGTTTGATTCAAGCCATCTCCAGAGTCAATCGAAAATATCAAGGCAAGCATAAAGGATTAGTCGTTGATTACATCGGAATCAAAAAACAAATGAATCTCGCTTTAGCTAAATACAGCAAAGGAGAAGAGCAAAACTTTGAAGACATTTCTCAGTCATTGGTTGTGGTTCGCAATCATTTAGAACTATTGGCAAAAATGATGTCCAACTTTGATGCTTCGAAATATTACAATGGTTCCGCCTTAGAGCAATTGAACACTTTGAATATGGCTGCCGAATATGTACAAGCCACCAAAGAATTAGAGACCCGATTTATGGGCTTGGTCAAAAGACTAAAAGCCGCTTATGATATCTGTGCAGGAAGTGAATTGCTGACTCAAGAAGAAAGAGACCAAACTCATTTTTACTTAGCCGTTAAATCGATCGTATTTAAATTGACTAAAGGCACAGCACCAGATACAGCTCAGATGAATGCCAAAGTCACAGAAATGATCAAAAATGCTTTGAAAAGTGATGGCGTACAAGAAATTTTCAAATTGGGAGAGGAAAGCACCACAGAGCAAGATCTATTTGATGAAGACTATCTCGCCAAGATTGATAAAATCAAATTACCAAACACCAAAATCAAGTTGCTGCAAAAACTATTAGCAAAAGTCATAGGTGAAATCAAAAAGGTCAACAAAGTAAAAGGCATAGACTTCACCAAGAAGATGGAGGCCTTGGTTGCCAGATACAATGAACGAGATGAAAACGATGTGCTAAGAAGTGAGGTCTATGAGGAAATGGCGGATCAATTGACAGATTTGATTTGGGAAGTTCACAAAGAGTTCTCAGCAGGTGATAATTTAGGAATTGACTTTGAAGAGAAGGCATTCTATGACATTCTTCTTGAGCTATGCAGAAAATATGACTTCACTTATCCTGAAGATAAATTAATTGCTTTAGCGAAAGCTGTCAAGCAATTAGTAGACGAACAAGCCAAATTTCCAGATTGGAATAAGCGTGATGACATTAAAGCATCTTTAAAAGTTGGATTGATAATTCTCTTAGATGAACACGACTATCCACCTGTAGAGAGAGATGAAGTGTATGAAGATATATTTGAACAGGCAGAGAATTTTAAAAAGAATAGAAATGTGTAAAGTGAATTACTTAACAAAAGATTTCCTGCATTTAACGTAAGGCCATTACAGCCTATCATCAGCGATGCATTGGATATCTTCAATCCATTACTTACAAACCTTAACGATAAACTATGTTTTTAATAAATCAACAGGAAAATAAAATTGAAAAACTCAAACAGAGAACATTTACCGAATTAGGATTGAAAGAGCGGGAGAACCTTCAAGAGTGGTTTGCCAAAAACCCTAATGCACTTGGGGAAGAACTTCTGATCATCCAAAAAGAATTTAGTGGCTTCACGGACACCAAGGAACGTCTGGACCTATTAGCATTAGACAAAAGAGGAAATCTTGTAATAATTGAAAACAAACTTGACGATAGTGGCAAAAATGTCACTTGGCAATGTTTAAAATATGCATCCTACTGCTCAAGTCTAAAGAAATCACAAATTGTCAAAATATTTCAGGAATACCTTGATAAAAACAATTCGGAAATAAGAGCTGAAGAGGCAATATCTGAATTTTTAGATGATCTTGAAATTGAAGAAATAAGCCTAAACTCTGGAACTACTCAAAGAATGATACTCGTTTCGGGAAACTTCAGAAAAGAAGTTACTTCAACAGTTATTTGGCTTTTGAATTATGGGTTGCGGATACAATGCTTTCAAGCAACACCATACTCGATGGGTAATCATCTTTTCTTGAATGTCGATCAAATAATTCCTACTAAAGAATCAGTAGAGTATTCCATAAGCATAGCAGAAAAAACTCAAGAAGAAATAGCTTCTCAGGAAGAGCTCAAAAACAGACATATCTACAGACTCAAATATTGGAACCAAATCCTCAAGGAAATGAATTCTAAAAGTGAATTATTCTCAAATATAAGTGCAGGAAAGTATAATTGGATAGGAGCAGGTTCAGGTGTAAGAGGAGTTGGATTCAATTTTAGTGCGTCGAAGAAAAATTGTAAAGCGGAACTTTATATTGATCGTGGAATTAAAGAGGAAAACGAATTCATTTTTAATTTACTTCTGTCCAGGAAAGAACTAATTGAAAAATCTTTTGGTGGCCCCTTAGACTGGGAAAGACTTGAAGCTAAAAGAGCATGTCGAATTAAATATGAAGATGAAACTTTTGACATTTTTGATGAAGATACTTGGTCTAACACAATACCTCATATCACCTCTATGATGGTGAAACTGAATAAAGCGATTAAGCCACATCTGAAAGAAATAAATCAAAAAGTTAAGGCCATGTGAGTAATATTAGAGCACATGTCATAATCGTCGAGTTGAATTCAATTAACTTCATACATTTTTGGGGACCGTTGATCACAATTCACCATTAATACTAAAAAAATGAACGAAAAAAGTAACAAAAGCAACCAATTGAAAACCATTATTGGAGTGGCAGTAGGAATATTAACCTATTTCCTCGTACAGCAGTTTCTATTGGCACCACCATCGCTCGACAAAGTTTTAATGAATGCGGCAAGTGAAATAAACAAATCCTTACCTATAATGGTCGATAGTGAGACTCAGTTAGACAATACGATTGCCTTACCTAATAATATCTTTCAATATCACTACACCTTGATTAATAATACGGTTGACGAGATCGATATTGAAGAGATGGAAAATGGCTTAAAGCAGATGCTTGCGAACAATATGAGAAACAATCCCGATATGAAGACGTTTCGAGAAAATAATGTAACTATGAATTACATGTATAAAGATAGAAACGGGAATTTTATCACAAAAATCTCTATTACCCCGAGCGAATACAAGTAAAAGAAACACTAGTAATTAAGTCGAAGACATTTGAAAGTGTCGTTGATAAAGATGACGGGAAAACCTACCAAAGGAGCAAAATTCTTCATTTTTGTAAAGGAAAGGGAATGAAAAAGACGATTGATTACAAAGCTGAAAAAACAGAGTAATTTGAGTACATCTAAGGTGTTAGACTAATCCATCTCAAACAACCTAAACAAAACATAATGAAAAACATCGACCAATTAATAAAAGAACTTATTCCGCCTGCTGACTACCAACATCGGAATGGATTCAGTAATAAACACATGGTTTTGAAGCTGAAAGAAGCGGAAAAAACAGAAGTGGAGCAAAAACTGATAGAAATGCTTGAAACGGAAGATGACGATTTGATTGGAGAAACCTTGGTCATATTGAAATCCACAAGCTCAATCCCTACCCTTCGAAAACGACTAGGTTTATCCGAAGGTCCTCCTAGGAAAATTATGTGGGCAAGCTATATCAATGAAATCAAAAATGGCGATGAGGAAATGAAAGAGATAGCTTTGAATGAAATAGACAAAATCGTAGATAATTTTTCCCTTATCAGCGTCTTTCACTATTTGGCTCAATTCCGAGACTCCAAAATCAATGATAAGATTAATAATTATATCAATCACGAAGACTTTTTAGTAGCTGTCAATGCTAGAAAAGTGTTAGGCATGGATGCAGAGGAAATATATAAGAGAGAACGGGCCAAAAAGGGAGTTGGAACCAAAAAATGGTGGGAAATATGGAAATAAGTGACTTAGCTATTAAATTGCCAATGGGTTGACATGCACTGTTTATCTAACTATACTTGACTAAGACCCTTACGCTAAATCAAGAATTAAAATCAATACTCTCAATACCCCCCATGAAAAACAATCAACAACGTCGACATTTTATCCGAAACATGGTCCTAGCCGGCTTTACACTCTATTTGCCTTCTTGTACTAATTCTACGAAACCCGATCCAAACAAGGAGACAGAACCAAAGCCAAAAGAAGAAGATAAGCTTGAGGCCATCATTCAAGAAATAGAAGAGAATTTCCAAAGTGAGAACGTCAGCTTATTAAGAGCTACTGATGAGCAATATGATGCTTTGAATGTTGGATTTAACCTGAGAGTGCCGCAGAAACCGAAGATCATTGCCTTGGTGAAAAATGTTGAAGGAATTTCGGAAGCGATAAAATATGCGAAACAGTTCAAACTGCAAGTTGGGGTCAAAAGTGGTGGACATAGTTTTGAGGGTTTTTCGAGTAATGAGGGAGGAATGTGCATCAATTTATCCTTGATGAAAGGAATGCAATGGATCGATGACGATCATGTCAAGCTGGAGAGTGGAGTTATTCTGAAGGAAGTTTACGATGCCCTTTTACCCAAGGGCAAAATCATCCCTTCCGGTTCTTGTGCGGGTGTTGGGATCGGAGGATTGACTTTAGGAGGTGGTTATGGGCTGTTCAGCAGGCAGCTGGGTTTGACTTGTGACAGTTTGGTGGGATTGACCTTTGTGGATGGTCAAGGTAATATTCATTATGCTAAAAATAATGATGAGATTTTATGGGCTTGTCGAGGTGGTGGGAATGGAAATTTCGGTGTGATTGCCGACATGAGCTTTCGCGTACACGAGGCGCCTAAATTATTTACCAGACATTTATTTAAGGCTTATAAGCTAGATACACCAAGAGCCATTGCCCTATTAAAAAATTGGTTTGACCTGACTGCGCAATTGCCGAATTCTTGTTTTGGAGCCTATGTTTTGAACGGTAAAAGCTTGACAGTTCTGATCACTGATTCAGACCATCGAATAAAAGAAATTCGACCGCTCTTAGAGCAATTTGGCGCTGAAATGGACAAGACCACCATTGGAAATCCAGAGGCGGATATCGCCAAAGCCCTTCGACGATATTATGGGATACAAACACCGCTGTTTTTCAAAAATGCTTGTGCAGGATTGTATGACGGTTTTGGAAGCATTGAGCATTCAATCGAAGCGGTGGTTGAAAAAGTGCGACAAAATCCCGGGCTGATTTATCAGGTCAACACTTTGGGAGGCAATATTAATAAACCGGAATTCGAAGCCGTTTCTTCTTATCCGCATCGTCAATATGCTTATTTGGGTGAGTTACAAGCTTATTACGAAAACCCGGAAAAAGGAGAAGACCTCATCCAAGCCTTTCAAGAAATTCAGGAAGAATTCACCAACGGAGGCATTACAGCACATTATCGAAATTACCCCGATATCAATTTTGACAATTGGGAAGAAGCGTATTATGGTGAAAATTATGCCCGATTACAGAACTTTAAGAGAAAGTATGATCCTGAGAATCTTATTCGACATCCACAAAGTGTAAAAGTATAAATTTGATCCTTTCAATATTTTACGTTGTTTTAGGGTAGTTGACACTATAATATGAACTTCCTCGAAATGGATATATAAATATAAAAAGCTTTATCAGCCACCAACAACTGGAAGAAATCGTTTTATATTCAGATCTTTCATGATATTCTAATTTGCTAAATGAATAAATTAAACATCGCCACCGTCCTATTAGCTTTTCTTTTCTTAATCCATGACATCAATGCACAGGAATATCATTCGGAGGTAGGCCTAGGAATAGGAAATGTCCTTGGAGAAGAACACAGTTTGGGCAAGAGTGAACTCTTTTTTAACGTGATCAAATCCTTTAATTTTGGGCAACTAGGATTGGATTTTTCTACCGGAGGAAATTTAATTCCTGGAGATAGAAGTACTGTAGATCTAAATATAGAAACTCTTTCTCCTAATGACGTAAGATTCGGTTCTATTATGATCGTTTATAGATACCCCATAAAAAAGCATTTATTTATTGAACCTCGTTTAGGGTATTCTTCATTATCATATTTTGTCCATACAGATGATGACACAAAAATAAGTGAACATAATTTTTCGATTGGACTAGGTCTTGGCGCTACTTTGCTTGACAAACTTTCATTATCATTTAGATATCAATATCTTGGAGTTACTCCCGAATACGAAGGAACGAAAGATAGAACAACTGTAATATCTCATTCTGAATCCGTGGATTTAATGATCTTCAGAATTGCCTATCGATTTAATTGGGGTAGTATCTTTAAACCATAAACTCTCTACTTAAAATTTTATATGATCTTCACGCTAGCATGATCATATTCAAAGCCAAGTAAAAGCAATTTGAAAATTTAGCTCAAAAACGAAAAAATGATAGAACGGATTCTTGCGTGGACAAACAACAATCCCAAAAAGCTATTTCTAATTGATGGGTTTGGAGCTATGCTTTCTGCTTTTCTTTTAGGAGTTGTACTGGTTAAGTTCGAAGGCATTTTTGGCATTCCTAAAACGACACTGTATTTTCTTGCTTCCCTACCCTGCCTTTTTGCAGTCTATGATTTTTACTGCTACTATAGCATTGATAAAAACCTAGGTTTATTCTTAAGAGTGATTGCCATTACCAACTTAATTTACTGTATTATATCGCTTGGTTTAGCCATTTATCACAAAGAAGTTATAACGAATTTTGGTTGGGCCTATATTTTGATGGAAATTGTGGTGGTATCAGCTCTAGCTGTGATAGAGTTGCGAGCCGCAAAATCCTTGGCAATAAAATGAATGAAAATAAAACATTACCACCGGGCCAAAAAGAATCCAAAACTTTTCCGCGATTTGGACTACCGCAATATGCGAATCGATTTCCCAAGGAAACAGAAAAAATTAGGATTACAATAGGTGGCGATTTGGATGAATTCGAAATATCCGATGAACTCACCTCACTTAAAAGAATACATCAGACATCCGACTTTCATTGTGTAACCACTTGGAGCAAACTCAATCTAAACTGGAGTGGGTATTCCTTCAAGGATTTTTTTACCAGCTTAATACAGCCAAGGGTTTCCACAGAATTCAATTTCGTTGTTCTTAAGGCTCAAGATGGATACAAAACAAGTTTGCCCTTATCTGATTTGATGCATTCGAATGTTCTACTTGCGGACAAACTCAATAATGAATCGCTCGGTATTGAACATGGAGCACCCATTAGAATTGTAGCTCCCGATCATTACGGCTATAAAAACCTAAAACACCTGAAGCGAATAGAATTCTATTCAGAACCAAAAGCCATAAAACAAGGAATTTTAGGATTTATGGACCATCCCAGGGCTAGGGTTTCTCATGAGGAAAGAGCTGCTTTAGGTCCTAGTATTCTATTTCGTTGGCTGTACCGGCTTAGGATAAAAAGCACTATTCGTCATTTTGAAAAGGCTACTGCTGAGTATAGACATACTCTCGACCAAGACTTTTCAACCTAACTCAATGAATTATGCAACTACAAGTAAAGGCTTTTTTAAAGCAATATGAAAGCATTCGCAAACGAACGATGCGGTTGATCAAAGTTATTCAACCTGAACACTTGGATTACGCTTACCAAGCTGGAAAATTCACCATTGCGGATCAGCTTAGGCATATCGGAGCAATTGAACGATTCTTATATGCCGAAACCATAGCTGGCCGGAAAAATAAGTACAATGGCTGTGGCAAAGATCTAGCAGATGGTTACGAAAATATCATTGCATTTTTAAATCAAACACACTCGGAATCGCTTCAGATCTTCGAAGGACTAAACGATAACGATCTTCAGGAAAAGTGTTTGACACCAACTGGATACCCGATTCAGAAAGGAAAATGGTTAGAATTACTAGCGGAACACGAAATTCATCATCGAGCGCAGCTCTATTTGTACCTTAATTTATTGGATGTAAAAACTCCGCCGATATATGGTTTGACTTCTGAAGAAGTAGCCGAATTGTGATTATCTTGGGAAAGGAAATACTACCTATCATTATGCATAACCAAATCTAAAACACCTTACAGGGAATGGAATGAAGAGAATAAATATAATTATTGGAATATTAGCTATCTTATACATATCCAAAATGTCAGCTTCATGTGGTTATGCTCCTAAAACATTTATGGAGAACATTAGAGCAGATCATATCATTTTTTTAGGAACTGTGTTGGAGCACATTGAAACCCCAAAAAATTCGAATTACATCTTACTATGTAAAAGTTTGACAAAAATTAAGGTTGATCGATGGTATCAAAATCGAATGAAATCAGATACCATTTATTATTCGAATGGCAATGGTAATATTTTTGAAAGCATAGCAAATTTTAAAGGGAAAGATCAACTAATAATTAAAGCAGTCCGAAAGCATTTTTATGATCCCTCCGAAGGCTACTTTTTAAATCCTAGCACAGAAACTCTTCAATTTATAGCAGATTATAGAAATAAACCAACAATAGAATACACCCTTTGTGATGAAAGTGTATTAAGAGTAAATGACCAAATGGTAATTGGAAATATCACCAAAAATTACCTGCATCGGAAATGGAAACGCATCGCTTTTTTTAAAAACATAAGTGTAAAATGGGCTGATAAATTGAGATCAAAGTCTAATAGGAAAAAGTCGAAGTATCAAAAGTGGAATCTTGATAGATTTCGTAGGTTTATGATCATGAAATGGCACTCTCTTTAAAATATCGAATGATGACAGGTAAAAAAAATGAAACTTTCGAAGATCTTTTAGAAATAACTGCAATAGAACTGCGTCCAATAGCAATTCGACTCAGAGAAATCATCCTTGAACTAGATCCAGATGTTTATGAAACGGTTCAACTCGGATATAAGGCGGCTAACTATGGAGTAGGTCCTAAAAAAATGAGCGAGGGATATGCCTACATCATTCCACACAAAAACTGGGTCAATTTAGTTTTTTTTCAAGGAGCATCACTTACAGATACTAATGGACTTCTAGAAGGGACGGGGAAAAAACTGAGGCATTTTAAGACTCATTCGATCGAAGATGCCAATAAACCGGAAATTAAGGAGCTTTTGAAAATTGCTATGGAAGAAAGGAATGCGGCCTTAAAAAAATAAGTTCCTATTGTATTCATTACTATCAAAAGCTAATAAATTAGTATTTAATAGTGGTGTAACTCGAGCTTCTATTACTTTACTTTAGCTATCTATAAACAAAAGAAAAATGAGAATTCTGACACTAATTGTAATTGGTCTGTTATTGAATGCATGCAGCGCTCAAAAAAAATCATCATCCAACAATCTGACCACAGAAGTCATCAACAAATCAGACGAGGAACAAGTAAGAGATTGCTTTGCAAATTACAAATCTTCTATACTCAATGATCGAGGAGAAGAAGCTGTAAAGTACGTTGATCGTCGAACTATCAAATATTATCAAGACATTCTTGACAAAACGAAAAATGCCGATTCTACAGCAATCAATGACATGAATATCATGGATAAGTTGATGGTCTTTTCCATTCGACATCGAACTCCAAAAGAAGAAATACTAGAATTCGATGGCAAGAAACTCCTGGTTTATGCGATCAAGGAAGGTATGGTCGGAAAAAATAGTGTAATGAACAATGAAGTTGGGGATATCGACATCGACCATGATTTTGCAAAAGGACAATTGGTCGTGAGCGGGACTCCTGCGCCGATGTACTTTCATTTTTACAAGGAACAGGAAAATTGGAAAATCAATTTGACTTCAATTTTTCCTATTGCAACACAGGCCTTTCAAAGCATGGCAGATGAAAGTGGAGAAGAAGAAAACGAGTATCTTTTTACCTTACTTGAATTAATAACAGGAAAGAGACCTACTAGCCAAATATGGGATACCATTAAATAGTGGAAAAGGATGAAGCAGGAGGATGAAGCGACACGGCAAACAGATGAGCAAGCGATTGATAATATTGTCCATCGCTTCTTTGATTTATTCACTAACACCAATAATACTAAGCCCGACGTTCAAAAGATTAGAGACTTGTTTTTAGCCGATGGCATATTGATCAATAATACCAACGAAGTACCTGAAGTATATGATTTGGACAGTTTCATTCGACCAAGAGAAGAAATTTTAACCAATGGCACACTAACTAATTTCATCGAAAAAGAAAGCTCACATACGACAGAGATCCACGGAAATATTGCGCAAAGAACAAGCGATTATGTAAAATCAGGAGAGCGAAATGATATCGCTTTCAAAGGGCAAGGAAAGAAACTTATGCAGTTTGTCAAAGTAAATGACAAATGGTTTTTATCTTCAGTACTTTGGAGTGATCAGTAACAAATAATGTATTAACTCATGGTAAGGTCTATTCTATGTTTGGCGGTAATACTAATGACACTGAGCTGTAAAAAACAAGCTATTGTATATGACGATCCTACCCCTGAACATCAAAGTCTAACCATCGCTTCTAAGTTTGTGAATGAAGACCGAGTTATCAATGTTTGGACACCACCGAATCACAAGGAAAGTAACAATCCTTTACCCGTATTGTACATGCCGGATGGAGGGATTAAGGAAGACTTCCCGCACATCGCCAACACCTTGGACAATCTTATAAGACAAAATAAAATTCCTCCAATCATTTTAGTAGGGATCGAAAACACTCAAAGAGGAAGGGATTTGACCGGTGAATCAAGTGTAAAAAAGCATGAAAAATACGGTATACCGATGACGGACGGGGCAAAAAATTTCAGAGCATTTATTACTGATGAATTGATGCCTCAAATTAACGCTCAATACAGCACCACTGGCAAAAAGGGTATCATAGGTGAATCTTTGGCGGGACTCTTTGTAGTAGAAACTTTCTTCTTGCAACCGGAGGCATTTGATTTTTACATCGCTATGGATCCATCACTCTGGTGGAATGGAAACTATTTGGTCAACAATACGGATCAATTGCTTCATGATTTCGCTTCAAGTCACAAGAAACTGTGGTTTGCCGGTTCCGATACTCCCGACATTTCTACTTATACCCGGCAATTGCAAAAAATTCTTAGAGACAGGAAAATCGATAATTTAAAATGGAAGTACGGGGATAAACCCAAGGAAAAACACCATACCATTTTTAGGGCTACCAAGGAAGAGGCCATGATTTGGACTTTGAATGACAATTAGGGAAAGAGAATTTGTAATGTTAGAACTTTGAATTCACATCTGCTCATATTGTTTTTGTACTAAATTCTGTCTTTACATGTCAATGCTATTAAATCACTATCCATAATTCCGCAATTCATTCGTATATTACCTACATCCTGTTTGTTTATTAAATCCTTTGTCCAATGAAGTATCAGTTTTTCATCTTTCTTGCGATTATTTTTAGCTCCTGCGGAGAACAAGCCGCAGTTGATAAAGCGCCAACTAATCAACATTCAAATCAAGTAGAAGAAAAAACAGAAGTCAAATCTAAAGATTGTCTGGCCATAGAATCAGTTATCCAAAACTATTTTGATGGATGGTTAACCGGTGATTCAACTTTGGTAAGCAGTGCAATGCATAGCTCTTGTAATCTAAAATACGTTCGGGATGGAAAAATAGGTCGTAGAGATAAAAACCAGTATTTGAGTGGTTTTAAGCCCAGGCCAAGGCTGGAAAATGCAGAAGGACGTATTCTTTCAATTGATATTACCAGAACTGCTGCAGCAGCAAAAATAGAACTTGAAACTGGCACTAGACTTTTTACAGATTATTTTAATCTTCTCAAAGATGAGAATCGTTGGTATATCACGGATAAAGTGTCTACAAGTATATCCAAGGAACAAGAGTAAAAATGTATCTCGAAGAAAACAGGCTTATATGTTCGGCATCATCAACTTCGAGGCTTTCTTAATCGCAGGCCTGATTTTAAATCTTACACCTGGGGCTGACACGATGTACATCTTAAGTAGAAGCATTGCGCAAGGTAAAAAAGCAGGCGTCTTATCTGCTTTAGGAATTTCAACAGGAGCGATAGTTCACTGTATTTTTGCTGCTCTTGGGTTATCCGTTATTCTGGCAAAATCAGCTCTAGCGTTCATGCTGGTGAAATATCTCGGTGCTGCTTACTTAATTTATCTAGGACTTAAGACGTTGATCAAGAGACAAGAGAATGAAATCAACTTAAGTAATAGTGGAGATAGAACCAATTACAAAAACATCTATGTATCAGGTATCTTCACCAATCTTCTCAATCCAAAGGTCGCGTTATTTTTCCTAGCATTTTTACCACAATTTATCAATCCGGAATATGCTCAGAGCCCGATTCCATTTTTAATTCTTGGCTTGGTTTTCTTAACAACTGGAACCATTTGGTGTTTAATTCTCGCCTTATTTGTTTCTCGATTGTCGAATCAAATCAGAAGAAATTACAGAGTAAAAATCTGGTTGGACAAAATTGCTGGAAGTATTTTTATAGCGCTTGGAATAAAACTCATTTTGGATAAAAAATAAAGCATATCATGGCCAATAATAAACTCATTGTAGACGAAAGGCAAACCGAGTTAGGAAATTTCATTATTGGTAGGCTGCTGCCGTTCCGGAAGAAAAGACAGGTGGGACCCTTTACCTTTATTGATCACATGGGACCGGCGACAATTGGAAACGGAAGGTATATTGATGTTGATCAACACCCACATATTGGCCTAAGCACCCTGACCTATCTTTTCGAAGGAGAAATGGAACATCGAGATAGCACGGGAAGTGTGCAAATCATTTCTCCGGGGGATGTGGGATTTATGACTTCCGGAAAAGGTGTAACTCATACAGAAAGGACACCTCAAAGAAATAGAGGACCGAGGGAATTCCAGATGCACGGATATCAAATATGGGTGGCTTTACCCAAAGACAAAGAAGAAATGGAACCCCAATTCGACTATTATCCCCTTTCAGATCTTCCGCAATGGGAGTCGGATGCCTTAAGCTTCAAACTAGTAGCAGGAAATGCTTTTGGAAAATCAGCACCACTACAAGGATACTCCCCCCTTTTTATGGTTGATATTCAGGCTAAACAGGAGACTACCCTGGATCTCCGAGGTCAAATTCAAGGGGATGTCGCTTTTGTCATTGTAAAAGGTTCTATTACAAGCCAAGACCAAGAAGTTAGGGCTGGGCAAATGCTTATTAGTAAAACAGATGATGAATGCGAATTCTGCTTGGACAAGGACACCCAAATACTACTATTCGGAGGTCAAGGCTTGCCGGAAGAGCGTTACTTGCTATGGAATTTTGTTTCACATAGTAAGGAAAGGTTGAAAAAGGCCAAAGAAGACTGGATCGATAAGAACTTTCCAAAAGTACCTGGGGATGACACTTATATTCCGTTTCCTAATTATAGGAAACCTTAAAATTAACATTAGGCATCAAGAAATTAATACAATCAAAGTCTAAATTCGTCGTATAAATGTGCTTTTTCATTGATGCATTACTTGAATATTCTTAAATCAGCTCTAATCCTTTCATCTTGAAAAAGATATTTCTATTCTTGCATAGATGAAAGAAACTGAGAAAACAGTTGGGACTCAACTTTCTGAACATTTTTTTAGAAATGAATATGGTCGAATAGTATCAGTTATTACAAGATACTTAGGAGTAGATCATGTTGAATCGGCAGAAGATATTGTCCAAGAAACACTGCTCAAAGCAGTGGAAAATTGGCAACAGAATGGACTTCCTGAAAACCCTCAGGCTTGGCTATATACAACGGCAAAAAATTTGGCGATCAACAAACTAAGAAGAAGGGAGTATCAGTGGCGGTACGAAAAGGCAATGACTGGAAAGTCTGAAGAGATGGAACAGTTTAACTTTTCTGAAGAAATGATACAGGATGATCAACTGAAAATGATGTTCGCCTGCTGCCACCCTTCTATCTCGGAAAACACTCAAATTAGTCTCATCCTAAAAATACTTTGTGGATTCAGTATCTCAGAAATAGCCAGTGCTTTTTTTACTAGCAATGAAACCATCAACAAACGACTGGTCAGAGGTCGGAGCCAACTTCGTAAAAACAATATCTCTTTCGAATTACCTAAAGATGTCAATGCAGAAGTACCGATAGTCTTAAAGACGATTTACCTCTTATTTAATGAGGGCTATAGCCCTTCTCAAAAGAATCATGTCGTTCGCTTTGATCTATGTCTTGAAGCGATTCGTTTGACCAAGATTCTACTTTCTAGCGATGCGATTAGCGAAAAAACAGATTCATATTCCTTGTTGGCCCTAATGCATTTAAATGCATCGAGATTCGAAGCGAGAATGGATGATGAGGGCTCTATTGTGGAAATGGAAAAACAAGACCGCAGAAAATGGGACCGGGATTTGATCAATAATGGCATACACTATCTTCACAAGGCCACAGAAACCAGTTCGATAACAAGATACCTGATTTTAGCTGCTATCTCAGCCCAGCATTGTATAGCTCCAACATACCAAGAAACAAACTGGGATGAAATACTCTCTCTGTACAACACCCTTCTTCTGATTGAGGATTCACCTACTATTCGAATGAACAGGTCTGTAGCTCTAGCCAAAGTAGAGGGAATTGAGAGTGCCATTGAAGAATTACACAAAATAGATTCGATCTCAGCAATAGGTAGTCACTATCTTTTTCATTCGACTTTGGCTGCACTGTACAAGGACAAAAATGATATTTCTATGGCGATTGAGCACTTGAAAAAAGCCATATCACTGACCCAAAATGAGAGAGATATCAAATTATTGAAAAAAAAATTAATCGAGCTTGTCCCTATTTCATAATCTCAATTGTATTAGGAGCATCAGATTAATTTAAAAATACAATTATGAAAGAATTTATGTTATTCATTAGAAGTGAAGAAGAGCCCAAAGCCAATTTATCTCCCGAGCAACTTCAGAATCATATTGAGAAAATTGGGCAATACATCAGAAGGCTTTCCGAAGAGGGAAGAATGAAGTCGGCTCAACCCCTTGAAATGGAAGGAAGGATGCTATCGTTTCAAAATGGTAAGATCATTGACGGCCCATATAACGAGACCAAAGAAGTCATTTCCGGTTATTATCATCTCTTGGCCAAGGATCTCGATGAAGCCATAGAAATAGCGAAGGCAGATCCTCGTTTTGAAGAAGGTATTTGGAGGATGGAAGTAAGACCCGTCAAAAGGGTCGAAGGCATTAATTAATCTCTAACCAAAAAGCTAAAGGGGGAATCGATACCCCCTTTTATTTCAATTCATTCTACTTAGCTACTCATTCGACGCTGTTCACTATCTGACCCAGAGCTATTTCTTCTCTTTCTATTGGTCTGTGACTGACCGAATTTATAAGAAAAAGAACATGACACTCTCCTCGTATCCCGAGTACTGTTCCAATCCGCATCAGTCAATCTCAAATTATTAATGATACCATCGCCTCTTCTGGTAAAGAATAGATCATCCAGCGCTACTTTAACGTTCCCTTTCCCATCCAATACCGATTTCTGAACGCCTAAATTCACTTGACCATAACTTTTGATCAAGAGCTGCGCATACACTAGATCGGACTGAAAATTACCGCCAACATCGAATTTCCATCCTTTAGCTAAACGGAAGCTGTTGTTCAACGAGAAATATTGATAATCTCCGCTAGAAGACAGTTGTTCGGTATACAATGGACTATCGTATTTAAGATAACCCCATTCCGCATAAGCATTTACAGAGTACCACTCCTTGATATTGAATGAACCACTCATGGCTAAGGAATAGGACTCTTCCGTAGCAATATTGCCCGGTCGGCTATAATATATTTCATCCCGAATTTCCAGAGTTTCATTGATTCCGTCCGTTGTTTTGGAATGTTCTAAGGTGGTACTAATCTGATTCTTCCAAGTATGTGTCAAAGAATAATTATTCGAAAATGTTGGAAGTAAATCGGGGTTGCCAGAGTAAAAAGTGAACTTATCCAGCGGACTAATAAATGGGTTTAACTGCATAAAGTAAGGACGATTGATTCTACGACCATAACTAAATGACAGAAGATGGACTCCTGAAGTATCTACTTTCCAACTCAAATACACTGTTGGAAATAGGTTTTCATAATTTCTGGTGAAGGAAGTATCTGGTTTCTCTACATTTCCCAGTTGGTTGCCTTCCAGACTGGTAAGCTCCCCCCTCAGTCCTGTCTGAACCTGCAATGGGCCAAAAGAAGTCGAATAATTGACATAGGCAGAGTATATGTTTTCGTCATACAAAAATCGATTGCTCAAGTCATAATCAGGTGTTGTTACCCCGCCTATGGTTGTCGAATAAATGGCTTCATTATCTGTTTTCGTCTGAGCAAATTTCAACCCGGATTCGAAACGCCCGGCTTTTCCCATTGGTGTTGTAAAATCGGTCTTAGCTGCATATATATCAATGGTACTGGGAATATCGCCATTGATTTGATCTGCAAAATCCAATTCATCGGCTTGATTATAGATGAAATTTTTAAAAGTCTGTTTGCTACCCGTTGTATAACTCACATAGTCTGCATCCATAGAAATTTGACTGCCGGTAGTATCGAGATTATAGCTTATGTAGGCGTTGTACACTTGATGATCAAAATCATTGTTCTGAATGTTGTCGGCAACGACCCATTGAAGCTTTACATCTTGGGCATCAGAAACAATTGCGGTATTATCCGTATCCCTCCCGGAAGGGCTGTGATTGTATTTGTAGGAAATTCCGAAAGTTGTTCGATCCGAAAGGTAATAATCCGCTCCTATTTTGGTGTTGATATACTCTCCATCACTGTAGTTGTAAGAGTTCTGCGAAAAAGCAGAAGTCAATGCTCTCTGATCATTCAAGTAGTAGCGATTGATGTACAAATCCTGATAGAACTTGTAAAACCCAGTGTAGTTGTTTACATATAAACTTAACTTCTTGTGATTGAAATTAAGATTTAGACTGTTATTACTACTGGCATACCTTCCTTGCCTATATCCTACATTTACATTCCCGAATAAACCGGACCTCTTATCCCTTTTCATCACAATATTAATGACTCCGGAGTTTCCTGCTGCTTCAAATCTCGCCGGTGGATTGACCATAATTTCAATTCGTCTGATCGAACCTGCAGGCAATGACCGCAAGTAACTCTCCAACTCAGTTCCCGAAAGATAAGAGGGTTTATTATTGATATAAATGGCCACACCAGACCTACCTTTTAGTGTAATAGATCCATCACTCTGAACCGCTACACCAGGCGCTTTTTCCAATACTTCTAAGGCATTATTTCCAGCAGAAGAAATCAAGGCATCAGGATTGATGATCACCCGATCTATTTCCCGCTCTATGAATGGAACCTTAGCTGTTACCGTAACTTCCCCCAGGTTTTCCACTGCAGGACTAAGCTTTATCGTACCCAAATCCAAATCTTCATCTTGCACATTGATCGTTTGAGTATAATTTCCGTATCCTAAATACCGCACTTCAAGTAGGTAATCTCCACTCAGAATATTGGTCAACTGAAAGGCACCATCGATATCCGAGTATTCAGCTTTGATGATGGCAGAGTCAGACATGGACTGAACAGATATCAAGGCCAAGTCAATCGCCATATTTTCATCGTCGACTATTGTCCCTGTGATCATCTGACCGGACTGAGAATACCCTAGAAAAGAAGCTAAAAGAAACGTTAGAGAAAGTAATGTTTTCATAGTAATGATATTGAAGATCTATAAGTTGTGATTATTAATTATTATCGAGGTATGAATTTAGACCAAGCGCTATATTTCATCTATCGGAGTGCCTTTATCGCAAAATGTTACCCGGATGAATACTGAGGGACTTTCTATAATACTGGTCAGATAAAGCCTTGTTCCCTTTGTAAAGATGAGCTTCCGCCAGACTATCAAAGGCATTCCAAGAATCTGGAAAGGAGGCGGCGTTCAACTCAAAGATTTGGATGGCTTCGTCGAGCTGACCAGAATTGATCAATTGATACCCCAAAACATTCAATTCAGACTCTGATAAAGAATGATATTTATCAGAGTTTTTACATTCATCTACTTTATTGAGAGCATCATTTAAATTCTTGGATTCAATCGCCTCAGCCAAGGTAGAAGCTATAGATTTTCTCAAGGGTTCCCCATTTACTAAATGCCCATATATATTGGCCATGTACTCGGGTCGAAGCATACTGTGGTGGTCTCCAAATGATTCTAAAACACTAGCTCCATGATCTCGCCAAAATGCTATATCAGATGATGATGTTCGAGCATTGGCCTCGTCAAATCGAGCATGAATAAATACAACTCGACTTAGGTCTTTGCTTTGTAAAAAATCTGTCATTCTGCGCATACCGTGATACTGAACCAAGTTGCCCGTATTGGTAAATATTTGCTGCAGCTTGTCTTTTAGAATGGATACCAAAGGAAAATTACCCCAAAAGTTATGCTCGTAAGGGGTAAGGCCATCCCTGAAGCGAATAAATTTTCTACTGCCATCTTCATTGTCTTCGTAATTACGTAAATCTTCATCCAAATCAGCACCCATCACGATGAGTTTATCGTAAAGCCCAGGCTTAGAATACAAATATTCATAAGCTATATAAGCACCGTAAGAATGAGCGATGACAAACACTGTTTTCCCCCTGTCTTTGAGGTATTTTATCGTGCGGTTAAGCATTTCTGCGCTGCGCTCATGTTCGAATAGATTTTGTTCCCTAGTCAATGATTGCTTCGATGAGAGAATGGTGGGATTGATCATTTGCGACTGCAACACATCAATCTTCAAAAGAGCTTCATTTCGAGGCAATAAATCAAGTGGCCGTGGATGATAAGCACTTATATCGGGCATTGGTCCACCTTGGACAAATAACCATGCGGTATCTTGCTCCAAATCACCCGTTGCCCTGAAAAGCCTTGTTGTATCCATGGGTAAAACCGTAGGAATATAAATCGATAATGGACTTGAAGCAAGTCGGGCGAAAGAGATGTAATCCTGTTCTGCTACGCCCGTTCTCAAGTATTGGAGAGCCAATTTCTCATTCCCCTCTTTGAGATAGACCTCTGCCATTTGATGATGTGCTTCGGTGTTATCCGGAAACTCCTGCAGGTATACCGCATTGAGAATCTTGAGTTCATCCATACGACTTGCCCTTAGAAGAGAAGTGGTTGCTATATCCAATTCCCTTTCCACAATCTTGTACTCGTTGTCATAGCGATGTTGTTTTAACCATTTCTCGGCCTCCCCTACCCCTGACTCGATCAATCGCACAAAAAGGGCCTGGGTAAAAGACTTCTTCAAGGGCGAGAAATACGATCCAATGGAGTTCATGTACTGAATGGCCTCTTCAATTCTACCTTGTCGAAACATAGCCTGCCCTATATAGAAAAACTCAAAATCGTCGAGATAGAATTTATCAGACTCCCTATATTTTTCCATAGTATCCAGCCCATTTTGGACTCCATCCAGAAGTATTACATCTTGTGTAAATTGAGCCAATGACTGTGGTTGAATTTTACTTTCCGAGTTCTGACTCTGGAGAATATGGTAACCAATGGACAAAGCAATGGCTAGCAGAATCTTGATTCCGTGTTTCATAATGACTAAATTTTCAAGTATTTAATTGGCTCCTAGTCAGCCAGAATTGATTTCAAATAATTAGCAATTTTATCGTTTCCTGATTTTTCGGCACGGTCCAAAGCCGTTTTGCCGTCTTCATCCTTGCTTCGGGGATTAGCTCCTCGCTCAAGTAGTAATTTCACCAATTCGATATTCCCGGATTCAACCGCATGCATTAATGGAGTAATTTTTCCGTCTCCGGAATAATTGACATCGGCATTAAACGAGGTGATTAGTATATCGGCCATGGTCCGATCGCCTTGTCTTGCCGCTGCAATTAATGGTGTTATTACATGGGAGTTCGACCATTTCGAACCCTCCGGCGAACTTATCGTTTCTGTAATACGATGATAGCAGTTTGGACCTAAGTTCTTGAGCATTTTCTTGGCAAGACCATGGGCCCCAACTTCTATGGCAGCAATTAAATCCAAGCAATTATCTTCCTTTACATTGACTGATCCATCCCGCAATAGATTTTCTATTTCTCGCAATGCACGCCTTTCTTCTTCTGATAAATAATTCTTCTCCTTCAGCTCACCATCATAGGTATTGGATTTTTCTTCGAAACGATCCAGGTCAATATCCACACCAACACCATAAATTGTTATAGTTGTCTCATTATCATATCTGATCAAGGGATCGTATTTCATCAATTCCTTGATAAAGGGAAAATCATTGGTGACCCCATTGGCATTCAAAGGACAGCTCAAGTCTTCCATGGCCAATATTCTTCTGACCTCAAGCCTGTTTTTTGCTATAATTGCTTCCGCTAGATCCAAGTAGTTTTCATCCCGACAGTCCTCTTTTTCATAGTCGATCACATCGATGATAAAACCGATATCCGATATGTGAATTACATTGTTTTGATCGATGTTCATTCTAGCACCGTAATTCAAAAGACCCTGTATTAATGCTACATCCTGAGTAGGTTCCCCATAGATATCATTCAGACAGCTGATGTCCTCACTGGCCAAAAGACTCCTCAATTCTCTATAATTTCTGTCCTCTACCGCTTTTTCAATCAAAGCGCAGGTCGACTTCGAATTTTCATCGGTATCGACGACAGCCTTGCTGGCCATCTCTTCTTTTTTGCTATCCACCAATTTTTTCAAAGATGACAGGTTATTGCCTTCATCTTTCTTTAGCTTCAAGCAATCCGGGTCCAGAGTTTTCAAAATTTCCTTGACCTTATTGAGATCTCCTCGAGCCACCGCTTCTTCAAATTCCTTACAGTTTGCAATCAAATCACTCATGGATTTATTGGCCAAGTAATTGTCAGAAGCATCAGTTTTCATTGATTCAGATACCAAGCCATCTTCTACTGGATCGTTACTTGAATCAGAATTAATACTCAAAGATTCTTGAGAACTGATAAAATCTAGGCCATTCTTTGTATTGGGCTCTGCCTCCAAGGGAGAGTTTAAGCCAAGCGCCAAAAGAAACAACAGTGGCAATACAAATGCATACTTCCAGTAATTGAATTTGTTGGATCGCTTACCATTCATTTTTAGAATGCGCTGTTTGATCTGAGATTGGTTATAATTGGTGGTAACTGCCAGCGGACGAGTGTAGCAAGCAATTTTAACCAAATTGAGCTGATAGTTTTGCTTTTGCTCCTTGTTCTGTCCGACAAGTATGTCATCGGTCTGATATTCCAAGTTTTTCTCGACTTCCTTTCTCATCAACCATATGAATGGATTAAACCATAGGAAAATAACCGCTATTTCAGATAAAAGCAGATCCATACTATGTCGACAGCGAATATGTATTTTCTCGTGAGCAAGAATTTGCTCATAGGTATCAAAATCGTAGGATGCCGGATTGATGAAAATATATTTGAAGAAAGAGCAAGGTTCTGTTTCTCCAGTTAAGTTTACTATCACTCCCTCATCACTTATGATTTTATCATCTGTTCGGTATACCTTGTAAAGAAGGTTAATTATCTGTGCAATTAAATTGATCAAGAGCACGGCTACTCCAAAAAGATAGATATAGAAAATCCATGTTTTGGTCTTCCCCAAGGATGGTTCGACTTTTTCAGCTGTCGAACTGGCCCCTTCAACCATCAAACGTTCACCCTTCTCCTTGGTCGAAATGGGTTCCAAGCTATATATTTCTTCGCCAGTCAATGGTTTAGCTTCAGAGGGTTTGATATTCGGAGTGGAAGGTTCCTTCGTTGGATTATCCGTGACCACATTCATCTCTTTCTTAATCATCATAGACTCCAGAAAACCCTGATTATTGATCAATTTTGGTAGAGTCAAGAACGGCAAAGCAATCGCAAGGATCAAACTCCCTAGAAGATACATTCTATTGGCAGCATAAAAGCTCTCCCTTTCTAATACCAGCTTATAAAAGGCCAATAAAATAACTATGACGATCGAGGCTTTAAGAAGTACTATCATGACTCACCTTTTATTATCTTAATTAATTCTTCCCTCTGTTCTTCAGAAAGTCCTTCTTTCTTAGCAAAGTGAGCCATCATTTTTGAAAAAGAATTGTCGAAAAACTTCTCCTTGAGATTTCCAATCTGCTGTTCCCGATACTCTTCAAACTCCTGTACTGGACTATAATGATGGGTATTACCTATGCTTTCAGATTTTAGAACTCCCTTTTTTACAAGAATCTTAACCAATGTAGCAACGGTATTATAATGAGGTTGAGGCTCAGGAAACTCGGCTACAATATCACGGATTACAGCGGTTTTTAACTTCCACATGATTTCCATGATTTGGTCTTCTCTTTTGGTTAATTTGATCATATCGTTTTATTTAACAAGACAATACTACTAAAAATTTAGTAATACTACTAATTTTTTAGTATTTCCTTAACAAAACAAGGCCAAAATCCAATAAAACCAGGCTTATTTTAATCCTTATTATCTAAATATTGCTTCAATAACAGGTGAAAATGATGGACTCCGGTTTCCCGTGTTGGTGAAAATCGTCCATCGGTATAGAATCGAGATGCCAGTCCTTTTTGAACACCTTCTACAACCCATTCGTCTTCCTGTTGTGTTTTTTCACCTATTTGATCACCGCCCATTCGATTCCAAATCTCTCGATCCTTGATATAATATAAAAACTCAACTTTAGTGAAACTCGGTGAGTGGGGCTTAACGATATTCAACTGCACTCCCCATGGATAGAAGTTGAGCATGAAGTTGGGATAGAACCAGAAATAATACGCCGAAATCTGCTTGCCATAGTCCGGATGAGTTCTAGGAAAATCAAATACTTCAGTCCCGTCATCGGAATAACCCACTTGCAATACCATATGATCCTTGCATAGGGTATCATAACTTCCATAATCCAGCATGGCATTCAGGGTAGGATGAACAAACGGAATGTGGAATCCCTCTAAATAATTATCGATGTACAGCGCCCAATGAGATCGAACATTATACGTTTTGGAGTATTCAGGAGCAAATTCGAACTGCTCCACATTTAAAAACCCTACCCTATCTTCCAGTTCATTTCGAATTTCCGCAAAGTCAAATTTGGGATCCAGACTAGTAAACAAAAATTTTGACCATCGCTCCAGGGGTAATCGATGCAAGTTTTCACAAGGTCTGGGAAAGTCCTCTACTTCTTTAAATTCCGGCATGAATTCAAATTCTCCGTTCAGTTTAAATCGTCTTCCGTGGTAGGAACAGACCAGTTTCCGGTTCTTTCCCGAATGATGCGAAACAAGGAATCCACGATGTGTACAGACATTTGAGAGACAGTTCAAGCCCTCATCCGAGTTTGTAAGAACCAAAGGCTCCCCCAGGTATTTTTCCAACAGATTAAAAGGATAGGTATTGATGGCTGCGTTGAATATTTCCTTCTCATCACCGACATACATCCAGCTTTTTGCAAAGATTTCCTCTTTCATTCTATCCCAGATCACAGTATCGAAATAGAATTCAGCAGGTAAAGTAGCCGATTGAGATATTTTAGATCTCACTTTGTCCATCTTCCCCATCCCGTCATTATCGATTTAATCTTTTACATCTTATTTGATCAAGGACACATCCCCTGAGATTACCTTCTTAGAGCCATCTACCATGGTCAGTTCCACCACATAGACAAATACTGCCGGATTCAATTCTTTACCATTGTGCATTCCATCCCATCCTTCTGTAGGAGAATTAGAAGGAAAATCTTCTGCTATGAATACCAGATCACCCCATCGGTTATAGATAGACATGCTATTCACCCTCTCCACAAATCGACTATAAACCGTAAAGAAATCATTGCTTCCATCTCCATTAGGAGAAAAGGAGTTCGGCACGAAAACCTGGAAATTCTTATCCACAATCAGTCTAAGATTCGACCTGCTGAGGCAGCCATTGATATCAATAACTGTTACCTGATAGTTTCCGCTCTCTTCTCCGATTAAGGTAGTTACCATGCAAGAGTCACAACTCAGTTGATCCGAAGGTCTCCACTCTATTGATGATATTTCATCCTCTGGAATATTGACCAAAAGGTATAAAGTTCTCTCTTCTCCATATTCCAAGTTGATCACGCTGTCCACTTGAGACAATAGTCTCACACCGGCTTCAATGACAAAACTCGTATCGAGAACACATCCCTTTGCATCAACAATTCTCAAGTCATAGGTTCCCGGAGATAAGTTGCCGACATTGGATTGATTCTGAAGATCTCCATCCAAGTAGTAGCTGTATGGTTCTGTTCCGCCTTCTACTGAGAAAATATTGACCAGACCATTATTATCTCCTTCACATTTTTCATCCTCGACCACAATCAGTGCAGCTTCCGGTCTGTTATCATCTAGTATAATCAGTACACTATCACGAGTAGAACAACCCGTCTCAATATTCGACACTTCAAGAATATAATAACCCGAAGCACCGACCAAAGGCTCAAGACTAGATCCTCCTTCTATGATCTGGCCCGTGCTAGTCAGCCAATTATACTCTAGCGCGCCCTGAGCATCAATAATACTTCCTGCAAGCCTGATTTCCGTCTCGTCCTGACAATTTATCTCCCGATCTTCACCGGCATCAATGACTGGAAAAGCCTGTAAATCCTCTACAATTACCGAATCCAAGGTAGAACATCCAATGATAGTATCCCACAACCTGAAAAAGTAGGTTCCCTCGTCAAAAACTTCCAAAGTATAATCCGATGTATTTAGAACCGTTCCGTCTTCATTGGACCATTCGATCAATAAGCCCTGAGTGCGTTGAGATGCAGATGCATCTATGATTACAGAAGGAGCCCGACAAGTAATAGAATCCGGGTCTTCAACATTGACAAAAGGAAATTGAGTAAAATCTTCAATATTGATTCCTGTTATGGTATCACATCCCGTCAAGGTATCTATGGCGTACAAACTGACGTAACCACTGTCCACCACCACTTTTACCGAGCCAGTAAAGTCCTGGCCTCGTATCGTCCATGTATAAATCACGTGCTCTTCGTCGTCAGTACTCAATTCAATGGTCTCTACTACGCAGTCCAAGGTAAGCCCAGGATTAGCATAAATGACACCATTCGGCGTGTGGTAATCTTCAGTCACTTCTACCAAATCTCTCGGTGATCTACAGTTATTAACTGTGTCTATTACAACCAAGTAATAGGATCCGGTAGAATTGACTTCGAAATTCAAACCCTCACCCAGAACATTGCCTAACGAATCCTGCCATTCAAATTGTAAGTCTGGTCCCTGAGTACTGTTTGTTCCATCTAGAATGAAAGCATTTCTCAAACAATTGAGAAGCCCATCAGGACCAGCATCAGCCACTGGAATATCAGCATCCAATCCTACAAATACACTATCTACGAATACACAAGCATCAAGGTAACTAATTTCCAGATAATACCAGCCATTGACATCGACATTGATGATCAAATCATTGCTCATAAAACTATTTGGTCCCGTCCATGTAATATTTCCAGGTTCACTTGTGAAACCTGTCAATTGTACTTGAGGTCTGCTACAACTTATCAATTGGTCCTGACCAGCATCAATTTGTTGATCACAACTAGAACAAGGATCTTGACTCACCTCCAAACTAATTTCACACTGCGCGCTCATAGTATCAGTAATTGTCAAAGTAATATTACTACCATCGGCAGGTAGGTCTATCATCACTTGTGTCGAATAAGAATAAGGACCATAGTTATTCGTACCGTCATTGACCCAAAAGTCACTCACTGGACCCAATATGGCGTTCACCTCAAAGCTCACGGTAAAAAAGTCATCATCTTCAGTATTTCCGGTATTGTTGTCATTACAATTTCCAACTTGAAGATTGACAATCTCTAATTCACAAGGATTGGAGCATGCTGGAGGTGGATCAACAGTTATGGTATCTGAACATTCCGGTCTTTCATGATCGATGATGATATAAGTTCTCGATCCACTTGAAATATCAAATGGACCAAATGACATGCTCGAGCCATTGGCAAGCGTATCCGTCTCTCCTAACACAAACCATCTCGAAGAGGCATTAATGGATGTACTGCTTATTTCGAACTGGAATAAATCATCAGAATCATCACCGATGGTTCCATTGTCTAAGCATTCTAAGTTTAAGATTACAGCTTCGACCAGACATCCATCAGAACAACTCTCCAAGTTCCCAAGATCCAGATTCAATCGGCATTGGTCATCTTCTAAATCCTCAATTAAAACACTGGTAACTGAATTGGTAGCGGGAAGAGTAAATACAATATCTTCATCGTATCTATAAATTCCAATTCTCACTCCACCTTCACTGATTCTAAACTGATTGGTACTGCTTCCATTTATGGAGGAAACATTCAATCTTATTTCATAATAATCATCGGTAGGATCTAGTTCGGTCCCATTGTCAAAACATTCTATTTCTTCGCTATTGACGATGATTTCGCAATCCGAAGAGCAGGTCCTCAAAGGTCCAATTGTTTCCGATACGGAACATGCAAAAATTGCATCCTCAAAATTCAAAGTTACTTGTTGGTCATTGGCCGGGATTTGGAAACTGAGCTCAACACCATAGGTGCCCGTTCCATAATTATTGGCGCCATCAGAAACGGTATAGCTACCGGTGGTCCCTAAATTATTGGATATGGTCACCCGAATGACATAATAATCATCGCTGGGGTCCGTATCTGTGCCGTTGTCCAAGCATTCGATCACCAAATTATCAACACTTAATATCAGGCCTTCTTCTATCTCAAAATCTACACTCGAGATACATAAATTACTATCTCGTACATAGGCAGTATAAACTCCCGGTGAGAGCGAATCAAATTGCGCATCGGAGAAATAAAAGAATCCATTGATGCTATATTCTAAAGGTTCATGATCGCTCGTTCCTAATATAATGACCACGCCATCTTCTTCACCCGAACAGGTCTCATTACTGATATCCAGAGAAATCTCAGGTAAAGGATTAACAACCAGGCTCAGTTCCGATATATCAACACAATTGCTCGAATTAACAACGGCCACAAAGAGTACCTGAGGGTTGGTCGTATTGGTATACGGACTGCTCAGGGCGTTGGCCCTATTATTGGCATCAGTGATATTCAGATAATACTCGTATCGCAATCCTGCTACCCCTCCACCTAAATCAGCTTCTGCCTGTGTAAGATCGAATGAGACCATTCCATCCAGATCATCATCGCATTGTTGAAGTACCGCGTCAAAAGCCACAGGCAGAGCGATGATCTCTAATCTTACCGGAGTCCTGGTAGCTGACTTACAACCCGGATTGGTCGTACTTTCCGCTTCGACATAATAGGTATAAACTCCAGGAGCGGTCTCCGGAGATAAATAAGTCAAAGAGTTGGACAATAATAAGGTTCCCCCTATTGGGCTGTCATACCAATTGGCTTGCTCATCCGGACCAACGGTAACACTGAGTTGTGGAGTAGTTTCTCCTTGGCAAATGGTCTGATCTCCGTTCGAATCAGGAGGATCGACTTGTGGGCAATCACAATTTGGTGGACTAACTCGTATTTCTAACATGCAGGTATCAACGCCATTGCTTACATTGATCACCAAGTCCTGACCAATTGGAATATCGATAATATCCCAAATGGTTCCGTTTGGTCCAACTATAGTGCCTGTATTCGTCGAGATCTGATTACCCAATCCATCTACAACGACGGTATAAGAAGTCCTGTCATTACTGCATTCTATCGTCTGAAGTAGTGCCATTAATTCCTCGTTCAGCGTCAAAGTGATACGAGCGGTATCAGAGGAACAATCTGCACTATTCAATACATAATCAAAAATATATTCTCCTGAGCTTTGTGTAGAAAAATTAACGGACCTCGGATCAGAAATATCAACACCGCTGAAAAAAGGATCGGTCCAAGTACCATTTTCATTATCCGCATTGATCAGATAGTCAAACAAATTGACATCATCCGAACCAAAGCACAAATAACCCGAATTATCATCACCGGCATTTGGCGAAGGCAATACGATCAATTCAAAAGCTTCGATATCCTGACAGTCATCATCCGAAGTCGCAACCACATAATAAGTTGTCGTTTGACCTGGGCTAACCAAAGGATCTAAGATCTCATTGGCCGCTGTTGGAGGAATATCAGAATGATACGTAATGAAATAGTTCGAATTATTCTGATCAAAAACCTCGATATCGAATAAATCAAACTCTTCACCCAGGCAAATTGTCTCCTGAACCGGATCAATCGCTATATCCGGCACTTCGGGTACGAAAATGGTTTGGATATGTTCAATAAATGAACCGGTACATTCATTTTCGAAATAATAGGTTCTGATAATTTCATTATCTAAAACTTCCACGTCTGGTAAAACTTCACCTTCCAGTGCACAATCACCGGTTTGATTATTGGTGTACCTCAGTGGTTCAACAGGAGGAATATCCTGTCCGCAATCCAGGGTAATGTCATCAGGCGGATCGATAAATTCCGGATCTTCTAGTGGCAGTATCTCTAATATCTGAGTATGATAGAGCTCATTACCGCATTGATCTGAGTACTCCCACACATAGATGATTTCTCCTCCGCAAGAATCATAATTCTCGGTTACTTGGGGCAAGACGAATCCTTCAAACAAACAGGGTTCAGACCCGTAATTGGTATATCGTAATTCAGGCGCATCCGTCGGTATTTCACTACAATCTATGACATCATCTGACGGAGGGTCAACAAATTCCGGTGGATCTACCGGTTCAACCAAAACAGTTTGTTGATGATCTATTCGACGCCCGCATGGATCAATGAATGTCCAGGTATTTACCAAAGCACCACCGCAAACATCCACAGTACCTGTTTGAACCGCCGTTGCAGCCCCTTCAATTAAACAATCGCCGCTTGAGAAATTGCTGTACTCCAAATCATCCGGGGTATTGATATTATCCGAACATTGTACGGTTACATCCGGAGGAAAATCCAAAAATTCAGCAGGATCAGATGGCTCGATAGTAATACTTTGAACATGGCTTATACTTCTTCCGCAAGCATCGGTAAACTGCCAGGTATTGGTCACTACTCCACCACAGGGATAGTTGGGCTGAGTTGTGATCGGATTGACAATTCCTTCGATCAGACAGTCTCCAGAAGCATTGTTGCTATAATTGAGATCATCCATTGGCAGAAAATCACCACAAGAAACAGTTAAATCCGCAGGCAAATCATCGAAACTGGCCTGAGGTGCTGGATCAATGGTTATGGTCTGCGTATGACTGATCGGTCGGCCGCAAGCATCAGTGAAATCCCAAGTATGCGTAAGTGTCCCTCCGCATAGATCCGGAAGAGCTGTACTTGTTGGGCTAACTGATCCTTCTATCGCACAATCCCCAGATTCTCCATTTGAGTACTCCAAGTCGCCTGGGTTGTTGTCGTACTCTCCACAAGCGAAGCTCTGATCAGGTGGTAGATTGATAAATGAGGCTGCAGGTGCAGGATTAAAAGTATAGGTTCGAACATGAGAAATCATTCCCCCACAATTGTCTGTGGCTTCCCAAGTATCTGTAATCGTTCCACCGCAAATGTCATAGTTTTCCGCTCTAACAGCATCTGCACTTCCATCCGACAAACAATCTCCGGAACCGTTGTTCGTATAATTCAGCGGATCTGCAGGGTCTGGTATATCACCACAATTGCGGGCCTCATTCGGTGGTGTATTATCGAACATAATAGGATCTGGAGCGGAAATATTGATATTTTGAATATAAGTAGCGGTATTGTCGCAGAGATCTGTGGCTTCCCATGTTCTTGTAATCGTTCCTCCGGCACAGAGTGTTGCAGATCCTGTTTCTTCCCCTATTGCAAAATCTCCGTCGGAACAATTGTCAGTCCACTCCAAGTCATCCATCGGAGGCAGAAGATCCAGACAGGTCAAATTCAGATCAGCCGGTGGATCTATAAAGCTGGGCACTTCCGTATCTTCCCATGAAACCGTTATCATTGTTAAATCACAACAATTCGCATCATCCGCACAATCAATGGTGTTGATATCCATCCCAACAAATGGCTCTGGTGCATTTCCGGCAATTTCTCGATTATAGGCATAGACCGTAAGCTCCTCACAAATATCCGAAAACAGAGAATGGCTCGACCCACTGATAACTTCTATAATGGTTCCTGTACCATCGACAATCAATATATACTGCTCATACTCTGGGTCCGACAAAAAATTGGATACCATAACATCAATATCTTCGCCAGGGCAACTCGGTGAGGTTGTAGCCACAATATCTCCGGATTCTGAAATACAACACTCTTCAACAAGTACTTCCGTAGACCCCATTTGACTACACCCCTGCCCATCTGAAACGGTAACAGAATAAGTCGAATTTGTCGTAGGGCAAACCGTAATAATTTGAGTCGACTCGCCATTGCTCCAATCATAGCTATCACATCCTTCACCTGCGTCCAGATCTACACATTGACCAATACAAATTGGACCGTGGGTCTCTGGCAATTGAATTCCTGCAGAGTTAATATTGATTGGAAATTCGAATTCGTAATTACAACCGTCAGACATATTCCAGTCACCGGTTTCTCCGTCTTCTGTAACTTTAAAAGTAATGCTCTCCATAGCCTGGTCCTGATTCGACGAGGCACAATAAGTCAATTCGAATATGAATACTCCTAGATCGTCTGGTGTTCCGTAATTATCAGCAGGGTTAGAAGGATCCATCGTACCGCAACAAAACGAAGTTTGACTTGGATCTGGGTTCTCAAAATAGAATCCCTCACCATAGGTCTGTCCGGAACAACAACCTGTAATGGAATTGAGAGATATCCAGAATGGGCCGGGAGGAGTTCCTGTACTTGCCGACCATCCGGGACTTGATTCGAATGAAACGCCGTGCACCCAATTGAAATTGATTCCCTGTTGCCACAAAAAGTCTATTTCAACCGTAATAGAGAGTTCACCACAGTTCTCCGCGTCCACCTCCATCGCATCTCCGGTAGCCATTCCTCCGGCACTTAAGGGACCGGGTATAGAACTATCTCCATCTACAATGGAACCACCATCGATATTGGTAATGGTTGCAGTAATTTCACAGATCGAACAGGGGCTGCCAGGTCCGTTGCATTGAGCATAGAGGAGCTCTACACTAAATAGACATAGCAGGAGCGGAATACAGTACTTCATGGTTTCAGTTTTACCCAATTAATTTATTCACTATTCGATAGTATGTTACGTTAATTGAGTGGAAGGATAATTTGTCTCCTAAGATAATAAAACTTAAACACTAAAAAGTAGGGATATAGCGAAAAAAACCCTACAATCAACTGAATAAGTACTGCTTCGGACATAGCATTGGATTATCAGAACAGCCATTAGATCAATTTAAGCTTGTAAACGCTGCCTTATCATTTCATAAACCAAAATCGCTGTTGCCATGATGACGTTCATACTCGAATTATTACCACTCATTGGGATATGGATGGATTGATGAGATAAATTTAGCAGCTCGTCACTAATACCACCGCGCTCTGATCCAATAATAACAACAGATGGAGCTGCGTTTGATTCGAAACCATACTTGTAGATATTTTCACTTTTGTTGGTCCATTCAAGCGCATATATGATGGCATTCTCAGGCAATTTAGAGATTAAGCCTTGAATATCACTGCATAAGGTGTAGGGTACATAATTATTACAACTTCTTGCAATCCTGGCGATTTTTTGCTCATTCATGTCAAAGGATTCATGAAAAAATAAGAGTTCTTTGACGCCTAAGGCATCCGCCATTCTGAATAAGGAACCAATATTGGACTTAAGATCTATTCTATCCGCGACAATTATCACACTTTTGTCGTGAACAAATGGAACATGATCTTGAAAACTTAATTGAAATTCCATACCTTAATTGTTTCGTTTGAATTGTTCAAAACCATTTAACTTAAGTCAATGCGCATTTCATTTTTTCTAATATTTGCATTTCTCTGCCAAATAGTGTTCGCTCAGGAGTCCTATCAAATGTACAAAATAGGGCAATGGGATGATCCTAACTTGCCCAGCTTTTTCGGATTGAGGTATAACGATATCTGGGGTTGGGAAAACCCGGAAGATGATCGCGCTTATGCGATAATTGGAACTTCTAGATCCACACTATTCATCGATGTCACGGATCCGGCCAATCCTGTTCTAAGTGATTCGATTGCCGGTGAACATACGAGATGCATCCACAGAGATTTTAAAACCTACCGACACTATGCCTATGGCGTTGCGGATCAAGGAGCGCGTTCTACATTACAGGTATTTGATATGAGTACTTTACCTGACTCTGTCAGCCTGGTATACAACTCCAACGAATTTTTCTCTAGAGCGCATAATATCTTCATTGATGAAAATGCCGGAAGGCTGTATGTCGTGGGGAGTAATACCCAAAATGGCGGTATCATTACTTTGGATTTAACCGAAACACCAGAAGAACCAACGCTACTTTCGTCTCTTGACCTTGGAAGTTATACCCATGATATTTTTGTAAGAAATGACACCGCCTGGATGTCGAATGGCAATAATGGATTGGTAGTCTATGACTATGAAGATGCCAATAATCCAGTTGTCTTGGGAAGATTGGAGTCCTATCCCGAACAGGGATACAACCACAGTTCTTGGTTGTCAGCTGACGGGAAAAAATTGGTCATGGCTGATGAGACGCATGGAAAAGCGATGAAGCTGGTCAATACCAGTGATTTGCAATCGATGTCTGTGAGCTCAGTCTTTAAATCCGCCCTTCTGGCACCGGCCGATGAGGGTTCGATACCACACAATCCATTCGTCACCGAAAACTATGCAGTAATCTCCTACTACCACGATGGCGTTCAAGTCTTTGACATTAGCGATCCTGAAAACGTGGTTAACGTGGCCTACTATGACACTTATCCCAATCATAGCGATTATGGAGGGTTTGAAGGTTGCTGGGGTGTTTATCCATTTTTCAATTCAGGCATGATCATAGCATCGGATCAATCGACCGGATTGTATATTTTACATACTGACTTCGTATTCCCTAAACCAATAACGGCTGAAGCCAAAAATATTATTGAGCCCCTATGTGCAGGAGATGAAAATGGCTCTTTAGATCTTGATGTATCAGGTGGAGGAAATTCATACACCTACGAGTGGTCGAATGGAGACGACATGGAAAGAGTAGAAAATCTCGGAGCGGGCAATTATTACTTTACCGTTACAGATCAATGGGGTTTCGAATATACAGACTCCGTTCTGATATCTGAACCCGATAGTTTGTTAATTGCCTTGTTTGGTGAGCCATCTGACTGTCCAGACTCGGAAAATGGAAGGATTACCGTCCAAGTTCAAGGTGGTACCGGGGACTATAATTATTCCTGGACTACCGGCAACTCTACGGATTCTATATCAGGCCTTTTTCCAGGTTCTTATGGGATTGAAGTTAGTGACGAAAATAATTGTTTAGTATTAGACAGTATCGAGCTCAGCTATGTGGATAGTTTCCCATTGGCGAGCTTCAATTATGAAGTGATCGATATGGACGATCAATGCTTGGTTGTTTTCGACAACGCATCCAGAAATTATGAAAATCTTAGATGGGATCTTGATATATATGGATTTACAGGTATGGACATCGACACTTTGGCCGTTGATCAAAGCTTTACGGCTTGCCTGACAGTTAGTAACAATTGTGGTGAATCAGAAAACTGTGTGGATATAGAAATCGAATGCCTTACCAATTCTGATGAAAATGCCTTGAATGAAATTGGACTATATCCGAATCCATTCATTGACGAAATCACATTGGACTTTGACGGTGGTTTATTGCCGAAGGAGATAAAGATATACGCCAATGACGGCAAGGTGGTTTATCAGACCAATAAGGTTATTGAACAATTGACCATACCGATGAACTACTTATCACAGGGTGTTTACGTTGTACAATGTGTCTTTGATCAAAAAGTACTTACTAGAAGGATTATTAAGTCCTAAGGACCAATTTATTTTTTAGTGTATTTATATTTTATTCCCGCCGGAATAGAAACTTTCAGATCATTTTCTTCAGGAGGAACAGGACAAGAATACCTAGCGCTATAAGCACAATAAGGATTATAGGATAGATGAAAATTAATGACGATATCATCTCCTTCCGGAATATCCAAATCAATATATCGTCCTCCTCCATAGCTGCCCTGTCCGCTGGTTTCATCTCTAAAGGGCAGGAAAAGCTGATCGCCGTACTTTTCTTTGTCTTTATTATAATATTGGTAAAGTTGTAATTGATGAAGTCCCCCATCTAATTCGAATTCAGCGATTCCATATAATCTGTAGATCGGGATTCTATCGGTACTGGTTTTCATTTCTATCAGAACCAAACTATCCAATTTTTCAAAATTTGCTTGAACCACGTATTTTTCGTCGAAAGGATAAAAGTTGAATGCTTTAAACTTCCTTCTGTCATCTGAATCCAGAGGAGAAGTCTTTTTCTTTTTGTATTTCTGATTCTGGGATTGCTGAAATTCTACTGTTTTGGTTGCTGCGTTCTGAGCAAAACCTGAAGCGAGAAATAGACATAAAATGAAAGCGGTTAACAATCTCATGAGTAATTATTTAAGCTCAATATATGAAATTCAATAGGCAAGCCCACCGATTATTATTCAATTCCGCTTATAATAGAATTCATTTGATCCAAAGATGTCGAAAACTCAATTCTTACGTTGGTCTAAAATGACGGCTTCATTTAACAACTTCTCTATTGCCTGAATATCGATGTCTTCCGCTTTTTTAAACACCTTATAAAATACCTTTTTGTTGCTTCCTTTGTCCAGATAATTATCCGAATCATTCAGCTTGTTTCCTTGCCAAAATCCCAGTAATACCCCTTGCTTAATTCCACCTCTGGGAACGGAAGCCGGCCATACGACACAAATTCCTCTATTGCCATAGAAAAAGGGTACGTTATAAGATATTTTCTCTTTGCAGTAGGCAGGTAAGCTGTTTCGAATGAGGCTCAATAATATGTCCACCATTATTCGCTCTTCTTCTGGAAGAATTTCCAGCAACTCAGTGATATGTCTGATTTTGATCAATCTTGTTCTTTACTATTTAGGATTAAAACAACGGGTTTCACTTTTAAGTAAAGCAAATTAGCTCGAATTCATCGTTAGCACTTAAAATTAGTCGCTTATTTAATATTATCCGAAAAGCTATGTTCTCGACATAAAAAAAGGAACCCTGCCTTGCAAAGTTCCTTTACCAATAATAGTCACGCCCGTAATCGGAAAATTATTGAAGGATTTACCCATTTCCTGTGCCCTGACCTTTTCCTCGTCTTTCTTTCATCTTGGCCTTTCTCTCCTCTTTCATTTGCGCCCATTTCGCCTGTTGCTCACTATCCAATATATTCATGAATTCAGCATCTCTCTGCTCGAGAACAGATTTCAATTCTTCTCTAGATTGCTCTCTATCGTTTCTCATGCTTTCTCTTATCTCCTTCATTTGAGGATGATACTTCTCCTTAATCAATTTCCATTCGGCGATTTGATCTTCGGTAAGTTGCAGTTCCTCCTTTATTTTCTCTCCCCTAGCATGCATTTTCTTAGCCCTCGCATCTTTGTGTTTTACTGCAGCCTCATTTTGATCTTCTTGTTGGAAAATCTGATCGTCCTGAGCTTGACTCACACTAAATCCCAACAAAGTAAAAAGACTCACAATTAAAATTTGCATTAGCATTTTCATAGTTCTTCAATTTAAAGTTTAACAATGTAAACTATAGACCCATGAAAAAGTGAAATGTCAATTCTTCAATTATTTTTTAAGAGATTTTTAACGAATTGGGTTAGGGGTTAGGGGTTAGGGGTTAGGGGTTAGGGAAAAAAGGATTCCATAATACTTAGCAACTATTATTTATTGCTGATTTCTAAATGACAATTCCATTTAGTTTTTGACTCGATTACAACGACCGAAATCATACAACCTACAACCTAAATCCCAAATCCTAAATCCTAAAATATTCGACCAACAGGATACAACCTATGACTGGGCTCATAGTGCGGACTATTCTTATAAATGAAGTCCATCTGATTGCGCGTGCTCTTGGCCCATTCGGGATCGGATTCCTTTTTTTCCTCCAAGGCTTTTTGTAACTCCTCATTATTTTTCAAAATCTCTTCCGCCGTATCTTCGAATACGTAAGGAGAAAAATGCTCTTTTTGCATCAGTATTCCATCAAAAAAGTTCCAATTAAACCAGCTATCCACAGAAACTGGTTCTAGACAGGAAACTATAAAACGACGGGCAAACTGCTGGGTTGGAACAAGTACGTCTCCTTTAAAATACATTCTATCACCCATAAATGACTCTAATTCGACCTCACTGTGCACATAATGCCCTTCATAAGGATATTTCACCGTATTGAAGTCATTAATTCTATACAACTCCAACTCGAAAAGTGAGTCCTGTTCTAATACATCAAACTCAATATGATTATCTCGCAACTTATCTATTAAATCATCATAAGCCTGCGGTATAATATAGTATTGGGGAATTCTCACTTCTTCAACGGCCTCAAATTGAGTACAATACGGTATGTATTTTTCGAAAGCATCTTCGTGATCGTAATAAGTTCTATTTCCCCCCGACCAATTGCTTTTTTTACTTTTTCTAGGATAACCTTCAAATAGAAATGAATCACATTGCGTTTCATCCAATTTCCATTTTATGCCCATGCTGTCATCATTCCCATAATGCTCTATTTGAGCTCGTTGCGTTGCGACTATTTCTTCGGCATTTTCCAAAACAAAATTGGCCATTTCATCTAGAAGAGTATAAGTTGCATGCACTCTATCCACATAAGGTTTTAACATATGCGCCTCTGACACGAATGACATACAGTGCATCAAGGAAGCATATCCAGACGAAAACCGCGGGCTGTCATTGAAATCCATAATGCCGTCTTTGGGCTCGGTTTTAGTAAAAACGTAGGGGGACATGGGCCAATCACTTGACTCCATTTGATCGTAGAGTTGAGGCAAAAAATCATTGCGCATCAAGTTCATCATTGGACCTCCCAATTGATTTTTTTGCGTTGGGATCAATGTCATGGTGTATGGATAATCCGCTCCATTAGTAGTATGGGTATCTACAAATACTTGTGGCCGCCATTGAGAAAAAACTCGATGAAAGACCCGTGCATTTTTCGAATCAGACTTGACAAAATCTCTGTTCAAGTCCAAATTTTGGGCATTTCCTCGAAAACCATAGATCTTTGGTCCCAGCTGATTAGCCCTCGAGTGGCTATTTCTGTTCAGTACTCCTCCAAGATTATAAGCTGGTATAATGATAATGGTAACTTGATCCAGTAAATCCATTCCTTCTTTCGAGCTGACCAAATCTCTGGCCAACATCATGGAGGCGTCCACTCCGCAGGGTTCTCCGGGATGAATGGCATTATTGATCATAAAAACTGCTCGATCCCTATTTTGCTCTGCAAGAAATCTATTTTGACTCGATAATATTACTAAATGTAAGTTCCTGCCGACATCCGTCTGGCCAACCACTTTCAATTCAACTCGATCAGATTCTTGAGCCAAACGCTCATAAAATTCGATGATTTCACTGTGATCTGCTGTATAATTCTGATCCTTTTCGAATGGGGTTTTCCAGTCCTTTATCGAACCCGAATACATGTCCTCTTGAGCTTGAGAAGCTGGCAAGTTCAGCATTAACAAAACAAAAGTAATACTCCATGGAACCAATACTTCTAATCTCATCACCATATACATTTTACAACGCGTTAAGCACGTCTTGTTCTTTAAAGAGATGTGCTAAATAAGTTCGAAAATCCTCTTGAGATCTTATTCTTGGATTCTTATTATTAAGCATTAGGTTTTCACGATGATCCAATATTCTGGATTTGACATTGTCTTTACTCTGAAAATTCAACAAGGCCCTCAATTGCACAAAACACTGCTCGTCCTCAATGGGGCAAGCCAGTTCGATCCTCCGATCCATATTTCTTGTCATCCAGTCTGAAGACGATAAATACAAGCGTTCATTACCACCGTTGCAAAACAGAAATAGTCTGGCGTGCTCAAGATATCGATCAATAATTCCACTGGCTGAAATATTGATGGCCTCAGAAAAATGAATATTAAGGCAACAAATTCCCCTTACCAACAAAACAATCTTTACCCCTGCCCTACTCGCTTCGTACAATGCCCGAATGAGTTCGGGGTCTTCCAAATTATTCATTTTGAGTATGGCATAAGCCATATTTCCGCTCTTGGCTTGCTCCATTTCAAAACTTAAGCACTTCATGATATTTTCGCGCATACTGAAAGGAGAAACCCAAAGCTTTTTGGTTTCGAATGCAATAGGGTCAACTTGTTGGATACACTGAAAGACCTTCTCAACATCTTCATTGATATCCAAATCAGCAGTAAACAAACCGTGATCCGCATATATTTTTGCGGTTGCGGGATTAAAATTCCCTGAACTGATGTAGGAGATATTATCTGTATTTTGAAATACAAGCTGCATCAATTTACTGTGGACCTTAAGATCTTTTTTTGGAGGGATAATCAATGCGCCCTCTTCTTTGAGCCTCTCTATCCAATGGATATTGGCTTCTTCATCAAAACGCGCTTTGGCTTCAATATAGACCATAACCTTGAGGCCTTTTCTCAAAGCCGACACCAGCAGTTCACCAATTCTCGAGCTATCACCGGTTCTATAAATAACGATCCTGATCTCCTCCAGATCGGGATGACGAATAGAAGACTCAATAAGCTTCTCCAGATTGGAGAAACTCTGATAAGGATAATGCAAAACTATATCTCTTTCCCGAATGGAATCGATCAATGAGATCTTATCAAATACGGGATGTGGGACGGTTGAAGCATCGGGATAACCAAGGCTTGAGATATTTATTTTTTTTACAAGAGAAAATAAATCGTTCATATCCAAGTAAGTACTTCCGGGATAGAGTTCATATCTCGAAAGACCAAAATCTTCCTTTATCTCAGATAGTATTTCCTGTGTCATTTCACTGGAGTAAACCAGTCGAATAACGTTTCCTTTAGCTCTTTCTTGGATGCCCTTTTTGATCTGATCTATGATGTCCAAAGAGTAATGCTCATCCAACACCATCTCAGCATCCCTATTGATCTGGAAGGAACATAAGTCAATATATCCGTGGGAAGCAAGACCTAATTTTACAACATCATCCAACAACAACCACCGATTCAAACCCGCCCATTCGGGAAAAGTCATGAATCGATCAAAAGATTGATCTAACCCAATCAAAAAGATTCTTTCCTGCTTCTTTCCAACAAAATAAATCTTGTTTTCTTGAAGTAACTTTTCCTCAAGTGGAAGAATGGTTAAATGTGGCTTGATCTCCTCTTCGAAATAAAGAAGGCTAACATCTTTGTGATCGGTTTCAAGCTCTGATCTTGTATGAAAATGTACACCCTGCTTTCTCAATTCGGGTAGAATCCTTTCGAATAAAATCTCATCAAAATAACTTCGCTGCTGTCCGATTATTTTTTTAATGATTCTGAGCAAACGATTGGGCTTGATATCCAAGTCCATTTGTACCCTATTCTCCTTCCCAATAGACCTGATTTTCCTCAATGAAGCCACCCTTACTTTGAAAAACTCCTGCAAGTTAGACGCATAAATAGCCAAAAACTTAAGTCCCTCTAATAGTGGAACTTCTACACTATCTGCTTCTTGCAATACGCGGTGATTGAAATACAACCAGCTAATATCCCTGGGTATTAATTCAGGATAATTTTTGAGTTTATTGAATAGATCGTCGGTATTCATAATCCACTAAAAATAGGAAATAATTCTAATGAAAAATGAATAATTAATCATGAATAATGTCCATTATGGGACAAGAATAAAAAGTGGGAATTATATGTCTTGAAGTAGGACTAAGATGGATCTTAAACCAAGCTTTCGGATGGATTAACCAGATAACCTTACCGGAACTGGAAATATTTAAATAAATTGACCTCAATTATTAATTATTCATTTTTAATTATTAATTCTAAAGCCTTCTAATCAACGCTTTACACGAAGTAATACTATAGCACAACATTTAAAAATTCGCTATTCCTGGATGAAATTTCCTTGTAAAGCGGTCATTCAGTATTGACGGAGTGATCATTTTTCCGTGCCGGAATTATAGTTAAGCCAATTACCGTCCAATGGATAAAATCCTAATCTCCACTCTTCTGTTTTGATCCTTTTCTGCCTCAGTCTTTTCGGGATGAAATAAGGGTTCGCTATAACCATATCCTTTATAGATCATTCTACTCGAGTCAATACCATTGCGAATTAGATATTCATATACATTCAATGCTCTAGTTGTTGACAGATTATGAGTCTTGGTATCATGATCAAATCCATCCTTATCGAAATCATTGACACAACACACATGCCCTGCAATTTCCAGGCTAATTTCAGGATGTTCGAGCAAGACTTCCTTCAATTCTTTGAGAACCGGTACTGACTTTAATTTGAGAAAATGTCTTCCCGGTTTGAATTCCAGATTCTCTACAACAATTTCGTCCATTGGTCCCACTTCACCTCTTCTTAGGTGATCCATATTTATAGGTCGGTAATAGTAAATTTCCAACTTAACCATTCGATCATCGCTGAGCGGAACATTCATTTTTTGGGGGAGCTCCCCCATTCCTCTCGACTCAATACGGTGAATTTTTGCTGGAAAAAAATCGGAAATAACATCGACAACGGACTGGGTTCTTCTATCCGACAAAGCGAGATTATACTCTATAGACCCTCTGAAATCAGCATATCCGAGTACCCTAATATTATATATACTATCCGGAATGACTTCCGTTAACATGGATTTAATTCGAACGATCTGATCTTTGCTCAAATGATGGATATCGGTATCGAAAAAGACCTTTTGTTCGAAAACAGGTCTCTGCCCCTCGCTATTTTTAGCGATGAACAAGCAACTCAATAAGAGAATTAAATAACGGACAATTTTTAATCTCATAGCCAGATCTTATATTAAGTCTTGGCCCATAATATATATTGATATGGGAGCAATTCTAATTCTACAGAAAAATCTCTAAATCCCGCTTTCTTTAATTCTTGTCTAACCTCCTCATACGATAATCTAATCGATTCCGGAGGTCCTGGAGCATCTTCGCTCAACTTTTTCTTAAAATCAACGACAACCAACTCCGAACCATCTGATAATTTCTCCCTTAAACGCTCAAAGTAATCAACCCTGTTCTCAATATGATGATAGGTATTTACGATCAATGCAAGATCAACGCCTTCGGGAAGACTATCCGGGCCTGAATAGGGCATCAGCAAAGTACTCAAGTTATCAACTCCATTTCGATCACTTTCACTTTGAATATGGTTCAGAAATTTACTCTCCACATCAGCTGCAATAACTTTTTGCGCTTCAGCTGCCATCCTGAATGAAAAGTAACCCGAACCCGCACCAATATCCAGAACAGTTTTATTCGAAAGATCTCCTAACATATCGATAACTTCATCTGGCTTCTGCCATTCTTCTCTTTCCGGATCATCGAAACGTTTGATCAGCTCTTCAATTGAAGTATTTCGGTGCATGTGTTTATTGGCCTTTGAATGATCTTTATTATGAGCATTTTCACTCTCATGAGAAGCCTCTTTTGCGCTATTTCCATCCTTTGAACATGAAAAAATAATAAACCCAGAAATCAGGAGTAGCAAACAATATTTGTAATTCATCAGTTTTATTTTTGGTCGAAAAGTTTCATAAATCATTTTGCTCAAGAATTAAGCATAGTTTTCTTTAAAAATCGGGATTGATTTATTTTTATTATTGCATCTTTAAAATAAACTCAAAATATTTAATAATGATATAATATGAGGAGAATTTATTTCGATAATGCCGCTTCTACCCCTTTATTGCCTGAGGTTATGGATTCTATGTTTGATTCGACCAAAAAGTATTTCGGCAATCCATCTTCTATTCATTTACAAGGTCGAGAGGCAAAGTCTGTGATAGAAGATTGCAGAAAAACCATTGCAAGACTTCTGAATTGCTCCATTGGTGAGATCTTTTTTACCAGCGGAGCCACCGAGTCAAATAATACGGTCTTTTACTCTCTCGCTTTAAACAATAAAATAGACCATGTCATCACAAGTCCATTGGAACACCCCTGTGTCTTGAAGACCCTTTCCCATCTGGAAGAACAAGAAAAAATTAAGGTTCACCTACTTGAAGTCGATAGCAAGGGTAGAATTTCTACGGAAGAATTAGAACAAAAGCTCGATCAGCTGGAGGGATCTAAAATGGTCTCTCTCATGTATGCCAACAATGAAATTGGAATAGTTCATCCGGTGAAGTTAATAGGAGAATTATGTCAAAAACACCAGACTCTTTTTCACTCCGATGCCGTTCAGGCTGTTGGCCACTTCCCCATTGACCTTCAGGATCTCAATATCGATTATTTAAGTGCTTCAGCTCATAAGTTTCACGGCCCTAAAGGGATAGGACTTTTATATATGTCCCAAGAATCAATATTTCCTTCATTGCTTAAGGGAGGAGCCCAAGAGAGAAACATGAGGGCAGGCACGGAAAATATTGGTTCCATCGTGGGTTTGACCAAAGCCCTGGAAATGTCTTACGAGCATCTTTCGAATTGGCGTGACCATATCCAATCACTGCGCTCACATATGATGGAAGAATTGATCAGTTGGAATTCTGAAATCGAATTTTTCGGTAATCCCGGCGAAGACGACCTCTACACCGTATTAAGTGTTAAACTTCCCAAGCATCCCAAAAGTGAAATTTTGACCATGCTATTGGATTTAGAGGGAATATCTGCAAGTGGAGGCAGTGCTTGTTCTTCGGGAAGCGAAAAAGCTTCTCATGTAATAGAAGCCTTAGGGCATGAAGACCAGCGTGCAGGAATCCGGTTCTCCTTTTCACATCTCAATTCCAAAGATGAAATAATTGATACTATCCATAAAATAAAAAAGATATATGACTGATATGCAGTACAGAAATTTGGGAAAATCCGGCCTTAAAGTCTCCGCTTTGAGCTTGGGTTCATGGTTGACCTTTGGAAAGCAAATAGAAAATAATATAGCCGATGACTTAATGGGTATTGCCTATGATGCGGGGATCAACTTCTTCGATAATGCTGAAATTTATGCCCGAGGTGAATCCGAGAGAGTGATGGGGAAAATACTGGCGGACAAAGACTGGGATCGCAGTAGTTATATTGTAAGCAGCAAGGCTTTTTTCGGTGACGGCGGACAAAAACCCACTCAAAAAGGACTGAGTAGAAAGCATTTGACAGAAGCCTGTCACGCAGCGCTGAAGAGACTTCGACTTGAGTATCTGGACTTATTCTTTTGTCATAGGCCGGATAAGGAAACGCCCATAGAAGAGACGGTATGGACCATGAATATTCTCATCCAACAAGGCAAGATCTTTTACTGGGGAACCTCTGAATGGAGCGCCCAAGAAATTATGGAAGCCCATATGTTTGCGGAGAAGAACAATCTTATTGGCCCCACGATGGAACAACCTCAATACAATATGTTTCACCGAGAAAAAATGGAAAACGAATACTTACAGATTTTTAGGAATATCGGTTTAGGAACGACCATTTGGTCTCCATTGGCCTCTGGCGTCTTAACCAATAAGTACATCGATAAATTTCCGGAAGGAACCCGACTTGGAATGCAAGGACTAGAGTGGCTAAAAGAAAATGCATTGACAGAAGAGAGGTTGGAAAAAGTAAGAAAGCTCGCGGCCCTAGCCAGCGAGTTGGGTACAAGCCTTCCAAAGTTAGCGCTGGCATGGTGTTTAAAAAATGACAATGTTAGTACAGTTATTTTGGGAGCTTCTAAAACCAGTCAATTGGAAGAAAATTTAGAGTCTTTAGCAGTTTTGGACAAATTGGATTCAAGCGTGATGGGAAGAATCAACTCAATACTGGACAATACTCCTGTTCTTCCTCCTTTCTAGAAATACAATAATCAATAATATCCTTCGGGCTTTGAGTTCGGAGGAAATATTTGAATTTGTTCTTAATTGATGCAGCGAAAGACCCTATTACATGTTTGTCTTATAGAGATCATATTTGCATCTTATTTTATTTAATATAACGGTGAAGTAACGAATTTTACTTAAATTCATTAGAGTAAGAAATAATTGTTACTTACTAGGGATCAATAGGTCAAAACAAATATTAATAAACATATAACATTCGAGCTCATACCATAGAACAAAAGCTTATCGTTAAATGTTAAAATAACCACAATCCGTGAAATGAAATTAGTACCCAATTTAATAAAATTGCTTTTTGCTCTTGCATTGGGTTTTATCCTTTGGTCCGCCGGATCTATGAAGGAATTATATACGCCGATACCCCAATATGATCATGCATCGATCGATGCATATTTTTTAAGAGAAAATAAAGGACAGCTGCCGGACAACGTGCTTTACCGATTCAACGGAGGATCTAAAGTACTCTATCTGGAAGAAGATGGTTTTATGTGGCATGTGTTGCACCCTGAAGACTTTTCTGCCACGCAGGAATGTAAACATGGGACAGAATGCGCTCATGATCATCACGGTCACGATCACCACCATGATCAAGGAATTCGGCAGCATGTATTCAAAATTAAGTTTAAAGAAGCCAACGCTAAGTTCAAATCACAAGGCGTAGGTCCGAGTCCTACGTATTCCAACTATTTTAGGGGCAATGATCAAAGCAGATGGGCCTCTGAAGTAAGAGATTATATGAAGGCGGAGCTCTATGAAGTTTATGACAATATTGATCTTCATTTTTATCAGAATGATGATGGCTTAAAATATGATTGGATCGTGCATCCTGGTGGAGATCCGGATGATATCGTATTGGAATACCAGTATTTGGAGGATCTTTTTATCAAAAAAGGCAAATTATATCAGGTCAATTCTATAGATACTATTATAGAATCTGCCCCATATGCCTATCAGATCATCAATGGAGAAAAAAAGGAAGTTAAGTCTTCTTTTGCCCTTAAAAATAAGAATGAGCTCATTCTGAAATTAGGCAAATACCATCGAAACTTACCTTTGGTTATCGATCCTACCTTGGTATTTTCGAGTTATACAGGATCTACCGCAGATAACTGGGGTTCAACTGCTACTCCCGGAAGTGATGGATCATTCTATGCGGGAGGAATAGCCTTCGATGTGGGCTATCCTACTTTCAATGGATCCTATGATCCAACTTTTAACCCCTCGCCAAGAATTGATGCGACCACCCTAATTCCAGATATAGCGATAAGCAAATTTACTCCAGATGGAAGTAACATTGTTTACTCGACGTACTTGGGTGGAAATGAAGCAGAATTCGTTCACAGTATTATAGAAAACAGTCGAGGAGAATTGGCCATATATGGAACTACCAGTTCAAGAAATTATCCCACTACCACTACTGCTTTCCAGAGCAATTTTAGAGGAGGAGTTCAAGTCGCTCAAAATGCCACCAATGGTATCGAATATGTCAATGGTGCGGACATTGTGGTTACCGTATTGAATCAAAATGGATCAGCTCTAGTAGGTAGTACTTTTGTCGGTGGTAGCGCCAATGATGGTATCAACAACAGAGCACAGTTAGCCTATAATTACGGAGATCAATTTAGGGGTGAGATTATAGTGGACGATCAGGACAATATTTATATTGCTTCTTGCACTCAGAGTGGAAATTTTCCGGTCAGTTCGAATGCTGCATCTAATGCGAAATCAAGTGATCAGGATGCTTGTATTTTTAGCATGAATAGAACCTGTAGCAATATGAGATTCTCTACTTTTATCGGAGGAGATGGTGTTGAAGCAGCTTACTCACTAAAAAGAAATTCAGCTGGAAATATTATTGCCGTGGGAGGTACAACTAGTAATGATTTTCCTACTACTTCGAATGCAATAGAGCGAGTAAATTTTGGAGGAAGTGCAAGCGGTTTTATCACAATTTTCAATAATGATCTTAGCGGTCTGGTCAATTCTACCTTTGTCAGTACCGATGAATATGATCAATGTTATTTGGTTGCACTGGATGAAGTAGATCAAATCTATGTAGCAGGACAAAGCGATGGTCCGATGGGCATGTCGACTGGAGTTTACGGTGTACCCAACAGTGGTCAGTTCATACATATTTACGAACCTGATTTATCCGCTGTGAGATTCAACACGGTATTTGGTACCGGTTCAGGTGCAATCGACATAAGTTTGACTGCACTTAACGTTGATTTCTGTCGTAGAATATTTATTTCCGGTTGGGGAGGAGTTACCAATTCTTTGGGCGCTGCGTCAAGTTCGACTACCAGAGGCTTGCAGGTTTCTCCCGATGCTGAACAGCCGATTACCGATGGTAGCGACTTTTATTTTCTAGTCTTAGAGAAAGATTTCGAAAGTATGATATATGCGACCTATTTTGGTCGACAGAATAATAATCCTGATAATTTTTCTAACGATCATGTTGATGGAGGAACCAGTCGATTTGGAGAAGACGGATCCATTTATCAAGCTGTATGTGCAGGTTGTGGTGGATTTAGTGACTTTCCAACCACTGGTAATGCCTATTCAAGAGTTAACGGTTCGCAAAATTGTAATCTAGCCGCTGTAAAGCTTGACTTTGAGTTGGACGAAATAGTAGCTGCAGCTGATCTTGTTTTGGATACTTTTGGGTGTGCACCTTACAACGCTGAATTTATCAATTTTAGCCGTGGAGCGGATTCATTTGTTTGGACTTTTGGTGATGGTGAATCTTCGATAGAGAGAAGTCCAAATCATCAGTATGATAGTTTAGGTACGTATCCGGTTCGACTCATTGCGAGTTCAAGTTTTGATTGTCTAGATCCCGATACCATTGATCTTACCATCAATATTATTGCCGCAGAACCTCCTAACCTTGACACAATTAGAGAATGTGATAGAAACTTTGTCATTCTAGAATCTTCAAGATTTGGACATGACACGAGATATATTTGGGAAGATGGCATCACCACGAGTAGAGGTAAAAGAGTATTGGAAACCGGGGTCTATGCTGTGTCGGCTACAGAAAGTAATTGTGTGTACATCGATTCTTTTTTCGTTACAATTATCAATCCGGAAGTGGATTTAATGGATAGTATTATCTGTGGTTTTTTTCCTTTCGATATTACATTGGACTCACGTGCACGAGATATCAATTGGTCTACCGGGAGTAACGACCGCAGTATTACCATAGATCAGAGTGGATTGTACACCGTTGATTATTTAATAGACAGCTGTTATTTTGAGGATACCGCCTATTATTTCTTTGCCACCATCCCGGACGTTAATATTACCGGGGATACCGTGATTTGCGGATCTTCAGCACTTACAATAACGGCTGAGAATCAAAGTCAGGCCAATATTGGTCGATATTCTTGGTCCTCAGGGCAAAATACGCCTTCTATTGATATACTTGATCCCGGTGATTATAGCGTCACCGTTACATCCGATAGTGGCTGTGTTGATATAGCTTCGGTGAGAATCATACAGGTAGAAGAGCTTCCTGAATTGATATCCGGGGACAGTTTGGTGTGTAATGAGTCGGAACTGACCGTGGACTTTTCGGAGTTTGCTGACTTTTCTGATATCCTATGGGATGATGGAAGCACGCAATCTGTTCGAACCTTCTCTAATCCGGGGACTTATTCTTACACGATAAGCAATTTCTGTGAAACTCGAAACGGAGCATTTAATTTGGAAGTATCTCCATTTACCGCGGATGAAAGACCGATCTATATTCCAAACGCGTTTACTCCGAACGAGGATAATACCAATGATGTGTTTAAGCCTGAGGTAGCGAATGAAATAACTATTCTGGACTATAGAATGATGGTGTTTGACAGATGGGGAAATAAAGTCTTCGAATCACGGGACGTCGATTCCGGTTGGGACGGCACTTTCCGCGGAGAAATAATGGACCCGGCTATTTATGCATATACTTTTGAAATAGAGTATTTCTTGTGTGAGTCGCCAAAAGAGGTTATTTTGAAGGGAGATGTTAATCTACAAAAGTAAAATTGAAGAAATGACTAAAAGGATTCTATGTTTTTTGATTCTTCTCGGCCTTTTCAGGATTGAATTGGAAGCACAGGATATTCATTTCTCCCAATTCTATTATGCTCCTTTACAGCTCAATCCAGCCCTAACCGGAGTTAGTAAATGCAATCATAGAGTCAGTGTTAATTATAGGGAGCAATGGCTTCCGGTGCTCAATTCTAGTAGATATTCTACGGCGATGCTCTCTTACGACATGAAGAGAACTTCAGGAAGAAGCGATTACTGGGGCATGGGTGTTAGTTTTTGGAATGACGTTACCGGATCTACCAACTTTAGATCTACCAAAGCGACTCTTTCCCTCTCTTACTCCAAATTTTTAGGTGGAAGTAGAAGGAGTGGTCACTATCTTTCTATTGGAGGTGAATTGGCAGGCATGCAACGAGGTATTGATTTTGCTGAAGCGCGATATGGTATTCAGAATGTAAATGGAATCTATGATCCCACCATCCCGAACGGCGAAAATTTTAATACTGATCCTATACGATACATTGATTTATCCACTGGTCTTCTGTGGTTTGGCCATGCTCAAAACGAAAATGGTTGGTACCTCGGCTTAGCAGCTCATCATATCAATCGTCCTGATCAAAGTTTTTCTGATGATCAAGATTTTAAGATCTATACCAGATATACGGTCCACGGTGGTCTTGATATCAAAGTGGGTAATTTGAATAGTATTCTACCTAACTTTATTTATATCAAACAAGGCCCCTCGATCAACTTAAATTACGGAGCCTCTTATAGACTTCGACTACTTGATTACGGACAGTATAATAAAGCCATTCAACTGGGCTTATCTGCTAGAATGGTCAACAATTATATATGGGATGACAATGATCCTGAGAGTTCGAGTTTAGGAATGGATGCAATTATTGCTCATTTTAGATTCGAATTGGAAAATATAAACTTAGGCTTGAGTTATGACATCAATGTTTCTGACTTGAAAACTGCGGCGCCTCTCAACAATGCTGTTGAGCTTTCCATGGTCTATTTGTTATGTGGTCCCGAAGTGAGAAATACATATTGTCCGTATTTCTAGTGGATTAATACAACAGTTATTTATCTAAAGAATTTCTGAGTTCGATGAGCGTAGATTGTGCTGCTGCACATAATTTTTCTTCACCGTTCTTTACAACAAAGACTTCAGATCGGCTAATCGTCAAAGTCCTGCCATTCTTAAGTACATGAGCCTTCGCGATCAACTCATCTCCATCTCCCGGTGACATCAGATTTAATTTGAATTCAACAGTGAGAACAGAAGAGTCTTTCTCCATTAATGAGAAACTGGCGTAACCAGCTGCATTGTCCGCCAAGGTGCCAATGATTCCGGCATGAAAATATCCGTGTTGCTGGCTTAGGTTCCGATCATATGGAACTCGAATTTCACAATACCCAGGAGAAATTTTTACTAATTCCGCTGCGATAAAAGACATGAATTTCTGTCTGGCAAAACTCTCCTCTACTTTGGATTTATAATCCTTGTCTTTTGGCTTGAATTCCATAATTAAGCATCATATGAAGAATAATGGTTCATCTAAAATAACGAAGTAAGGCAAAAGCAACTATTCCCAAACTCACAGAAATATTAAGAGAATGTTTGGTCCCGTACTGTTCTATTTCAATGCATTCATCACAAAGGCTCAATACATTCTGGTCAATGCCATTCACTTCATTACCAAAAACCAATGCGATCTTTGTTCGGGGGGCCACTTGATAATTCTTCAATAGAATGGAGTCTGAAGACTGTTCTACTGCAATAATCTCATAATCTTTAGACTTCAATTCCTCAATACTGTCCGCAGTATCCTTAAAATACTTCCAGTCAACCGTATCCTCCGCACCAATAGCTGTTTTCATAATTTCCTTATGAGGAGGCTGAGCCGTTATTCCACACAAATGAATACTTTCCAGAGCAAATGAATCCGCTGTTCTAAACGCTGACCCGACATTATAAGCAGAACGCACATTATCCAAAACCAAAATTATTGGATGTTTGGTTTTAGATCTAAAACCATCAGGGTCTAAGCGGTTAAGCTCATATATATTTTTCTTTTTGAACTTCACTTTCTCACTAGAAATTGATTCTCAGAAGAGAATAGCTTATTGAACCTCTTTACTCGTTGATTCTTTTCTTCCTACTTCTCAGTGCTGCCTTTACAAAACTAACGAAAAGAGGATGTGCCTTTTCTACCCTACTCTTTAATTCAGGGTGGAATTGAACTCCGACATACCACGGATGTGTTGGTAATTCTACTATCTCGACCAATCCGGTTTCCGGATTCACTCCAGAAGCCATCATTCCGAATTTGGTCATTTCCTTTAGATACTTATTATTAAACTCGTATCTATGGCGATGCCTTTCTTCTATTTCTTCCGTTTTGTAAATCTTTGATGCGAGGCTTCCCTCTTGAATTTTACATAAGTAAGAACCCAATCTCATCGTTCCTCCCATGTTCTTAATATTGACCTGGTTGGACATAAGATCTATCACCGGATGTTTGGTTTCAGCATTAATTTCTGTGGAATCCGATTGTTCTTTACCAACAACATTTCTAAAAAACTCTACCACTGCACACTGCATTCCCAAGCAAATGCCAAAGAAAGGAATATTGTTTTCTCTGCAGTATTGGATTGCGCCTATCTTTCCTTCTATTCCCCGTTCACCAAAACCAGGTGCAACAAGAACACCATCCACTTCGCTTAAAGCTTCGATAACATATTCTACGCTGGACTCCATTTTCTCAGAGTGCAAGGGGACAACTTTTACGCTACATTCATTGGCCGCTCCGGCATGTATAAATGCTTCATAAATGGATTTATACGCATCAGGTAGCTCATTGTATTTTCCTACCAAAGCAATCTTTACTTCGAATAAAGGATTCTTTAACTTTCCAAGAAATACCTTCCAGGCTCTTAAATTGGGCTCCTTTTTATCAGATAATCTCAACTTTTGTAGAACAGTTACATCAAGCTTTTCCTTCAACATTAACAGAGGGACATCGTAAATGGTCTCTGCATCCCTTGATTCTATCACCGAACCTACATCTACATTACAAAACAGGGCAATTTTCTTTCTAAGGTCTAATCCCAATGGGTGCTCCGTTCTGCACACTAAAATATCAGGTTGAATTCCCGATCTCAACAGTTCCTTGACGGAATGTTGGGTTGGTTTTGTTTTTAACTCTCCAGCCGCAGTTAGATAAGGAACCAAAGTAAGGTGTATGACCACACAATTTTCACTGCCCAATTCATAACGCAACTGCCGCAGTGCTTCCAGATAAGGCAATGACTCAATATCACCGGTAGTACCACCTAGCTCCGTTATTACAATATCATTCTCTGGGTCATCACCGAGCAATAACATTCTCCTTTTAATTTCATCCGTAATATGAGGAATAACCTGAACAGTTTTTCCCAGATAATCTCCCTTTCGTTCTTTATTAATGACGGTTTGATAAATTCGACCCGTTGTCACATTATTGGCCTGTGACATCGAAATATTGAGAAATCGCTCGTAGTGACCCAGATCTAAATCCGTTTCGGCACCATCATCCGTTACATAGCATTCCCCATGCTCGTAAGGATTCAGTGTTCCCGGATCTACATTAATATATGGATCGAATTTTTGAATGGTTACTTGGATGCCTCTTGCTTGTAAAAGCTTACCTAGAGAGGAGGAAATAATTCCCTTACCCAATGATGAGGTAACTCCGCCCGTAACGAAAATGAATTTAGCCATGTTCTATTGTCCAGTTAACGATACGGGATACAAAGATACATATTAAAGCTCTAATATCATCAGAAAAGCCAATTGTACTTTAAAACATATGATTAAATGCAATAATCCCAGGGCCGTTTCTATTGCTTTTTCTTTCAGAGAATCCATAAGTAGTAATACTGATATCGAGAAACTCTAATATAAACTATATATGAAATGACCAATTAACTTCTTAAAGATTAATTAAAATTTCAAACATCTTCATTTCACGACTTATCCTTTCTTTTGCGATAGAATTCAATCAAAAAAACGAAAAATTTTATTCTGTATGAAAAATTTCAATCTTTATGTGCTTTTGGCTTTTTTGGCAACGGCATTTTTATTTACTTCTTGTGATGATGATGAAGGGTCTAGCTCTTCCTGCAATTGTTCCGAAGGAATATGTGTAGAAACTAATATCACAAGTGATGAGACTTGGACTACTGGAAACATCTATAGTCTTTGTGGTAGAATTGCAGTTGAATCTGGGGCTACTTTAACTATTGAGCCAGGTGTTATCGTCAAAGGTTTAGCTGGTTCAGGAGCTAATGCATCTGCTCTTTTAGTTGCAAGAGGTGGTAGAATTCAAGCTTCAGGAACATCAAGCGAACCTATTATTTTTACTGCTGAGAGTGATAATATCCAACCAGGACAGTTAGCCGGTTCTAACTTGGCCGACACTACTAATGGTCTTTGGGGTGGATTAATTGTACTTGGAAATGCACCAATTTCTGCAGATGCTGAAGCTGTTCAGATTGAAGGAATTCCTCCAAGTGATATCAACGGACTTTACGGTGGTACAACAGCAAATGACAACAGTGGTACTTTAAGATATATCTCGATCAGACACGGTGGAGCTAACATTGGTGAAGGAAATGAGATCAATGGATTAACCTTAGGTGGCGTAGGAACGGGAACTACAATTTCACATGTTGAAGTAGTTGCTAACCAAGATGACGGAATCGAGTGTTTCGGTGGAACCGTGAATATTGATAATGCATTAGTTTGGAACCAAGGTGATGATGCTTATGATATGGACCAAGATTATACGGGTACAATAGATAACTTCGTATACGTCGGTGGAGAAAACTCTGATCATGGCATGGAATTAGATGGTCCTGAAGGAAGCCAAGACAATGGAGGATTCACTTTGAAAAATGGTACACTTATTGGATTTAGCCCAGATGGAGGTGAGTACATTGATTTCAGATCTAATGTTTCTTGTGTAGTTGAAAATTGTTTCTTCTCAAACTTCTCTTCTGACTCGGACGTAGAATTGGATAACAACGGTGTAGCTCAAAACTGGATTGATGGTAAGATCGTTGTGAGAAACCTTCAGTTCAACACTTCTCATTTGACAGAAGGAAATGTGAACATTGAAGACATTTGGGTTGAAAAAGCAGACACCGATGAAGGTGAAATGCTTTTGGACGCATTCGGACAGAATCCACTTCCTTCTTCTGTGCAAACAGTATCAAGCAATGGAACTGTAGGAGCAGATCTTAATGAATTTAACAACTGGACGCTTGGAGCAGTACGAGGAAAACTGTAAGAATAAAAAACAAATTTTTTGTTGTGGGTACTTCGCTTCGGCGGGGTACCCCTTTGATAATTTTAGTGACGATGTTTAAAAATATTATTACCCTATTTTTTGGCCTTATGTTCTGTGCTTATTCTATCGCCCAAACGGGTACGATAAGAGGAACGGTCATCGATGATGAAAACGGAGAGCCTATCATGTTTGCCACAGTTTTCGTACCTGAAACCAGTGGAGGAACTACGACAGATTTGGATGGTGCTTTTTCTTTAAGCTTAGCCCCTGGTACTTATTCTATTGAAATAAGTTATGTTGGGTATTCGAATTTTAAGATTAATGAAATTGTGGTCTCTGAAAATAAGATCACTCCTTTAAGTATTCGACTTGCTGTAGAAACGGAGGTTCTCAAAGAAGTAGTGGTTGAGGCCAAACAATTGAGAAATACCGAAGCTGCATTGGCTACCATTAAAAGAAAATCTGTCAATGTGATAGATGGTGTTTCTTCTGCCAGCTTTAGTAGAACTAGTGATGGTGATGCTGCTGCCGCTGTTAAAAGGGTACCTGGTGTTTCGGTACAGGGTGGTAAGTACGTTTTTGTTAGAGGTTTAGGAGACCGCTATACCAAGTCTACTTTGAATGGCATGGATATTCCAGGTTTGGATCCCGATCGAAATACGGTTCAAATGGATATCTTCCCAACCAATGTCTTGGATAATATCATCGTTGTTAAATCTTTTACCGCTGATCTTCCCGCTGATTTTACGGGAGGGATAGTTAATATTACAACTAAGGATTTTCCTGATACCAAGAGAATGAGTGTATCTGCAGGCATGGGATTCAACCCTGACATGCACTTCAACGATCAGTATTTGACCTATGACGGTGGAGGCACAGACTTTTTGGGATTCGATGATGGTACAAGAGATAATCCAACTGGCGGTAGTACGGATATCCCTACTTATGCCGGCGATGCATTGAGCAATCCTAACGGTGCGAGAGCACAAGAATATATTGACATATTAAATGGTTTTAACCCTACGCTTGCGGCGAAAAGACAGAATAGTTTTGCTGATTTTTCATTGGGATTTAATTTTGGCAACCAAATCAATAGAGAAAAGAATACGCTTGGTTATAACTTCTCTTTAGCCTATAAAAATTCTACTCGTTTTTATGAGAACGTTGTTTACAGCCGATATGGCAAGAGTAACAATTTGAGTGAATTTGAAATGGAGAGAAGAGAGTATCAAGAAGGAGATTTAGGTGAAAACAATGTTCTGATTGGTGCTTTGGCCGGATTTTCTATCAAATCCAAAGCTTCGAAGTACAGTGTAAATCTACTCCACCTACAAAATGGAGAGAGTAAAGCGGGTATTTTTGATTATGTCGGTGCTGACCAGGGTTCGAATTTCAGAGCCAATCAACACAATCTTGAATACAGTCAGCGTCAATTGACCAATTTATTAATTAACGGAACCCATTCTTTGAAAGAAGATAAGTGGAACTTAGAATGGAAGCTTGCCCCTACTCTATCCATTATTGAGGATCCGGATATTCGATTTACAAGATATAGAACAGATGATGGTCGAATCAGCATTGGTACTGAGTCGGGAATACCAGAGAGAATTTGGAGGGATTTGATGGAACTGAACTATGCTGCCAAAGTTGATCTTACGAGAGATTACTCTTTGAAGCAAAGAGATGCTAAATTAAAATTTGGAGTGGCTAATACCATTAAAGATCGATCTTATGAGATTCAAAGCTTCCAAATCTATCCAAATTCAATAGATCTTACAGGGGATCCTAATGAAATTTTTGAAGAACAAAACTTGTGGAATGCCGAAAACAGAGGTGGCACATATTTCACTGACTTGTTTTTACCAAAGAATCCCAACAAGTACGATGCTTCTTCAATCAATACTGGAGCATATGTTTCTACTGAAATTGAACCATTCAAAAGGTTAAAATCTATTGTAGGAGTTCGGGTAGAAAACTTCCAGCAAAATTATACAGGTTTAAATCAGAGCGGACAATTATTTGACAAGGAAAAAGTTTTGGACGATTTGGATATTTTTCCTAGTCTAAATCTAATCTATGCCCTCAATGAAAACCAGAACTTACGTTTTTCAGCAACCAAGACCATTGCAAGACCTTCTTTCAAAGAAGCTTCTTTTGCTACGATCCTGGATCCTATTACCGGTAGAACATTTATTGGTGGCTTCTTTCCGGATGTTGATGTTCAAACCGGCGAACTTCTGTGGGATGGCAACTTGAAAAGCACAGATATAACCAATCTTGATCTTAGATGGGAGACTTATGGATCTAGCGGACAGACGATAGGCATTAGTGCATTCTACAAGTATTTCGTAGATCCAATTGAAATCGTTCAATATATCCAGGCTGCTAATAACTTCCAGCCTAGAAATGTTGGTGACGGTACTGTTATGGGAATGGAATTCGAAGCTCGACAAAATCTAGGTAATTTAATTGGCGGTTTATCCCATTTCAATATAGTTACTAATGTTACTCTGACTTATTCTGAGATCGAAATGAGTGCTTCGGAATACACAACAAGAGTAAACAATGCTAGAGATGGTGAGAGCATTGAAAGAACGAGAGATATGGCAGGTCAATCTCCTTATTTGATCAATGCCGGATTGGCCTATCAAAACAGGGATAGATTCCTAGATGCTGGTTTGTATTACAATGTGCAAGGTCCTACCCTATTATATGTCGGGGTAACTGATCGGCCTGATATCTACTCCGTTCCTTTCCACAACTTAAAATTTACTGCTAGTAAGAAGTTTGGAAAAGAACATAGATATGCGATTTCGTTTGAAGCCAGTAATCTTTTGGGTGATTTGAAAGAAGAAGAATTCAATTCTTTCAATGCCGAGGATCAGATTTTTACACGATTAGATCCGGGAATTTCATTTAGTTTGGGCTTGAAATATTCTATCTTTTAGAAAATACGGAAGTTTGAGAAACGACTTTGCGCCAATTAATTGAATTGGCCAATTGAGTGAAAGATATTAAAAACAGCTGTCCATGGACGGCTGTTTTTTTATTCCCATCATTGCTATTGAAGTCAAATGCAATATTTATTCTCATATTAAGAACTATTAATATTAATTATTTGTTAACTTTACATTAGCTCTAGATTAATGTAGTGTTATGTTAACATTAATAAATAGACATATTGTAGTTCTAATTTTCATCATAGGTGCGCTAGGTAACTTGAATTCGAAGAGTATTCCATTCGAAAAAGTAAAGGATTTGATCATTTTCGAAGCTTCAATCAATCAAGGACCTAAGGGCAAATTCATATTAGATACGGGAGCTGAAGATTTATTTATTAATAATAACAGTGTTCCAACACCTTCTAATGATATCACTTCATTCCAAACTTTGAATGGAAGTATCGACGCCACCACTTTAAATACTCTTGCATTAAATATTGGCAATCACAGCCTAAATATTGACGAGGCTTATCAACTGGACTTAAAAGCTCTGGAAGATTTTGTCGAGTTTCCTTTGTTGGGATTAATTGGCTATAAGTGCTTGCTTGAAAACAAAATGATCATCGACTTCGAACAGGAGGAAATCATATTCAATAGTGAACGGTATACCGTTGTTGATGAAGTATTTGATCTTTCCTTGTGGAATGGATTGCCCTACGTAACTATAAAGCAGAATGGTGAGTCATTAAAACTCCTATTAGATACCGGCGTGAGTAGTCATTTGATCAATCAATATGCCCTTGATCGTTTGAGTCTGGATCATCAAGTTTTGAGTACGGTTTCTCTTATTGATCACGTGGGAAACTCAAAAGAAATAAATCGAATTCATATTGGATCCTTTGATCAGTTATTTAACGGAGATGCCTTTTTCCTAGTAGATGATTTAGAAAGTCGGGTTGGAGAAGGAATAGATGGAATCATTAATCCAAGCTTACTGAATATTGACTATATCGTATTCGACTTTAAAAAAGGAACATGTGCTGTAAAAAGCCATCACGCAGTGGCGAGTAGCCATCCTTAACTTTCCAAGATTAATTATACTTTAACTCAGCTGTTCCGCGCATAATTCCACGCGCTTTTTTGTTAATTTCATCTCTTTATTTTTTACTTTTTTCGCAGGTTGGAATTTACCTGTAAACTAACTTAGTATGGGCCTAAAAGCTCGCCAAGTTTTTTTCATTGGTATTCCACAACATAAAAATTTGTAGATGGATTTTTCTGTGGTTGTAATGTGGTTAGGGTTTTTTCTTGCCGCTTTTTCAGTAGTCGGTAACGATGTAATTCAAACATTGGGAACATTCCTAACATCCAATGAGAAAAGAGTCGAATGGTATATATTATGGCTTTTTGCTGCCACGGTACTTTCGGCAGCCTTGATCTACGGTTGGGTCAATGCAGATATTTCCTATGGTCGATTGGAGAAATTTACTCCGCCTGAGGTATACTACTGGTACTATCTTCTTCCTCCTTTGACACTTTTACTGGTCACAAGAATAGGGATTCCAGTTAGTACAACCTTTATGATTCTGACCCTGTTTTCGCTTCAAAATATTCCGAATGACTTGAATAGCATGTTGGGCAGCTTATTTGATACCGATCAAAAGCTAGGAGGCATGATCCATAAATCTCTTATGGGTTACGCCATAGCATTTGGATCTGCACTTCTCATCTATTTGGCTATTACCAAATTCACCGAAAGTTACTTTATTAAAAACCCTATCAAAGAAAGGAATAGAATTATCTGGACCGCCACACAATGGTTGACCACCGGATTTTTATGGTTCCAGTGGCTGACGCAAGACTTGGCGAATATCTACATCTACCTCCAAGGAGGAAATAGCCTTAACGGCTTTGAGTTTGCCATTTCTATGATCATACTTTTGGGCCTACTGGCAATTATTTTCTACAACCGGGGAGGGGCTGTACAAGAAGTTGTTCGAAGTAAGATAAATACCGTGGATATTCGAAGTGCTACTATCATCGACTTCATTTATGGATGCGTTCTCTACATCTTCAAGTACGACTATTTTGGGTTGTGGGGAGGAAAACTCCCAATGAGCACTACTTGGGTATTTATTGGTCTACTTGCAGGTCGAGAATTAGGCATCAGATTATTCTCTCAGAGAAAGGTAAGCTCTTCAACGATTGTACTACTTCTCAGTGATCTTGGGAAAGTTCTTCTTGGCTTGATCATTAGTGTTGTGTTGGTATTCTTGATTAAGATTTTGGCGCAATAGAGTTTACGGATTAGGAGTTAGGTTTTTGGAAGTAAGAATTTTGAGGGTCTTTTTTAGATGGATTACTTTAATAAGGTGACATCTCCTGAAAACAACTGTGTACTTCCATTGATGAACTCCACTTCCGCTGTAAAGATGAATACCTCTGGATTCAGGTCCTCTCCATTCTGTCTTCCATCCCATCCCTGTTCCTCTACATTCGGTGGAAAATTCTCCTTCTCGAATACCATATCACCCCATCTATTGAATACCCGCAAGTGTTTCACTTCTCTAACTCTCCCATCTCTTGCAAAGACCGTGAAGTAGTCGTTCAACTTATCTGCATTCGGTGAAAATGAATTCGGGATATAGACATCCTTGCTCGGTATCACCGTTATGAAAATATCAGCCATGCCCCTACAGCCATCTTCTGTCAATACTTCCAGTATCAATTCGACTGAACTCGTCGAGATAAATTCTGTCCTGATACATGTATCACAACTCACTGCCTCACTTGGACTCCACTTTAGATTCTCGATGATGCTCGTATCAAAGCCAAACTGTGGGATCAATAATTCATAATCGCCTGCCGTAATCGTAAAGTCTAAACCGATATTCACCGGATATTCCCTCCCTCCTCGTATCGTAAACGTATCGGATACTATACAGTCATTCTCGTCATACACCACCAATACATAATCTCCTGGAAATACTGCCTCATTTTTATCAAAGTCCAATCCTACTCCATTTAATTCGACTCTATACGGCGCTTCACCGCCTATTACATTGCTGATGAAGATGCTCGACTCTTCTCCTAAACACAAGCCCTCATCGATCATCAAGTCAAATCCTGTTGGTCCCGTCGCTACTCCGCCTACCCTCACACTATCTTCCGTAATACAACCACTGGCTAAATCTTCAACCCGGAATACATAAGTGCCTCCCAAATCCACTGTGATCGTATTGCCCGTTGTACTTGATAAAATTCTTCCATCCGATGTGCTCCACTGTGTCGTATTGCTCATCGAATTACTTACTTGAGCTATTATCTGTACTTCTGCATTCTCACATCCCAATGAATCCGGTGTCGCTATCGAAATAATCGGATAGGTCTCATTGCTCATCACTTCCACTTCTACCGTATCGCTACAGAAATTATTCGTGTTCGTTATCACCAGTTGGTAAGTACCAGGTTCGTCCACCTCCACGCGTTGACGATCGCTCATATCAATAAAATTACCATCAACACTACTCCAATCATAGTCGATCTCCGGACCATCACTCGAATTGCTCGCATCCAATACTATGCTCGGCATCTCGCAAGTCAATATCCCTGGTGCTACTATGTCTGATACTGGTGTATTGACATCTTCTGTCACTGTGATTGACTCACTGCTTCTACAACCGTTCGTCCTATTGATGACCGTCAACACATAAGTCCCTTCATCCATTACTTCTATGGTGTGTTGATTGGGATTCATTGGCAACGATCCATCCGCCGTATTCCACTGATAGTCAAAATCACTATTCTCGGCTTGTATTGGAAATAACATCGCACTAGATTGAATACAATCCAACTCCAAGTCTGAAGTAAAACTCACCACTGGTGAGATGGTATCTACCAACACCGTTAGGGTCGCAGCATTCCTGCATCCATTACCGTCATCTATTATTTCGATCCGATAAGAACCGCCATCCATCACTGTCAATGTCGGTGCATTGGGATTACCCATGATTACACCATCCATAGTCGTCCATTGATAGCTGATATTTGATCCATTGCTCGATTGGCCATTCGCACTTAATACCACGCGATCGTTGATACAATCTATCGTTCCGACGGGATCTGTACTTAAGGAAGGGATATTCTGGTCCGGAACTACAACATGAGTAACGCCTTCCGCACACCCATTCCTGCTATTCGAAATAATGAAAATATATTCTCCCGGGGCATCCACTAGTATCCGATCTGAGTTTGGGTCGCTTACGATGCTTCCATTTGTGGTCGTCCAATACCAGGTTAATCCGGGATAACTAAAGTCTGTAACTCCTACCAATTCTATTGTCACATCTCCACATGAAAACGTACTGGTATCCTGAGTACTTATATTAGGGAGGTCAAAATCTCTTATCACTTCAATAGAATCCGTTCTACTACAACCATTATTATTGTTTAAAACTGTCAAAACATACCACCCTGATTCATTGACTTCAATCATCTCCCCATCGTTTGAACCGATGATGCCTCCAGTGTTGGAGGACCAAGTTAATTCTAAGCTATCACCGGCCATCAAGCCACTGAAAATTTCCACCATACCTTGGTTACAATTGATAGTATCCGGGACCATCCAATTGATCACGGGCACATCATCCGATAGAATCACGGTAATCGTATCTATCACTTCACAACCGTTTTTATCATCTCGAGACCTAACAATTAACTCTCCTTCCGCAGTCACATCAAAAGTATCTTGATTAAATGTTGCACCACCAAACTCCCAAACGTAGTTTAAGGTATCCGTCGAACCCAATAAATCAAATACTTGGAGACTTCCGGTAGAACAATCTAGATCCAATTCGTCTGGGAACATCACTTCAGGATCGCTAATCTCTTCAAAGATTTCTATTTGACTGGTATCGGAACAACCTGTTATGGTATCATAGACCACTAATTCATAGATTCCGGTACTGCCTATTCGGACTGCAATACTATCATTCGAACCCAATATTTCACCATCCGTGGTACTCCAAATCAAGTCGTCATCAGCTCCAATTCGACTTCCCGAGCCATCCAAATAAAATCTATCCGAATTCAAGCAATTCATGGTATCCATAGCCGTGATTCTAGCTTCTGGAAAATCAGCGTCAGCCAGAACCTCAATCTCAGTGGTATCTCTACACCCAGAGTCGGGATCAATCTCAATCAAATAATAGGTTCCCTCTTGAGATACAAACACGAAAGTCGTATCGGGATTACTCGTTATAAGACCGGGATAACTATACCAAGTGTATTCGTTGTCGGGATTCGCATCTTGCGCAATCAGTTTTCCATCTTGAAGGCATGCTAGCGGGGTTTCCTCTTCAGGAAAAGCTTCCAACATTACATCGCCCTCTTCTACTTCAATATCTAATGATTTGATGCATTGTGTTGCTCCATCATTATACACCAATTCAACCGTATAGGTTCCGGGAGCATCTACTGTGGCAGTATAAGGTGCGGCAGTCAAGGTAGAGACTATATTCCCATCAAAAGTTGTCCAGTTTACCATGTATGGTCCAAAAGAGGGATAGTCGGTTAACAGCAAATCCAGCAACTGACCAGGACAAGGGAGCTCTACCAAATCATCTGCATCCAATGGCATTTCTACCACTTCGACAGTAACTTCATCTTCTTCGACACAACTGCCGTAAAACTGAATATTATCAAGAACAAAGTCATTTCCACCTCGAGCAGTGTTGGTATTTTCTATACATATTTCAACAGAAGTCAATCCTCCAGAATTCCAATTGGTTATGAATTCTTCCCATGAACAACTAGAACCAGATACATTATAAGAAGCTACCGGAACACCATTGAATTCTACTCTTAGAACCGGTGGAGATGGATCGGGATAAGAAGAACTTGCATGGAATATAAAAATGTAGTCCGTATTGGGATTTACAGCCACAGTTTGACACCATACATCCAAGCCAGCCACATCGCTACCATCTACAATCATCATCTGATCCTCTCCCGTTACATCAGCACAATCATCCCATCCACCATTCATTACGGTTGGGTTGTTTCCTACGGTATAATATCCATAACCAGGATAAGGGCCAGGAGGTACATAGGTATAATCACTGGTGAATGAAGCATTACCTCCAGCAAAATCACCGTTGACAATAAGATTCATGTCATCGGGAGTGTTCACTATAAGTCTATATGTACCAGGACCCACGGCTGTTGTGAAAAGCTCAAAAGGATTCAGCACTCTACCTGAAGGTTCCCATCTGAAGGATGTATAATTGCCCGTGATATCTCCTTGTAGCGTTATGTCTTCATCCGGGCATACCTTAAAATCTTGACCTGCATCAACCTCGAGGTCATCACACTGCGCAAATCCTGAAAATGTTAGTAGGCTTGATAGTAGAAGTGTGAAAATTACTCGCATAGAATTCTCTTATACCGTTTTATTTTAACAATGTGATATCTCCTGAAAATAATTGTGTGCTACCATTGATGAACTCTACCTCTGCTGTAAAGATGAATACCTCAGAATTTAAGTCCTCTCCATTTTGTCTGCCATCCCATCCCTGTTCTTCTACATTCGGTGGAAAGTTCTCCTTCTCGAATACCATATCACCCCATCTATTGAATACCCGCAAGTGTTTCACTTCTCTAACTCTTCCCTCTCTCGCAAAGACCGTGAAGTAGTCGTTCAACTTATCTGCATTCGGTGAAAATGAATTCGGGATATAGACATCCTTGCTCGGTATCACCGTTATGAAGATATCAGCCATGCCCCTACAGCCATCTTCTGTCAATACTTCTAGTATCAATTCGACTGAACTCGTCGAGATAAATTCCGTCCTGATACAGGTATCACAACTCACTGCCTCACTTGGGCTCCACTGCAAACTCTCTATGATGCTCGTATCAAAGCCAAACTGTGGAATCAATAATTCATAATCCCCTGCCGTGATCGTAAAGTCTAAACCGATATTAACCGGATATTCCCTCCCGCCTCGAATCGTAAACGTATCGGATACTATACAGTCATTCTCGTCATATACTACCAATACATAGTCTCCGGGAAATACCGCTTCATTCGTATCAAAGTCCAATCCTACTCCATTCAACTCTACTCTATACGGTGCTTCACCGCCTACTACATTGCTGATGAAGATGCTTGACTCTTCTCCCAAACACAAGCCTTCATCAATCATCAAGTCAAATCCCGTTGGACCCGTTGCTACTCCGCCTACTCTCACACTATCTTCAGTAATACAACCGCTGGCTAAATCTTCAACCCGGAATACATAAGTACCCCCCAAGTCTACTGTAATCGTATTGCCCGTTGTACTTGATACAATTCTTCCGTCCGATGTGCTCCACTGAGTAGTATTGCTCATCGAATTACTGACTTGTGCTACGATCTGTACTTCTGCATTCTCACATCCCAATGAATCCGGTGTCGATATCGAAATGATCGGATAGGTCTCATTGCTCATCACTTCCACTTCTACCGTATCGCTACAGAAATTATTCGTGTTCGTTATCACCAGTTGGTAAGTACCGGGTTCGTCAACTTCCACGCGTTGACGATCGCTCATATCAATAAAATTACCATCAACACTAGTCCAATCATAGTCGATCTCCGGACCATCACTCGAATTGCTCGCATCCAATACTATGCTCGGCATCTCACAAGTCAATATCCCCGGTGCTACTATGTCCGATAACGGTGTGTTGACGTCTTCTGTCACGGTGATCGACTCACTGTTTCTACAACCGTTCGTCCTATTGATGACCGTCAACACATAAGTCCCTTCATCCATTACTTCTATGGTGTGTTGATTGGGATTCATTGGCAACGATCCATCTGCCGTATTCCACTGATAGTCAAAATCACTATTTTCAGCTTGTATTGGAAATAACATCGCACTCGATTGAATACAATCCAACTCCAAGTCTGAGGTAAAACTCACCACGGGTGAGATGGTATCTACTACTACCGTTAAGGTCGCTGCATTCCTGCATCCATTTCCATCATCTATTATTTCGATCCGATACGACCCTCCATCCATCACTGTCAATGTGGGTGCATTGGGATTACCCATGATTACACCATCCATTGTTGTCCATTGATAGCTGATATTCGATCCATTGCTTGACTGGCCATTCGCACTTAATACTACTCGATCGTTGATACAATCTATTTTGCCTACGGGATCTGTACTTAAGGAAGGGATATTCTGGTCCGGTACAACTACTTGTTCAACGGTATCTGAACAGCCGTTGGTGCTACTCGTAATGATGAAAAAGTACTCTCCCGGAGCATCCACATCTATTCTATCCGAATTTGGATCACTAACTATACTTCCACTGGTTGTCGTCCAATACCATGTTAATCCGGGAAAAGTAAAATCCGTATTACCCACTAATTCTATCGTCACATCTCCACATGAAAATGTGCTGGTATCCTGGGTATTTAGATTGGGTAAAGAAAAGTCATCCAGTACTTCTATTGAATCAGTATTGCTACAACCGTTGTTGTTGTTTACCACAGTTAAAATATACCATCCCGATTCATTGACTTGGATCATCTCCCCATCATTCGACCCTATAATTCCCCCTGTTCCTGTCGACCAAGTCAATTCCAGACTATCACCAGCCATCAATCCGCTGGAAATTTCCACTACTCCCCTATCACAATTGATCTCCTCAAGAATTGGCCAATCGATCACCGGCACATCATCAGAAAGAATAATATTTATCGTATCGGTCACTTCACAACCGTTCTCATCATCTCGAGACCTAACTATTAATTCCCCTTCCCCAGTAACATCAAAAGTGTCTTGACTAAATGCCGCACCCCCAAACTCCCATACATAGCTCAAGGTATCGGTCGAACCTAATAAATCGAATACCTGAAGACTTCCCGTGTTACAATCCAACTCCAATTCGTCTGGGAACATCACTTCAGGATCGCTGATCTCTTCGAAGATTTCTATTTGACTGGTATCGGAACAACCTGTTATGGTATCATAGACTATTAATTCATAGATTCCGGTACTGCCTATTCGAACTGCGATGCTATCATTCGAACCTAAAATTTCACCATCGGTGGTACTCCAAATCAAGTCGTCATCAGTTCCAATTCGACTTCCCGAACCATCTAAATAAAAACTACCCGAATTCAGGCAATTGATCGTATCAGTGCCACCAATCACAGCTTCTGGAAAATCCAAATCAGCAAATACCTCTATCTCAGTCGTATCTCTGCAACCCGAATCCGGATCAATCTCTATCAGAAAGTAAGTACCCTCTTGAGCGACAAATACAAAGGTGGTATCGGGATTACTTGTTATGAGGCCGGGATCGCTATACCAAGTGTATTCGTTGTCGGGATTAGCATCCTGAGCGATTAATTTTCCATCCTGCAAACACGCCAAGGAAGTCTCTTCCTCTGGAAAAGCCTCTAACATCACATCACCTTCCTCTACTTCGATATCAAGAACTTCTATGCACTGTTTTATACCATCATCATATACTAATTCTACCGTATAAGTACCTGGTGCATTTACCGTTGCCGTATACGGTGCGTCAGTCAATGTCGACACTATATTCCCGTCAAATGTAGTCCAGTTAACCGTATAAGGACCTACGGTAGGATAATCGGTAAGAATCAAATCAAGCAATTGACCTGGACAAGGAAGCTCGGCTAAATCGTCTGCAGCCAATGGCATTTCAATTAACTCTACCGTTACTTCATCTTCTTCAATACAACTTCCGTACAACTGAATGTGATCTATTGCAAAATCGTTTCCGAATTGAATCGTATTACTATTCTCAATACATATCTCTACGGAACCCAAACCACCAGAATTCCAATTCGTTACAAACTCTTGCCAATTGCAAGCCCCTCCGGCCAATGGATAATTACCCTCAACAACACCATTAAAGGTGACATTAAAGACTGCTGGCGCCGGATCACCAGGAAATACTGAGGTACCATGAAAAATGAAGAAATAATCTGTATTCGGCATAACGGCAACCGTTTGACACCAAACATCTAATACAGCTGCATCACTTCCATCAGATATTAACATCTGTCCATCTCCGGAGACATCATTGCAATTTGAAAAACCAGCATTGAACAACATAGGATTATCCGAAACCGAATACTGTCCCCATCCAAGGACAGTGCCAGGTGGAACATATACATGTTCACTGGTAAATGATGTATTTCCACCTGCGAAATCTCCATTAACGATCAAGTTGGTGTTACTCGGAGCAGTTACTACCAATCTATAAGTCCCAGGACCCGTCGCTTCAGTAGTTAAAAATGTAGGTTCGAGTACTCTACTTTGATCCTCCCATGTAAAAGAGATGTAGGATCCAGTAATATTCCCATTAAGAATGATACTTTCATCAGGGCAAACCTTAAAGTCTTCCCCGGCATCTACTTCGAGATCATCACACTGAGTATATCCGGAATAAGTAAAAAAGCTAAGGATTAAAAGCGTAAAAACAATTCGCATAGAATTCTCTCTTATACCGTTTTATTTTAACAATGTGATATCTCCTGAAAATAATTGTGTGCTACCATTGATAAACTCCACCTCCGCCGTAAAGATGAATACCTCTGGATTCAAGTCCTCTCCATTCTGCCTACCATCCCATCCCTGTTCCTCTACATTCGGTGGAAAGTTCTCCTTCTCGAATACCATATCACCCCATCTATTGAATACCCGCAAGTGTTTCACCTCTCTTACTCGTCCATCTCTTGCAAAGACTGTGAAGTAGTCGTTCAACTTATCCGCATTCGGTGAAAATGAATTCGGTATATAAACATCCTTACTCGGTATCACTGTAATGAAGATATCAGCCATGCCCCTGCAACCATCTTCTGTCAATACTTCCAAGATCACTTCTACTGAACTCGTCGAGATAAACTCCGTCCTGATGCAGGTATCACAACTCACTGCTTCACTTGGACTCCACTGCAAACTCTCGATGATACTCGTATCAAAGCCAAACTGTGGGATCAATAATTCATAATCGCCTGCCGTGATCGTAAAGTCTAAACCGATGTTCACCGGATATTCCCTCCCTCCTCGTATCGTAAACGTATCCGATACTATACAGTCATTCTCGTCATATACTACCAATACATAGTCTCCAGGAAATACCGCTTCATTCGTATCAAAATCCAATCCTACTCCATTCAACTCCACTCTATACGGTGCTTCACCGCCTACTACATTGCTGATGAAGATGCTCGACTCTTCTCCCAAACACAAGCCCTCATCGATCATCAAGTCAAATCCCGTTGGTCCCGTCGCTACTCCTCCTACCCTCACGCTATCTTCCGAGATACAACCACTGGCTAAATCTTCAACCCGGAATACATAAGTGCCTCCCAAATCCACTGTGATCGTATTGCCCGTTGTACTTGATACAATGCTTCCATCCAATGTACTCCACTGCGTCGTATTGCTCATCGAATTACTTACTTGAGCTACGATCTGTACCTCCGCATTCTCACATCCCAATGAATCTGGTGTCGCTATCGAAATGATCGGATAGGTCTCATTGCTCATCACTTCCACTTCTACCGTATCACTACAGAAATTATTCGTGTTCGTTATCACCAGTTGATAAGTACCAGGTTCGTCCACCTCCACGCGTTGACGATCGCTCATATCAATAAAATTACCATCAGTACTACTCCAATCATAGTCGATTTCCGGACCATCACTCGAATTGCTCGCATCCAATACGATGCTCGGCATCTCACAAGTCAATATCCCAGGTACTACTATGTCCGATAACGGTGTGTTGACATCTTCTGTCACCGTGATTGACTCACTGCTTCTACAGCCGTTCGTCCTATTGATGACCGTCAACACATAAGTTCCCTCTTCCATTACTTCTATGGTGTGTTGATTTGGGTTCATCGGTAATGATCCATCTGCCGTATTCCACTGATAATCAAAATCACTATTTTCAGCTTGTATTGGAAATAACATCGCACTCGATTGAATACAATCCAACTCCAAGTCTGAGGTAAAACTCACCACTGGTGAGATGGTATCTACCAACACCGTTAAGGTAGCAGCATTCCTGCATCCATTTCCATCATCTATTATTTCGATCCGATACGACCCTCCATCCATCACTGTCAATGTCGGCGCATTGGGATTACCCATGATCACACCATCCATAGTCGTCCATTGATAGCTGATATTCGATCCATTGCTTGACTGACCATTCGCACTTAATACTACTCGATCGTTGATACAATCTATCGTTCCTACTGGGTCTGTACTTAAAGATGGGATATTCTGGTCTGGTACAACTACTTGTTCTACCGTATCTGAACAACCGTTAGCGCTACTTGTAATGATAAACAAGTACTCTCCCGGAGCATCCACATCTATCCTATCCGAATTTGGATCACTAACTATACTTCCACTGGTTGTCGTCCAATACCATGTTAATCCGGGAAAGGCAAAATCCGTATTACCCACTAATTCTATCATTACATCTCCGCACGAAAACGTGCTGGTATCCTGAGTAGTCAGATTGGGTAAAGCATAATCTTCAGTTACTTCAACAGAATCAATCACAATGCAACTCACATTCGAACCAAAGCTTTCTATATAATACCATCCAGGGTTTTGAACACTTACTGCAACACTATCCGGATTGTTGATTACAACGCCCAGTGCATCTGTCCAAGTGACCGTATAGCCTGCTCCACTTTGAAAGCCCGGATCCAAACGAACACTACTAGTATTACAATCCAATACATAAGGGCCGCCAATACTAAGTGGGACACTCTCTGCCACCTCAATAAGGATAGGGACTTCGTCCGTACAAGGACCAAACTCAGCACGAGCGTAAAATACAGTATCGGCCGAAGGAACAACTGTACTTGAACTCAGTAAGTTCGCCATAGAAGTAGGAACGTCACTGTGAAATGTATAAGTAGCAGCGGTATTATTACTATCAATGATATTGAGTAAATTCAGCTCCACCATATCACCTTGGCAGATCCTTATTGTATCATAAAAGTATATTTCAGGACCCAGATTTATAGGTATTGGGATTTCATCTCCGCAACTACCTAAAGAAGACAGAGCAAAATAGGTCGTTGGAGAATTAGGTGCGACGGTTGTATTGCTCAATAAATTGGTGTTGTCGGCAGGAGAATCAGAATGAAAAGTAATGACTCCACCTGTATTATTTAAATCAATGATGCTCAGGGTATCCAAATTAATAGAATCTCCATCACATAAAATCAAAGTATTGTTGTATTCTAATTCCGGAACTTGTGAACTTCCTGTAACCTCAATATCTGCCACATCAAAGCAACTTACATCGCCATCAAATGAAGTTATTGTAATGGTCAAAGTATAAGTTCCTTCATCCATTACATCCAGGGTAGGATCTGTTCCGACAATTGCCCCTGTTTCATCTCTCCAAGTATACTCAATATCACCATCTCCTGAAATAAGACTTGAACCTCCGTCTAGCGTAACCAGATCATTATCGCAACCTAAGTCTCCATCTTTTTCTACCATGGTCTCTACCGACAAAACGTTGAGCAATAAAGAGACTGTACTATCACAAAATGGCTCATTGGCCATCATCAACATGACTTCATAATCTCCTGATTCGCAAAAATCTTGTGATCCTACTTGATAACAATCAGGTGCACAAATCGTCTCTTCCAATTCGACATTTTCGTTCGGAAATTCTTCTACAATCAAAGTAACGAAGCTATCACAACCTCTAGATGAAATCAACTGAATGACATGCTCACCCTGTCCGTATGCCATACCATCACCATCATAGACGTAAAGGTCTCCTTCGCAAATTTTTTCAGGTCCAACTTCAGTAGGTGTCAATTGATCCGAAACATTTATATCAATGCAAACCTCAGAACTTCCCGCACAAATAACTTCAGGTTCTGCACAAAGCTGCCAATCTCCAGAAGTAGTCCATTGAATATTGACAACATTGGTACCGGTACCCGTGGTGAAAATTCCACCTCCATCTAGGGTCCAATTATAATTACAAGTGCCCACTTCGGGGATTGAATACTCTTCTAGATCATTGATACAAACCTCTTGATCTCCCGTTATAGGACCTATAGTTGGCGATCCCGATGATCCGGTAGATCCCGAAATTACGCTAAAAGTTACATCACATGCCGACTCACCATTACCGTCAAATACTAGCCAATAATATTGACCTACAACGAGTCCTGTTGCATTAAACCCATAGGTAGTATTGGCATTCATCATGGTGTTACAGTTGGAAACCAAGTTATAATTGGAACAATCACATCCTTCGTAAATTCCCATTTCCGTTGCAATTCCCGTACATGCTCCTACCGCTACGTTAAGATCCAAATTAGTACTTCCTGCCACAAACCCTACCCAAGAAGAAGTATGAGAAAAGGCCGTACAGAACCCAGGAGGTAGATTCCCTCCTTGATTTTCAAGGGTTGTCAACATGAGTCCGTCAATATCCCCACACGTTACACATGCCGCCTGACAAGTCGTTTCAAAAATAGGGGCGCCACACGTGGAGGGTTGAGAAGAAGATTGGTGGTAAACAGAAAGTATAAATATGATCAGGATAATCCTGTATGCTTTCATCTTCGTCAATTTTAACACTAAATATAGTCATTTTAATTGTAGTTAAAAATCCCAAAGGATGAAACGCTGCAAGGGAAGCTGAAATCAAAAATAATACGCCCCACTGAAAGAGAATGCCAATTTAAATTCTGAACGAACTATGAGGCTAAAATTGTCCTAATAAATCTCAATTCTGAGGACATAATTTTCACCTAATTCTTTATTGAGTTTGTTCATTAATTCATTCTTCCTTAGCATCAATTCATTTCGAAGGACAGACGAAGAAATTCGGAGAATTAAGGTATTATTTTTTAATGTGATGCTTTGAAAATACTCTTTATAATATCCTTTAAAAGAAGATTCCAGTACCATTTTGATTTTGGCCTGAAAGTATTTCTTTTTCACTTTGGGTGAATGCAATAAGTTGCGTACCACATCAGCTAAAGTTCTGGTATTTCCTTTATCATTCATACACTAAACTACCATTTTCTACTTGATAATGTTTGTATTCCAACTTCATTCTATCAAAGATAAGACCTGATCTTTCTCGTTCTGTATCCGTAATGATTATTTGATGTATGCATGAGTTACTCAACCACTCAATCAAACCTTGTGCTCTGTAGACATCTATCTTATCGAAGACATCATCCAATAAAAGAATTGGTCTTTTTTTAGTCCTTTCGTAATAGAGTTGAATTAAGGATAACTTAACGCTAAGGATAAAGGTTTTCTTCTGGCCTTGGGAGCCAAAATATTTTAGTCTTTTCCCAGCTAGATTAAATACCCAGTCATCTCTATGAGGCCCAAGACAGGTCCTTTTAAGTACAATATCCTTATCTATGTTCGCTTGATGCAGATCGACCAGATTGTTGTCTTTTAAGGAAGAAGAATAGAATAATTCGGCCTTCTCTTCGGTTTTAGAAATCGCTTTATAGGTCTCATCGAAATGTGGTAAAATCTCTTCGGACACCTTTTTTCTTTTCGCTGCTACTCTAAGTGCAAAATCATTCATCTGCTCAGAATAGGTCATCAAAAAATGACGATCAACCCCTCGAGGGGCAGTTGTCTTTAAGTAAGTATTTCTTTGCTTCAACAACCGGTTATAAGCAATTAGATCTTCAAGATATGATCTATCTAAAACACCCAGTAGGTGATTCATCATTTTTCTTCGAACAGCACTTCCCTCCTTCACAATTTCATCGTCCTCCGGAGATATCATCCAAACCGGAATCCTTCCGATCCAGTCTAAGCGCTTTTCTATTTTTTCATCATCCATGCTGGTCAACTTTCTATGTTTATCCAGTCCAATTTGTATAGAATGAGTATTCTCTCCCATCTCCACTGAGGCCTCCACTCTGAAAAAATCAGCCCCTTGGCGAACCAATTCAATATCTCTACTTACGGAGTTGCTTTTTAGATTAGATAAATAGAAGATAGCATCAAGGGCATTCGTCTTGCCCATCCCGTTTTTTCCCCAAATAAGGTTAAAGCCAGGATTCAGTTCGAATCTGGCACTTTCATAATTCTTGAAATTCTGCAGTTTCAGTGTATGAACACATGTCTTCACGAATCAAATAATTGAGCAAGTGATTGTCTTAAATTATCTATATTTGCCATGAGCACCGATAAAATTAAAATTTAATACCGATGCGTGTTTATAAAGTCGACAACAATTGTCTTTTATCGACATTATAGTAATAGCGCCAAGCGGCATTTAACAGAAAAAATGGTATAAGTTTATGGCTACTGCAAGTAATACAAAAACAAAACAAAAGACAAAGTATTCTAAAAAGACCTATCTGACCTGGTACGAAAACATGTTGTTGATCAGGAGATTTGAGGAGAGAACTTTGATGGCCTACGGTCAAAATAAGGTTCGTGGTTTTTGTCATGTTTATATAGGACAGGAAGCCATTGCTGCGGGAATGATGACCGCCATAAAACCAGAAGATCCGGTGGTTACCGCTTATCGACAACATGGAATTGCGATCGCGCGAGGTCTCTCTCCGGAATCTTGCATGGCAGAATTGTACGGAAAAGCTACAGGATGCGTCAAGGGAAAAGGCGGATCCATGCATTTTTTCTCGAAAGAGCATAATTATTTTGGTGGCAACGGGATTGTAGGAGCACAAATACCTATTGGAACCGGCATCGCGCTGGCTGAGCAATATCGCGGAACCAAAAATCTATGTGTGACCATGTTTGGAGATGGAGCCGCTAGACAAGGCGCTTTATACGAGTCATTTAACATGGCCATGACTTGGAAATTACCAGTCCTTTATATTGTAGAAAACAACGGTTATGCCATGGGTACTTCGGTAGAAAGAACAAGCAATGTTCAGGACCTGTACAAAATTGGTCTGGCATTCGACATGCCTTCTAAATCGGTCAATGCGATGAAACCGGAAGATGTTCACGAAGCGTTACTAGAGGCAGCTAAGCATATCAGATCAGGTAAAGGTCCTTATTTCCTTGAGATGAAAACTTATCGATACAAGGGACATTCAGTTTCTGATCCTGCTAAATATAGAACTAAAGAAGAGCTCAATGATTATAAGGCTCAGGATCCTATCAAAATAACGGAGCAGACTATTTTGGATAATAAGATAGCCAGTGAAGATGAGATCAATAAGATCAAAGATAAAGTGAAGGCTAAAGTGAACAGCGCGGTTGAATTTGCAGAAAATAGTCCATTTCCCGATCCTGCTGATTTGTATACGGACAACTATGTGCAACAGGACTATCCTTTTATTAGAGACTAGAGGCTCAATGAAATATAGCTTGCTGTGGTAGACCTACCAACGCTATTTAAAAATAAGCTTACAGACAAGTTTGGAAGCCGAGAGTCGAATAATATTTTCAAATTGTATTTTGAAAAGAAAAAGCTGCTATTCGATGAAAAGGATGAGGAGCAAATTATTAAAGACTTGAAGCTTTTACTTGATGATTATCCCATTCAGTATTTGTTAGAGTCTGCCTGGTTTTATGAACTGGAGCTTTATGTCAACGATTCCGTATTAATACCTAGGCCTGAAACAGAGGAGCTGGTTCATTTGATTCTTCAAGAACATCAAGACGACAAATTAAGTGTGATAGATATTGCCACGGGTAGTGGATGTATTGCTTTGAGTTTGTCTAAAAGAAGGTCATATTGGAATATAGTTGGTACCGACATTAGTCCACAAGCGTTGGAAGTGGCACAATACAATGCTCAAAAAAACGACCTAGAAGTAAAATGGATACGTCACGATATACTTTCCGAGAATTATGAAGTCTTTGATGGCAAATTTGACGTATTGGTGTCCAACCCACCTTATATTTCCGAAGTCGAAAAACACCTGATGGGGGATTCCGTTATTCGTTTCGAACCTGACTTAGCTCTATTTCACAAGGACCCTCTGATATTTTATCGCACAATTCTCAGCAATTGGGATCAACTGATGAACGACAATGGTGTTGCCTACTTCGAACTCAATGAATTCAGGTCCAAGGCCATCCAAAATTTTAGTCAGGAATTGGGATTGACATCAGCCATCATCCAAGATTTATCGGGAAAAGACAGAATTCTTAAAGTATCTAAATTATCTATTTGATGAACATCATTTCTCTGTACTTAGGAACTTTCCAATACTCATCATCAACCAGAACTTCTAATTCATCCACGTGAGTTCTAATCTCATTCATTAAAGGAAGAACTTCTACAGCAAAAATATTGGCTGTCTTGAATGCATCGCCATGCTTCGAAAATGCTTTCTCCCTAGCTGCAGACATCTTCTTTCCGAGATCCGAGATCTTGGATATTGCATTTTGAATTCTATTGATAAGCTCCATTTGTACATCAAATTCTTTTCTCTTCAAGCCTAAGCCCTTCAATGCCAAGACATTTTCTCCCAGATTGGTTTGATATGCAATAGCCGCAGGAATAATCATAGTAAGGCACATTTCCTCTAAGGTCTTCGATTCGATTTCTCTTTTCAGGATGTAATTTTCCTGCATCACCTCGTAGTGAGCTCGGAGTTCTCTTTCAGAAAACACTCCACTACCAGTAAATAATTCTAAGCCTTCATCTGAAACCAAAGCCTTAAGCGCCTGAGGTGTATTTTGATTATTGCTCAAGCCTCTCTTCTTCGCTTCCTTTACCCAATCATTGCTATAATTATCTCCTTCAAATCGAATATTGGTCGATTCGATAATGTACTGATGCAAAGTGGTATAAATAGCCATTTGCTGATCAGTTCCCTGATCTATTTTGAACTGAACATCGTTGAGGAACTTTCTCAACTGCCAGCCCATCATGGTATTCAAGGCCATCATAGGTGAAGAGCAATTCACATTGGATCCCGGCATTCTAAATTCGAACTTATTACCGGTAAATGCAAAAGGCGAAGTTCTATTTCTATCTGTATTGTCCTGTTCTAAATCAGGGATATTTTCCAACAAATTGAGCACTTCTTGTATGCTTTCTACTGTATTCTCTCCGGAAGCAATTTTATTCAAGACATCGGTCAAGGCACTTCCTATGAATACAGAAATTATTGCAGGTGGTGCCTCATTTGCTCCAAGACGATGGTCATTGGTCGCAGAAGCCACACTGGCTCTTAATATATCTGAGAATTCATTGATCGCCGCAATCGTGTTGACGAAAAACGTCAAAAACCGAAGATTTCTACCAGGATTCAAACCCGGTTTTAGTAAGTTCTTTCCAGTATTGGTCGAGATAGACCAGTTGTTGTGCTTACCCGATCCATTAACCCCTTCGAATGGTTTTTCATGAAGCAATACTCTTAATCGATGCCTCTTAGCAATTCGCTCCATCATGTCCATTAACAGCTGATTGTGATCAACCGCAATATTCACATGCTCGAACATAGGTGCCAATTCGTATTGCCCAGGTCCTACCTCATTATGTCTGGTTCTAACAGGAATACCAAGCTTCCAACATTCCTTCTCCAAATCCATCATATACTGATAGATCCTCTCTGGTATAGAACCAAAATAATGATCATCCAACTGTTGTCCCTTAACAGTGTGTTTGCCAATTAAGGTTCGACCACACATGATTAAGTCAGGTCGAGCTAGAAAATATGACTCATCCACCAAGAAGTATTCCTGCTCCCATCCTAGTGTTACACTCACTTGCTTTACTTCTGGGTCGAAAAACTGAGCCACCGCTACTGCCGCAGTCTCTAAATACTTCTCAGACTTCAACAAAGGCAATTTATAATCCAATGCATCCCCAGAATACGTAACAAAAATAGTAGGGATACATAAGGTCTTTCCATCGCCAACTTCAATAATGAAGGCATTTGAAGAAGGATCCCAAGCTGTATATCCTCTAGCCTCAAAAGTAGATCTCAATCCACCACCAGGGAAAGAGGAACCATCGGGTTCCTGCTGAGCTAGTTCATTTCC
>CBDDLT010000005.1:0-360569 GCA_965230755.1 Saprospiraceae bacterium | reverse complement strand
TTAGTCTTTCTCGGTTCTGTTGACCAACTATTACTCCTCCATCTTGTGTGATTTGACTTCTATCAATATTATATTTATTGATGATATCATCCATGATATTACCTCTAGCAGCTTGGTCATTGATATACATTTTAATCAATTCACTCTGAAGAGTTTTATTTTCTACTTTTTCTTCAGAAAACCCAAAACAAGGCTTAAAATCGGACAAAAATTGTTCAGTACATATTTCCTCGAGTTTTTCTTTGTTCAGAGTATTAAGGATTTTAGCTATATCATCTTTTTTTTCAAGTTGATATTTTGACTCTAAACCTGTTATTAGGAATTTTCGCTCTATTTCCTCGGAAAAATTTAAAAGAGAATCAAATTGCATTTCAGCTTTTCCATGATTTCCATTCATCGTACTTTCAATCATTCTCCAGCCAAGTTTCCAAATTTCGGTCTCACTAAGATCTGAATCTTTATTCTGTTGGCAAGACGTAATAAAAATAAAACTTAGTATAAAAGAAATAATTATTAAAACTTTTGATTGCAAAGCGATTAATTTGAGGAGAAGTTAAAAATAGAACCTATTACTTTCCCATGAACTCTGGCTTTCTTTTCTCCAAAAAAGCGTTGACCCCTTCTTTATAATCTTCAGTGTTGGAGGCGCTGGTTTGAAGAACTTCTTCAATACCCAGTTGTTTTTCCAGACTGTTTTCGAAACTTTGGTTCAGCGCTCTCTTGGTCAATCCCAATCCAAACGTTGGCATTTTAGCCAATCGATGTGCTAGCGCCATACTTTCTTCTACGAAACTCTCTTCAGGAAAATGCTTGTATATCATTCCCATCCTTTCCGCTTCTTGCGCGCTGATTTTATCACCTAACATCATCAGTGCGCTAGCTCTTTGCATTCCAATTAGTCTAGGTAGGGTCCAAGTTCCAGCACTGTCCGGTATTAATCCTATTTTACTGAAAGCTTGAATAAAGCTGGCTTTTTCGTGTGCAACAACAACATCTCCTGCCAAAGCAATATTGGCTCCAGCTCCTGCCGCAACGCCATTCACTGCGACCACAATTGGTTTTTCTATGGTTCTCAACAATGTTATGATCGGGTTGTAATGTTCTGAAACAATGGAACTAATCTCCGGGCCCTCCTGGTCTATGGCCTCCTGCAAATCCTGACCTGCACAGAACGCTTTTCCAATACCCGTCAAATAGATGGCTCTGATCTCACTATTGTCCCGACACTCTTTCAGTGTCTCAATGAGCTTCAATGCCATGGGTCGAATAAAACTGTTGTATTTGTCCGGTCTGTTTAGTCGGATGATGGCCAATTGATCTTCTTGGGTAAATTCGATATGGTTCATTGTTCAGTATTTAGTGACATTTAAAATATTCAAATGGTTCGAGGCATGAATTGCACTGATATTGAGCTTTGCATGCTGTAGATCCATAGAAGCTAATTTGTTTAGTATCTTCCGAGTCGCATCTCGGACATTGTATGCCTCCACTGTCATTCATCAGGCTCGACATTCTGGAAGCAACCGGAGGAGCAATACCGTATTCCTTTAGTTTCTTTTTTCCTTCTTCAGAAATCCAGTCTGTTGTCCATGCGGGAGTAAGAACAGTTTCTATTCGAAAATTATCAATGCCTTCTTCTTCAAGGCATAACTTGATATAAAGTTCGATCATTTTCATCGCAGGGCATCCCACATAACTTGGCGTGATATAAACAACACAGGTTTCACCTTCAAAACGGACGTCCCTTAATATGCCTAAATCATGAATGCTTAAAACTGGGATCTCAGGATCTTTTACTTTTTGTAATACCGTCCGAATATGATCAATTCTATCATTCATGATCGTGTGGAAATTACCAATTCATTCCGGGATATGCTCTTTGCATATACTGAAGATCAGCCAAAATAAAACCCAATTGTTCGGTATGTAAACCCTTACGTCCGCCTGTCTGCATCGGCATCTCTTTGGGGACTATCAGCCCATACTTTTCCAGGTGATAGTGAATTTTCTTGAAATAGTTTTCCTTAAAATTCGACGGAATATCAATGATACCGGCGTTGATTAATGCTTGTTCAGCCGGATTGCTTTCGACCAACTCACCACAGTAAGTGTATAATGTGTCGAGTGCATGTTGCATTTTTTTATGGCTAAAATCGGTTCCCCCAGCAAGGCGGTAAAGCCAGTCCGTCGAAAATGACAGATGGTATCGCACTTCCTTCAGAGATTTAGCTGCTATAGAAGCAAGGCGAGAATCCGAACTTTCTATCAAGCATTCAAACAACATATGATGATACTGGTCGAATAAAAACTGACGCATGACGGTAAAACCAAAATCCCCATTCTCCTGCTCTACGAGAAGGCAATTGGTATACTCTCTTTCGTATCTCAGGTAAGCGATATCATCCTCAGACCTCTCTTTTCCTTCCAGTTCTCCCGCGTATTGAAAAAGTAATCTGGTTTGCCCCAATAGATCCAGGGCGATATTGGTCAAGGCGATATCTTGTTCTAAAACCGGGCCATGTCCACACCATTCACCTAGCCGGTGACTTAGAATTAGGGCGTCATCACCCAGTTGGATACAATATTGACTTAATTGGGCTTTCATCAAATATGTTTTACTTCATCAGGAATATCATAGAAAGTAGGATGTCTGTATATCTTATCCTTGGCAGGTTCGAATAGCGCATCGCTATCTTCGGGATCAGAAACATGAATGTTGGCTGATTCCACTACCCAAATGCTTACACCTTCATTGCGCCTGGTATAGACATCTCTGGCATTCTTTAAAGCCATTTCATGATCTGCTGCGTGTAGGCTTCCAACATGCTTATGATGCAAGCCACTTTTACTTCTAATAAATACTTCCCATAAGGGCCAATCGGTCATTTGATCTAAATTTTATTGTTAAGCTACTTGAGATTTCTTAGTTTGTTTTCGCTTGGCTTCGAATGCATTGGCTGCTTCTCTTACCCAGAGACCATTTTCATGGGCTGATTTGCGGTTGGCAACCCTGTCCTTGTTGCAGATGCCATTGCCTTTGACCACTTGCCAAAACTCATCCCAATTAATTTCCCCGAAATCGTAATGCTGTCTTTCAGCATTCCATTTCAAATCAGGATCCGGAATTTTAAGATCAAGGAATTCTGCTTGAGGAACCGTTATATCGACAAATTGCTGTCTCAATTCATCATTGGTTTTACGCTTAATTTTCCATTTCATGCTCTGTTCGGTATGCGTCGAAGCCGCATCACTTGGTCCGAACATCATCAGAGAGGGCCACCACCATCTATCCAGCGCATCTTGGGCCATCTCTTTTTGGATTTTTGTTCCCTGAGCAAGGGTAATCATAATCTCATATCCTTGTCTCTGATGAAAACTCTCCTCCTTGCATATTTTTACCATGGCCCGGGCATAAGGACCATAACTTGTTCTACACAACATTACCTGGTTCATAATCGCTGCTCCATCCACAAGCCATCCAACAGCTCCTATATCAGCCCAGGATAGGGTAGGATAATTGAAAATGCTGCTGTATTTCGCTTTTCCCTCATGTAAGTCATCCAAAAGATCTATTCTTCTTGCACCAAGCGTCTCCGCTGCCGAATACAGATACAAACCGTGTCCTGCTTCATCTTGAACCTTGGCTAGCAATGCAGCTTTTCTCCTCAAGTTCGGTGCTCTGGTAATCCAGTTACCTTCCGGGAGCATGCCAACGATCTCAGAGTGGGCATGTTGAGAGATTTGCCGGATCAGCGTCTTTCTATAATTGTTGGGCATCCAATCTTTAGCTTCAATTTTTTGCTCCGCCTCAAGCTTATCCTCAAATCTTTTTATCAAATCTCTTTCTTCCATGAGTACTAATGTTTCACTTGTTTAATAATTTTGATCATCCCAATAATTCAGCAGTAATTTAGATTCCAAAAAAATTCTACTTTATTACTTTCCGTGGAAAGCGCAGACGATCAGGCATCAAAGTCCAATTTCACTTCAGTGGACTTAGGATAACTTTGGCAGGTCAATACAAAACCCTCTTCCACTTCTTCGGGTTCTAAAGCATAGTTGACCATCATGTTAACATCTCCTTCCACTACTTGTGCTCTACATGTGCAACAAACCCCTCCTTTACAAGAAAATGGAAGGTCTATTCCAGCCTCTGTAGCTGCATCCAGAATATTATTGGTATCGAATTCCAGATTGAAATGGTATTCATGATTGTCCAATTTAATACTTATTCTGCTTTCACCGCTCATTCGATCATCACTATTCTTCAGTTGCTGAAGCTTTTCCTTGAGCTCCTCGTCTGGTGAAGTAAACAGCTCAGCATGCAACATGGTTGAAGGTTTTCCTTGCTCGGCGAAAAAATTCTTCAGTTCGGATACCATATTACCCGGACCACAGAAAAAATACTCATCCGCTTCGTTGATTTGCGGGATGAATTTTAGGATATCAGAACACTTTTCCGGATTCAGGCGACCATTGAATAAATCTCCATCTATTCTTTCTCTACTCAAGACATGATAGACGCTCAGTCTTTCCATGTAGACGTTCTTCAATTGATCTATTTCTTCCTTGAAAATGATGGATCCTGTATTTCTATTTCCGTAGAACAAAATAAAGTTACTGCCTGGCTCAGACTGTAGAACCGATTTCATAATAGACATAACTGGTGTAATACCACTTCCCGCCGCAAAAGCAACATAAGTTTTACTGTTATTTTCGTCTATTTTAGCTACGAAATTTCCTAGGGGTGGCATGACTTGTACTTCGTCTCCTTCTCTTAAAGACTCAACGGCAAATGTAGAAAACCGACCCTCCGGTACACGTTTTATCGCCACGGCCCAATCCTTTTCGTAAGGAGCTGAGCAAAGAGAATAACAACGTCGAATATCCTCACCATTAATGTCTGCTCTTAAAGTAAGATACTGACCCGGAAGGTATTGAAATACATCTTCCAGATGATCAGGTATTTCGAATTTCAAGCTTACCGCATTCGCTGTTTCTCGATTAATTTCTTTTATTCTCAAAGGATAAAAGTCGCTCATTCTAACAAGTAGTTTTACCAAAGTCCAAAGATATTAAAAAGAAGGCATTCAAGTGTGCCACAGAGCTAGGATAGAGGAGAAGAATTTGATTTTTTATACCAAAAAAAGCCCAAAACCAAAAGAGCGCTCAGTACAGACTTAATCATAGCTGGAACGATAAAGTATTTTGCTCCATGTTGAAAGGAATCCGAAGTATTCAGAAACCGATGTAAGAACAAGAATCCTAAAAATAATATGATCAAATGTGCGGCGAAATGAACAGTGAAAAGAGGCAAATACTTTTTTGGAAAGCTTGAAGAATCAAGTAGACGAGAAACCCAATATCCCGAAACAAGAAATCCAATAAAATAGCCGAGGCTGGTGCCGGAAAAACTTGACCAACCCGAGGAGGCGTCGGCAAAAACAGGTAGCCCGATTATACCAAAGGTAAAATAGAGTAGAATTCCTAACGATGTAGCGATCGGGCTCAATATACTGGCACCTATCAGTAGAATTAAGGTTTGAGCAGTAAGGGGCGTCATCAGGCCGATGTCAAAACTCAACTGCGAGGATAAACAAAGGGCGAGACAATAAATGAAGGCGTAGAGAGCAGTAAGTAATAAGGAATGTTTCACTTATCTTTTTGACAAATATAGCAAAGCAGGTCTACTTTCTAAGCAGTCTGCGTATTCGCGCTATAATGGTCAAAAGAATAATGATTAACATAATTATTTCTGTGTTTAGACTTACAAAAGTTATGCAACTCAAACGTCGAAAGGACTAACGCCCCCCGACGCCTAAAAGTTGCATGTAACAGTGAATTTAATTTTATCTACCCAGATTGCTCAGTCTTTCTTTGAGATCGTGAAATTCGTCTTGAACTTCCTTGGCAATGGAGTCATAATTGATGTCTTCTCCCTTCATAGCTAATCGATCCGCAGCCGTTTTAGGCATGGGCATTAATGCCCAAAGGATCACATAAACCAAAGGTGAAAGACCGACCAAGAACAGTAGAACAAAGAGTATTCTTACGAGAATTGGTTTGCCTATTCCAAAGTATAGGGATAAACCACTGCATACTCCGGCAATTCTCTTATTATCAGGATCTCTCATCAATCTTTTTCCGGTTCTGTAACTTTTTCCGTGAGAACGTTGCTCATTTCTAGAAGCTCTATGCTTTCTGAAGCTAGACTCTTCTTCCTCTGTTTCGAAATCCTCAGGTCGTCCCATTTGATTGATGGCTTCTCTGACGTCTGATACGGAGACAATATTTCTAAGGTCCATTCTCTCTTTGATAATTTCGCTCAGTCTACTCTCTATATCGTATAGTATATCGTCACATTCCTCATAGGTCTTGAAGTATGACTTCAACGACTTGATGTATCGTTGTAATAAGTCAAAGGCGTCGTCATCTATAGTGAAAGCCTGACCTCCAAGATTAATATTGATAGTTTTATTCATTATTTAAGATTTTTTGGTGGTGATTTCAACCACATTGACTAATTGATTCCATGCATTTTTTAATTCCTGAAGGAACTCCGTTCCCTCCTTGGTCAACTCATAATATTTCCTTGGAGGACCTGACTTAGATTCTTTCCAGTGATAATCTAAGAATTTGGAAGTTCTAAGTCGGTTGAGCAAAGGGTACAATGTACCTTCCACTACGATGAGCTCTGCGTCTTTGAGTTTCGCTATAATGTCCGAGGGGTAGGACTTCTTTTCAGCGATGATCCCTAAGACACACATTTCAAGAATGCCCCTGCGCATTTGCTTTTTCGTTGTCTCGATATTCATAATAAAGTTTTTTTACACTTCAAATATATGGACTTATAAAGTACTATGCAACACATAGTACTACTTTTTTGCCAAGTTCTATGAATAGACGACTAATCTAGCAATTTGATCGACGAAAGGAATGCTCGAAATCAAATGCAAATTCTATCAGAATCGGGTAATAAAGAAAGTAATAGTTATTGTGAGATAAAATTAGATTCTGGATGTCAGCAACAGATTGAGATCCATATATTTCAGATTAAATCTTTTGCCAAGATGTTCGTTGGTCAGGCAGCCTTTGTACATATATACTCCATTTCGGAGCCCTTGGTTGTTGTAAAGCATCTGTTCGATATTCTCATATTCTGCATTTTTAAAGAGAATAGAACTCAAAATATTGCTGGTGGCGATGCTCGCAGTCCTTGGCACCTTGGAGGCAATGTTGGGTACGCAATAATGGATTACACCATGTTTGACCATGGTTGGTTTGTCGTGATTGGTCACTTCTGATGTCTCAAAACAACCTCCTTGATCGATACTGACATCGATGATGACGGAGCCTTTTTTCATATTCATCACCGCTTCTTCTGTTACCAGTAGCTGAGTACTTCCCGTCTTAGAATGAAGGGCTCCAATGGCAACATCTGCCTCGATCAGCTCTTTTTGTAGATAGTATTGGTTGAAAACGGAGGTGTACACTTTGGCTCCCACGTTGTTCTGCAAGCGCATCAGTTTATTGATATTGTTGTCGAAGATTCTAACTTCTGCACCCAAACCGAGAGCTGCACGTGTCGCGTACTCACCCACGACTCCTGCACCGAGAATAACTACTTTGGCCGATGGGACACCGCAAATTCCTCCCAACAGCACTCCTTGACCTGCTCCACCGATACTCAGCAGTTCTGCAGCCGTTAACATCGCGCTGTAGCCAGCTATTTCGCTTAGGATTCTAACGATAGGAAAGGTGTCAAAATCATCTTTGATATACTCTTTAGCAAAGGCCACCACTCTTTTAGACCTTAAAGTTTCGAGGTATTCAGAAGTAATGGTCGGTAGATGCAATGGAGTGATCAAAACCTGATTGGGTTTTAAAAGATCCAATTCTTTTCCTAAAAGAGGAGCTACTTTAATGATAGTCTCCGCCTCAAAAACCTTATTAATATCATCCGTGATTTCAGCTCCTGCCTCGGAATAATCTATGTCCGAGAAATTGCTTTTTTCTCCGGCTCCGCGTTCTATTAATACCCGGTGCCCTCCATTGACGATGCTAGCAACACTTGAAGGAACAAGTGCAACTCTATTTTCCTGAAAGCTTCTTTCCTTGGGAATACCAATGAATAATTTCGACTTTTTTCTTGGAATGGCCAGTCTTTCTTCACTGGGTGAGAATTCGGTGGATGTAAAAACGGAAGAAGTAAATGGTTTAGCGCACATATCCCATTGTTTGAATTCTAAATTAGAATTTTTCTTTCAGAAAAACTTATGATATCTATTTTTATTCGAAGCGGATCCAGATCGAACACATCTTCCAGTAATTGAGGCCATTCTATAAAACAATAATGGCCTGAGAATAAATAGTCCTCCATGCCAATCTCGAATAAATCTTCGACCCTATCCAGTCGATAAAGATCCATATGATAGACAATGGAATCATTGAATGAATACTCATTGACAATAGAAAAAGTGGGACTAATAATACTCTCCTGATAACCTATTTTTTTGACAAATGCCTCCACGAATCGGGTTTTACCCGCTCCGAGATTACCTTCGAGGAATATGACCCTTTGATCTTTATGATGCTTGAGCACATATTCTACGACCTGAACGAGTTCATCCTGATGACTGATGTGAAATTCCATTTTTCGATTATTCCTTGTTGATCAGTTACAATGTCTTGTCAAATTAAGTTGGGAACTCCTTATCGTCCGCAGAGCACGAGTAAAACGGATATATCTGAAGCGCTAACACCACTTATTCTACTCGCTTGACCAATGGTACGAGGTTTAATTTCATTGAGTTTTTCTCTGGCTTCAAGAGAAAGAGACTGTACCTCATCATAACTATAGTTTTCGGGCAAATTCACCGCATCTAGTCTGTTCATTTTTTCTGCCATTTCCTTTTCCCTTTCTATATATCCCGCATACTTAATCTGATTTTCCGCATAGGAAATATAATCAGAAGAAAAGTCCTGAATGAACTCACTGAGCGCGGGAAATTGCTCTGCTATATCTAAGATCCCCATATTAGGCCTAGAAATCAAACTTTTTAGCTTGACCTTTTGCTTGAGCGGAGAGCTATTCTTTTCTACAAGCCAAGTATTGATATCGTCCGGGCCAATGCTGGTGCTACTCAAAAAGGAGCTAATTCTTTTTTCAGCTTCCAACTTATTGCTCACTTCCTCCATTCTCAAGTCCATATTCTGAATGCCTAACTTTTTAGCCAGTGGGCTGAGGCGAATATCAGCAGTATCCTGTCGCAGCAATATTCGAAACTCCGCTCTAGAAGTGAACATTCTATAGGGCTCTTTAGTCCCTTTATTGACCAGGTCATCGATTAAAACTCCAATATATCCTTCAGACCTTTTCATTACGAAGGGTTCTTCGTCAGCGTTTTTAAGATGAGCGTTGATTCCTGCTATCATGCCTTGTGCACCGGCTTCTTCGTAACCCGTTGTGCCATTAATCTGCCCGGCAAAAAACAGGTTGTTAATTCTTTTAGTCTCAAGATTTGATCTCAGTTGTGTGGGAGGGAAGAAATCATATTCTATCGCATACCCTGGCCTAAACATCTTCGCATTTTCGAAGCCCTTGATTTTTTGGAGTGCCTTATACTGTACATCTTCTGGGAGCGAGGAAGAAAATCCATTCAAATAAATCTCTACGGTATCCCAACCTTCCGGTTCGACAAAGAGCTGGTGCCTGTCTCGCTCTGCAAATCGATCTATTTTATCCTCGATAGAAGGACAATACCTGGGACCAATACCTCTGATTCTGCCATTGAACATGGGGCTTTGATCGAATCCCTCTTTGAGAATCTCGTGAACTTCTGGATTGGTATAAGCAATGTGGCAAGGTCGTTGTCGATCAGGAATTTTCGAATCTAAAAAAGAAAACCTACCTGGAGTTTCATCTCCATGTTGAACTTCGAGTTCTTCCCAGTTGATCGTTCTACCATCAACTCTAGGGGGTGTTCCTGTTTTCATTCTACCCGATTCAAATCCAAGAGAGGTCAATTGTTCGGTCAGTCCAGTGGCCGCACGTTCTCCAGCTCTTCCTCCTCCAAATCTTTTATCACCAATATGAATCAAGCCATTGAGGAAGGTACCATTAGTGAGAATGACGGTTTTCCCGGGAATGGTCAATCCCAGACCCGTCCTTACACCAACAACTCTATCCTCTTTGATTTCCAATCCCGTTACCATTTCCTGCCAAAAATCAATATTGGGATGTTCTTCAAGCAGTTGTCTCCATTTCCCGGCGAATAGCATTCGATCACTCTGAGCCCTCGGGCTCCACATCGCAGGACCTTTAGATTTATTAAGGAGACGAAATTGAATTCGAGTTTCATCAGTTACGATTCCGGAATATCCACCCATGGCATCAATTTCACGTACGATCTGACCCTTGGCCACACCTCCCATTGCAGGATTGCATGACATTTGTGCGATGGTATTCATATTCATAGTGGCCAGAAGCACTTTCGAACCCATGTTCGCTGCAGCTACTGAGGCTTCGCATCCGGCATGACCACCACCAACCACAATCACATCATAACTAGGAAACATACTGTTCAATTTCATGCAAAAATAAGCATTGTACTTTAAAGATGTCAAACTTCAAATATTCTGCTTAAAACATGAAGTTTATTCTTCGTTGGTATTAATGAAATAATTGATGGAACGTTCAAATTTAGTTCAAAAAAGAAAGATGTATGCCCAGGTATCTATAGAATGATCGTAAAATCCCCTTTTTCGATGAATTCGATTTCCTGACGACAAGTAGAGACCTTTGTGTTTAACCACCAAGTATATACTCCCGGATTCATTGGAGAGCCTTTAAAGAAGCCATCCCAGCAAAAGTTAATATCCAATGATTCGTAAATCAAGTTGCCCCATCGATCAAATATTTGGATATGAAAATCTAAAACATCAACATCTTCTGTAGGATAGACTTTGAAACAATCATTGGTACCATCACTATTTGGTGTAAAAGCATTGGGTATGTACATCAGCTGATTGAGTTCGAATTGTTCTGTTTGAACATCAATTTGCTCAGTTCTAGTTTGGCATTGATTGCTCACTTCTAAGGTGATATCATCTGGTGTCGAAATATAGCTGTAATCGCCTGAATAACCGGTAGACCAATTCCACTGAACTTGGTCGTGGTCTGCATTCACAAGATCTACCGTAAGCAATATACTATCGGACTCACAGGGAAGAAAAACACTAGAATAGATAAGTTGAAATTCGGGTATTTCTGCAACTTCAATGGTCTCAGAAAAAACACAATTATTGCCGTCTTGGATGGTGAAACTATGATTTCCCGGGGATATATTATTGAATGAATCTCGGAAGGAATACTCTATATCGTCAATGAAAAAAGTGTAGGGAAGAACTCCCCCGTCAATATGTTCGAGAATGATAGTCCCATCATCGCTGTTCCAACATGATTTCTCAGAAGTAATGGTAAATTCTACCTCAGGCACGATTTCTACGTCATACACTACAAATGAGTCACATCCCTTACTGGATACCAGTGTGTCCGGATAAATGCCTTCTTCATAAACCCAATTATCAGAAATTAATATTCCTTCACCGGCACACAGATAGATCTGATCCAAAGTGCTTACTTCTTCTTCTATCCTAATGATATAACTTAAGGTCTCGATACAGCTTCCGTTAGCGGAAATGGTGTCAATGATAATGGTGTTATTCGAATAAAATACTCCATTGATATCGATGGAATCCCCGGGGCAGAGGCTAATAAATTGGTTGGTGTTATTCGGTTCATCACCGGTTAGGGTAGTGTAGATGATGCTATCATTACAGGAGTTGGGAAGATCTATAATTGTTTGATAGAATCCCGGACTTGAATAAATTTCATCCCCTACCTGAATAGAATTGCCCGGCAAGGTGCAAAGGTCAAATTCCTGTTCTTTGACCGGATTACAAATATTGAATTTAAAATCATCAATGGCCAAGTCATTTCCACATCCGCCTGGAGCATTATTGGTCACTTCTATTAAAATATCTGCCTGGGATTGGTTCGTATTAAAGGATATGGAATACTGATTCCATGTCATTTCTTCCGTTGTAGCTATTCCACCCGTTGTTACAGAACCCAGCTCCATCATTGTTGTTGGATCATATAAACTGAATTTGAGATCGGGTTCTATGCTATTACCGCCGCAGGCAAAAGGCCTAACGATATTGGCTACATAGCAAGAAAAAATATATTCCGTGTTCTCGCATAGATCTTCAAATAATCTTTTGTAAAAGATTCCCGGGTCAGCAGATGCGTCAAACAGTAGGCAATATCCGTCCGTGTCGTCAGGAGTATGATCCGGAGCGTCATGCCACAGAGATCCATTGATGCCCGTAGTGTTCGTCACGACGTAGTTACCGCCGCCAATTCTTCCATACGTATAGGTAGTAGTTCCCGGAGGAAGGCTTGGTCCAGGCCCGGAGCCACTGCCAAAATCTTCAAAAAATAGCTCAAGCCCCAACTCACCCTGACAAGACTGTGAAAATGCGTATACCAATGAAAAAATTAGGAATATGAATATCCCTAGGAGTCGAACTAAATGTGAGGGTACTATCATGTTTCAATTATTGGCTTGTTTTCAGCGTAAGTATAATTTTTACACCATGGATTTTATCCTTATTGAAAATAGACAAATAAAATGAATTAATCAATTCATGATTATTGACTTAAACAAACATTAACCATTGGCCTTGCAATAAGTTAATGCTGTCATTTAGGATTTGTGACATGGAGAAATAGGGCTAAAAAGTAAATAATTGACCAGAGTTGTAAGAATCAGAAAGTAATCCAACTCGGCATATATTTTTTTTACTCGGAATTTCCCGCTGTTTAATCATCATCTCGAACCGCTTACAACCCTTTATTTAACTATAGATGGAGGATACTTTTCTCGAAAGGGAAAAATAAGTCCCAGTAATTTTGTTTAATCTTTTTTCAAAAAAGTTAAACAAAATGCAATGTCCTATGTTTTGCCTGGTATAAAATTATTTAACCAAAAATATGAAACGATGAAATTACTAGCAAAAAACTTCCTCCTCCTTCTAATGATGGGATTGTTGGGATCTATGACCTTGGTATCATGTGATGATGACGATTCTGATGACAATTCGAATGATATTGTTTCGGTAGCATCTGCAACATCAGATTTGAGCATCTTAGTCCAAGCCTTGACTAAATTCCCGGATTTAGTGGATGCCTTAAGCACGGATGGTTCTTACACCGTATTTGCCCCTAATAATGCGGCTTTCACAGCTCTATTAGGAACCATTGGGCAAACATCCTTAGATGATATACCGGAAAGTGTTTTAGAACGGATATTGAGATATCACGTAATATCAGGAGCATCACTAGCCTCTTCCGATTTAAGCGATAACCAAATGGCTGAAACATTATTGACTGGAGAAGAAATAACAGTTAGTATTTCAGGTGCGGATGTAATGATCAATCAATCCAATGTTACATCGGCCAATGTTGAAGCTTCCAATGGTATTGTTCACATTGTTGATGCGGTATTGGTACCTGGCTTGGAGGGAAGTATTGTTAACACTGTAGTAGAACCTGCATATTTTAACAAAAACTTTTCGATTCTGACGGAAGCGGTAGTTACTGCGGGATTATTAAATACGCTTATAGATAGGTCCGCTGAATACACTGTATTTGCACCAACGAATGACGCTTTCCAGGCGGCAGGGATTTCGAGTTTAGAAGGTCTTACGGCACAGGATTTAAGTCCAATTCTATTATATCACGTATTAGGTGCTGAAGTAGTTGCAGCCAATTTACCTGCTACGGGAAGCGCAGTTTCGACTTTAGGTGGAGATTTTTATTTGAGCATTAATAATAATGGTGTTTTCATCAATGGTGGTACGCAAGTGACCGCAACCGATATTGATGCAGACAATGGAGTTGTACATGTTATTGATAAAACTTTGTTGCCGCCATCCAGTAATATTGTTGAAATTGCAGTTGCTGCATCACAAGCTAATCCAGGAGCAGAGTTTACTCAACTAGTGGCGGCCCTTACTGCTGTAGAACAGGATAATAGTACTGCGGACTTAATTAGTATTTTGAGCAGCTCAGGTGCAAGTGTTGGAGCTCCATTTACAGTGTTTGCGCCTACAGATGCGGCTTTCAACCAGTTGTATCAGGATGCGGGTGTAGCCGATTTAGATGCCCTTGCGCAGGCAGTAGGTTTGGCTACTGTTGAAGCGGTGCTTCTCTATCATGTAATAGGTGGAGCCAGAATATTTTCTACTGACCTTCCAAATCTAACGTCTAGTACAGTTACTAGCTTGGGAGGAACATTTACACTGGATGTAGGTACTTTAACCATTACAGAGACGGATAGCGCGCTATCCTTAAATGCGGATGACACTGCTGAAATCATTGGCACGGATATTTTAGGAGTAAATGGCGTTATACACACCATAGATAAAGTAATTCTACCATAAGAATCATTTATACCAAATACAATGTGTAATTGGTATTAGATAGAATTTCTATTGGGGTGCAAGGTCTTGAACAAACTTTGCACCCTTTTTTATTCACTTGATAGGTCGTAATAAAAAAAGCCATCCGATTCGTTATCAGATGACCCTTCAATTAGATATAAACGTAAACTTTATTTCTTATCAATTATCGACAATGTTCACCCGAACATTCAGACAGTTCGGATCTGGGCAATTGCTACAAGCGTTTTGCTGAACCGTAGTCGTAAGCGTGCAATTGGGATCATCAGCATCCTGGATGGTAATCGTATATAAAGTTCCATTAGCGCTTCCACCCTGCAATTGAAAAGTGGTAGGGATGCCATAATTAGAACTCGTAGGGCTAATAGTAGCAGCGTTGTCGACAGATACGCTATATCCTGAACCTAATCCCGTCCCGGAGGGATTGAGATCAAAAGTGATATAGTCATCTATAGGATCCGCAGGGCTTTGGTTATTATTACAAGTTTCGTTGCTCTTTCCCGCATTGGTCAACGAGCATGGTGTACCGTTGCTACAGGAGTTTTGTTGAAAAGTGGTGCTTATAGTACAGCTAGGATCGTCATTGTCCTGAATGGTAATGGTATAAAGTGTGCCGTTAGCGCTACCGTCTTGCAGACGAAAGCTGGTAGAGTTGTTATAATTTCCTGAGTTTGGAGTAACGCTACCTCCATTGTCTACAGAAACGGTATAGCCGGACCCCAGATCAGAACCCGAAGGATTGAGGTCGAATGTTATATAGTCGTCACTACCATCAATATTGGAGCCATTATTATTACAAGCTTCATTGCTTTCTCCGGCATCTGTCAAGGAACACACTGCTAAGGGGTCCATAAGGACGACCAGATCACCTAGTCCAGCGGCCTTACCAAAATTATCAGGAGCATCCAGTTGTGGAATTAACTCTAATCTTCCTGCGGCGTTTGATCCCCCCTGTTGTGTGCCTGAACTATTGGTCATCCAAATGGTACCATTGGAGACGGTCGTGAATGGATCGGACATATTCGCTGTGGCGTATTCTGTTCCCGAGCAATCATTAATTACAAGGCCACCCAAATAAGAGTCTTCAGGATCTGTTCCGGGAGTGCTTGAGGTCATCTGATAAAAAGTCCACGGTGCTACTTCCGGGGACCATGATCCTCCTGATCTTGTAACTTTTTGAACATCGCCATTAGCAATTATTCCAACGTTGGGCGTATTTCCCGTTGGGCTAAAATTATTATGTCCTAATTGATGAGCAGTTCTATCCATGTAACCCACAACCATATTACCGGCATTGTCGAATTCGATATCAGAAATCAGTGGTGAGGCGCGGAAAAAGAAGTATGGTGGATCTACATAGCCAGGTCCTCCAAAAATATCGGTCCAGTGCCACCATCTGTTGGTTTGTTTTGTGGATGTGAGATTTAGATTGACCTCTAAAAGGAAGTTGGCTGGTGTAGCCAAGCTGTTCAATCTATAGACATAAGCAGCCATATCGCTATCTAATGCTCTGGTTTGCCCGGAACAAACGATGCCTATGTAAAGATTCCCATCGTGTTCTTTAATTCCAAATGGACGAACGTCGTTACTGCCTCCGGCACAACCAGGATTAGGAACAGCGATTCTATGGGTAACAGTTTTGGTGGCATAATCTATGATGAGCAATTGTTTGTTTGTGAGATCCATCGCGTACAGTCGGGAAAAATCTTCTGAGAATTCTATATCCCCGAGCCCTTCTTTACCAACTCTAGGAAATGCCCAAGCATCATTACTGGGGGCGCCTTTGGCACCAAGCCCTCGATTGGCTGCGGTTTCGGAAGGAAATGTGCTAGAAGTTCCTCCTAGGTATGTAGTACTATTCAGGTTCATCCACAAAGTCGGATTTCCAGCACCGGCTGTTGTAGGAGTGCTTAAGTCTATCTCATAAATAGCTCCGAGACCATCGGGCGCTAAATCAACGTGTCTTTTTAGAAATGCAGCTGCGTAGAGTTTTTTTGATGGCGCATGCCAGGCCAGTCCCCAGGTGGCACCTACTTCCCCCACATGAGCTACTTCCTCTTTAGGCTGACCCTGCCCTCTCTGAGTGTCGCCAAAAAGAACGATGGCCGGTTCATTGCTATTTGCGGTTCTCGAACCGTTAGTGTAAAGAGGAGTCACATGATTGCGTATCGTAGGACAAACCTCCTGTGAAAAGCCAATATTATCAAATGAAAAGAGCAGTACTAATGTTAAAATTGTACTACTTACATGATGTAAATTTACGTTAACTCTCATTGCTATTTTGTTTAATTGTGCATTCAGCCCCAATCTGAATGTTGTAGGGCAAAACTAGAGGAGAATGCCTAGAAGTTACACAGGATAAGATGGTTGTGGATCATTTGTGGACACTTGTTTTACGAAGGGAATTGGCTGAAAATCAACGTAGTATATGCTTGAGTAATAATTAATATACTTAAATAGGATATTTCCCTGGCATGATGACCATTTGATCAAACCAATATGAGGTCTAGATCGCAAAGTGTTCATTTTCAATTCGTTATCAAAAAATATGCAAATAATGTTGGATGAAAACCTGATCTCAATTCGACCTAAACACGCTGTAATTGCCTTATTTATATAGGGCTTTATCGAATCTGATTAATGGGAGAGTCAATTCTACATAGGGAATATGAATTGGATATGCTTACTGTGGTCAATTTGTAGTAACCCTTTTGGTGTAGATGCCGAAATTCAATCCCTGTAATAGGAGATTTTAATGATTATTGGTCAGGCCTAATAGAAACGAACTCAACTTTTCGTCTTTCCCAAGATTGAGCTTTTTCTTTAATCGATATCGAAACTCTCGCACGCTTTTGGCTTCGATGCCCATTATTTTGGAGACTTCGATGTTGGAAAGATTAAGTCGAATGAAAGCGGCGTGCTTAAGATCTAGTTGGGTCAAATTTTTATTCATATCAAGGAGTCTCTTAAAGAAATCAGGATAGGATAAATTAAAATTGTTCATGAAATCAAGTGTTCCATCACCCTGATCTATGGCAATTTTGATCATATGATTGAACCTTTCGATAAGTTCTCCTCCTTCTATTTCATCCGCTTTTAAATCACCTAGTTTTTTTTGCAATTCGAATAGAACTCTATTCTTGGATTCCAATACGACAGCCATTTCAGTTAGATTGCGATTTTTCTCCAAGACATGTTTTTCTATTGTCTGCTTTTTCATTTCAGCCTCTTTCCATTGTCTGCGACTTTTCACCAGAATAATTAGAAGTAGGATAATACTCAAAATGACAAAGACAAGGAAGAACTTAAATAGAAATGATCTGTAATCGGTTTTTTGTTTGAGTTCGTGTACTTGATCACTGTGTAAAAGGCCTTCATAAAATTCAGCACGTGAGGTTTTCGCAGCTTCTCGAATAATTAGTTTATTCAGCTCTACGGCTTCTACCAGTTTTTCATAATCCTTGGTGTTTTTATATAATTGAATCAAATTATCCAATGCCTCTTGACTGTAGTACTCACTATTTCTATTTCTTGCGCTCTTTAGGGCGTGATTCAAATAGAATTCAGCCCTATCATTTTCCTTGGTCAGCAGATACAATTTACCCACGTTGATGCCAGCGATCATTTGGGCATTGAGTACACTGGCATCAGTTGTATCAAATAGGGGAAGCAAAACTTCTTCTGCTATTTCGTATTTACCTGCATTCCTGCATGAAACACCATATTGAGACCAACTGAATGGATTTCCCGTATTCTCGTTATTGCTATTATTCTTATACTTTTCGATGAATTCATATTCTAATTCATGATTTCCGACATGTCTTTCTGCCAATGCTCGGAATAGAAGAAAATCAGCATCATCAGGATATTTTTTCTGTCCAATTTTGATCAGTTGAATGGTAGAGTCATAATCCATGGACCGATAGCACTGCACTTTACTTTTAAATAGGTCTTTTTTAAATTCTTTGTCCAGGTCAATTTCCTCAGCCAATTCCATAGCCTTATTGATATAGTAAGCACTTCTCGCTTTGTCAACATTTGATGGAATATATTGTCTGAATTGATACATTTTAGCGACTCTCCGATAAGCCTCTATTTTTTGTTCCGACGACAGAATGTCGACTTCGCGCAAAAGTTCTAAAAGAACACTAATTGCCATGTCGTTTTTGCCTAATTCCCAGTAGGCATGTGATCGGTTTATCATTAATCTAGGAAGAAGATCTATTCTTTCATAGATGATGGCCGCCAGTTCAAGCTGTTCCAATTTTCCGGTCAATTCCTGTAAGTCCAGTTTTAGATATTCGCCATCGATTTCTTCATATTGTCTTTCAAATTCCTCTTTGGAGAAGGTGGAAATATTAATCAGTTGTTTTTTTTGGCGGCCCAATTGAAAAAATAAGATGATAGCCGTAACACTAGTGATTAGGGCTACAATGCTCCAAAAATATTTCCAACTGTAAGTGTTAATCATTCCCCCATTTGAATAAAAATGGCATAGGTTTTCAACTATACTAAAATAAGAATTTTTTGAAGAGAACTACTATAGCTGTTGCATTTTTACCAGCTGAGCATATTGATTATCCAGTTCCATTAATTGGTCGTGTGTACCTTGTTCTACAATTCGACCTTTGTCCAATACAATAATCCAATCGGCATGCTGTATTGTGCTCAAACGATGTGCAATAATTATGCTGGTTCTATCCTTGGTCACGGCGGCCAATGCCTGCTGGACCAGTTTTTCGGATTCCGTATCTAATGCGGAAGTCGCTTCATCGAAGATCAGAACATCCGGATTTTTATAAAGCGCCCTGGCAATGGTTATCCTCTGCCGCTGGCCTCCCGAGAGTTTCATACCACGATCTCCGATAACGGTCTTATAACCTTCTGCCGTATTGCAAATAAAATCATGGGCATGGGCCATCTTGGCAACTTCTTCGACTTTGGCCATATCCGCAGTCTCCCCAAAAGTGATATTGTTGAGGATAGAATCATTGAATAGAATGGGTTCTTGAGAGACAATACCGAACAATGACCTCAAATCACTCAAAGAATAATTCTTGATATTTTGTCCATCTATTTCAATGCTTCCTTCTTTGATCTCATAAAAACGTGGAATCAGATCTACCAACGTACTTTTCCCGGACCCGGATTCCCCAACAAGAGCAATAGTCTGGCCACGTGGGATGTCGAGATTAATATTTCTCAAGACTTGTTCTTTACTGTCGTTATAAGAAAAACTTACATCGTCAAGGACAATTCCTTTTTCTATGCCGGATATCGAAACTGGATTAGAGGATTCGATGATATCAGTACTTTTGTTCAATACTTCATCCAAACGATCTAATGCAGCCTTCCCTTTTTGGATATTAAAAAAGGCGTTACTCAGTGCTTTGGCGGGGTCAATCAGTCTGAAAAAGGCGAATAAATAAGCCATAAAAGCTCCTGGATTTATGCTCCCTTTCAATACCTGAGAAGATCCGTAATACAATAGGATCAATGCGATTGATATCCCAAAAAACTCAGAGAATGGTGAGGCCAGATCGCGTCTTCTCAGAATATTGATGTGGACATCATAATATTCTCGATTCACCTTTTTGAATTTATTCAGTTGATATTTCTCCGCACTAAAACTCTTGATGATTCTAAGTCCTCCCAAACCCTCTTCTATTAAGGATATCATATATCCCAGTATTTTTTGAGCCTTACCGGATTTTTTCCTCAAAGTCCGGGATATGGTTGTTAGAATAAGTACTGCAACCAATAAAAGGACGAAGACAAAAAGCGTAAGTGCCGGACTGGCCCATATCATATAGGCCAAAACCCCAATAATCATGATTGGATTTCGAAATACAGCTTCCAGAACATTCAAAATACTCCACTCAACCTCCTGTACATCGGAAGTTAGTCTTGATATCAGGTCTCCTTTGCGCTCCTCACCGTAAAATGACAGAGGTAAATACAATAGTTTTTCGAAAACAGAATTTCTCAAGTCTTTGACAATCCCCTGTCTGACCGGTGCCATAAAGTACAGGGATAGATATCTGAAAAGATTGGCCAGGAAAAATGTGGCCAGAAAAAATAGGCAAACGTATAGTACTGCTCTTTGGTGACCGTAGTCATTAGAGTATTGTAAAAAGAAAGCGTTGAGATACTGCTCGAAATCTTGAAACCCATCGATCTTTTCCGGAAAATCAATTTTGTCTTCCTTTCTTAAAAAAATGAGCTCGACCAAAGGAATGAGCAGCGGAATGGCAAGCAGGCTGAATATAGATGTCAGTAAATTGGAAAGGATATTTCCTATTACCAGACCTTTATAATTCTTTAAGTAAGAAACTAATTTGTACCAACTTGCTTTACTGCTCTTTTTTTCTGTCAAAGTGATTCGATGTCTTTTTTATAATCCCATTCATCAAGAAGTCCGGTATTGAAATCTCCAGATTTGAATCGTTCATTCTCCAATAACACTTTGTGAAATGGTATGGTTGTCTCGATTCCTTCAATAATGAATTCGTCCAAAGCCCTCGCCAACTTTTTAATGCACTCCTCCCTCGTCTCTGCCGCACATATTAATTTGGCAATCATAGAGTCATAGTAAGGAGGAACGGAATAACCAGCATAAACATGAGTATCTACTCTAACTCCGTGACCTTTGGCACTATGGAAAGAATTGATCGCTCCTGGTGAAGGACGGAAATCTTTCAAAGGATCCTCCGCATTAATTCTCACTTCAATTGCATGTTTGTTCGGAATATAATTGGATCCGGACAACTTCTCTCCGGCTGCGACTTTTATTTGCTCTTTGATTAGATCTCTGTCGATGACTTCCTCGGTTACCGGATGTTCTACCTGAATCCGTGTATTCATTTCCATAAAGTAGAAGTCGCGATTCTTGTCCACAAGAAATTCGACCGTACCTACTCCTTCATAATCGATGGCTTTGGCAGCTCGAATGGCCGCATCTCCCATTTCATCTCTCAGTTTTTGATCCATAAATGGAGATGGAGATTCTTCCACTAGTTTTTGATGGCGCCGTTGAACAGAACAATCCCTTTCCGATAAGTGAACTACCGTTCCGTACTGGTCGCCAATAACTTGAAACTCGATATGGCGCGGCTCTTCAACAAATTTTTCAATATATATTCCATCATTGCTAAACGAGGCGCTCGCTTCTTTTTTAGCAAGGTCCCAGGCAGACTCAAAATCCTCTTCCTTTCTAATGATGCGCATTCCTTTTCCACCACCACCAGCGGTTGCCTTGATAATGATAGGGTATTTAATTTTTTTGGCGATTTTTTTACCTTCTGCCACACTTGCTACCAGGCCATCTGATCCTGGTACCACTGGTACTTTGGCTTTGATCATAGTATCTTTGGCCGTCACCTTATCACCCATTAACCGTATTTGCTTCGCTGTCGGTCCTATGAATTTTACTCCATATTCCTGGCAAACTTCAGCAAAATCAGCGTTTTCAGATAGAAATCCATAACCAGGGTGCACGGCATCGGCATTGGTTATCTCAACAGCTGCCATGATTCTGGAAATCATAAGGTAACTCTCGCTCGAAGAAGGAGGTCCTATACAGACTGCCTCATCGGCAAAGCGAACATGCAGGCTGTCCCTGTCCGCGGTAGAATATAATGCCACGGTCTTGATACCCATTTCCTTGCAAGTTCTCACAATCCTCAAGGCAATCTCACCCCGATTGGCGATCAATATTTTATTAAACATGTGGTAGTTTTTTAAAAGCTATAAAGTTTGCAATTATGCGTTTGGATCAACTAAAAACAAAACCTGGTCGTATTCAACCGGGCTAGCATCCTCTACAAGAACTTTCACTACCGTTCCTGAAACCTCAGACTCAATCTCGTTAAATAATTTCATGGCCTCAACTATACATACTACATCACCACTACTAACCTTATCTCCAACTTTAATAAACGGTGGCTTATCCGGAGAAGAAGAACGGTAGAACGTTCCAACAATAGGAGACTTGACTTCCAAGTAGTTTTCAGCTGATTGTTCTTCAGTAGCTTCCTTAGCAGGGCTTGATGCAGTCTTAGCGACACTCGATTCAGGAGCTGGAGCTGCAGGCGCATTAGCTGAAGGAAAAGGAACAAATGAAGAAACAGGTTGCGACATTACTTGTCCCGAATCACTTCTCTTTGACTTGAAAAAATCTTTGGTTCTCAAGAGCAGTTCAAATTCCCCATCTTTAATTCTCAGTTCAGACAAATCTGTTTTGCCGATGAGCTTTATAAGATCCTGTATTTGTTTATGAGTCATAATTTATTTTTTAACACGTTCGACATAAGCACCTGATGATGAATCAATTTTAACCACATCACCATTGTTAATAAAGAGAGGTACTCGGATTTCAGCTCCAGTCTCAATTTTTGCTGGCTTCGTTGCATTCGTGGCCGTATCTCCCTTTACACCTGGTTCAGTATAAGTGATCTCAAATTCCAGATACTGCGGCATTTCTAATTTTAGAGGTGCGTCCTTATCAGTGTCGAATAAGACTTCGACCTTAGTTCCTTCCATTAAAAACTCAGGGTGTTCCAACATTTCAGGAGAGAGATTAATTTGTTCGTAAGTCTCATCGTCCATGAAGTGATAACCAAAGTCATCTTTATATAAGTATTGGAATTTTCTTCTCTCAACTCTGACTTTGTCTATTTTATGCCCTGCAGGGAAAGTGTTCTCAATCACTCGGCCCGTACGCATATTTTTAAGTTTTGTACGTACAAAAGCATTCCCTTTTCCAGGCTTAACATGTAAGAACTCTACTACAGAATAGACATCATTATTGTAATTAATACACAAGCCATTTCTTATGTCTGATGTATCCGCCATATTATTTGATTTATTTGAGGACCAAAGATAATAAAACATTTACTGCTTCGGAAGAAACAATATTAAGCATTCCATCGAATATAGACAGCACCCCAGGTAAAGCCACCTCCAAATGCCGTCAATATAATTTTATCACCTTTTTTGAACTGATGTCCAAAATCATGCAGACACAGTGGAATAGTAGCTGAAGTTGTATTACCGTAGCGTTCTATATTGACAATTACTTTTTCCATTGGGAAATCTAAGTCATTGGCCACGGCTGATATAATTCTTTTATTGGCCTGATGAGGAATCAACCAATCGATGTCTTCTTTGGTCAGATTGTTTCTCTTGAGTAATTCCTGTATAGAGCTACTCATGCCAACAACGGCCGCCTTGAATACCGACTTCCCATCTTGCCAAACATAGTGTTCTTTGGCCATAACTGTATCGACAGTAGCCGGTTTGTTAGATCCTCCGGCCTTCATATGGAGATATTTACGACCGGATCCATCGGACAACAGATTGGCATCCATCACGCCATATCCTTCATCGTTCGGTTCTAAAAGTACAGCTCCTGCTCCATCTCCGAAAATAACACAGGTCGCACGATCAGAATAGTCAATGATAGCAGACATTTTATCAAGCCCAATCACTACCACTTTCTTATATCTTCCTGATTCTATATACTGAGAACCGGTAAATACTGAATAGAGGAATCCGCTGCAAGCCGCATTCACATCATAACCATAGGCATTTTTTATTCCAGCTTTATCCAATATAATATTGGCAGTATCCGGAAAAACCATATCAGCGGTAACCGTTGCACATATTAAAAGGTCAATAGACTCAGGATCAATGCCCGTTTTTTCTATCAGACCCTTCAAGGCCATAACGCCCATGTCAGAGGCCTCCATGTTTTTGGCAATCCTCCTCTCCTTTATTCCTGTCCGAGTAGAGATCCACTCATCCGAGGTATCAACCATAGTAGATAACTCTTCATTGGTCAAAACATAGTCGGGTACATAACCCTGAACAGCGGTAATATTTGCTTTAAGCATCACTCAATATTTGGTTCTGTCAATACATCAATTATAGATGGGCAGGCAAAAGTATCGTAATTATAGTGAATAATTCTTTTTCTTCGACGTATTTAGAATTTTGATCTAGCTTAAATATTTATAACTGACTCCATTCTAAGACTTTATAAAGGGTACATAATTTTTGGTATTAAATTTGTTATTAATATGTTGAACCAAGAATATCAAGAGTATAATGGATGCTATTAAAAAAGTCTTTGATATGAAAACCGGAATCATTTTTGGATTAATCGCATTGTGCATGACGATTAATTCTTCGAGCATTTTTGCTAAATCTCCCAATAACGCTTCTCCGAATGAAAAATCAGCATTTCTGGATTCTGACTGGGAGGCTGCACAAATAAAAGCAGTACGGGAAGGGAAAATGATTGTTGTGGACTTCAGTGCAAAATGGTGTTTGCCATGTCGATGGATGGAGGAAGAGACTTTTGTCGATGACGATCTGATCAAAGTAATGAGCAATGAATTCATTTCCTTGAAATTCGACATACAATCATTTGATGGAGTGGCTTTGAAACAACAATACGCTGTTCGCAGATTACCGACCATATTGATTTTAAATCCCCATGGAGAAGAAATCAAGCGCTTTACAGAATCTATGAGTGCTCATGCTTTGAAGTATGAATTCGATCAGCTAATAGAAAATCACCATTACACCGGTAAGCCCTATTATAAACTCAAGAGAGAAGGATTAAGTCGAACGGAAGGAAAAGAAGATGAATTGAATAATTCAGCAGAAAATACCGAACGGAAGGGAGTAATTAAAATATCAAAGTATGTCCTGCAGTTTGGCGTGTTTTCTACTGTAGAATCTGCGGAAAAAATGGCCCAAACGATCGAATTGAAATCAAAGGTAGTAGAAAAGAATGTCAACGGTAAAGCTTTATTTGCTGTAGTTACTGACCAATATTATTCTGAAGAAGAAGCAAAATTATTAGGTGAAGAACTTTTAGCAAGCGATAATTTACCATCTCTGGTCAAGAAATTGAATTAAGAGACTATCTTCGAGCAAAAATTAATGTCTGATCTTTTAGTAACCAATATTAAAGAGCTTCACCAGGTTCTTGATAAAGACGAAAAAAAGAACAAATCCAACGGAATAGCTGATGTACCATCGCTGTCCAACGCTTTTCTGAGAATTGAAAATGGAGTTATTGCAGACTTTGGCAATATGGACCATTGCCCCGAGACATCAATGCCTTCAGTAGATCTCAAGAATGAACAAGATGTTCTTCCCTGTTTTGTAGATAGCCATACACATTGTGTTCATGCCGCAACAAGAGAGGGAGAGTTCGAACAAAAATTGATGGGATTGGGCTATGAAGAAATAGCTGCTTCCGGAGGAGGTATCCTCAACTCTGCCCGAAAACTCAATGAGATGTCTGAAGATCTGTTATTTGAGCGATCAAAGCATCGGGTGCAGGAGATTATTCGATCTGGTAGTGGTGCACTTGAGATAAAAAGCGGTTATGGATTGTCTGTGGCGGGAGAATTGAAAATGTTAAGGGTTATTCGGAGATTAGGAGATCATTTTGCCATTCCAATTAAATCTACCTTCCTCGGTGCGCATGCGCTTCCGGCAGAATATAAAACGGATAAAAAGGGATATCTACAACTCATTGCTGATGAGATGCTTCCCAATATAGATAAGGAAGGACTAGCGGACTACATCGATGTTTTTTGCGAAAAGGGATTTTTTGATGCCCATGATACGGAGTTCATCATTGAGCTTGGTGAGAAATACGGATTGAAGGCCAAAATTCATACGAATCAGTTCAATTCTATCGGAGGAATTGAATTGGCGGTCAAACATAAGATCTTGTCGGTAGATCATTTGGAGACTTTTACTTCTGATGAAATGGACCTGATCGCATCCAGTGAAGTACTACCGGTATTTTTACCGGGTGCTGCATTTTTTCTAAATATGGCTCTGCCATCAGGACGAGAAGTAATTGATGCCGGTTTGGCACCTGTTTTGGCGTCTGACTTTAACCCCGGATCCTGCCCTTCTTATTCAATGTCTATGATGCAGTCATTGGCTTGTATTAGAATGAGAATGCTTCCCAACGAAGCGTTTAATGCTTCGACCATTAATGCGGCACATGCTTTGGAGTTAGAGACGAAGGTGGGGAGCATTCGACCTAAAAAATTGGCTCATTTGATAGTTTTGAAAAAAGGCAAAAATTTAAAGCATTTATCCTATGAATTTGGCAGCGATTTGATCAATCAAGTGATTATAGGAGGAAAGCTAATATAGATTCGAATGAAATATTATTTTTGCACCTTCAATATGGAAATAATTAATATGTTCTGGCGTTTAGAAACTACGCTGAGAAAATAATCATTTATGCAATTCAAGTACGGTAAGTTTATTCTTATTCCTTTTCTTTTCTTCCACTTTGTGGGGTGGTCTCAATTACCCGAAAGAACACAAATGGAAGGGCAACTTGATCAAGCTGTTACCGAAGCCGCAAAGAAGGCTTTGATGTGTAACGATGCGGGAACGATCCTTTCGAGAAATTTCATTGGAAATTTTCAGAGTAATGATATAGAGTTTCTTTGTTTTAACGATTCGATGGCAGTCGTGCATGCTGGCAATGCTGATCTCAGCGGAGATCCCGATCCCAGTACTGCACCGGGTGTTGGTTATGCAGTATATTACTGTAATCCCACGATAGATGGAATGGATCTGGCTACAATTTTAATGGACCCTTGTCTTGTGGATAATCCACCCCCACCTCCGGGAAGTCCATTGTGGGTAGTGACGGACCAGATCAATGGAGATGCAATTTTTTCTAATATTGCCTTTCCTCCGATGGGTACAACAGTAATGGATTTTTACAATGGCGGAGATCCGGTAGAATTAATATACGCTCCTATTACCATCGACGAGTTTAACTTGAACGAATTTGAATCTGCAGGAGGAGGCCCTCCAGGACCATGTGTGGACGTGAGCATTGATGAGGCCTTTCCCGTTGTTTATCTCAACCCTATTTCGATTGAGATTTCAGATGATATGGTGGGCTGTGATTGTTCGGGCGACTTTAGTATTACGGTAGACGGTGGTTTGCCAGAATACGATTTGAGTTCTAATTATAGTGTGACAATAAGGAATGCGGTTTCGGGACAGTTCGTTTTAAATAATGATCCAATTTCACTATTGACCAGTTTTGATTTTTCAATCATGGGTCCCGGAGATTATGAAGTAATTATAGAAGATGGTAAGAGCTGTGATTTCTTTGAAGTGAGAAGTCTTTGTGCTGATACTCAAGTCGATGTCAATGTAGGTGAGATTACTGGTTCACAAGGAGATACGGTTTGTGTTCCTGTTTCGGTTAGTTGTTTGAGTGATATTCTAGCTTTTCAGTTTACACTTAATTTTGATTCTTCCATTGTTGATTTTGTAGAGTTTCAATCTGATTTGATAACCATTACTCCTGGTAATTTTTTCGAAATTAGTACAGGAACCTATGCGGTTACGTGGGATTCTCCAACCTTGTTTCCAGTTCCATTAACAGGAAATGACACCCTGTTCAATATATGTTTTGAATTAATAGGAGACCCGGGAGATCAGAGCTGTGTAGATATCAATGGCTCTCAAACTGCTCTCCAGATCGCGATTTCAGATGGCAACGGAGGATTTATTGGTATTGATGAGGATAATATCAATGTCAACAAAGGAAATGTCAATATTATGACTACCACCTTGCAGATTACGGATACCCTGATTCAACACGTAATAAGATGTTCAGATGATCTCACTGGTGCCATAGATGTTACTGTTTCTGGAGGAGTGGAGCCATATACTTATCTATGGGTAACTCCCACAGGAACGCTAATGACGCAAGATATTTCCGGTGTTCCGGCTGGTAATTATCAGTTGACGGTAAGAGACTCCGATGTTCCACCGAATGAAGTTATTATAGATTTAACCATTGATGGGCCGGAAGAAATAGATGCCTTTACCAATAGAATTCAGCCGAGTTGTTTTGATAGTTCAGATGGTTGTTTGATCGTGGATAGTATCACTGGTGGTCAAGCTCCTTATAGTTGGAGATGGTTGGACAGTCAAGGAAATACAATTGGTACGCCAAACAGGGATACCATTTGCGGTTTCGATAGAGGAACTTATACGATCAGAGTAGTAGATATCAATGGATGTATCCATGAGGAAAGCATAGAATTATCTGCTGATCCTTTGGGAGTGCGATTGGATAACGATAATAGTGTTACCAGAGTAACTTGTAATCCCGGAAATGATGGAAGATTGGCCCTGATTATTACAGGAGGGGATATTTCCGTTACAGGTTCTTACGGAATAACTTGGTCCAATAATGTTATGAACGACACCTTTATTGATAATTTGGGTGTAGGTAATTATTCGGTCACAGTGACTGATGATCGCGGTTGTGAGAACATACGAGATAATATGTCAATTGTACCAGCGCAGGCTCCTTTCGTTACTTTCTTTGATTCGGTATCGATCAGTTGTCCTGGGGCTTCGGATGGTTCTTTAATAGCATTTTATCAAAGCCCAATTTCTCCGATAACTGGTTTAGAATGGTCAACGGGTGAGACTACAGACTCTATAGGAAATCTATCCAGCGGTTGGTACTATATTACAATTACTGCTGAAGATGGTTGCCAGGGATTGGATTCTGCATTTCTAGCGGATCCGGGAGGAGTAGATCTCGATCCAAGCATCAGAATGAATCCTTCTTGCTTCGGATATGCCGATGGAAGTGTGCAAATAGTGCCGAATGGTCCTCTCGTGGATATCGGTATTACATGGAGTAATGGAGATATGGGTGTCTTTGCGGATAGTTTGGCTGCAGGGACATATACGGCATACTTTACAGATACTATTAGAGGGTGTTTGATAGACTCTTTGGAAGTATTGCTCACCCAGCCTTTTGGGATGAGCCTGAATTTCAATAATATTCAACCGGCCACATGTTTTGATCAAATTATATGTGACGGTAGTGCTACCCTTCAGGTTAGCGGAGGATTTGCACCTGGCAATAATTATGATATCACTTGGGACAATTCTCAAGTTGATGGAAATACCAATATCAGTACGAATAACACGCTGTGTTCAGGATGGAATTTGGTTTCGGTCGAGGATGAGGCAGGCTGTATTATCATCGATAGCGTGGAAATATCCAGCCCTCCTGAATTATTGGTCAACCAAGCAGATATTGTTACCATGGAGCCCAGCTGTACCGGATTTTCTGACGGAGAGATAAGATTGGCCATAGAAGGGGGAATTAGCCCATATACGGTAACCTGGTTCGATGGTACAAATGGTCCGATTAAGACGGATCTTCCTGCAGGATCTCATGATGTTACGGTGGAGGACTTTAACGGTTGTCAGATAACAACATCTGTAACACTCAATGATCCTGATAGCTTCTATGTATTTGTAGATATTAATGCTTCTAAATTATCGGTGGATTGCAGTGGAGATACAGATGGTTCTATCGTTCTTCGATCCTCTTTTGCCAATACGAATGGGTTTATGTACGATTGGACTCCAAACGTAAGCAATACCATTCAGGCGGATAATCTCGCCCCTGGGTTTTATTCTGTTGTAGCAACTTCGGACCAAGGTTGTCAGGATACTGCTACGGCTATAATCAGCGGTGTTCCAATGATACAGTGCGATATTCCGATTATTGCCGAGCCCGTGTGTTTTGGTGGTCAGACCATGTTCGTTGTTGATGGAGCAAGTGGTGGAAACGGTGCTCCGTTTTCTTACAGAATTCAAGAGGAGGGCATCGAACTTAATATTGCAGATTCATTCCCATTGTTTGCAGGGACATATACCATATCCATTGTGGACAATGACGGATGTACAAAAGATACTTCTATAGTTATCACTCAGCCGGATCAGTTATTGGTCAATATTCCTCATGATACTATCATAAGAGGTCAAGAGTTGATTTTAGCCGAATTGGGAGAAGAGAGGAAGTTTACCTTTCAGTACGTTCCCATCTCTGTCAGAATTGATTCTTTATCGTGGAACTTTGAAGATGGTGCGGACTATCGGGCCATTAATCCGGACAGTACCATAATTGCTTCGAAATTAACCTCCAGTCAGAATTTAGAGGTCTTTGTCATCGATGAGAATGGATGTACTGCCAGTGACATCATCTTTATAAAACTGGATAAGGATAGGAATGTGTTTATTCCTAATTCATTTAGTCCTGATGGAAATAATATCAATGATGTTTTTGCCGTCTATTCAGGCACCGGTGTGGTGAATATTAGTTCTTACCAGATCTTTGATCGCTGGGGAAGTCTGATCTATGAATTACGGGATATAGATCCTTTGGTATTCAACAGCAATGCAGTAGGATGGGATGGTACTCATAACGGTAAAGAACTTAATCCGGCCGTATTTGTCTACCTCATCGAGGTGGAATTCGAGGATGGTGTCTCATTATTGTATAGAGGGGATATCTCTTTGATGAAGTAGTTCAAAGGCAAAGGGTAGAAATCAATAGATTAAGGTTTTATTGGCGTATTGGCGTATTGGCGTATTGGCGTGTTGGTCAGAAGTCATCTTATGAGCTTGTTGGAGGGGAATTAAAGGAATTCTGATGATAAGTTTTTGGCTGACGAACCCAAATCGTAATAGACGAGCGATTTTTTTAGTCCTGTATTATAATATTACTATGCATGAAGCATTGGTTAGAAGTCTTTTCTAGGGGTTTGGGGGGATTTTGCTGTAATTAAAAGTAATAATATACAGGAGCCATTACTATTTTCTTAGATATCTGAGTTTTGTTCCAGGAAGGATCTAAAAGCTCCTAAATAGTCATCTGCTTCGTCTGGTGGAGCAGTTGTTCTAAAGACTAAATGAGGATCTAACCATTCGAACCCCGAAAACTCTATCGTATATCTACTGGGCATAACTACATTGTCAATATCACCTTCTACCATGGCCTCAACCATTTTAGGATGACCACCCATGGTTATGCACATGAGACACTTTTTATCCTTGATCAAAGGTTTATAGACAAAGTCATCCCTCCAGGTTCTATGAAGTCTGAAGAACTTGTTGTAGACAAATATTTGCTCGATGTACAACTTGAGAAAAGATGGAATTTGATACACCCAGATTGGAGTCTGAATAAATACCAAATCAGCAGCATGCACACGGGCGATTTCTTCTTCTACAAAATCCGTTCTTTCAAAGCGCCTATTTACCCAATTGTGGGCATAACTTTCTCCTTTGAAAAGAACATTTTCCGCTGAAGCCAATAAATCCGGAAGTGCTTCATAGATGTCCAAGGTGCTTACCTCATGTCCTTGCTCTTTAAAATAATCCAAGGCCGTGTTGTACAAAGCGCCATTCAGGCTATCTTTTTTAGGATGAGCTTGCAAAGCATGAATTTTCATCTGTTTTCTTTCCTCTTGTTTTTAAATACCCCCAATACCACCTTACTCATAGCCATCGAAGACTCCAAAGTTAATTAGGTAGACTTGATACTCAAAATATTTGCCTGTCAAACTCAACAGGACGGAGCATTATAAAGCTGGCAAAACCTTACCCCGGGCCTCTCCAAAACCAATTCTGATACCGTCTCGTTCTCCGTATCCTCTGAGAATTAAGGTATCGCCATCCTGTAAAAACTTTCTCTCCGTGCCATCCGGCATAGGCAATGGTTTGGTGCCTTTCCAGGATAACTCCAACATGGACCCATATGATCCAGGGTCTCTACCGCTGATAGTGCCGCTCGCACAAACATCTCCCACATTGACATTGCAGCCATTGACGGTGTGGTGAGCCAGTTGCTGTGCCTGGGTCCAATACATATACTTAAAGTTAGTACTGCTAATATTAACTTCTTCTCCTGATTCTAACTTGATGTAAGCATTTAAATTGAGGTCGAAACTGCTTCTATTTTTCTGTCTTAAGTACTCTAAAGGAATTGGATCCTGGTCTTCCGAAGCGTATCGAAATGGCTCAAGTGCTTCCAATGTAACTATCCAAGGTGAAATAGTAGAAGCAAATGACTTTCCGAGGAATGGTCCCAATGGTACATATTCCCATTTTTGTATGTCTCTTGCCGACCAGTCATTGAACAACATCATACCAAAGATGTATTCTTCTGCTTCATCCACCGGGATGGAATTGCCTAATTCTGTAGACTGGCCAATTACAAAACCCATTTCTAATTCGAAATCGAGCAAACGACACGGCCCGAATACAGGAGATTCAGCATTTGGTGGAATCATTTGACCTTTTGGGCGGTGAATATCTGTTCCACTTACCACAATGGAAGAGGCCCTGCCATGATATCCTACCGGAAGATGTTTCCAGTTCGGTAGCAAGGCATTATTGGGATCCCGAAACATGGTTCCTACATTGGTCGCATGTTCAATACTACTATAGAAGTCGGTATAGTCTCCTATCCGTACAGGCATGGTTAATTTACAATCTCGTATGTGAACCAGAGCTTCTCCTGCCCAATCCGCATAGCGCTCTCTGTTTTCTTCTTTTGCAAATTCTGCAATCCTAATTCTTACGGCTGAACTGACTTCTTTACCTAATGCGATAAAATCATTGAGAAATTCCTGAGAAAAAACGGCAGTATCACAACCATCTATATCATCAAATAGGCCTTTTTCGGCCAGTACATTTATAAATATCACCTCATCTCCTATTCTACTAACCACAGCTCCTTTTCCATGGGCTTGAGCTATTCCAAACGGAATATTTTGAATAGGGAAGTCCGTCTTATTTTCGTATTCGATCCAGCTTTTCCAATTTGAATTGATCATTCGCTTACAGTTTGTTTATTTTTTTGTGTAAAACCGTTTTTCCAATTAAAACCTCCAGCGTGTACATTCCCGGACTGAGGTTTTTCATATTAATTATACCTTCCACGTTGGAAGTTGCATTTTTCTGAATTACTATTCTACCCTGAATATCTCGAACCATGAATTCAACTTCCCCTGGTCCGGTATAAAGGTAATTGAGATCTCCAAAAGTAGGATTCGGGAATACATTGAACAAATCCTTATTAGGCTCGACAGTAGACTCGATAATATCAGTGGTAAAACTGAAAGTCTCCGAAACAGCAATATCGCAAGAACTCTCGGTTCGAACCCTCCAAAAATACTCAGTGGTATTATCCAGCATATCTTCAAACAGCATCTCATTGACTCCGCTCACATCATAGGAATACACGATGGGATCAAAACTCTCATTTTTACTTATTTCTAGGACTCCATCGACCGGAGGTCCATCCCAAGTAAAAAGGACTGGAGGTATGATCAGCATAGAATCCTGAGGCGGCGAAGTTAAGGTAGCTTCGACCTCATCCCAATCCACAAAAACATATAAATCCCTGGAATCTGAAAAGGACACAAAATCCGATACTAGTAGTTGAAATGTATAGCCCAATCCAACCTGGCTGTTCTCCGGAGTGAAGCTAACTCTAACTCGGTTGTCATCGAATAAAGTAGCTTGATTATACCAAAAGGTGAATTCATTAAAATCATCTCCTATTATATCCAGGCTTAAACTGTCAAAATATCGATCACCAATGCTCAAATCGATGAACAATGTATCACCTGGACATATGACCAGTGAATCCTGAGATAAATCAATGGCGTAATTGTATTCTACATAAAAACTATCAACAGAAGTTGGACCTATAAGGCAATCACCATCGGATTCAACAGAAATGTATACCCACTGATCATTGGGCAATGCGGTAGACAAATGATTGGTATTATTAGTATTACCACTATCAAAGACATTGCCCATCTGAGGTATTCTATTATCTGAGATGACATAGTTGTAGCTCGCACTACCCTGGTCACTCCAATTAAAATCATAATAGTATGTTCTAAGTGTATCCGGAATTGCCGCAATATCAGGATGAGACAAACAAGGCAAGACGGTCAGATCAAGACGAACCATGTCTATTGCAAGGCTGCTTTCCGCTACAAAATCTATCTGATAGTTTCCTGGGGCGGCACCGTCAGCGACCAAGTTGAAACTGGCTAAGTTTTTATCAAAGAAACCAGTAAAATTGTCGAAGGAAATATCCGCTGGTAAGCTAGCCGTCAGACTAACATCGCTGGAGCCTAAAATACTGGTATCGATCTCAAGGTTAACCGTGAGAACATCTAATTGGTACATTTCATCCGAAAAGTCTTCAGAGATATATCCCTGTCCTTGATTCTTTTCAGTACAGTAGAAAAGAGATACATTTTGAATTTGACCTTCATCTCCCTGGGCTCCGTCTGAAACAACAAAATTGAATTTATCAATATCGGTTCTGCCATACCAATCGCTGAATGGAGTTTCTGCCTGATAATCTAATCCCGTACTCGGAGGACAAGGAATGTCTGCCAAACCATCATCTTTGAATCCCAGGAGAACATTATTTGAAGATCCACATTCCTCATCCAACAAAGTTATGGATTGACCATTTGCTGTTAATTCTATGGTTAAGTCACCAACATAAGTATGAGCGATATCTACATTTCTTAATTCCAGATAGGCCAAACCACCACCTATATCAACACCGAATGGTATTTCAGAGGTAGAATTATCACTTATACTGACATCCTCGCTATGATCTAACAAATAACATATTGCATCTCTAATTTCATAGTCTACAACGAGCGGCAATGAAGGGCCACAAAGATTGTGAGCAATGATTTCAAAGTAATATCTCTCCCCGAGATCAAAATTTTCTACTCTAAAGGATGCCTCGGTTAATTCTACTTCAGTGGAATCAGAAAAATCACTATTCAAGGAATAAGTCAAAGTATAACTGGTTCCCACATCTTGCCATTCGATATCGAATGGAGCCAACAACGAAGCTCCACTAACAGGGGAAATAATCGTTGGCACGCTAGGAACGGTCATTCTAACAAATAACAACTCTCTTGTTATACTGGCACCACCTTGGTCAATATCCAGTTCAAAAGAATTCACTCCAGCGCCGTAATCGGCAAGGTCCGTCAGCATTAAGATGGTAGAATCCCCGGATGCTAAAACATCTCCATTTGAAAAGGTAACAGTAGGGTTCTCGGAGCCAGTTTCAACGGTAAGACTAAGGTCTTCCGTCGGATCCGAGTTGATAATCTTGAATTTCAAAGTATCGGTATCTGTACAAACCGTATCCATCAAACCAATGATGGCAAAATTACTTAAGCCACAGGTATTGTATTCTTCCCCATCGACCACTATCACACCGGATTGATTTGGATCGAGATGGGAACCTATTCCATTATTGGGGTTCGTTTCCAAACTAAAATTAGATGCCATGAATCCGTACCAATCGCTATCCTCATTTCCACAAGCCGCAAAACCTCCTGACAACTGACCAATAATTCTCTTGTCTTCATCAAATAATGGGGAACCTGATGAACCTGGTTCCGTTGTACCTACATCCCAATCATCCACCCATAAATAGTGCTCATTATTGTTGACGTTGGTGGATAAATAATCAGATATGGCCAAGGGGTCAAACTCAAAGCTGATCCTCTTTTCATCAGTGCTTGGATGATGTATGGCGATAGCCGCAGGTGGAGCTTTTCTTTCTCTATTCCAGCCCGCCAAGAAGGCATTGACATCCGCGTCAATATCTCCGGATACCTCTAGCAAGGTGAAGTCGGAAGTCGCATTAGATGCGATAAGATCCGTTCCGGAATTAAACTGGTCTAATGGACCATCACCTCCTGAACCACTATCTGCTGATCCCGGAGGTCGGCAGTAAGAGTTTTCAAAATTCCAATATATCACTACACCATTAGCAGCTGCGTTACTATTTAGGCAATGATTGGCCGTTAAAAAATACGGTCTGCATGACTGGTCTGCGGTGTTGATCAAAGCACCGGAACAGAACCAAGTTCCATTGATGGTATAAACACCAACAGATCGAATAATATCTCTGTAAAGATCCACTTCAGGATATCCGTCAGCTGCCCCACAGACTACATCAAGATTGCAACTTCCCGATACCGCTCCACCAAAACCTACGAAGTCATGGTTTACACTACTCAGTTCTACATTAAGCTGATCGCGTAGCTCAGTGGGTACGGTGACTTTAAGCGTAAGTCGATCTCCGGCGATGATGGGTGTCCAATACTCTAAAACTTCTCTTTTTTCTTTTTCGAATGGTCCAATCCATTCTTTTTCCATATGGGAGTATATGAAGAATTGACTACCCTCTGGAAGTAAGAATTGTTCAAAACCCAAATTCAAACTCTTAGCCCCTTCAGAGTAAATCTCTCCATAGAAACTAGTATTCGGAGTACCTATCACTTGAAGAAAGTCTTCCTGGTCGATGTTTACTTTAAATGGATGCGCAAACTTAGGAGCTCGATTCTCTTTGGTTTCATTGGAGTAGACCTCTTGAAGATCTTTATTATTTACCGGCTCCATTGCAAATATGGGTATGTCCAAGGCTTCAAAATTGGATTGCGCCTTTGAAAGATTTGGGAGTGTTAGAAGGCTGGTTAGAACAATAAAAAATACTTGTTTCATAATTTGTATATGGTTTAGCACTATAGTAGGGCTGTCAAATATAAGACACCCTCATGCAATTACTAAATTTTTCATCATTTTGTCCAGTGGGGAGTCTGGACGCAGATGTTCTGGTCTAAAAATTACTATATTGGAAACGAAAAAAGGATTCCTTAGGTTGTAGAGTCAATTGAAATTTTCTGAGAGAATTAATTCTTAGAATAGCTGTACTGATAAGTCATAACTTGGACTTGAGCTTCCATTGACGCAGAAAAATTTTAAACGGATGAAAATAGGTTTCGATGCTAAACGTGCTTTTCACAATTTCACTGGTCTGGGAAATTATGCTCGCACATTAATCGGAGATTTATCCGTGCATCAACCCGATAATCAATATGTCCTATACACTCCGCGATATCATAGACAACTGGAAGAAATCCAAAATTTTACCAGTGTTTTTCAGGGAGAGATTGTGCTACCCAAGCATAGTTTCCACAGGCTGTGGAGGCAGTTTGGCATTTCGAAAGTTGCCAAGAGTAACGGACTAGAAATATTTCACGGTCTTAGTCATGAATTGACCCAGGGATTAAAGAAAAGAGGAATCAAATCTGTCGTGACCATGCACGATATTATCCATCGAATTTATCCCCAGTATTACAGCAATACGGACAGAAAAATTTATGATTACAAATCGAAAAAGGCCTGTAAAAATGCGGATAAAATTATTGCAATAAGTCACAGTACAAAAAGAGATGTGGTGCGCGAATATGGTGTTGACGAGAATAAAGTGGAAGTCATCTATCAGTCCTGTTCTCCACTTTTCCGAGACTTCTTTGTGAATTATGATAAGGACAATGACTTTAAGGAGAGATATGATTTGCCAGATCGGTACTTGTTGTATGTGGGAAGTGTAATAGAGCGAAAGAAGTTACTGGAGATTGTGCAAGCGAGCGCTCATCAATACTCCGAAACAGGAATTCCTTTGGTTGTCATCGGTAGCGGAAGGAAATACATGAGAAGGGTTTATCAATATGTGGTAGATAATGATCTTGGTGATCAGATTTTATTTCGATCTGGTATTAGCAATATAGATTTGCCTTATGTATACAACGGGGCCGAAATGTTGATTTACCCTTCAGAGTATGAAGGATTCGGTATTCCGGTAATAGAATCTATGTATTGTGGTACTCCTGTTATCAGTTCTAACATGTCGTCCTTGCCTGAAGTCGGTGGAGATATGAGTTACTATTTAGACGAAATAACGTCTGAGGAAATATATCTTAAAATCAAAAAAATATTGGAATCTTCAATTGACTCGCAGACCAGGCGCACAAGGTATGCCGAACACCTAAAGAAATTCGACCCGAAAATCATTTGTCAACAGCATCAGGAGTTATATTTGAGCTTGATTTAATCGGTTTAAGATGATTATAGATTTACTTTTTTTATTGGTGGCGGGCTTCGGTTTTTTCAGAGGATATAACAGTGGAATTTTAAGAACTGTTTTTTGGGGTCTATCCATTCTAATTGGCTTATTCGTGGCGATGAGATATTCTGTTCCATTTTCCAATGCATTGCAGCGGATATTTAATGTAGAGCACTCATTTATGTTCATCGCGGGCTTCTTGTTGGCCTTTATTATATCGATGTTTTTGATTCGAATGATAGCTAGAATCATAGAGAAACTGCTGGAGAATCTCAATATCAATATCATCAATAAGCTGGCGGGAGGTGTTGTCTTTTCTACTTTCACCATTCTTATTTATAGTTTGATACTTTGGTTTTTGGTTCAAGCCAATATGATTTCGGAAACGAAAAGGTCCGAGTCTTTTACCTATCCTTTTCTGGAGACTTTTCCGGAACAATCGCGCGAGCTCATCAAGAAATTAGAGCCTGTGTTAAGGGATTTTTGGCAAACCTCAGGAGAGGCCATGAATAAGGATCAGTAGGTACAAGATGAGAGGGCATCTACTTTTTGTGGATCATCGCGATTCATTTTCTCATATTTTGATGGATTACTTTAGGCAGCTTGATTTCGAATTGGATTGGATTCAATCTGAAGAATTGGCTGATGTTGATATCGAACAATATGATCTAGCCGTAATTTCACCCGGCTTTGGAATTCCTAAAGAGAAAGCGGACACCATTCGATTGATCAAAAAAGAATTGAATAAAATTCCCTTTCTCGGTATTTGCCTGGGGCATCAGTTACTGGCATTGGTTCAGGGTGGAACACTGAAAAGATGCGAGGTTCCCCTGCATGGTAAAACCACAAAATTGAAGTGGACCGATTCGACAATAAATACTCATCACTTACCAGAAATAGATATTATGCATTATCACAGTTGGGTGGTAGATGAGATTCCCAGTGCTTCCGAAGTTTTAGCTTATTGTAATAAGACGTCTTACATCATGGGTCTTGCAGCCAAGGATAGAAGCTATATCGGCTGGCAGTTTCATCCCGAATCAATCGGAACGCAACGAGGCCTCGAATTACTGGACTGGAGCCTGCAAGAGTTATTAAAAAAATCTCATGCCTTGAAGTAATCAATCAATATATTGAGCAACTCTTTAACAGCATCGTGAATAACCGTACCCGGACCAAATACAGCCAGAACTCCTCTGTCAAATAAATACTGATAGTCCTGCTTTGGGATAACCCCTCCAGCTATCACAAAAATGTCTTCTCTGCCCAATTTCTTAAGTTCTTCAATGAGTTCCGGAACAAGCGTTTTATGGCCACCGGCCAATGAGGATACCCCGACCAAGTGTACGTCATTTTCTATGGCTTGTTGTGCCGCCTCTTTAGGGGTTTGAAATAAAGGTCCCAAGTCAACATCAAAACCAAGATCAGCAAAAGCAGTTGCTATCACTCTCGCTCCGCGATCATGGCCGTCTTGACCCAGCTTAGCTACTAATATCCTGGGCCTTCGCCCTTCCATTTCATGGAATTTCTCTGATAATCCAATTACTTCTTTGATAGCTTCTTTGTTCGTCATATTGCGCGCATAAACATTGGTAATTGTCTTGGTTTCCGGTTTATGTCTTCCAAAAACTTTTTCCATTGCCATAGATATTTCACCTAGGGTCGCTCTTTGCCTTGCTGCTTCTATGGCAAATTCCAATAAATTGTCCTTAGCTTCTGCTGCTTTCGTCAGTCGATCAAGCGCTTGCATGCATAAGGTCTCGTCCCGTTCTGCTCTTATTCTGGTCAATCCTTCTATTTGACCCTTCCTCACTGCTTCGTTATCGACTTCAAGAACTTCTACCGGATGGTCGTCATTGGTATTGAGCACATTGACGCCAACAATCCTTTCCGTTCCACTATCGATATGGGCCTGCCGTTTTGCTGCAGTTTCTTCAATCATTCTTTTGGGAAGACCCAATTCTATCGCTTTGGCCATGCCGCCATGACCATCAATTTCCTCAATTCTCTTTTTAGCTTTTTTGAATAATTGCTCCGTTAGATATTCAATATAGTACGAACCCATTACCGGGTCAATCAAATTACAAACCCCAGAATTTTTCTGGATAAATATCTGAGTGTCTCTGGCAATTTTTGCGGAAAAATCTGTCGGCAAAGCGATGGCTTCATCAAGAGAATTGGTGTGTAGTGATTGTGTTCCTCCAAGAACTGCCGCCATGGCTTCTATACAAGTCCTGGCAATATTATTATAGGGATCCTGCTCAGTTAGGCTCCATCCCGAAGTTTGACAATGGGTTCTCAATCTCATCGATTGACTCAACTTGGGTTCGAATTGTTTCATTTGATCCGCCCATAGCAATCTACCTGCTCTAAGCTTTGCTATTTCCATGAAATGGTTCATTCCGATGGCCCAGAAGAAAGAAATCCTGGGAGCAAAATCATCCACTTTTAGCCCAGCTTTGATACCTGACCTTACATATTCTATGCCATCCGCAATGGTAAATGCCAATTCTAAATCCGCACTGGCACCCGCCTCATGCATGTGATATCCACTGACACTAATCGAGTTGAAATAGGGCATTTTTGATGCGGTATAAGCAAAAATATCTCCCACAATACGCATGGAAGGCTGGGGAGGATAAATGAAGGTATTTCGAACCATGTATTCCTTTAGAATATCGTTCTGGATTGTACCCTTTATTTGATCCGGGCTAACACCTTGTTCCTCTGCTGCCACAACCAAAAAAGCCATAATGGGGATTACGGCACCATTCATGGTCATAGATACCGACATCTTATCCAAGGGAATCTGATCAAACAAGATCTTCATGTCCTCCACCGAGTCAATGGCTACTCCCGCTTTACCCACATCTCCTTTTACTCTAGGATGATCGCTGTCGTAACCTCTATGAGTGGGTAGATCGAATGCGACACTTAAACCCTTTTGCCCTGCCGCTAAATTTTTTCTGTAAAAGGCATTGCTTTCCGAGGCGGTCGAGAATCCTGCATACTGTCGAATGGTCCAAGGACGTCCCACATACATCGAGGCATATGGTCCTCGAAGAAAAGGACTAAATCCGGATACTTCTTCCAGATGCTTGAATTCCTTACTGATCTTTTCGGGAGAATTAGGAATAGGTATTTCCTCGTAACCCGTCCAGGAATCGTCGTTTTCCGGTTGATCAAAATTCGATCGATAAGAATGTTGTGCAAAAGGATTAACAGACATAGAAATATTCTTTGGATCTAAATTTACAATTCATTTTGGAAATGCAAATTTAGATCCTTTTCATTCCTATGTTTTATTCAATTTGTCCTAATTTTTCAAACACAAAGAGTTCAAGTCTATTCTATGATAAATTTGTCCGTGATCTTAGTTCCCGAAGAAATTACCGAAATAAAATAAATCCCGGGAATGAAGCCATGCGTATCAATTGCAGCGCTTTGAATCTCACTGTGCCTATTGATTATGAGTCGGCCTTGAGCGTCATAGATTCTAATCTCCATTTCGTCTTCAAAATCAGTTTCCAGTAATAAAGGTGTTCCGATAGCAATGGTATTAGAGACAATGAAGTCCTTATTTCCATGATTTCCGACCCCATTTTCAAGCTTTACAGAGACGATGTCACTATAGAAGAATTCACCATCGATATCTTCTTGATACAAGCGGTAATAACTTCGATCCTCTCTACTGATTTTTCTATCTCTTACCTCATATTCTTTTAGATAGGTAGCATTCTCTTGTGTATAAAATCGCTCAATCTCCTTAAAGTTGATCCCATCGTAGCTTTTTTGAAGAGCAATAAAGTGACTGTTCAGTTCTGTCGCTGTTGCCCATCTAATGATTGCATCAGTCTTATCTGCTTCCACGTTGAATCTAATCAGCTCTATTGGCAGATTGCCTGTGGCATTAAAACCGCAGGTAAGGGAAGATCCGTCGTTAAAGTCGAATATAATCTCTCCTTGAAAAGGATCACCGGCATTACCAATGGCTCCATCTCTTAATCGAAGTTTCTCATTGACTGCATCTACGAATTCACCTGAAGAAGAACTATATCCGGCGCTTATCCCAGATCCCGTAGCGGTATAGCCAATCAATTGGTTACACGTTGAGCCACCGGGGCATGAGCCGGTTTCACCATTCCCAATTTCATCTTCATAGATATCTGCCTCAGCTTCGGAATCAAAATAGACTCTCAATCTACCGTTACCATTAAAATTTGCGCTACTAGGACAAACCTGAGCAAAAAGACATAGCTGTGTTAGAAAAAAAACTGTTGTTAATAAAGTTTTCATTTCAACTAAATTTTTACGTTAATGTGACAAGCCGAGAATTATCTCAGCCTTGCATTTCGTTTTCATTTAGCTATTTTGGGAAAACTGGTGCTAACAAGTTTTTCTGACGAAAGAAAAAATCCTATTCTGATCTATTCTTTACAAGTAAGGGACAAATAATGTGCCATTTTATCGTAATATTCTGAGATGAACTGATTTTTACCTTAGCATTGCTGTTCAATCTTGTGTCTTTTTTAGAATATTTAGTTGAGCTGTGGTTTTATGATTCTATTGTCATGTTCAATACCTTTTTTCACATTTAGTAACCGGCAACTTTCGATATGGCTTGACTTAAAAGAAAAACTTTTACCTTAGTTCGGACGCCTAAGGGAATCTATTCTAGAGACCTTTGGCATAGATTATAAAAATAAGGCTGATGAAAAGATTATACGTACTACTTGCATTTCTTCTCTCACTTGGATTGACCCAAGCGCAGACGACCGGTAGCTTTCAGATTGATGTAGACTTCAACGAATCGGATTATGACTATACAAGAACCTTGTATTTTCATGTGCCGGATGATTACGATGAAAGTAATAGATATCCATTGGTGGTAGGTTTTCGAGGTGGTCCGCACAGTAATGCGGGACAATTCAGGGATCAATTGCGGTTTTTATCTGATAGCATTGGTGCTATTATTATTTGCCCGGAAAATATTGCTCACTTTAATGTCAATGAAGGTGAGGTGAAACAGCTTTTTAACTATACCGTTGATACCGTCATGTCTATGTATAATATAGATAAGGAGATGATTTATCTTACTGGACTTTCTTTTGGTGGCAGACATGCTGTTATCGTTTCCATGGATGAGGATGCTGGGGACATTCCGGAATTAAGAGGAGTTATTCCCTTTGCAGCGGGAAGAAACAGCCAGTTACATCCGGATTACAATAGAATAGACGATTTTGCACCAGCCTGCATGTGTATTGGATTGTCAGATGCTCAAGTGTTCATCGATGTTTCCAATGATATTCATAATGGAATAATCTCGAATGATGGGAATTCACTTCTGAATGAGATTCCAGGGGTAGGGCATACGGTTGCTTTTTCCGGCTTTCCCAATGAGATGATGGAGTGTTTAAATTATATCGAATCATCATATCCTACCAATACCGGGGAAGTAGATTTTATCAAAAATGAAATTAAGATCTACCCCAATCCTTCGAGAAGTTATTTCGAGTATAGTATAGCTGAAGATCAAGTTCCGGAGACGGTTCAGTTGATTGATAGCTCGGGTAGAATAGTGCTTCATCTTGACCCAAGCAATAGAAAGGTCAATACGAGTTCTCTTGAAAATGGTATGTATGCCTTGGTGATCAGAACAAATGATGTGAAGTATTCCAGCAATGTGCGTATAGAATAATTCGAGTTTTCAAGTTCTCATGCGTCGGTGGATAATACTTTGATCCTTCTTGATAATTGAGTTTATGGAATGGTATTCTTTAGACGAAGTTTAAACTTGATGATACCAGCATCTACTTCGGCGTATTCGAGTAAGCCTTTTTTATAATGGTATTCATCCTTGCTCCTGCGACCATTGTTTTTTTGGTAAACATGGTCATTCAATAAGGTAATGCTATGCATCTCTCCAGCTTGCTCAGAGAAGGTTTTTTCTATATCCTCCGGCTCTTCAAACATCAGCATAACGGAAGAATACGGAATCTGTTCCTCCAGCCATTTGACTCTTTTATTTTCTTGTGCGATTCTGTATTTGTTGCCAGTTCTGGTCGTTTTGGTTTGCTTGTAAATATCATCATTTAGATAAATCGTAGCATTGGATGAAAGCATATAACCGTCCTGAAATGTGGATTCAATTCGATAAGAAACCAATATCTCTTTAACCAGATTTATCTCAATATCAGCGCAGTTTTTATAGACCACTAAATCATCCTTCGTCCTTTTTGTCGTCTCGAACTCACCCACTACTTTTTTTCTCATGATAACATCATAGAATCGTATTTCTGTAGATTCATTATTTGAAGGAAGTTGCTGAAACGATATGGATAGGAGACCAAATACGATCAATAGCCACGAAATGAAAAATGTCGAGGAGAAAATATCCTTAAGTTTCATTGCTCCGCTTTACTATCCTTGTAGGATTTTATTGAAGAATCCGAATTTTAAAGTGTAATCAACTCAGATCTTTACATCTTGGCCAATTCACCCTTGAGATAATCGATGACTTTAACCTCGATGGCATCACGATTTCCCTTTTCCGCTAGGTAGAATGAGATCCAATCTCCCAAGTGTACCAAATAAAAACTTCTTTCTATCAGATCATTGCCTTTTGCTATAATCTCAATAAAAGTATCGGTATATTCTGTAATGATTTCCTTGTTGATATCCATTCTTACCGCATTCCTAGGATGGTTATCTGAAGATCTAAACAGCATCACTGCCCAGTCAGGCCTATGGTTTCTCCAACCTACCAATTCATTGTGGTTCATTTCTGGGATAACATGATGCCAGCAGAGCATTTTACTGTTTTCGTTGATCTGTTGTCTAAATCGTACAGCAACTGGTTCGTAACGATCCTCTGCATAGATGATGGGTATTTTATCATGAAGGATATATGCTATCTTCTTTGCCCTTTCCTTGATGTCTTCTGATTCTCTGTTCAGCAATTCTACTGAATTTTGAAGCGAAGATTCGAACTCATTCCCGATCAAGCCCAGTTTGTTCAATAGGTACAACTGTTGAATGACGGAATATCCCAGACAAGCTCTTGGTGAAGCCCAATTGCCTGGTACTTGAATATAGGAGTACCCTTTTTCTTTTGCTTTCTGAATGATTTTTCCTCCACTGGAAATCGCCATAATAACTGCTCCGGCTTTTTCTGCAGATTCTAATGCCTCCAAAGTTTCTTCTGTGTTTCCGCTATAGGAACTTGCTATGAATAGTGTATTTTCTCCTACATACTGAGGAATGGTATAAGCTTTGCCAACCAAATAGGGAATTGGACAAGCGTCGTATACGAAGGATTGAATGAAATTCGCACCAATACCGGAACCTCCTAATCCTGCAACATAGATATTTTCTATTTTTCGATCTGGCATTTGAATGTTGGCCTTCTCTCCAATGCTCATTGCCTCCAGTATCTGGTCCATAAATTTTGAAATCATCGTATCCATTCTATAACTTGCTTTTATGTCGTTCGAAAATAGCAAAGATACATGAATAAGACGGAGATAGGCAAAAAGGCGGAAGACATGGCCGCGAGATATCTTCTTTCTAAAGGGTATATTATTTTAAAGAGAAACTGGCGATACAAAAAAGCGGAGATAGATATTATTGCCAAGCAAGACAGTGTTTTGGTTTTTGTGGAGGTAAAATATAGATCCTACGAGCATTTTGGAGCTCCTGAAAATGCGGTAGATAAGAAGAAAGAGAGTCTTTTGTTGGATGCTGGGGCTGCTTTTGCGGAAGAGATAAACCATGATTGGGCGGTACGCTTTGATATTATTTCTTTGTTAAAAAAAGGGATGGAATTCCAAATAGAGCATTTCGAAGATGCTTTTTTCCCCATGAATTAGTTAAAGAAATCCTATAGAAATGTGAATTAACATTTTCTTAAGACCCCAAACTTCATGCTGCAATTAACTTAGGGTATTCAACCAAAATAACTGTTTATTATGAAAAAGATTCTATGCATTCTCATCGCCCTTGTTTTGTGTTTTATGGGATATTTTTCTTCCGTCGCACAAGAACCCACCGATAACGAGGAAACACACATTCGAATCGTTAAGAAGAATAAGAATGGTGAGGTAGAAACCATCAACCATGATGGAAACCTTAGCCAAGAAGAAATTCAGGAAATTTTAGCAGAACACGGTATTGAAGATCTGGATATCATGATTCACGATGAAATGAACTTTGATACTGAAGTACCTTATCACTTGACCAATGGTATTTTCCCTAATGGAAAAGCCAAGAAAATATTGGGATTTGGAGTGGTTTTCGATCAGGGCTACTCTAATAATTTAATTGCCAAAAGCGTGATGGATAATTCACCGGCAGATGAAGGAGGTCTTAATAAAGGCGATGTTTTCGTTTCGATAGATGGAAAGGCAACGGGGTCTTTAGAGGATATTAAAGAAATTATCGCTGATAAAAAGGCTGGTGATAAAGTAGAATTAGAAGTGTTGCGCTATGGAAAAATAGAAAAGAAAAGCATTAGATTGGACAGTATAGACGTTTATCCTAATAGGAATGAAAACTTTTTCTATCTTAATCCTAATGACGAGGATTACAATGTGAAATGGTGGAACCATTCTCCAAAAGGAAAACCAAAATTAGGGGTAATTATAGAGGATGATGACAAAGGAGTCGTAGTCAATAAAGTATTTCCGGGAAGCCTTGCGGATGAGCTGGGAATAATCATAGATGATGTCATTACGGAAATTAATGATCAAAGTGTTGAGCTAACCGAAGAACTAAGAGAAGTGCTCCGAGAACTGAAGGAAGGCGACCCGATTAACTTGAAGATCAAGAGAAAGAACAAAAAAATTAACATAAAGGGCAATCTATAATTATAGAGATCGTGAAACAGTCAAAAACAGGGAATACAACTCCCTGTTTTTTTTTGGTCTTGATAAAACTGAAAGTTTTATAACTTAGTTCTAAAATCAGGTCCTGATGCAAAAAATCTCTAAGAAAGAATGGGTAGATGCGGTTAATCGAGAACTAAAAACCAGGCAATGGGAGGATGTTTTTGTAGAACTGACTGATGAGATTCAAGCACCTCCGGCCTATCACAGCGCAGATACAAAGGATCAATATTGGACAGCTATTCAAACCTATAATCATTTCAAGCCGGCATTGGGAATAGAGTTAATGCTTAACAATTCGTCGGCGGACAATCAAAGACTTCTAAAGTTATTGAATCAAGGTTTGGATGCACCAGGTTTATCTCAAGGAACTCAATGGGATGGCAATTATACAGATCTGTTTAAAGAGGTCCATTTGGATTGGCTGACATGGTTTATTCGTGATTCTGATGATATCAAGGCATATTTCGATCAAGTTGGCCAAGAAAAGTATTGGGAAATCAAATCTCCGCATCATCTATCCGGTAACTTGAGGGAAGTGATGGGGCGTTTCGTAAATATTTTAAGTCATTGGAGCGGTGAGGTAAGCACGTCAAGAAGATTAATATCGGTGGAGATAGATGAAAATTATTTCAAAAGCATTAGCATGTTGCGTGCCTTGCGAAGAATGCACCGGAATTACAGTGCTGCTCTAAACTTGGCGCATGTTCCTTTTTATCTAAATGTGGTCATTGATCCAAGTATGGAAGTCGGATCAGAAGAGAACAGATTGATCACCTTAACGACGATGGCTATGTCAGCATCTATAGGAGGGGCAGATAGAATAGAATTCAGGAGCTCATCTGACTCTAGTCATGGGTCTTTTTATGATCGAATAGGATTGAATATTATGCATATCCTACAAATGGAGAGCCATTTTTCCAAAGTACAAGATCCTCTTTGTGGATCATGGTGGGTAGAAAAAACTACGGACCTCTTGGCAGAATTCTATTGGAAGGAACTACAATCGATGTAGGATGAAATCAGAGAATATAAATCCACGTGGAATTGGGGGCCAAAGAGAGAAAATCAATTTGGATCAATTAATCCATGGTTTGGAAAATAAAGATAGGTCCAGTCTTTCTAAGGCGATTACTTTCTTGGAGAGTACGAGTGCGAAGCATGGAGACATAAAAAGTAGTTTGCTGGAATGGGCTTATTCCAAGAATAAGAGGGCTAAACGGATCGGTATAACTGGAGCACCTGGAGTTGGCAAAAGTACTTTTATCGAAAAATTTGGCAAACTTCTGGTGAATAAAGGAAATACCGTAGCCGTGCTTAGTATTGATCCAAGTAGTTCTATTAGCGGAGGAAGCATTCTCGGTGATAAGACAAGAATGGAAGAATTAAGTGCTTTGGATCAGGCTTACATTCGACCTTCACCTTCATCCAATATGCTTGGTGGAGTGGCAGGTGCAACAAGAGAATCTATCGCGATATGCGAAGCCATGGGCTTTGATTGGATTATTGTAGAAACGGTAGGAGTGGGGCAATCGGAGTACGCTGTTCATAAAATGACAGACCTTTTTCTATTGTTGTTGTTGCCAGGGGCGGGCGATAGCCTTCAGGGTATAAAAAGAGGAATTGTGGAGATGGCAGATATGGCCATAGTGAACAAGTCAGATGGAAGCGGGGTTGAAATGGCTTCTAAAACTAAGCTTGCTTATCAAAATGCCATGAGACTTTTTGGAGAAAAAGATAGTCAGTGGTCGACCAAGGTTTATACAGTTTCTTCACTGGAAGAAATCGGCATTGAAGAGGCATTTGTCGGGATGGAACAATATTTTAGATGGATCGAGGAATCGGGTTACTGGTCTGAAAACCGAAAAAAACAGGCCCTTATTTGGTTTCGGGAGGCTTTAAAATCTCTCGTGATTCAAAGCTTATACCAACGCAGAGAAATCAATAGTAAAATCGAAGAAGTCGAAAAAATGATTCTAGAAGAAAAGATAGCGCCGGGATTGGCCGCTGATCTTATTGTAGAGGATTGGGTAAAAACAAAAGAATGATCTACCCCTTAACTTAGATCATTCCTTTTTCTACAGTTGTCCGATTTTATTTATTACAACTTAAATATCTGAGTGGCAAATTCTCCTGATTTAATATGGTACATGCCCGTTTCTAATCTCTCCATTCTTACCACTGCTGTGTTGTTTTTTGGTCTTTCAATAAATACCTTCTCACTTACATCAACACCGGAAATAGTGAAAATCTGAATTTTATCTAGTTCCTCTACATTGGTTAAGTTGACCAAGGTAAAATAGTGTTTAAGCTTATCTTGCTTGAACTTGTATTTGGTCTCATCGTACATCATCACTGTCTTGACATCCGTCGTATAAGTTTTACCAGAAGGGTCTGCGTTGATCAGTCGATAAAATGAATTCCCTTTGCTTGGATTTCGGTCCAAGTATGAGAAAGACACCATATCATCTTGATTTAGCTCTCCTTTTATTCGCTCAATAACTACCCAACCATTTTGCTCAGTCCATCTTTCGATGAGATACATATCGGGCTGATAACCCTTCAGTGCAGTACTCCAGTCCAGTAGAACGAATTGATTGTCGATATTTTGCACATTGAAATTAGATAGTTCCATGGTAGCAAATTCTTCCTCTACGGTAGGTAAAATAAGCTCAGGATAGATATACTTCAAAGTCTGCAACGCGCTGTCTAATGAGTTTTTTGGATTGTTTTTCTCTGGATTTAATGCTTCTGCAGTGTTCAATATTAGAACACATCCTAGGAATAATGTAAATGCTAACTTTTTCATAATAGTTGGTGTCGTATTAATCAATAATGTTTACAATCAACGCTTTAATAAAAGCATCTATAGCTAGTCATCTGGTTTCACCCACATCATCCCGAAAGGACGTATGGACATTTTTTATAAAGCATAAACTATGCCAAAATACTTGCGAGAAAGGAATAATATGATGATTTATGGGCCAAGGAAACTCAACCTTTTTGGGCAATTTACATGGATAAAAAATCTATATAGATCTATTTATTAAATTTATTGAGCTGAACACAAATGTATTACAGATGATAAATTATCGCCATGTGTTCATTCAGATTTTACGCGGGGTCATTGTCGAATGTAGTCTAAAGAAATATGCAATTTTTTCAAATATTTCATTAATCCAGTTATAAATACTTAATTTTTCTATATCAAAATACTTGATATCTATTGGTTTCCGTGTTGATTCTCCTCAAATACGTCTGGCAATTTTTCGATACTGAGAAACGTTTTATTTAAAAGTAAAAATGAAACGCACAAAACATACCATCTTATGGCTGCTTGTCATACTTCCTATTTTGTTGAATGCTCAAGAGCAGTTGGGACTGAGATATGAAAAACATTCCGGAGTCAATAGTATTGTCATCAATCCAGCTAATAATTTAACCAGTCCCTTGAGATGGGATGTCAACTTGGTAGAGGCTGGGGCTTTTTTCGATAACAATTACGCTTTTGTTTATTCGACCCACCTTCCGGAACTTATTGAGAAAAATAACAAGCTGGTATTTTTACCCGAGCTAGATAGTAAATCTCAAGCCAATGATGATGAACTTCTAGCAGATTTTCGAAATAATAATCGCCCCTATTTTCTATCTCTTGACGTTTCCGTCTTGGGACCGTCATTCATTGTGCACAATGAAAATGGAATTTCCTATGGCTTGTTTACTCGAGCAAGAGCTATGGTTTCTTCTCAGCGTATCCCTAGCAGTTTAGGATATTACAGTTATGAAAATGCCCTGGTTGGAGATGAGATAAGCATTCCAAAATTTAAAGTCGCAGGTATGTCTTGGATGGAATATGGGGCAAACTTTGCTAAGCAATACTATGGCCCGAATGGCGACTGGGGCTTTGGCATTAATGCCCGCTTACTGCATGGATATGAAGCCTTTTACATTCACCAAAAAGAAGCCTTCCAGCTCACCCAACTTTCAGGAGATTCACTTGGCTTTAGCCACCTCAATGCAAATTATGGATTTACCAATAGCTCTATAGAGGCAGAACGATTCGATCCACGGAGAAACGGATGGGGCTTGGGCTTCGATTTGGGCTTTACTTGGGTTAATGATTCTTACGAAGGTGATTATGATTTAAAACTTGGTGCATCCCTTATAGACTTAGGTAGAATCTCTTTTGCTCGCCATGCTGAAAGCCATCGAATAAACTTTAATACGGATACCAAACTTGATCCGGATGATTTTTCCTCGGTAGAAGATTATCAGGAAGCAACAGATTTATTGAGCGAGCTACTATTGGGGAATTCCTCGCAATCTTTGCAATCGGACGAATTTGACATTTGGCTTCCTGTTGCATTGAGTTTGCAAGCGGACTATAAAATCAGCTCTGCTGTATTTCTAAATGCTATCCTTGTTCAACGCATTCCATTACCCGGACCCGCTTTAGAACGCGATAATCTTTTGGCGGTTAGCCCACGGTTGGAACATCGTTGGTATGGACTTTCGTTTCCCATTTCTGTATACAATTGGAGAGACTTACATTTAGGTACAGCGGTGCGGCTTGGGTTTATTACTTTAGGCAGTGACAATATAAGAAGTTGGATCAGCAGACAAGACTTCACAGGTACAGATCTCTATGTGGCTTTTAAAGTCAATCCTTTTGATTTGAATTTGGGTAAAAAGGTACGTCCGTATCACAGTGGTAAAAAAGCCAAGCGAGGGCAGGTTAGGTGTTATCGGTTTTAGAATAGAGTTCTGTTATATTTACGGTATCGTATATGCGGTGTGACCAGCTTTTGCTGGGCATGACCGTCATATACAATGTTGTGTGTCGTGTTCTTCTTATTTATCAGTTATAAATTCTTTGAGCTGTTGTTTTCCTTTTATTAGGATTATTTCATAATGAAATGGATACACATTTTCAAAATCATAATTCAGTAGATTTTTGCAGCTTTTAATCCTATCCTCAAGATTTTCATAATCAGATTGACTTTCTTTGGTAAAGTCTCTAATTTCCCCTTTTCCATTACCATAAAATGTATCCCCTGTAAATAGTGATTTTGATTTCTTTTCCAAGACACAAATACTTCCTGCACTATGTCCAGGTACATGAATTGCTTCAATTGTATTATCAAACTTTGGCATTTCAGTAAAAAGCACATCCGGTTTCATTCTAATCCATGGATGATTTTCGTCATTTTTATGTGCATATACTTTCAAACCAATTTCTTTTTGCCATTTAGTACCGTCATCAATTCCACATGAACCATGTGAAATAATAGCATACAACGGTTTGTTGAATGATAGAATAAAATCCTTTACTTCATCTGAGTAAGTCGGAATGTCAAAAAGTAATACCTTATCGTTTAGGTCAATTAAATAGGTATGGACTTTTTCACCATAGAAATATTGGTTGTTTATTTCATATATATTCTCTTGGAGTTTTGTGAAAGTCTTATCCTTTTCCACTTGACAAGAGTTTAAAATTAGATATGTTAGTATTAGGTATTTGCACATAATTATGTTTTTTCTCTTCATGACACACAACATGATTATATCAGCAATATTGATGATATATCCGCTATGTCATTAATTTACAAAAAATCAATTGGACTAGGTATATTGCTAATTTCTTTCTAGAAACAAGGGTGGCATAGTAATGTCGCAAAGAATGCAACTTTTAACCCAAAATTAATCCCCCTTTTATCCGCTAAATATCTTACCAATCAAAAAAAATCGATCAAATGCCCATCCCTAGTTTGGACTTTCCAACTTCGGTTGGAAATGTGGACAACGAAGAGTTACTGCTTTATCCCAACATAGGCATTAGCGACAGTTATCAGTAGTTTGTATTTTTAATATTTTTCACTCAATTATTATTTTCTTAGAATCAATTACATTTCCATCAGAAATAAGAGAATAGATATATGTTCCTGAAGGAATTTCCTTTTTTGGAATCGTCAAGTTTGAAAAGTAAGAATCGACTCGGTATCTTTTTATTTCATTTCCAACCATATCAGAGATAAGAATTTCAGCTTCTTTAGTATCATTTGGCAACCGATAATTAATCGTTGTTTGATCTATTGAAGGATTAGGAAAAACTGTCAGGTTTCCTGAAAAATCTTCTGACTGAAACAGGTCAATTCCTGTAGCAAGAGAACAGGGTAAAGAATAAACTAGAGCCGAACCATTGGTATGGGATAGAATTAATTTAGTTCCATCTGGAGTATTATATATAGGTCTAAATTGTTGAGGAATATTAATTTTAACCAAAGGCGCACAATTGTCCATTTCAATTAGTGAAGTTCCTTCTTCGTTATAAATTCCTGTGAATCTTTGAATACCAGAATGTGAAACATAAAGAAACTCAATGCGCTCATCGCAATCAAAAAGAGTTTCTGATATATATAGTGCGTCAAAGTTATAAACAGCTTCGCCCATAGGATCATTGGTAGTAGGAAAGGAATTGCAGTCAATGGTCTTCCAAAGAGAATGGTCTAGGTTATAAAACTTTAAAAACCGGTTACCTTGAACATCCGATTTCAATAAATATTTGATCCCGGATATTTCTAAATCCACCATATATAGTTTAGTGTCTCCATCTGGATAAGTTTGTTCTAAAGTAATTTGAGCTTGTGAAATAGACGCCATTACCAAAATGGAAATGAGTGTTAGAAAGAGTTTTTTCATTGTAAATCAATTTTGAGTAGTAAATATAATTTGATCTATAATACCTTTAAGATTATCATTAAAGTATTTGGTGTAAGATGTTTATTTCTTTATAAATTTCATAGCGTTTTCTTCTCCTTCAATTGATAATAAATGCATTCCAGGTTTCTAGCTTGCGCCCTTAATTCTATCCTTGGCAAACCCCATTTTTACAAGTTGATTAATTGAATTATATATCAGATAACGCCTTTCTTCTTTGCCTATGATCAACGGTGATGATAGGTGGCGTGCTGACCGATTAGGGAAGCATGAAATCTTATCTATTGTTATCTTGCCTTATGCAATTAATATTCTTGGATTAGAACTTCAGCTGGGATTTTAAGATTATCATTCAACTTGCGAATCATTGATAGACTCAATTTCCGTTTTTTATTCAGAATTTCACTTATCCGACTTCGTGAACCCAAGATACTTTTCAATTCAGATTTCTTCATATTCATTTGATCTAATCGAAATAGTATTGCATCTATTGGATTTGGTGCTTCAATCGGAAATTGTTTTGATTCATAGTTCTCAATTAAAATACTTAAAATTTCTAATTCATCGGATTCCTTTGAATTAGGTTCTAGTTCTAGTTGCATAAGATTATATGCTCTTTGCAATGAATCTTCGTACTGAGAATTATTTTTTATTGGACTTAACATATTTTACTTTTTTAGCATTAATCTTATCATACTGCTCATGAGTTCCAAGCCATACTACGAATATTATTTGCAATCTATATTCAATATCCACTATGAGTCTATAATCATTTCCTTTTATATTGAATACAACTCTTTTCGAACCTAATACCGACGCGTTACGATATTGTTCTTTAAGTTCAGCTGAGTTCGACCACTTTGAATTTTGAGCTTCTTGGATCCACGATTTCAAGGGTTGTTCTGAAATCTTATTTTCTTCCCAAAAATCCCTTATAGTTTTGATCGCTATTATCCTCATAACGCTTCAAAGATACTAAATGTTCCCATTTTGGTATCTTTTTTTGAGAAATAATTTTTGGGTTCAAATGCGAGGTAACGGATAATGATATGTCGTCGTCTCTCTGAGGAACGAAGAGATATGCGATCATATCTATTGTTAGGCACTGGGCTTCATTTAGTTTAAGTTTCTATATTCTTTTGGACTCATTCCTGTTTTGGCTTTAAACAATCTATTCAATCCTTGCGGATATTCATAACCTAAACTGTAAGCTATTTCGCTAATTGATTGGCTTGTTCCAAGTATTTTTGTTTTTGCTTTTTCGATGACGTATTCTTGAATATGGTCTTTGGCAGTTCTTCCTGTTTCATTCTTAATCAAATCTCCAAGGTAATTTGGAGACATTGACATTTTTTGAGCACAATATTTTACTGATAAAATTCCTGTTTCAATTGGTTCATCAAGTGAATAATAATCTCGTATAACTCTTTCAAATTTTGTAAGGATGTCTTGATTCAGGTTTGTCCTTGTAAAAAACTGACGGTCATAAAATCTTTTGCAGTACTTCAATATCATTTCGATATTGGCAATAATTATCTCTTGACTGTGCCTGTCAATATTCTGTTGATATTCTTTTTCGATTTTATTCGCTAATTCAGTTAGAGATATTTTCTCATCCTCTGACAAATGAAGAGCTTCATATACTTCGTAATTGAAAAACGAATACTTATCAATAGCTCTGCCCAATTCAGATTTTCGGATTAAATCAGGGTGGAAAATTAACGTCCAACCACTTCCACCTTGATAATCTTCTGAATTTTCAACTTTTACTAATTGGTTAGGCTTGATAAAAGTAATCGTACCTTCATTGAAGTCGTATGAATTTCTACCATAACTTAGTGTGCCTTTAATTCCTGATTTTAAGCTGATTTGATAAAAACTAAACGCATAACTCAAATCACCATATTCAAATTTTGTCATTCGTTCATCAATAGGCAAAACCGAAACAAGTGGATGCTTCGGTTTTGGGAATCCAAAAATATCATGGACTTCGCTTATTGAATTTATATGAATTATCTTTTTCATCAATTAAGGTTATAAAGATTCTGCTCTTTTTTTGATAGACTCATTTAATTTTTGGTAGGCTAATTCAACTGGTTTCGGATTCCAAAAATTTACGTAAATTCCTTTGTAATCTTCATGAATCGTCAATTGTGTTCCTTCCCCTTTTTGTTCAAGGATATATTTATGGTCAAAAGTTATCACAAAAGGTAGTCCACCTCCTTGATTCAGTAATTTATTAGGAATTATCTTTTTGACCTTTGATGGAATTTCACTTACATTATTTTCATCTTGTGTAAAACGATACTTCACCTGCTTTCCTTCTTTAATCTTACCTTCCAATAATTCCATTACAGGATTCCATTCTTTGTATCTATCTGTATCAGTCAATACTTCCCAGACCTTTTCAGGACTTTTATTAATGACGATTTCATGATGTACAGATTTGTTGCCCATAAAGTACATAACAACTATTGCAAGTAGAATTATAATTATGTAAATCATCCAAGAGTTGTATTTCATTATTAATTCATGTGTTTATTGAACCAATTTTCAATCTTATCAGGGTTCTTACTTAACCAAGCGTAAGCCGCACCTCTTTTCTTCTCTAAATCTAACCACATCATTTCTTTTTCTACGGTCAAATCATTGTAGTATTGCTTTACCATTTCGAGGTTAGTCATAGGGTCATTACGGTTCTGAATAACTAAAGTTGGAACGGAAATATCCTTTACATAAGGTAGGAATGAATCTCCTGTAAGGTCAGTATTTCTTTTATCTTTATTATACTTATTGCCTGCATTGATTAAAAAATTAGGCAAACCCATTGCTTTTACAAAATAATCATAAGTCAATGGCTGAACAGAAATCATAGTTTTCAAATTCGTGAAATTCTTCATTTCTTCTTCTAATCCAAATGCGAATGTACTTGCCCCTTGTCCCATACAAATTGAAAGTAATCCAATGTCAGCATTCTTATAATCTTTGTGATTTGAAACAAAATTTATTGCTGCAACTATATCTTTTCTTTCATCTAATCCCCATGAAACCCAACCTTTTTGTTCACTATTTCCATGATTTCTCATGTCATACATCAACATTGAAAATCCTTTATCTACGAGGTATTTGGCATGTTTTAAAAAATGAATATCACTTGTCCACAAAGCGTTTTTCATCATTCCTTTTCCTTCCTGTGTAAATCCACATCGAGAACATTGAACTCCAAAATGCGATTGAATTATTACTTTGTCTTTTCCTCCATTTATCAACCAACCTGAAAGTCGAATACCGTCCTTGGTCTTGAAGGTCACATCTTCATAATTCAATTCGTATTTATCAGGGGTTTCAAAAACAGGTGATTGACCTGGTTTAATCATTAAATTTGAAATTGCTTTTCCGAACATGATTTTTGCTTTTAATTAAAAATTATGTCGCAAATTTATTCGTATTGCAATTTCCAAACTTATTCAAATTACTGAATTGGTTATCAATTTTACTGATTAGGTTGTTTTTTCTTTTTCTTCCTTGTGCCTAACGTTTTGGCTAAACTGCATTTTAATACAGTTTAGGTGTTGTTGTGGTTAGTTTTTATTAATTCATCAATATTTGGAATCAGGGGTCTAAAAAATGATTTGAGCCGATTAAGACTTTCCTTGTCATGTGCGTATGCACTAATAACGTCAATTGGTCTTTCTCCTTTTTCATTTATCAATTCAATATCAGCCCCATTATCCAATAAAATTTTCAACATTTCTAATGATTCAGGATATGGTTCTTTTCTATTGTTCTGAATCATACCATCTATACAATAGTCGATCGTTTCGTGCAAGGGATCTCCAAAGTCTATATTAACATCTGCACCATGTTGAATTACGAATTCTAATGTTTTCGGGTCGTCCGAATTAATTGCTGAACTTATTGGTCTAATTCCAACTCCATATTTTCTGTTAATATCCATTCCATTTTGAATCAATCTTAATGCATTTGTCAAGTCTGATTCGAATATGTATGAATTGAGTTCTTTCATCTTTCTTAATTAACCACAACGGATAATTATATCGATCGTCTCTGTGAGGTACGAACAGATATGATCTGATATATATTGTTAGGCTTAGTTTTCTTTTCTTACAGGTATTTGATATAAATCGTAATCACGAGGTTTTATATTTGCGTCAGTTGCTGGTTTAGCTTCACTTTTCCGATATTCGTTTTCAGGAATATGTTTGAGTAACTCTTCGAGGTTACCATATTTTTTGTGAATTGAAATTATCAAATCTGCAATATCCAACTCTGTTTTTATTATTCCTTTAAGTGTAGAATGTTCTTCGAAAGTACCTGAAATTAGACCTGTGTCATTAGTTAGAATGTATTCTACTTCAATATCAATCTTCCCGTCGATTATTCTTCCAAATTTAACTTTTGGAACTACTATAATAAATGAATTTGAAAACGCTCCTTGGGATTCGGATTGGTCGAGAAAAATTTCTTTTTCTTCTAAGTCATAAATCGTTTTAAATTTCATTTTAGCTTCGTAGCTACTAAAAGTGAAATACATTTGTAAATGATTTTTGGCGCTTGTTTCTCCATATAAAGGGTCATTATATTCAAAATTCATTTCGTTAAATTCAACGATAATTCTCTGAATTAAGCCATCTGATATGTAGTCCTTATCTATGCTGTGTTTCAATTTCCCACCATTTGGACGAATCTTTTCATATAATTCAGGAAGGATTTCATTCCACTTTATTATTCCTGGGTCATCTTGATTTTCAGATTGAGCGAAACTCATTTGGACTATTATTATTGTTGAAATTACAATTAGAGGGATTTTCATTTTTTTCTAATTAAGCCTAACACTTGTTATGCATCGTATTTCATTTTCGTGGTTTCAATGTTCGTCTGTAATCATCAAATCTTAATTTGACAATTTTAGTTCTATTATGATTTCTTAATATCACTCCTTCTGCGCCTCCTCTTGCAGTTTCGGTTAAAGCAACATTTGTCTTTGAGATATATGTTTCAAGTGAATCGAGAACCGTTTGATGTTCGAAGTTCTCAATTTTAAATTCAATTTGAGGAACCAAGTCAAAATTGTAAGATTTTAATTTGTCAAGATCCACGAATCCTTGTCCATATTTTAATGTTTCATCGATGGAAGAATTTAAAGAGCTTTCTCTCCAATTTGAAATAGCTGTATTTGGCTCTTCAAGGATATTTAAGTCTTCTATTATTGCTAAATCAAATACCCTAAAGCCATGTTCTTCTTTACCATAGTCCTTCGAATTGGCGGTTACTTTGCCTCCAAATAATTCACCAAATATGATTGTCAATTTATCAGTTTGAAGTGTAGGCAATTTCTTCTCATAGAATTGATTGACAATACCCATAGTTTCGTCCCAATAGAAATCTTTTGAATAATGGAGTATATTGTTTCTGGAGCCAACCAAGAATTCATTTCCATAACAGATAATTCTCACATTTGTGCCATCAATTTTCTCAGAAGCAAACATTGTCTCTCCTTCAATATTGGTTGTTATTTCATCTGTGAATCTCCCTCTTTCACCAAATTTGTGTAGTGTCAGAATTGATGGATACTTTGTTAGAGTATTTATCTTCTCCTTTCCATATTTCTCAATTAGTTCTTTAAGCATTTTTTAATTTGTTTATGATGCATAACGTTTAGTATATGGCAAGTAGGGCAGTAGAAAGCAATAAACTTTCAATTTTGTACTGAGCCAAAGCGTTGTATTTTGTTTTTAATTTATTCATGCTTAATAGCCAAATCAACGATTTGGCGGTGTTGGATAATATCAACCACTTTCCTTAACCACCGAAGGCCCTATTTACCATATACATTGTTACCATACGTACTTTTTTATCTCAATACTTCCTTCCATTTGTCAGATTCTGCAAACTCTTTTACAATTCTATTTCTTTCAGTTAGTAAGTCGGTCATATATTTTTTTAGGAAGATTTTATCCGCTATTTTACCTAATATTCCTAAAGGTGATTTATAGTCAAAAATATCACTCATTATGGTAAAACCGTTGTCTTCCGCAAAGTGATGCTCATGTTTAAACTCCCGAAAAGCACCTTTTACCATCTCGTCTGTAAAGAATTTCGGACGATCATATTTAGTGATTTTTGAAGTCAAGTTTTGGTAAATTCCAAAGTGTTTTGCTCTCCAAGTTACACTCTCATTCATCCCAATTAGTCCACTTGTTTTTCCTGCGATTGCTTTTTCATTTGTCTGCGCAGTCGATATTTTATGCAAATCGATACTTCTCGATAAATCAAAAACAATTTCTATAGCGGCTTTTATTTCAGTTTTAAGTTCAATCCTCGGCATGGTTGCACTATGTATGGTAACGGATAATGATATGCGGAGGACGACCGGAGGAAGTCTTACGTCATATCTAGTGTTATCCTGCGTATTTCATTTGTTCGTTTATCAAGTTACTAATTTCTTCAGCTTTATCCACTATCATAAAATGGCCTCCGTCTTTTACCTCAATTGCTCGTCCTTTAAGTGGTATTAATTTATCTTTTGTTCCGTGAATTCTTATCACGTTATTGGCCTTATGTTCATATGACCAGTTGATTATTGTATTCAAAGCCCATCTAATGAATTGCGGATTTGTGTCTCTAATTATTTCTTTTAATAGTTGCTTATTTTTAGCTCCAAACAGATAATTCATTATTGCTTGTGGTGGTTTAATTATCTTATTTGGGATCAAGTTCAATATCTGCGTTTTACCAAGTGTCATATATTTACTCGGTAGTTGTTTACTTTCTTCTACACTTGAAATAAGGATCAGTTTAGCGGGTTTTACCAATTTGGAAATTTCTATTGTTATAATTCCTCCAAAGCTTACTCCCAATAACCCAAATTCTTGCTCTTGATTAATTTGTTCAACTAATCTTTTCGCATATGATCTAAATTCTTCTTTTGGTTTGGGATTTATCCATTTTATTATTTGAGTTTCAGTATCTAATTTCAAATATTTGAATACTCTTTCATCTCCTCCTAAACCACCAATCATAAACAATTTCATCTTTTTAAATTGTGTTCGCCTGTTTGCAAATAAGTTCTCCAAAGATTTAGATTCTCTGTATTAATTGGATAGTTTATTTCTTCATTATCCAATTCAAACAATACTCTTGCAACTTTTTCACCGTCAATTGTTTTGTTGTCCCAGTTGAAATAATCTGATCCTTCTAATGCAAATGCTATTGTTGCTAAATTATTTGTTGAAATTTTGTTTGATATGGTATCTTCTAATAATTGACACAAGTGTTTAGTGGTTATTTCGAATTCTTCTTCGGATTTAATTATCTCGACATCCAATCTTGATGTATCAAAACCTGTTTTTAATTGACTACCAGTAACATTTTGATTTAGTGTTTCTGCACTTGCAGTGTTCTCAAAATATTCTTTCAGAGTAGTTTCTTTCATTTTGAAATTTTATGTAGGATAACGGATGATGATACCCTGCGTCTCCGACGAAGGAGGATATGCTGTGGTATCTATTGTTATGGCTAGGCATTCATTTAACACCAACTATGTTTAATTTACTGAACAAGTCATCTTTATTACCTTGAAACTGATAGCATTTCACCAACACTTTTCTAAGGTAGTTCATTAATATAATTACCGCCTCTCTTAAAGTTCCAAATGGCTTTAAACTTTTTGGAGATACTTGACCGTTATGTACTAATGAACTTCTTAGATCGTAGAGTTTCTTCATTTCGATATAGATAGTTTCGAATTCTTTCTGAGTTTCAGAAATTAAAACTGCAGTATGTCGAGCAATAATATGACGTAATTGATCTTTTCCCCTATTAAAAAGAGATTCAAAAGCAATCATACTGTTTATTAGTTTAATTTCATAGTCATGCGTCTCAAAGCAATTCATAAAATATTTAGTAGCTATGTTTGAGATTTCATTACTTGTTAATCTTAAATTCAACATAGTCATTATATCATTAATTTCCGTCGCATCAATTTTGTATTTAATTCCCCATTTAAATAGTCCAATTACTTTGTGACCAGATTGCCCAATATGATATGAATTATCTGATTTGAAAAAGTCAAAAGGTGATCCTACATCTCCTGTTTTGAATAACCTTAGAGTATTAATTAAATGCCGATTGAAATATTGGAAATGCTCAAAATCATCTAACTTAACTCCTTTACTACTTTTGTTTTTTATCAAAAAGTAAAAGCCTCCTTCTTCATGGTATTCGTAATTGCTGAAAACGTGATGTTTTCTAAATCTATTCCAGAATTCATGAGAAACAGATACCAATTTCTTAGATTTTGTATTAACTCCCATCAACAGCGGCCTTTCTGTATTCTTTAGTCCAAACAATGAACCATAGATTTTTTCCAGTTCTTGGAGGTCTATGAATTTGATTTCGAATCCGTATTTCTCGCAATATGGATTTAATAGTAAGATAGTCTCATCGACATTAACTAATAAGGCATATGATTTTTCGATTTCCAATTCTAATTTTTTTGCTTAGCCATAACGTCCCTGCATACCCGCAGTCACCAGCTTTTGCTGGTGATTGACGGGTATGCTATGTTGTGCCCAGTTTTCTTTTTTCAAAAAATTCTTTAGCCAACATACTATTGACAAATAACTGAGAAAATAAACCATATTTTCTTCCGTTTTCTTCTTTCTTCGCCAATTGTAAATTATTTAAAGAATTCTGTTGAAGGATTTCTAAAGCTTTTATTATCGTTGATTGTGATGCTTTAATTTCATTCTTTGGAATACAACAACAAAGTATTCTATCTTTATATCTTTCTTCCTTAGGGATAATAAATTCTAATTTATTCGTTTGAAGTAGAGCTTCTAATTCCTTTTCAGCAAGTATTAAAAAACCGAATTCATGAGCGTTCTCACCCTTTGGTAAAAATTTATCCTCCAAGATTATTAATTTCCCGTTTTCTTTCAATGCTTTATTTATAGTACTAAATGCCTCTTCCCAATATTTTGGATGTATTTCATGAAGCACATTGCACATTAAAATAACATCAAAATTGTTACTTGGAATATCTGCATAATCAGTATAAATTTCATTCACAAAATTTAAGCCTTCAAGTGCTTCGATTGCATCCCTTTCAATTTCAAGAACTGAATACTCTTCAATCTTTAAAGACAGTTTATCTGAATCATTTATAAACTTTCCAATTCTTCCTTTTCCTGCTCCAAAATCAAGCATTTTAATATTGCTGCCAGATGAAATAGCTTTTAAGAAGGCTAATGCTTGAGGGTCTGATTCATTGGCATTTGCTACAATTTCTGGATTTAGAAAACATTGATAAACAAATTGGGAATAAATCCAATTAAACTTTGATGAGATAAAATCTTTAAGAGAGAGAAAAGATTCATCTAAACCAATTAACTCCTCCAAACCTTTAAATGGAGTTCTACTACTTGGTGGTGTTATTGCTCCATTCTTCATTAATAAAATTTCATCATACCTCAATTTAGAAAGCAGACTAATTGAATGTGTTGCAATCCACAATTGCCCTTTGTCCTTAATTAAATTGTATAACTTATCAATTATTTCTTGTTGCAAAGAAGAATGTAAATGAAGTTCTGGTTCATCAATGATTATGATAGCTTCATTGATTAATATTTCATTATTGATTTCGTATGAAAATAGAATAAAGGCATAGTATATTAAAATCCGTTCTCCTGGTGAAAGCATTTCATACGTGAGCAGTCTTTCATTAAAACCAATAAATGCTTCTGGATTATCTTTGTTGGCAGTTTCTAATCTTGAATCTAATTCTTTGCCTAAAAAGAACTCAATGTTTTCTTTAAGCTTAAAATAATGATTAGCTTCTTGATTATTTACGGAATCTATTTTTTTGAAAGTATCTATGTTTTCAAATATTAGCGAATTGTATCTCATGCAAAGATGACGAAAGTATTCAAAAATGCTTTCGGGGTGAATAGTCGCTAATTTATTCGTAACTCTTTTGTCAAATTTTTTGGTGTTAACTAAATTAGATATTTGCCCAACTGAGTATTTTTTATTTTGAATTGGATTGTTAATTCTTATTGTATATCTCGCAAGTGCTTGTTTAGCTTTGTTCAAAATGTCAGCTCCAAACTTCAGTCTTTTAGATTCATATAAATAATGATTTTCATTAAAAATATTCTTTGGTAAATCTCCTAAATATTTATCCGCCAATTGACTTTTGGATATGTATTCCGAATATTTTTCAATTTGATTTAGCAACCTACTCTTACCTGAACCATTCTTGCCGACTATTGCGACGATTCTTCCTAAATCCTTTTTATTTAAAACAATCTCTTGAAGTCCAACATCATGACAAACTTTTTTTGGTATCCGAATCTTATTTATTTTCATGTTATTTGATGAGTTTTTATTTTTTCTAATTGGGCACAACGTCCTGTGTAGCTGGCGTGGCGGCGCATAGCCGCCATGAGCAGCTACACTTTGTTGTCGGTAGTGTTCTTTTTTATTTGTTCTTTTATTGTTGATTTAAAATCTCTTGTTTTTTGTAATCCCATATTCCAATCTGAAAATTTTAAGATTATTTCTTTTCCGTCCTTCAAATTGATTGCAAATCTTGAGTTTGAATTTACAGATTCAATATCTTCAATTGGAATTGTTCTTTTTTTACTATTCTTCAGAATTTCAATTTTATTTTCCGTTACAATTATACTGTCTTTTTGAAATGGAGTGTTTCTGTAAAAGCTGATGCTTACAAATAGTAAAAGTATTCCGCCAAATAATTTTATTAAAACTCCTATTTCTAAATTCCATAAATACAAAATTCCAATTAACGGAAACATGAATAATGGAAACAAAACCCTGTTTCGATAGTTGTCTGATTTCTTTCTATGAACAAAGAGAACTTTCATTTTTTTTACTTTCCTATTTGATTTTTTTGCAGGTTTTTCGTTTTATGGCACAATTTGTTGATTATGTTTTTTTCTTCATTCTGACTAACGGGTCAACGTTTTGTTGAATTTCAATTATTTATACATTGTAAATTTAACACATTTAGTTGAACTCGTTAGCAAGAGAAATTAATTTGCCGAGGAGAAATTGTGATCTTTTGGTTCAATTTTGGTCGGCGTATCTGGGGAATTACCGACAACGGTCTGGCTAAATGGCGTAGCGGCGCATAGCCGCTATGAACATTTTAGCCTTTGTTGCATGCCGTCTTCTTTTTTTAAATTGGTATTTGTTTTTTATCTCTCAATTTACTCAATTCATTTCGATATTTTGAAAGTTGTCCATTGAATTCACCAATTGTATTTACATCTTTAATCTTATCATAGTATTTTATCTTTCTGATTATTTGTCTTAAATCGAAACACCAATAAATTGTCATTAACGGATTTATCCATAATTCACTTCCATTAGTTCTTCTTGTTCTGTGGTGATTTCCATATTCGCCTTCCAAAGCACTTACAATTGAATTTGAAACGATACTTTCTTTTCCACTCATCTTTTCATTTGCGAACTTGACTGCTTCAATATATTTATTAGCTTCTTCCATTTCTTTCGTTATTTGGAACATTCCCAAGTATCCACCTTCTTTTGCTATTTGAGCAACATTCTCTAAAAATCTAAAATGTGAAACTCCATGAAAGTGGTCAATTCCAAATCCAACACTTAAAAGAAATTGCTTTTTTATTCCACTTCGGTAAACTGCTGCCATTGAACATATATCTTCTTGTGGAGTTCCTAATCCGTCTTCATCTCCGAACATTAAACTGTCTGTACCTCCGTCTACCAAAAGAACAGTATCTATTTCATGTTTTTTGATTAGGTATTTATAAGCGTCTTTTAATGGAACTACACCTGTTTTCTCAAACCCATAGATTTCCACATTTTCGCCTTGTAATCCAAACCATAACTTTAAATATCTTTCTGGGAAGTAATTTCTTCCTGACAAGTCACTATCTCCACTTCTTATTTTGTAGCAATATGGAAAGACTTTTTCGGAGGTCGTTTCTGCCAACCAAGTAAATGAAAAATTTGCAAGTATTACTTTTTTTCCTTGTCTCTTTAAATTGAAATACAATGGAATTCCACTAAATATATCAAATCCGCCTCCAGCTCCAGCAAGTAAAATTGATTTACTTTCTTTTAATTCTTCGAAGATTGGAATTTGATTTATTGAGTAACTCATTTATTTTCTTTCGTTGTTCTTTTTTGTTTTGTCTGATGGCATGCAACATGTTTATATCAGCAATATTGCTGATATATCCGCTATGTCATTAATTTACAAAAAATCAATAGGACTTGGTATATTGCTTAATTTCTTTCTAGAAACATGGGTGTATATCTCTGTCGTTCTGCTGGAATTATGGCCAAGCAGAGTTTGAATATATCTCAAATCAATACCATGTTCTAATAAATGGGTCGCATAACTATGTCGCAAAGAATGCAGCTTTACTTGTTTTTTGATCCCTGCTTTTTTAACCGCTCTTTTAAATATGGCTCTTACACTGGAAGCGCTATATGCGACATTGTTTCCTTTTCTTGAAGTTCCTTCAAATAGATACTTGGAAGGTCGGTATATTCGATAGTAAGTTCTCAATTCTGCCAGGATGGAATCACTAAGTGGAACAATACGATCTTTATGACCTTTACTCCTTCGAATATGGGCCTGCTTGCGCTTACCGTCAATATCCCTTAACTCTATGCTTAAGAGTTCTCCAACACGCAAACCGCATGCATAGATAAGGCGTAATATGGTTTTGTGTTTTATATTATGTATAGCTTCGAAGAGGCTCTTTAGTTCTTTCTCATTGAGAATGACGGGCAAAGCTTTTTCTTTTCTTGGTCTCGCGATATTAAAATACTGTTTATTCTCTTTACAGACCTTTTCGAGGTAGAATTTTAAAGCATTGATAACTTGATGAAGTGCACTGTTAGACAACCCACGATTTTTCTGGTATTGCAAATAGGACATAATGTCTGTATATCTAATTGGTTCTTTGTAATACTTTGAATAATAGAATGCTTTGAAGTGGCTTAGATAGGTTCTCCGGGTATTGTCAGCATAGTTTTCTACTTGAAGTTGACGATTCATTTGTGTTATGGCATCCATTTTTAAACAATGATGGGAATTGTCAATAACAAACACCTCATTTTAAACATATATAAACGAAAGTAAACGTATAACGCACGAGTAGCTCTTTTTACAAACTTAATTCTATAATCATCTAGGGAATACCGCCCTCGCCCCAAAATTATCCCCCCTCTTATCGGCCCCACAGTCCAATTTTCCTGAAGGATTCACAAGGATAGCATTGACATTGCCGACCACCTTTGAATTTCGAACTAGCACTTCGTGGCCCATTTCGGTCAGATGTTTCAGCGTGGAATCTGAAAAGCCCGTCTCGTCAAATTGAATCATATCAGGAAGCCACTGATGATGGAATCGAGGTGCGTCTACTGCTTCTTGTATGCTTAAATCAAATTCGTACACATTGAGGATGGTTTGGAGGACGGAGGTGATGATGGTGGAGCCGCCTGGAGTACCCACTACCAAGCTTAGTTCACCGTCTTGTTCTACAATGGTTGGAGTCATACTACTAAGCATTCTTTTTCCGGGTTCGATGGCATTGGCTTCTGCTCCGACCAAACCATGGGAATTCGCTACGCCCGGTTTTGCTGAGAAATCATCCATTTCATTGTTCATAAAAAACCCCAGCGAATCCAGATATAGTTTCGATCCGTAAGCTCCATTGATGGTAGTGGTGACGGAAACGGCATTGCCCATTTGATCTACAATGGAGTAGTGGGTGGTTTCGTCGGAAGCTTCAATAGGTTTTCCAGCTTTGATTACTTTAGAACTACTGGCTTTTTTGGGGTTAAAATCTTTCATTCGCTGTTTGAGATAGTTGTTGTTCAACAACTCTTTGATAGGAACACCTACAAAATCAGCATCTCCTAACCACTTTGCCCGGTCGCTATAAGACCTTCTCTCCGCTTCGGCTATCAAATGAATGTATTCTGGGCTTTGGAATCCTAATGATGGCAGATCGTAGTCTTCTATCATCTTCATGATCTGATGAAGACAAATTCCTCCACTGCTGGGAAGATTCATGCTGGTGATGGTCAAATCCTTGTATTGAAACTGGATTGGATCTCTTTCTTTCACATGATAGGATTCCAGGTCTTGGGCTGTAAAAATACCGCCTTGATCATTGAGTTCTTTTACTAAACTGGATGCAATATCTCCTCGATAAAAAGCTCCATCTCCTTCTTGAGATATTTTTTCAAGTGTCCGGGCTAAAATAGGTAGAGTAATTTTATCCCCTTTTTTCCATTGCTCCTTTTTGGTGAATGGGATCGAATGACCATTGATTCGAATAAAATCATCTCGGTATTTGTTCCATTGATCAGCCTGAAGTTGGGTGATGGTAAATCCATTTTTGGCTAATTCGATGGCAGGTTGCATGACTTCTTGCCTGCTCAACAAGCCGAATTTCTTTTGAGCCCAAAGAATTCCTTTTACTGTTCCTGGAATTCCGGAGGCCAAAGCACCTTCAGTGCTCCAGTCCCTTTGAACTTCGCCATTCTCATCCAAATACATATCTCGATGAGCCTTGATTGGCGCTTTTTCTCGATAGTCCAAGGAACCGGTCTGACCATTCGACAAGCGATATACCATAAATCCTCCTCCTCCTAGGTTACCAGCATAGGGAAAACAAACAGCTAGCGCAAAGTCTGTTGCCGCCATGGCATCAAAAGCATTTCCTCCTTTTTTAAGTATTTCGATTCCAATCGTAGAAGCCTCTTCACGCGCACTTACGACAGCTGCTTCAGAAACCTGTTGATCATCGGATTGTCCTTCTTTTTTCCAAAGCGCACATGAGGCACACAATGATACAGCGATCAAAATGGATAGAATCCTAATGCAATTTGACCTAAAGAATGTAAAGAAATACATCAGCGCGGATTCACTAGATGTCTACATTCGCATATTTAGCGTGCGATTCGATAAATGCCCGCCTCGGAGGAACTTCGTCTCCCATCAAGGTAGAAAAGACATGATCACTTTCTGCGAAGTTCTCTATATCTACACGCCTTAGCTTTCTATTTACGGGATCCATTGTAGTAAACCACAATTGCTCTGCATTCATCTCACCCAATCCCTTATATCGCTGAATTTTTACCGATTTATCTTCCTCTCCTGATCCCATTTCAGCAGTGAATTCTTTTCTCTGCTCTTCATTCCAGGCGTATTTCTTCTTAGTGCCTTTACTTACCAAATACAATGGTGGCTCAGCAATGTAGACATAGCCTCCTTCTATTAAAGGGCGCATATATCTGAAGAAGAAGGTAAGAATTAAGGTAACGATATGCGATCCATCCACGTCGGCATCACACATGATGATGACCTTGTGATATCTCAATTTCTCCATGTTAAGCCTGCGCTCGCCATCTTCGTCTTCAGTGATGCTTACGCCCAAAGCGGTAAAGAGGTTTTTGATCTCTTCATTTTCGTAGATCTTGTGCTCTAATGCTTTCTCAACATTCAGTATTTTACCCCGAAGAGGTAGAATAGCCTGAAACATACGATCTCTTCCTTGCTTTGCCGTTCCACCTGCCGAATCCCCCTCAACGAGAAAGACCTCTGAGGCTGCAGGGTCTCTTGACGAACAATCCGATAATTTACCAGGTAATCCAGTACCTGTAAGCGCTGTTTTACGCTGAACCAATTCTCTCGCCTTGCGCGCTGCATGTCTTGCAGTGGCAGCAAGAATTACTTTATCTACAATTCTCTTGGCATCCTTTGGATTTTCTTCCAAATAGTGCTTAAGTACTTCACCTACTGCCCTGGAGACAATTCCCGTTACCTCGCTATTTCCCAGCTCTCCTTTTGTCTGACCTTTAAATTGTGGTTCAGGAACTTTAACTGATACCACAGAGGTAAGCCCTTCTTTGAAGTCCTCTCCAGAGATGGCAAACTTCAATTTCTTGAATAAACCGTTGTCCTCTCCATAGCTTTTAAATACACGGGTAATGGCTCTTCTAAAACCATTCACGTGGGTTCCACCTTCGCGTGTATTGATGTTATTAACGTAAGAATGAATATTTTCAGAAAAGGAAGTGTTATAGTTCATGGCTACCTCCACCTCAACATTCTCCTCCTTACCAATAACGTGAATAGGGCTAGATATAAGCGGTGTTTTAGACTCGTCTAAATAGCTGACAAATTCCTTTAGTCCGCCTTCGCTTAAGAAACTAGTAGTAAATGGTTTTCCATCTTCCTCGTCTCTCTCATCTACAAAATCTAGCTGAAGCCCTTTGTTCAAATAAGATAACTCTCTCAATCGGGATATCAGCGTGTTTCGATTGTATACCGTCGTATCAAAAATGGTCGGATCTGGTCTGAAATGAATCGTCGTTCCCGTCAAGTCAGAATCTCCCACTTGTTTTACTTCGCTGGTAGCCTTACCGATAGAATATTCCTGCTCATATACATGGCCATCTCTGTGAACGGTCGCCTTCAAATAATCTGATAATGCATTCACGCAGGAAACCCCTACACCGTGGAGTCCTCCACTCACCTTATAAGTGTCTTTGTCGAATTTACCTCCGGCGTGAAGTACGGTCATCACCACTTCAAGAGCTGATTTATTCAGCTTTTCATGCATCCCAACGGGAATACCTCTACCGTCATCTGTGATCGTGATCGAATTATCTTTGTGAACAACTGTTTTTATTATACTACAGTGTCCGGCTAAATGCTCATCAATACTATTGTCTAATACCTCCCAAACCAGGTGATGTAATCCTTTTACATCCGTGGTTCCAATGTACATTCCAGGTCTTTTTCTTACCGCCTCAAGACCTTCCAGGGCCTGGATGTTATCCGCGCCGTAATTGTTCTTTTTCTTTTCAGTCATAACTACAAAAATACGAAAAAACTAAGTAATAATTAGATGTAAAGTGTAGCATTATTATAACAGGAAAAAGAGGATAAAGTTGGCCTAAAAACCAGCTTACCAGCTATTACTTTAGACCATACCCCTTTCCTAAAAATAATAGTCGCATATTTCGGCATAAATTCTATCTACCAATTCTTCGTAGATATCATCATCGTCGTAAGATGGTCTAGAACAAGACTCTCTGTACTCATCAGGAACTGCTCGCTCATCTCCATAGACTTCATAGTATTTTCTTGTTTCGATGATGTCCTTGGAGAAGAAATGTGAACCAAATCTAAAGAGATCATTTCTATCCACGATACCGGATCGGGCTACAACTTCATAAGTCTTTTCGTAGTATGTAAGATCGACTTCGGCTTTAACGGTTTCATATATGGGAACATCGACATAGTTTCCGGAGGTATCCCTCATTCTATCCGTTCTTACAAGAATCTCTTTCTCAAATTCCAGTGTTTTCCTGGTCTTATCTAGATCTTCGTCACGATCTATATCAATTACTATTTGCACATCTTGGTCAAAAGCCAATGTATTGTACTCCACTTGTTGGAATAAGGTCGAATTTCCCTCTATTTGACTAAACCTGCGATGAACCATACCTCTTAGATCAAAAGGCGCCCTGACATTGACCGAAACATAGACGATTCCTAGCTCAATACACTCTGCTATCTTTCTATTCAGATCATTTTCAATTGGTGCATATTTCTTCGCAGAACAATAGAAGTCATAAGCACTTCGAGCGTGGGGCTTACTGCCATTTGTTCTGGAGAACTCCAGATCCTGTTCGGCGAGCCTATAGTAATAGCTGTATAATTTTTCTCTTGAATCCCTCTCGATTCGATCCATATTCTGGAGAGTCTGATCATATCTATCACCAGTATATACTTTGGTTTCGACGATGAGATTGGCTAAGTCTTTGGACTCTTTGTTAGCCTGCCTCCATTCCTTAGGATCCTCGCTTTCCATCATTCTATAGATAAGGGTCCTCTCACGTTCGAGAATTTCATCGGTGGCCCTGATCAGCACATCCAAATTCTCTGAATAGTCTTTGTTTCGATCTAGCTGTCTTAAAGCCAAATCTCGCGCATTGGAGTATTTCCCGTTTTGCAATAACTGATAAGGAGTTTGACAGGAAACTACAACCAAAACCGTAAGTAGATAAAATAACCTTTTCATAACACACAAATTAGTACTACACAATCATTATATAATAGTACACCAAAAACTGTATTAAGAAGTATTAATAAGTGGTTATTAAAAACTTAAAGTTCTGATTTATTGGTTGATATGGCCGATAACACGTACTTCCGTACGTCGATTTAGAGCTCTTCCTTCGGGATTATCACTTCCATCCGCATTGACATTGGGAGCAATGGGATATTTTTCTCCCAGTCCTCTAGGATCCAATCTGGCAATAGAAACCCCTCTGGACAACAGATATTTCACCACACTTTCTGCTCTGCGCTGACTCAATTCCAGATTGTAAATATCCGGTCCGATTTTGTCAGTATGGGCCCTCAAACTTATGATGATGTCCTCATAGTCATTGAGAAATGGGATCAAGTATTTTTCTATCGCCTGAATTGCTCTCGGAGTGAGTCGATCGCTGTCGAATTCATAATAGATGTCCTCCAAGACCACCGGGCCATAAAATGCTCCTAAAAGCCCACCATAGATATCTTCAGCAGGAAATTCTGTTATTGGTCCAGCAGAACCACTATTCGAAGGGGATGAACCGGAAGAAGTTCTTCTATTGTTCCTATTCTTGGTATTCGATCCGCTTGCTATCGGAGGCTCTACTTCTTCAGGCGCCGGACTCAAGTAAATCGTATCTCTAAACATCTTACTTGCCTTGAGGTCTCGAGTATCAATTCGTGCTTCCGTTGAGACTTGTCCTTCAACATTGCCCATAAAACTATAAACCAGATCTGAATTCAAAGGTACTTTTACAGAACACCGGTCCTGGTTGAATTGATTGACAAGGAATCGTTCATCCGTGTACTTGTCATGCACAAAAAGTTGTATTTCTTTGCCGTCCATACACTCTCCGGTAGCTTCATCCATTAAAGTGATATCTGCTTCAAATTCCACAGGTTCTTCGTAATTAAAATAAAATATATCGTCGCAGCAAGTCGCTCCATATAAAGGAGTACTTCCTACTCTGTTGGACACAATCAAGCCTTCTTTCAAGCCTTTTTTAGGGTGGAAGTACAAATCATCTGCAGGGCTGTTAAATGGGATGCCAATATTGACCGGTTCTTCCCATTTCACGCGCTCACCTTTTGTCTTGAAAATATCCAATCCTCCAAGTCCAGGCAATCCTTCCGAACTAAAATATAGGGTACTATCTTCGAGATGATAATACGGTGTCAATTCATCACCTTGTGTATTAATTTTCGAACCGGCATTCCCTACAGCAACAAACTTATTGGCTCGATCAGAAAGCACCGCATACCAGATATCCATGCCTCCCTTTCCTCCGGGTCTATCGCTTACAAAGTAGAGCACTTCTCTACCTCGCATGGATTCATAACCCATTGTTGGTTGAGTAGCGGTGTATCCTTTTAGATTAACCTCGCCCTCTATCTTTTTCGGGGCGCTCCATGATCCGTTTTCTAGAATGGACCAGTAAAGTTCACATTCGATTTTGTGGTTGTTGTTTTTATCGCATATGCTGAAGAAGAACTTATCCCTTGTTGCGTTAAATGCCGCATTTCCAAAATTCCCTTCATTTCGAATATAAGGCGCAGAGTACTCCTTAATCGAATTCCAATCATCACCGGATCTGTCCGCTAAATAAAAAGCCCTATCCGGAATATTCTGTTCATCTTTATTCTTTTCGAATAACTCCAAGTCAATGGTTTTGTGCGAAGCAAAAATGAACTGATTTTCATTGATCCAAACGGGAGATCCTTCGAACTGGCGACTGTTGATCGATCTGTTAAGAGGTTTAACCACAAATGCATTGTCCACTTTTTGGTTCCTCTTGGCTAGGAAAGCTCCTTCCAATTCATTGGACACCATTTTACGCACTTCCTTGTATTCTGAAGTCTTTTGGTAATCTTTCTTTAATTTTTCCAGTATTTCAATGGCCTCGTCGTACTTCTGCAAGTGCTTTTTGGTTCTCGCGAGATAAAAAGCAGTTTCAAAATCTTGAATGTCATCGTCGTACAAGCCTTGTAAACCCTTTTCCGCTATCGCATAATCCTTGTTGATCAGAGAATAATAAGCGTGCTTCCACACATAATTTGAGTTTTGCGGTCTTAACTTTTTTAGTTTGTCGTAATAGGTCATTGCGAGCAAATAATCGTGCTCTCTTTCGGCCCCTAGTGCTTTTTGTTTAAGGAAAACATGACTGTTCTGAGGAACTTCAAATGGTGCATTTTGTGCTTGTGCATCGACAAGAAAAAGGGCAGCCAAAAATATGGTAAGAACAACTTTGGTCATAGCATTTGAATTGATTAGTAGCGAATACATGGGACAGTAAATTTGTCTGGGGAGCTGCTCGGAGTTTGATAACGGAAACTCAACTCCAAAGTGGACTTGCGATCACCTTGGTCGCTCAACTCTGAAATATTCATATCATAACTTACACCAATATCAATGGTCTTAAAGACGATACCGAAAACGGGAATAATTGCATCTTGATAATCGAGATTCGATCGGTAGAATCCTCCAACATAGATGGCATTATAGAAAGAGCCCCTTTGTTTGTACATAATTCTACTTCCAAGAACCAGATTTTCTGTTTTGGTCATAGTAGTGAATCGAAAGTCTGGTAAAATATTCCATTGATCGTTAAAGCTGAACACCAAACCCAGATGCCCGGTATGTCGCATAGGCAGTTTGTCTTTGTCAATTTTTGATACATTGGGTCTATTAATATGATGAACGGCATAACCCCAACGCAAAGAATTTCTCGCACCAAAAGCAAACTGGTGAGTGAATCCCGCGGCTACATCCGGGTATTGAATTCGATCCTCAAACCTTGACTCCCCACTCGTAATGGTTTGATCAAATTCACCGATGCTATAATTCCACTGGCTGGGATGAGTTCTACTTCCATAATCCGTACTGGCAAAGACTACTCCGGCTTGAATTCCAGGCGTTATTCTGTGTTTACCTAAGATAAGAGGATACCCAAAACTGAGCATGACGCCTATGCGATTAACATCAAAAGGCTCGAAACGGTCATTAACGACTAAGAATCCGATTTGATATTCTTGAATATCCTTGTAGAGCCTTTTCTCAATCGATAGGGCAGTAGTGGTTAACGGCTTATTGATTTGCGGCCATTGATTCCTATAATTGAGGCCAATTTGCGTATCACCATTATTGTCTCCGACCAAGGCCGGGTTGACCATTTGATTGTTGGTATAAAACTGGCTAAGATGAATATCTTGACCATTTAACCCAGCTACGAGCAAAAGCCCTGCTGCAAAAAGTAAAATTCTTCTCATAATTACCACATTAATTTAGGACCATTCAGGTAAGTGTCAGCCATCAACTTCAATTGTTCATAAGAAAAATGATAACTGCACGCGTCTCCTTCATATCTGCTCATTACGTTACAGACGTCAGGAATGTAGTAATCTCCATTGCTATCCTGAGGTGCTGTGGCTGGGTAGTATTCACAAACATCATTTATAGGAGCGGTTCCGCTTGAGCCTTGAACGTATGGATCTGCCGGTGTATCACAAAGCAAATCTCCTGCGGTTGTGCAATTCGAACCATTGACCAACTCATTTCCCCCTTCGTAGGTATCCAATAGTCCAAAGAAATGTCCCAGTTCGTGCGGAAGTATCCTTTCCACATTCATTTTTTCCAAGACAATAGCTCCTCCGTCATAGATGTTAATTCCGTTTCTAGTTGTCAATCCCCAGTCTAAGTAAGGGAATTCCCCAAGTCGGTTGACAAAGTATAGGTTGATTCTATTGTCTTTATTAAACTTACTCTGAATTTCTACAAACTCTCTATTCACTCCTAAAGTGTCGAATCTATAATTGGGAAGAACATTGAATTCGCAAACTTCGAAGCTAACACAAATGGGTGAAAACATTTCATTGACAATATCAAGGGCCATATTGACCGTATCTATATCTACAATTGGGTTATTTAGAGAGTCGACAAACACATTGGCCACGACGGAAAAATTTCTGTCGACACAAGGAAGAGATTGGTGCCTTGTATGAAATGATTGCCCGACGACCATCGTCAAAGAAAAGCACAATAAGACAATTTGGGTAAAGATTCCTTTCATTATTATCGCCTTTTAGATTAAGAAACCCAAGCACAAGGAAAAAGCTGCATAGGGGAACGAAAATTATAAAATATTATTCATATTAAAAATAAATTACCACTAAAAATTATTAATATTGAGTTCGTTATAAATTTTATGCAGCGTTTTAAGGCTGCATTTGCTTTATACATCTATAGTATTTATAAATTCCAAGACATTATGGCGAACAAAATTACCATCTTGAGAATTGGGGTACTCTTGTCTCTCATTCTTCTTTCCCTAAGCATCTTTGCTCAAACATCCAATATTACCCAAGGTTGTGCTCCGTTAGAGGTTGAATTTCAAGGACCTGGAGGCTTGAGTGCTTATTTTTGGGATTTTGATGATCGATCCACAAGTTCGAATTTACAGAATCCGGAACACAATTTTATCAATCCGGGAACATATACGGTTACGCTTTTCGAAGGTGAGGGTGGAACTCAAATTGGAACATTGACCATCGAGGTATTTTCCAAGCCTGATTTGGATTTTGTTGGTGATCCAGCCATAGGTTGTGCGCCGTTGCAAGTTAATTTTACAGACATCACAGATTATACTGCTCCTATTCAAGTTACTTCCAGAACATGGACTTTTGGAGATGGTGGAAATAACAATGGAGTAAGTCCGACTTATATATATAATGATCAAGGTGAATATACAGTTGGCTTGAGTATCAGTACAAATTTTCCAAGTTGTGATACGACGATTGTGAAGACGGATTATATCGAGGTAGGAGAGGAGCTCAATGTAGACTTTAATATCAATCCCGGAAGTTTTTCTTGTGATGCACCGTTTACGGTTAGCTTCGAGAATACTTCTGAAACAGGAACTGGAATCACGTATAGTTGGGATTTTGATAATGGTCAGACTTCAGATGAGTTTACTCCGGGCAATGTGACCTATACCGAGCCTGGGAGTTACGATGTAAGACTTACGGTCACTAGTGAAGACGCGGGCTGTTCGAATTTTAGAACTCGAACTATAAATATTAGTCAACCCGGTTTGCAAAATACAGTCCGTGATACCATGTGTTTTGATGGGCCTAATCTCATCAGTTCTTTAGTGAGCAATGCACAGTATGAATGGGATTTTGGTCCGGATGCCATTCCTCAGACATCTACTAATCAAAGCAATAATGTTACTTTCACAAGGACGGGATTTCACGACATTTATTTCAAAATAACAAGTCTTGGAGGTAGTTGCTCCAGTGATACTATGATGAGGGTGTACGTAGAAGATGTAGATGTTTCTTTTACCAGAGATCCTCTACATCTATGTGAATTTCCTAGTTCTTATACCTATAGAGCTAATCAGGAAAACGGTAGAAGGTACGCATGGACTTTCGATAATCTTGACTTTCTGACTGGGCGAGAAATCATGCATGAAAAGCAAATGCCTGACACTTCGTACTACCACCAAATAGGACCTTTTTATTCCAGTGGACTTCTTTTTGTTACAAGTTCGGCGGGTTGTGTCGCTGATACGGCCTGGGTGGATACACTGCTTGCACCATTTGCTGTTTTGTTGGTCGATGATGATGACGGTTGCGCTCCTTTGGATGTAGAATTCGATTACTTTACCCAATCACTGGAAAATATCGTCAGTTATACGCTTCATTTTGGAGATGGACAAATGCAAAATTTCGCATCTCCGGTTCCAATTACACACCAGTATACGGATCCAGGAGAATACGAGGCTTTTTTAGTAATAGAAAATACAGCAGGATGTATAGATACATCCGTAAGTATACTAATCGAAGTGGGATCGAATCTCAGCATAGATTTTACCGCCGATAGGACGGAAATATGTTTGGGAGAAGATATCACACTTTCAGAAACAAGCAATGATCCAAATATTGATGGATGGTATTGGTCCTACGGGGATGAGCGATCTGAGAATATATGTTATAATGATAACAGCGTCCTTCAAGAATTCGACTTTACTACTGGACCTACCGATGTCACCTTGAGAGTAGAATACAACGGATGTTTTACAGAGGTTACGAAAGAAGACTATATCGATATCAAAGGAGCCAAGGCGGATTTCGAATATGTAATTTCATGTGATAGTCAGCGGGTGATTACCATAACCAATACTACACAGAATGCGGATAGTTTTACTTGGAACTTTGGCAATGATCCGGAATACCAGAATCCAATGTTTAGTTATGAATTTCCAACTACCGGGGATTTTATCATTGGACTGGTGGCGAGAAGTGCTGATTGTCCGGATAATATTAAGTTCGAAGAGGTGTTTATTCGGGAACCAGAGGCTAATCTCGAGGTTTATGATTCAAGATTTACCTTGCAGCCAGAACCTTTACGTCTTTGTGGTGGTGAGGAGTATATTTTTAGTGGTTCTAATTCTACTGATGTTGTTATGGCTTGCGGTAAGGGATATACTTGGGAATTTTCTGAATCTTCAGGTTTGAGAACCAGAAAAACAGGATCACCCAATATCCTACAAGGCATTCCTACGGATGGATTTCATTCTTTAATTCTTGAGGTAGTCGATGTGAATGGGTGTACTGATCGCGATACGGTCGAATTCAGACCTTATAGTCAAGATGTAAATTTTGCCATCAGTGATACTTCTATTTGTTTGCCATCGAGCATTGATTTCACTTCATTCAGCACAGGGGATACCTCTATAGTATTATACGAGTTTTTCACTGGTGATAATGGATATTATACAGACTCTTTCGTCAGCCATGATTATTTGGATGGATTTGCAGATAGTTCTTTGATCACAGTGACACATATTGCGACGGATGCCTTGGGATGTAAAGACACGTTGGATCGGGAAATAACGGTCTATGAGCCGAAAAGTGAAATTTCCGTAACGAGATCGAGAAAGATATGTGTTGAAGATATTGTTACCGTTTCGGCAACAGATTTTACTTCAGAAGGATCCTTCCTCAATTATCAATGGAATATTTTAGATAGTGTAGGAACCATGTCCGACAGTGCCAGTTTCGATGTGAGTTTTCCAGATGAAGGGATTTATGAAGTCATATTAACAATTGAAGAAGATGCCACCGGATGTACCAATGAGATAAGAGAAACAATAGAAGTTCAGGCTTATCCTCAAGCCGGATATTTTACCAATCAGGATACCAGTTCTGTCTATTGCAACCCGGCTACTATTATATTCACAGATACTACTATTTCGAACCACTTTCTAAGTTATGACTGGTATATCAACGGAGAGTTAGAATCTGAAATAGCCAATCCGGGCTTCACCTTTGAAAAAGGGATATATGAGGTTCAACTCGTGGCCAAGACACTCAATGGATGTTTTGACACCACTGATTTAAGAGTGTTTGAGGTGATAGGGCCTGAAGGGGAAATCATCCTTGATTCGGCTTTAATCTGTAAGGGAGAATCTGTCGAGTTTGCTTTTACCGATACGGTCGATGTATCGCGTTTCGAATGGGATTTCGGTGATGGAGTAATTGTCGAGAATGAAAATCCAGTGATCCATCAATATGACTTTAATCCCTCTTCAGGCAGGACAACGGCAACACTGACCTTGTTTGGCCCTTCCGGTGTATGTACAGCTATTCGAGATGTACCCATTCGGATACATGAAGTAGTGGCAGACTTCACTAGAAATGATGGAATAGATACGGCGCTGTGCTTAGGAGATTATCCTTTCTATTCGACTTCGACCAATGCGGATAATTTGACATGGGACTTTGGTGACGGAACGATTGGGCAAGGTGATTCAGTAATTCACACCTACCCGGACAGCGGTTATTATGTTGTTACTCTGTCAGTTACAAGTGATAGTTTATCGTGTGTGGATACAATCAGTAAAGAAATTTTAATCTATCCTTTGCCGGTGCCGGGAGGCATTGGGGATACTATATGTCTAGGAGATACTGCTCAAATTTTTGTTGACAATCCCAGCGTGAATAGTTTTTATGACTGGGTAATAGATTCTTCGGTAATCAGCAATACGGGATTCTCTTTAAGTGCTATCCCACAGATGACCAGAACCTATGAGTTGATAGAGGAAGATAGCCTGGGTTGTGAGGGAAGCGCCCCAGTACAAGTTGATGTAATTTTACCGATTCCACCTTTTGCTTGGGATACATCCATTGTAATTGGCGACACCGCTTTCTTGCCTGTTCCTCAGGATCAGTTCCTCAGTTTTGATTGGACTCCTATGACAGGGCTTTCTTGTTATGATTGTCCTAATCCCTATATTCAGATATTCAATGATGAGATGTATACTTTAAGCATCACGGATGTCTTGAATTGTTTTGAGACGAGGTATACCTACAATATTGAAGTCATTGAGGAAGAAAAGCTGAGAATACCTGACTTGTTCACTCCGGATGGGAATAGCGTGAATGATATCATATATCTGGAAGGATGGGCAATTAAGGAATTGAGATATTTTAGAATATTCAACCGATGGGGAGAGAAAGTATTTGAGACTGATGACCTGGATATTGGTTGGGATGGATACCATAAAGGAAAACAACAACCTCCTGGTGTTTACTTCTATCAAGTTGAGGCGATAAGTTGGAAAGACGATAACGTGTTGGTAGGCGAGGGAGAGTTTGAATTGGTTAGATAAATAAATCGTACAAGTATTTATATCAAAAAAGGGGAATCAGTTATTCTGATTCCCCTTTTTTATTCAATTTACTTTTTGAGTAAATCTCTTATTTCCGCTAATAGCTCTTCCTGACTTGGCCCGGCCGGAGGAGCCTCTTCGGCAGGTTTTCTAATTTTATTGTAGAATCGAACAATCATAAACAATACAAAACCGACGATAAACAAATTGATAATAGAATTAATCCATGCACCATACTTTATGGCATTTTCAGGTTTAGTAACTTCTCCTTCAGCACTTAGTTCCGCTGGAGATAGAACATATTTCATATCTGAAAAGTCCATTCCACCAACTGCTTCTCCAACGATGGGCATCGCAATATCATTAACAAATCCATTGACAACAAGTCCTACCGCACCCGCTAAAATAACCGCTACAGCGAAGTCGATTACATTTCCTGCAGCAATAAAAGCCTTAAATTCTTTCCACATAATTTGGTTAGTTTAAATGATAAAATAATTCTGATTTCGTATTCCAAGTATTAAGCCAAATAAATCTTGGAGTTCAGCTTAAAAGGGAATTTAGCCTCAATAATAATGTTTTCTTAGATAAGAATAGATCTAAACCAATAAAGATATGTGAAAAGAATAGCGTGATGAATGGATTCAGAAAAACAAGAGTGGCGCTTTTCCTGAGATTTAAATTTAAGAAGTAATGGTGATAATGTCAAGTGCGAGTAAGAATCTGAGTTTTAAAAACCACCTTTTCTATACTAAACAGAAAAGGTGGTATTAAATTCTACATTAAATCTTCTCTGATTTTGTTCAAAGCAGATCCTGCTTTTACCCAATCAATCTGAGCTTGATTGTAAGTATGTTTTGCTTCAAAGCTATCTTTAGTGCCATCAGCATGATTCAATACAATGGTCAAATTCTTTCCAGGAGCAAATTCACTAAAATCTGCAATATCTACGGTATCGTCTTGTCGAATAAGATCATAGTCTGCAGGATTGACAAAAGTAAGACCTAGCATTCCTTGCTTTTTCAGATTAGTCTCGTGAATTCTCGCAAAGGACTTAACGATCACTGCTTTAACACCTAAGAATCGAGGTTCCATGGCAGCATGCTCTCTTGAAGATCCCTCGCCGTAATTTTCTTCTCCGAAAACAATGGTTCCAATACCAGCGCTTTGATAAGCTCTAGCGGAATCCGGAACGGCCATGTACTCGTTCGTTTCGTAATTGATTACACTATTCGCTTTGTCATTATAATAATTGATTGCGCCAATAAAACAATTATTCGAAATATTTTCCAGATGTCCTCTATACTTCAACCATGGTCCGGCCATAGAGATGTGATCTGTAGTACATTTCCCCTTTGTTTTAATCAAAATGCGCATTCCCATAACTTGATCCTGAGTAATTGGAACAAAGGGTTCCAATAACTGGATCCTATTCGAATTCGGATCTACTGTAACATTTATTCCACTTCCGTCTGCTGCAGGTGCAATATATCCGGCATCCTCTACATCAAAACCTTGAGGAGGCAATTCGTATCCTGTAGGAGGATCCAACATAACCTCTTCTCCATTCGCGTTGGTCAGGGTATCTTTCATTGGATTAAAGCCCAATTTTCCACTCAATGCTATTGCTGTAACCATTTCGGGAGAAGCAACAAAAGCATGAGTATTTGGATTGCCATCTGCTCGTTTGGAGAAATTCCTGTTGAAAGAGTGAACGATGCTGTTCTTAGGAGCATTTTTGGGATCGCTATATCTTGCCCATTGCCCAATACAAGGACCACATGCATTGGCAAATACCAGAGCTCCCATTTTACCTAATGTATCCAGAATGCCATCTCTTTCCAAGGTATATCTAACCATTTCCGATCCAGGGGTAACAGTAAGTTGGGACTGGGCCACGATTCCCTGGTCTACAGCTTGCTGTGCTATTGATGCCGCTCTACTGATGTCTTCGTATGAAGAATTCGTGCAGGATCCAATTAAGCAGTATTCTAAATCTGTTGGCCAGTCGTTTGCTTCTGCAACTTCTTTCATTTGTGAAATTGGAGTAGCAAGATCCGGAGTAAACGGACCATTCAAGTGAGGTTCCAATGTTGAAAGATCTATTTCAATCACCTGATCAAAATATTGTTCAGGATTTTGGTAACACTCAGTGTCACCAGTCAAATATTCCTTTACATCATCGGCCATGGCTGCCACATCGGCTCGTCCTGTCGCTTTGAGGTATTCAGACATGGATTTATCGTATCCGAAAGTTGAAGTAGTAGCTCCAATTTCGGCACCCATATTACAGATGGTTCCTTTACCAGTACAGCTCATCGATATCGCTCCATCGCCGAAATACTCTACTATAGCTCCAGTTCCACCTTTTACCGTTAGTATTCCAGCTACCTTGAGAATTACATCTTTTGGAGAAGTCCATCCACTCAATTTTCCAGTGAGTTTGACTCCTATTAGCTTAGGCATTTTTAACTCCCATGGCATTCCGGCCATAACATCCACAGCATCCGCTCCTCCAACTCCAATGGCTACCATTCCCAGACCACCAGCATTTACTGTATGGGAGTCTGTTCCTATCATCATTCCACCAGGAAAAGCGTAATTTTCCAATACTGTTTGGTGAATAATCCCTGCTCCCGGCTTCCAAAATCCTATGCCGTATTTATTACTTACAGAAGACAAAAAATCATAAACTTCTGAGTTGACATCATTGGCTACGTCCAAATCATTATCGGCTCCTACTTTGGCCTGAATTAAGTGATCACAATGTACTGTTGAAGGAACATCAACAGCATCCTTTCCAGCCATCATAAACTGTAGTAAAGCCATCTGAGCTGTTGCGTCTTGCATCGCAACTCTGTCAGGAGCAAAAAATACATAATCCTTTCCTCGATCATAGGATTGCATTGGTGATTCGGGATGAAGGTGACTGTATAAAATTTTCTCTGAAAGTGTAAGTGGGCGTTGTAGTTTTTCTTTTGCGAAGTCTACTTTACTTTTCATCTTCGCATAATGCTCTTTGAGCATGTCGATGTCAAAAGCCATAGATATTAGTCTTTAAATGAACGATGCCACAAAGATAAATTTTTCATGGACTTTTTACAGTGATTGCTAAAGTTGTAAAGCCTTTATACAGTTAGTACATCATTGCGTAAATATTTCTCATGAAATACAGATCTCCTAAACCGATAAATCGAGCTTCACAACTCGGACCACAAAAAAAGTCTATTCTATTGTGGCTAATAAATTAATTCTGGAAAATATTGTTTTACTTTCCTAAGATAAGTGGCAGACCATCCTCATTTCCTCCGACCACAATAACTTTTGTATTCTGAGATTTGGCCAGTTCAAGAGTCGCATCTACTCCACGGTCTCTTAGAATTTTATCTGTTAGAGAAGCACTAAGAATTCTATTGGCTTCGGCATTCGCCTTAGCGGCAATAATTTTTCTCTCTGCTTCTTTTCTCTCTTTTTCCAGTCTAAACTCGTATTCCAAAGAAGATTGCTCTTCTTTCAATTTTCTTTCGATCGCCTGCTGCAGCGATGTAGGTAGCACTACCTCTCTTATTAACACTGCATCGAGAATGATGTTCTTTTCCAATACATTTTTTCTGGTAAGCTCGAATATCTCTTCCTGGATCGTCTGCCTTTTCGAAGAGTACAATTCTTCTGGCAGATACTTTCCAATCACCTCCCTCGTCGCCGAACGAATTTCAGGAATTACAATTCTTTGATGATAATTAGGCCCAATCTCATCATGTAAAAAACCGATTTTATCCATTACCGGTTGATATCGATATGAGAGGTCACACTTGATGGTAAGACCATTTTTAGAGAGCACTTCCATTTGTTCGAAGTCCTCATTTATCCTTACGTCATATACGAACATCGTATTCCAAGGAGCTATTACGTGGAATCCTTGATCATATGTTTTATCTTTGACAAGACCTCCACCAAAACGCTTAAATAGAACCCCTTTTTGTCCGGATTCTATAGTGATAAAAATAGAATTGGATAAAAGGACCACAGCGATGAAAGCCACAAAGGCCATGGAAATGACGGAAACTAGTTTCGATTGCTTCATAATGTATATTAATGATTATTGATTGTAAGGTACTAATTCTTGGAATTCTAATTTTGTTTTCGAAAAATAGTTTTTCTCAAAATACATCTGCACCAATAAAAAGTATGACCAAGTCCTTTTGGGAAGCTTCCGACACGCTAAACTCAGGAAGAGTAAGGACATTGGCTATAGGTGGAGGTCTTATCTATGGAGCGGTATTAGTAGGGCTGAATGAGGCTTGGTATAAGGATTATGAACGCTCCAGCTTTCATTTTTTTGATGACGGGGGAGAGTGGTTGGACATGGATAAAATGGGACATACCTTGACTGCGTATTTCGAAAGCGAGTGGATTTATGGACTTTCCAGATGGGCCGGAATTTCAGAAAATAAATCTATATGGATTGGTGCAGGTACTGCAAGCGCCTTGCAGTTAACGATTGAAATGCTGGACGCATACTCGAGCGACTGGGGGTTTTCATGGAAGGATGTGGCAGCCAATTCCGCAGGAGCGGGTTTATTCGCCGTACAACAGTCCATCTGGCAAGAACAGAGATTGAGGATTAAGTTTTCTGTGCATCCTGTCTCGCATAGCACCGAACCAATTTTTTCATCTAATGATCAAGCTAGTACTACGACCAAAAGAAGAGCGGAAGACTTATTTGGCGCTAGTTGGAGTGAGCGTTTTTTGAAAGATTACAATGGACAAACCTATTGGTTAAGCCTTAATCCATCCAGTTTTATTAATTCCGGTAAAAGAAAGAAATGGGATATGGTCAATATCGCTTTCGGTATCGGTGCGGAAAATCTTTACGGGGGCTTTTACAACAGTTGGACTGAAGGATCGAATTCATTTATTCTTGATGATCCCAGGTGTTATCAATACTATCTCTCTCTTGATTTGGATTTGAGTAGGATTCGAACCAATAAGCCTTGGCTTAAGACATTATTAAAAACACTTAATGTGATCAAGATTCCCTTCCCCAGTTTAGAATATTCATCAAAGAAAGGATGGGACTTTCATTCCCTTTACTTTTAAACTGAACTATTGAACACGCTTTAGCGCTCTATTGACTTATCGATAATCATTCGTTGAAGAAAATTGCTATTATTCCGTCACAGATCCTAGGCATCTTGGAATATATAGTTAGTAACAGGTTTTAAGCTTTCATCTTTTTGAAAGCGCGAAATGTTTGCAAACTAATTTCTTCCTATTGTCAATCCAAACTATAACCACGATCGAAAATAGGATTTAAAGCCACAGTTGTTACTTGTGTTTTTTAACCTTTTAAATTTTCAAATTATGAAAACTCTTACAAAAATGACAATCTCTATTACAATGACCATTATTGCTTTTTTCGCGGTCGGCAATGTAGATATTGTCGCTCAGGATTTAGTAGTAACAAACAACACAGATTGTATAGTTGAAGTCCAGGGGGCACACGGTTCTTTATGTATTGCTGGATGTTCTGCAAGCACGTTTATCAATGCAAATGATACAGAGACGATTTCGGCATGCGCTATTTCCGGAGATTGGCTCTTTATTAATTTTACTGCATTCGGATCAGCCACTGATTCTAAGTCTTACAATACACAGTTGAATCCCATTTGTGGTTTTGACCTGTTGAATGCTACTTGTAATAATGTTCAGATTACTACGAATTGGACCAGCGCAACAAAAGTGGAATTAAATAACTAACCAGTCAATCTTGAATGATTTAAATACTTAAATTTCATCTTGTTCAAGAAGGGAAATGCCGTTGATGATGCGTTGTTTCTCAGCGTATTTCCCTTTTAATAATTTTCTAGCATCCAATTATTACCTTTATAACTGCAGAAATTGTTGATCACTCCATTTGCCTTGTCTTTGGATGATCAAGGCCAAATCGTCTAGCGTCTTTTTCAAAGTTCTATAGTCAAGATTCAGTTGGCTTCTGGATCTGCTATTGTCGAATGAAAAGTTGAATGCCAGCTGTCGCAAGTATTTGTTCGAATAAGGATGACTCAATCTCAGTTTGAAAAGATAATATATGCTGAAAAACAATGAGCCATAACGATGTAACCAAGCAGGTAAAGGATGTGATAATACGTTTTTATTTATCTTCTCGCGAAAAGAATTGAAAAGTTGTTCAAAACTTACATTTTCGGCATTCAGTATAAACTGACCGGATGGAATATTCCTTACTAAAATCTGTTTCACCGCTTCAGCAACATCTCTAACATCTACAACCCCAGTTGATCCAATAGGATAAAAATACTTTTGGTCGGCGATTCTTTTCCATAATTGGGTATTGGGATTGTCGCTATAGAATAAGCCCAGTATTTGCGAAGGGTAGAGTATGACCGCATTCAATCCCTCCGCAATCCCTCTATGAACCTCTAATTCCGAGAGGTACTTCGAGTAGGCATATTCCGTTGCCCTAGCTCGATCTTGCATGATATTTTCTTCTTTTGTCCGTTCTTTACGCCAACGATCCAGACAGGCCACAGAACTCATGTAGATCATTCGTTTAACGTTTTGATCAAGGGCTGCATTGACAATTTTTTCGGTCAACAGTTGATTACCTTTTTTCAGTTCGTCCTTAGTGCCAAAAAGACTAGCAGCACAGTGAATAACCGTATTTACATCCTTCAGCGAATTCGACAAACTGTCGTGATCTTCGAAATCAAGCTCGATAGAATGGAAATTTTTTAGATGTTGGTTTCTAGCCCCCGGACGTAGCAACAAGACCAGATTATAATATCCATTATGGACCAAGTTTCTGGCTACATAGTATCCCACCATTCCAGAGGCACCGGTTATTGCTATCTTCGTTGCTTTACTCATTGATTGAAGGTTTAGAGAGCCTACCTCCAATGCTATCTCTTGAAGCACCGGTCGCGCTAGAAATTACATTGCTTGTGTTTTTAGTAAATAAATATCCCATTAGACACAAAAGTAATCCTTCTTTGTGATCGACAACAATATCCTCAGGTACAATCCAATTGTTTTTTGGAGATTGAGTTCTAAGCTGATCAAGGAGAAACTTGTTTTTTGCGCCACCTCCGGTTAATAATATTCTGTTTCCCGTCCCATCGAGCATGGATGAAATACACGAACTAAGATGTTCAATCATAGTGCGCAGTACATCATTTGGTTTGTATCTATCCAAATCAACAGGAAGAATGTAATGCCTCCATACCTCCAGATTAGAAAGAGACTTGGGTGGATTTTGAGTAAGGAATTCCCAGGAATTAAATTGCTCAAGAAGTGTAGGGATAATTTTACCTGTTGAAGATGCCAGACCATCTTTATCGAATGCCATTCCTGTTTTTCGAGCAAAATAATCCAGCGCCTGATTCCCTCCGCAAAGATCATATCCGATGCGGAATCCATTCAAAATATAACTCACATTGACTATTCCCCCTAAGTTAAAACAATAGTCAAAATCACTGAAGAAATATTCATCAACCAATGGGGCAAAAGGGGCTCCCCGTCCCCCTAAATCAAGATCCGACTGCCTGAGTTCACCGAGCACGGGAATGCCAATTCGCTCAGAAAGTATTCGACAAGAACCCAACTGGTGGCTGATCTTTTTTTCTGGCTGATGCATGATGGTGGGACCATGGTAAACAATAAGTTCCGGTTTGTATTCTTGATTCAATACCAGTTGCTCCAATTTTGCGGCAAGATAAAGGGCAAATTCTGATTCTAGATGGTCAGATCTATCCACATCCCAATTCTTTCGCAGTGAGATAATTCTATCCTTCCAATCCTGGCGCAATTTTAAGGTCTCGATATACAGGAATTGATAGGATAACTCTTCCTTTTCTGAGCTCAATCGACATGTCGTGCAGTCTATGCCATCCAGAGAACTACCAATCATGATACCCGTAATGATCATTGATCTAATTATTTTTGAGTTTTTCCGTGTACTGGGCTACTGCTTTGATTTCTTCCCTCGACAAAATTCCTTTAAACGGGGTCATCAACTTTCTACCTTCTGAAATGACGGCAATTTTCTCCTTTATTGTTAACTCAGATATGCTTAGGTCATGTGCTCCATTGTTGCCCATCTTTCCGGTAGCGCCATGGCAAATGACACAATAAGTATCGTATACCACCTTCCCATTTGGCTTAGTACTTATGCTATTTTCGCTGTCTCCAGATTTCGGCGATTCTTTTTGCTGGCAATTGATAATTATCAGGCAAAAAAGTGCCAAAAAAAGAGGAAATATTTTTTTACGCATTCTTAACTTTTTGAGTAAAAGTAACATTCTTCAAAGAATATGGTTTGTCTGATTTTACATTGAATAATTTGACCAGAAAAAACAAGCATTAGTCTATATAAACTTGTGATTGATATAAATTTTAAAACTTTTTGTTCATTTAAGCATTTTTGTACTCATTAGTTGTGCAAAAGGGTGGAATGATTCTATACCTTTGCACTGATAAAATCAGATTTAATATGAGTTGGAGGAACTTCCTATTATTATTAACTTTTTTGATTTCTCTTAACCTTCCTGCTCAGGATTCATTTAACTTATCCTCATGCATAGATTATGCATTGCAGTCTTCATGGTCTTCGAGGCAAAATCAATTGAATATTCTTGATGCGAAGGAGCAGATCAGTGAGTATAAAGCTATCGGTCTTCCACAGTTAAATGCAAGCGTTGATTTCCAGCGGTTTTTGGAATTACCGACGAGCATATTTCCAGCAGAAAGTTTTGGTCCGGATAATCCACCTGATGATTTGGCTGTACAGTTCGGTGTTTTGAATAATGTCAATGCTGGAGTAGACCTTAGTATGCTTTTATTAGATGGATCATACTTTGTCGGTTTAAAGGCTATCAAAAGTTATCTTGACTTAGTGCAAAAGCAGACAAGGGTGGATGAGTTCGAATTGAGGTACACCATTCGAGAAGCGTATTATGCCATTTTATTAGCACAAGAGGGAAAGTCAATTTTGGATTTGAATATCGACAATCTCGAAAGTACCCTTTCAGATACCAGGGCAATATATGAGAATGGATTCATAGAAAAACTAGATGTGGATCGCCTGGAGTTGAACTATAACAATCTCATTACACAGAGAGATAATCAGGAACAGTTGATTCGGGTTGCGAAAAATGCGCTAAAGTTACAGATGAACTATCCCATGGATGAGGATATTACTATCGAAGGCAATTTAGAAGATTTTCTAAGCGGATCGAATCAGGCTCGAAACGTAGAGGATATTGAGTCCGATTTTTCTAAAAGACCAGAACTCGAACTTTTGGTTGCCAACAAGAAATTACAGGATCTAAATGTAAAGCAGAACAAATTCAAAAAATATCCAAGCATCGTCGGTTATGGTAATTATAATCAACAATTGCAAGGAGATAAAATAGGGGACGCTCAGTGGTTCCCGAGTTCATTTGTTGGTTTGAGACTTCAATTGCCCCTTTTCAATGGATTTGATTTGAGAACGAAGACGAGAAGAGCACAGATTGCATCAGATAGAGTTAGCTTACAGCAGGCGCAGTTAGAAGAGGCTATGAAGTTCGAATTCCAAAATGCCTTGGTGCAGATTGAGAATGCTAGAAAAACGCTAAATCAGGCAAGAGATTCTAAAGATCAGGCCGAGAATATTTATCAGATAACTAAAATAAAATTTGAAGAAGGAGTGGGTTCCAGTTTGGAGCTGACTCAAGCAGAAAGAGATCTTTATACCAATCAAGCCAATTATCTCAACGCTTCTTATGATCTGATCATAGCAGAAATGAAATTGGATAAGTCGCTTGGAATTAAGTAAGTAGAAAAAAACAAACAATGAGAATATACTTTATTTTAACCGGAATACTATTTCTCCTCTTTTCATGTGGAGCTCCTGAGGATAACGCAATTCCGGAGGATTTAGAATCGAAAAAGAAGCTACTCGTCGAAAAGAAAAAGACTTTAGAGGCGATGAAAAAAGAGGTGGATTCTTTGGAGATCTTGATTCAAGAGCAGAGTGGAATTCGTCCCGAAGATAGTTATCCGCTGGTCGAATTAGATACCATTGAAAACCAGGAATTTCTTAAGTACGTCAAGCTTCCCGCTTCAGTAGGAACGGATGATCTAGTGAATATCAGCTCTGAGTTTGGAGGTAGAATACTTACTTTAAGCATTGAAGAAGGACAGTTCGTCAAGAAGGGATCATTAGTCGCCTCTTTGGACAATGAGAATATAAGATATCAACGGGCAGAAATAGAAACCAGACTTAAGTTGGCTACAACGGTTTATGAAAAGCAAAAGCGACTTTGGGATCAAAACATAGGCTCTGAGATCCAATATCTTGAGGCCAAGAACAACAAGGAAGCTTTGGAGAAATCCTTGGAAACGCTGGACAATCAGATGGGGAAATTTAAAGTATATGCTCCTATTTCAGGAACTATTGATACTAAAATGGTCAAGCAGGGTGAAGTGTTAGCTCCAGGACAACCATTGGCGATGATGATCAACACTAGCAGAGTGAAAGTGGAGGTAGACGTTCCGGAAAACTATTTACAAGCTGTAAAGAGAGGGGATTTGGTAGAAGTTTATTTCCCCGCATTGGATGAAACAAGAAAAGCAAGAATTGATCTTGTGGGTGCCAGAATTAATCCTGGCAATAGAAGTTTTAAGGTGGAAATGGCACTGAACAACAGTGGCGGAATTCTCAAACCAAATCTACTGGCCGAAGTAAAGATTCTGGAATATCAAGAAAAAGATGTTGTTGTGTTACCGGTAAATATCGTACAGCAAGAAGTGGGAGGTAAGAAATACGTTTTTACGGCAGTAGAAGGAGAGAATGGATGGTTGTCGAAAAAGAAATACTTGAGCACTGGCATGTCTTACGATGATCATGTCGTGATAACGGAAGGTTTAAAAGAAGGAGAAATACTCATTCGAAATGGTGTTCAGGGAGTAAGAGACAATCAAGAAATAAGAGTTCAATCAAAATAAATATTGATTCGTGAGTGAAATTAAAAAGAAGTTAAAAGAATTCGGTCTCACCAATATGGCCGTGGATAACGCAACCAGTGTATTCCTTGTGACTGCCATGATTCTTTTGTTCGGCTTGAGGTCCTATAATGATATGCCGAAAGAGCAATTTCCTGAAATTTCTTTTCCTCAGGTTTATGTCAACACGGCATATTTCGGTAACTCAGCCGAGGATATTGAAAACCTGGTAACCAGAGAGCTCGAAAAAGAAATACAAACAGTAGATGGACTGAAGCATGTCAACAGTACAAGTCTACAGGATTATTCCGTAATCATCGCGGAATTCGAATCGGATGTAGACATTGATTTAGCAGTGGATAGAGTAAAAGATGCAGTGGATTTGGCTAAATCTGAGCTTCCCAATGACCTGAACCAGGAACCTCTGGTGGAGGACATCAACTTTGCGGAATTACCCATTATGACCGTTAATTTATCCGGAGATTTCACCAACGATGAGTTGAGGAATTTTGCTGAATATTTGGAGGATGAATTAGACGAGCTGGACGAAATAAGTGGGGTAAATATCAAGGGCGCGCTGGAAAGAGAGGTAAAGATTGATGTTGATATGATGAAGATGGCGGCCATGCAGATATCTTTTGGAGATATAGAAGGCGCTGTGGCTTCAGAGAATATGACCATGTCAGGTGGTGAGTTGGTAAAAGACGATTTTCGAAGGGCCATCAGAATCCTTGGAGAATTTGAAACCGCTGAGGACATCAGCGATATGATCGTCAAAGCGGAAGATGGGAAGACAGTTTTTCTCCGAGATATAGCAGATGTTGAGTTTGGCTATAAATCACGTACAAGTTATGCCCGAAGTGATAAGTTTCCAGTTGTATCCGTGGATGTGGTTAAGAAGAAAGGAGCTAACCTGCTTTCCGCGTCGGATAATATCAAAGAAATTGTAGACGAGGCCAAGGCAAAAGTATTTCCTGAAAATTTGAAAGTATCATTGTTTAATGATCAGTCCATCAACACGAGGAATGAAGTTTCGAACCTTGAAAATAGTATCATTTCAGGAGTTTTACTGGTAGTACTGGTATTGCTTTTCTTCCTGGGATTGAGAAATGCGAGTTTCGTCGGTTTGGCAATTCCATTGAGCATGTTGTTGGGTATTCTGGGACTTTACATGATTGGCTACACCATGAATATGGTAGTTCTATTTGCTCTGATATTAGCTCTGGGACTATTGGTAGATAATGCCATCGTTGTGGTTGAGAATATCTATCGATATATGCAGGAGGGATATCCTCCTTTACAAGCGGCCAAATCAGGTGCCGGAGAGGTGGCGATGCCTATCATTGCCAGTACAGCAACTACTTTGGCGGCATTTATTCCATTGGCATTTTGGCCTGGATTGATGGGTGGTTTTATGAAATTCTTACCTATTACACTCATTTTCGTTTTGCTGAGTTCTTTATTTGTGGCCTTGGTGATCAATCCTGTTTTCACCAGTAGATTTATGAAGGTTGATAAATTGGCGGATGAGGAAAGCGTAAGAGCGCGAAAAAGAAAAAATGTGATCAGAATGCTTCTGATATATCTGGCTCTTGCCATTGTTTTCTTTTTCCTGGAAGTGGTTTGGCTGAGAAACATATTTATTCTGGTATTCTTAGTTTCCGGTGTTAATTTCTTTTTGCTTCGTCCGGCATCATTTAGATTCCAGAATTCATTTCTACCTTGGTTGGAGAAGAGATACGATAACTTTATCCGATTTGCATTGCGAAAAACAAATGCTATTGGGATCTTTGTGGGAACATTCTTCTTATTGATATTGGCTCTGGTTTTATTGGCTATACGGGCACCGAAAGTGGATTTCTTCCCCGAGGCAGATCCTCTATATGTCAATGCTTTTGTTGAGATGCCTTTGGGTACAGATATCGAAAAGACCAATAATATTGTAAAAGATGTTGAGGAGAGAATAAGTAAGGTTATCGAACCGCATGGGCAGATTGTAGAGGCAGTATTGACCCAAATTGGAGAAGACACAGCAGATCCTAATGGTCCTCCTGAACCAGGAGCTTCACCTAACCGTGCTCGTTTGACTGTTTCCTTTGTACCTGCACAGGAAAGAGATGGAGTCAGCACAAAAGCGATTTTAAATGACATCAGAGAAACGCTGAAGGGTTACGTAGGTGTCGAAATTGTGGTGGATAAAAATGCCGACGGACCACCGACAGGTAAGCCGATAAACTTAGAGATAAGAGGGGAAGATATAGATGAGTTAGCAACGTTGGCTAATGATATCAAATCCTACATTAACCAATCTAATATTCCTGGAATTGAGGAATTAAAGACGGATGTCCAATTGGGAAAACCGGAATTATTGATTAAAATAGATAGGGTAGCAGCTAGAAAGTTTGAGATATCTACTGGTATGATTGCGGATGCCATTCGAACATCTGTTTATGGTAAGGAAGTGAGTAAATACAAAGTGGGAGAGGATGATTATCCCATCATGGTTAGAATGGATGAAAAGTATAGAAATAATATAGATGATCTTTTAAATCAGAAGATAACCTTCAGAAATATGAAGGGTCAGATGGTGCAAATTCCGGTAAGTGCCGTCACAGATTTTGAGTATTCTTCTACCTATAGTTCGATCAAAAGAAAGGACCTGAATAGGATGATTACGATCTATTCTAACGTTCTTGCTGGATATAATGCTAATGAAATTGTAGCAGAATTGAATCTGAAAATGGCAGAGTATCAAATGCCAAGAGGTTATACTTATGAGTTTACTGGGGAACAGCAGCAACAAGCAGAAGATATGGAATTCCTAAGTTCGGCTTTTTTAGTGGCTCTTTTTGCCATTTTCATCATTATCGTGGCTCAGTTTAATTCTATTAGTTCGCCGTTTATCATTGTTCTGTCTATTCTTTTCAGTACGATTGGAGTATTCCTGGGATACGTAATTACCAATTCAGATATCATTATCATTATGACTGGAGTGGGAATTATTTCTCTTGCGGGAGTTGTTGTGAATAATGCCATAGTCCTCATAGATTATATAGCCTTGCTGATCAAAAGGAAGAGGACGGATCACAATTTGGAAAGGGGTCAATTCCTTTCTAAGAGCGATGTTAAAGAATCTATTATCAAGGCGGGAAGTACGCGTTTACGACCAGTTTTGCTTACAGCGATTACTACAGTATTGGGTTTGGTCCCATTGGCCATAGGCTTCAATTTCAACTTCTTCACATTGATATCAGAATCGGATCCTAAAATATTCATAGGCGGAGATAATGTAGCGTTTTGGGGGCCTCTGGCGTGGACCGTCATTTATGGGCTTGTATTTGCAACTTTTTTGACCCTAATTGTCGTTCCTGTTATGTATTGGTTGAACTTTAATGTTCAGTTCTTGGTGAGGAAGTGGACCTCTAAAACATAAAGTATGAATAGAGATTTGTCTGATTATAGGGTCAATTATAATCGTGATTATCTATTGGAGAGAGATTTACCTGACCGCCCGTTCTTGTTGTTCAATCGTTGGATGGCTGACGCCATTAAATACGATGAATTATTAGAACCCAATGCGATGATCCTCGCGACCGTAGACAAGAATGGGTTTCCGAAATCTCGGACGGTTTTATTGAAATCTTACGATCTAAAAGGTTTCGTTTTTTATTCCAATTATAGTAGCGATAAAGGGAAGCAAATGGATTCAAATCCCAATGTCGCTTTAACCTTTCTTTGGAAAGCTATTCATCGTCAAGTTAGAATAGAAGGCCTGGTGGAAAAGATAACTAGGGATGAGTCCTTGAAGTATTTCGAATCCCGACCTCGTGATAGTCAGCTTGGTGCCTTGGTCAGTAATCAAAGTGATGTACTGGAGTCCAGATCAATTCTAGAGGAAAAGTACAAGGAATTAGAGGCGAAATATGAAGGTAAGAGCATTCCCTTGCCAGAAAACTGGGGAGGATATAGAGTTCGAGCTTCCAGATTTGAGTTTTGGCAGGGTAGATCCAGCAGATTGCACGATCGAATCGTGTATGAGGAAAAAGAAGGTGGCTGGACTTTCCATCGATTGTATCCATAGTATTTAATCCTTTTTTCAACTTATTGGGCATAAGCTTGTTTGTAGCCTTAGAATATTCTTGTTCTAATTATTCATCAATTATTAAGTATGTCTGATAAAGTATTGAAAGTGGAAACCATGGGTTTCCCATGGAAAACTAAGGACCCCTTTTTGTTTTGTGCCCATCACAGAGATGAGTATCCTAAAGGAAACGATAAGATGGGAGTTGAATTTGACCAACTCAAGGGCAGAAGTGTTGGCAATGACTTTGTCGTAAGGGATGGCTATAGAATGTACCACGGCACCAGTATTCCAGGATTTCCACATCATCCTCATCGAGGATTTGAGACGATTACTATTAACAAAGAGGGATTTGTAGATCACAGTGACTCCCTAGGAGCTGCGGGTAGATTTGGTGAAGGAGATGTCCAGTGGATGACGGCAGGCAGAGGTGTTCAGCATTCCGAGATGTTCCCTTTGATACATGATGATAAGCCCAATCCATTAGAGATCTTTCAGGTATGGCTAAACCTTCCGAAGAGAAGTAAATTTGTGCGACCTCATTTTAAGATGATCTGGAAAGAATCTATTCCTGAGATCATTGAAAGTGATGAAAAAGGAAGAAATACTACCATCGACCTGATCGCCGGTAATTATAAAGGCAATAATGCACCAAAACCAACACCTGATTCTTGGGCCTCTAATCCAGAGAATGCAGTAACAGTACTGACAATAAAAATGGAACCTAATGCCATTTGGAAAGTTCCTTCCTATCCTGATTCATCCTTGAATAAAATTCTCTATTTTTATAAAGGAGATGAGATTTCAGTGGATGGAGTGAAGGTTAGGAATTATCATTCTGTGGAGCTTGATCCTACACAGGAATTGAATATCACAAATGGAGACCAAGAAGCATACTTTATGCTGCTCCAAGGAAAACCTATTGATGAACCGGTTGTACAGTATGGTCCTTTTGTGATGAACACTGAATCTGAGATTCAAGAGGCATTTGAAGATTATAGAAGAACCAAATTTGGTGGATGGCCCTGGCCCGAGATAGAACAGGTTCATGATCGAAATAAGGGTAGATTCGCTCTTCACGCTGATGGATCAGAAGAAATAATGTCGGATTAATGCGGTATAACGTCTGATATTTTAATCAATAAGTAATTTTACAAAGGTAAAACGATAGTTTATGGCAACTTTAAAAAAAGAGTATACCAATGGCGAACTAACCATAGTTTGGCAACCTGGCAAGTGTGAGCATGCTGGAGTATGTGTTAAAACATTGCCCAATGTTTATAAACCGAAAGAAAAACCATGGATCAACCCGGAGAATGCCAGTACGGAAGAGCTTATCGCTCAAATTAATGCCTGTCCATCCGGTGCTTTGAGTTATTACATGAACGAGGACAAGTAATAGTTTTATTATTTTTAGAATTTAAAATGAGGTAGTAGAGTGAAAACCATATTATCAACACTGATTTTTTTCATTATTGGTACGAATTTATGCTTGATTGCTCAGGAAATACAATTTTCCGATGTATCCAATCTTCCTAAGGCGAGAAGTGCCGTTGGTACTGCAGCCAATGATGAATACGTATTCTTGGCCAATGGATTTGGGCCGGGAGAACAGTACAGTTCCGAGATCTATCAATACGATATAGCCAATGGTACCTGGACCGTCTTAACGGATCAAAGTATTCCCAAAAGATTTGGCTCTATGGCTTTGGTAGAAGATCAACTTTATGTATTCAACGGTCAACTGTCTGGTGGAATCTGGAATCCCAATCTCGAAATCATTGATATCAATACTGGTGATATTGTTACAGTGATGAATAATCCTCATCCTGTACATTCTGCCGGTGTATCTACTTGGGATGGAAAGATCTATTCATTTGGAGGATTTTTTAGTGAGTTTTTATCTGATCCATATTCCAGTAGAATATTTGAACTGAATCCAGAAAATAATGAGTGGAATGAAGTAGGAGAAATGCCAATTTCGTCTAATACTGAAGGCGAAGTAGTGGATGGTAAGTTGTATATCATCGGCGGTTATAATGGGACCGTTTCTGATAAAATTTATATTTATGATCTCGACACAAAGAGATGGGAAACACCGATAGATATGAACTCAGGCATTTCCGGACATTCGACAGGTATAATAGGAAAGGAAATTTATGTGGTAGGGGACTATTCTAATCTAAACTATTTAGGAGTATTTGATACGGAGAGCAACACGTTTACAGAACTAACTGGTAATCTTCAAAGTAGGAGACACTGCGGGGTCGTAGGAGTAGGAGGAAGACTCTTTGCCATGGGAGGAAATACTGAATCTGATATAGGAACTGCAACGGATAATGTCCAAGTCGCTGATATTACCACTTCTAATATTGAGCAACCGGAACAGGAATTATTGCTGTTCCCCAATCCGGTTTACGATCAATTATCTTTTAATCAAGTTGTAGAAGAAGTTAGAATCATGAATGTCCTAGGCCATGAATTGAAGCAGTCCAATTATGTGCAAACCATGGATTTGACCGACTTGTCGGAGGGTATGTACTGGATTCATTTGAAAGAAGGATCATCTTATCGTGTACTCAAGTTGGTAAAAAAATAGTATTTTATTCTTCACTATTGATTTTGAGCGCTTCGCGTCTGTTTTTATGATTCGAAGAATATATTCCATTATTTCATTCAGTGATTTTAATCCATCAAGTTAATTGCTAACTTAGATTCGGATAAAAAAAACTACTATGTATACAGCTTTACAATCTGCCCATTCCGGCATGAGATGGATTGTTTTAATCACATTGCTTTTAGCGCTTGCCACATCAGTTAGCCTGTGGATAAAAAAGGAATCACATACCCAGGGGAGTAAGAAGTTATTACTATATGCCATGATCAGTGCTCATATACAGCTTCTGATCGGTATTGTACTCTATTTTAAGTCGCCTAAGGTGCTTTTATCTGATATGGGAACGGCGATGAAAGATGCTATGATTAGGTTCTTTACGGTGGAGCATTTCACGATGATGTTGATTGCGATACTGTTAATTACTTTTGCATATAGCAAGGCGAAGAGATCAATTGGTAACCCTAAAGGAACTAGAATAATAGCGATTTTACTCATTCTCGCTTTTGTTTTCTTGATGGCGGGTATACCATGGCCACCAAGATTCGGTGCGGGCTGGTTTTAAAATTAGATTTTTTTGATGAGTTGGACTAAAAAGATTCTTTTGGGCATCTTAGGAGTATTGGTGCTTGTGGTTTTGGCACTTTATTTATTCTTACAATCCAAGACTCCTCGTTATTCAGGAGAAGTTGAAATTGCTGGTTTGGAAAAACCAGTGGATGTCGCATTCGATGATTATGGAATTCCACACATAAAGGCTCAAAGTAGTCAGGATGCGTATATGGCACTTGGGTATGTTCATGCCTCCGAGCGACTTTTTCAAATGGAATTACTTAGAAGAATAGCTAAGGGAAAACTAGCAGAGATATTGGGAAAAGAACTCCTTGAAGTTGATGAGTTATTCTTGACCCTTGGACTGGATAAGCACGGAAAGAAATGTGCGGCACGGTATAAGGAAAACCAACCGCGTTCCTTCAAGGAGACCAAATCCTATGTCGACGGGATCAATGCCTATATAAAAGAAGGGAAAAAACCTATTGAGTTTCACTTAATGGGAATTGACTTAGAACCCTTTGAACTGGAAGATTGCTTTGCTATTAGTGGGTACATGGCTTTTAGTTTTGCAGTTGCTATGCGAACGGATCCTCATGTGAGCTATATCCTAGATAAGTATGGACAAAACTATTTGGACGCACTGAATCTCAACAGAGAAGGTAACCAATTCGAAATTCCAGTGCTCAATACAGATAGTACTGATGTAGAATCTGATGTCGAAAATGCAATTGGAACGATCACGGATAAGATTCCCCTTGGACTTTTTCATGGTAGTAATGGTTTCGTATTAGCTGGAAGCAAGACGCGATCCGGTAAACCCATTTTGGTCAACGATACCCATATTAGATACAGTCAGCCGGCAGTTTGGTATGAGTCTCGCATTAGTTATCCGGGACATAATGTTTACGGAAATTATTTAGCAGGATTCCCCTATGCCGTCATTGGGCATACAGATCATCACAGCTGGGGAATGACGATGTTTGAGATTGATGATATGGACTTTTTTGTTGAGGAATACAATCCTTCCAATACAGATCAAATTCGAAAAGATAGTACATGGATAGATTTGACCATAGATCAATATGAAATTAAGATTAAAGGGCAAGAGGAGCCTCAACAACTAAGGGTAAAAACGGGACCACATGGACCCATTGTCAATGATGTAATCAAGGAGGTTCGATTGGTTACTGCTAAACCTGTGGCTTTGAAATGGGTCTATACCGATTTTTTGTCGGAGAACCTGGAAGCCTCTTTAGCTTTGACAGAATCCAAAAGTAAGTCCGAGGCTTTTGAAGCCATGTCCATGATACATTCTCCAGGTATCAATATGGTCTATGCGGATATCAATGACAACATTGCATGGTGGGGATTATCTAAGATACCCATTCGAGCCAAAGGTACTCATGGAAAGTCCTTTTACAGGGGATATAACAGTGAGGATGACTATGCTGGTTATTTAAAATTCGAAGAAAACCCTCATGATATCAACCCCAGCTCTGGTATTATAGTCAATACCAATAATCAACCCGAAAGTTATGCGGGCCATTTACATCCCGGGTACTATGTTCCTAAGGATAGGTATCGTCGAATCTATGGGAAATTGGAAGCCAAAGAAGACTGGACCCCGGAAGAAGTTCAACAGGTAATACTAGATCATGTCAATCCTGCTTATCCAGAGATGGTTCAAGAATTAATTTCAGCTTTGAGTGATGAGAACCAATCGCATAATCTAATTGCCGCCTTATCCACTTGGGATGGAAATCACGGATTGGATTCCTATCTGCCTAGTATTTTTTATAGGTGGATGTACCATATTGAGAGACTAGCCTGTGAAGATGAATTAGGTGATGAGTTGTTTGCCTCATGGATTAGCAATCATATGCATAAAAGAAGCTATCCTAAGTTTATATCATATCCCAATAACCCATGGTGGGACAATGTATCGACGGAAGAGGTTGAATCAAGGTCTGACATTTTCAATGAGGCTTGGGGCGAAACGCTTGAGGAACTCGAAAGCTTTTTTGGAACGTCGAATGCGGAAAATTGGAAGTGGAGAGGAGCGAGAAACTTAGTCCATAAGCATGCCCTGGGAGATCTTCCTGTCATTAATAAATACTTCAATGTCGGTCCTTATGATATGCCGGGTGGTGTCGAGACGGTATTGAATCAATTGTTTACGAATGACAGTACTTGTGTCCATGAAATATCGGGAGGACCTGCTATTAGAAGAGTGATAGATATGGCTCATCCGGATAGCAGTTGGAATGTGCTGCCAACAGGACAGAGCGGTCATCCTTCCAGTAAGCACTATGGTGATCAGGCCGGCTTGTATCACAATGGAGAGTATAGAATGCAGTGGATGAAGTCGAATTTTGAAGATGGATGGAGACTAATGCAATTAATTCCCGGAGAATGATAGGCTTCTTTTTTCTGGAGTGTAAAATGTGAGTGGAGTGAGTAAAAATTATGATAAAGAAGAAAAGGGGTGGGAGAGGAAACTGATTATCTTCTATCTGATATTTGTACTGGTCATTGGAGCTTTTATTCTATTTCCAGTCATTACTGAGTACCCGAAATTTCCCTTTTTGATATCCAATGCCATATTTGTATTTCTTTGTGGTCTGATGATATATCAATTGTTCTTTCCGCGATTAAGTCTACTGGCTAGGAGTAAATGGGGGAAAATAATATTCATCCTTATTCTTCCGCTTTTGTTTTTTTATCAGTACAATGTCATCGCAGAATTTAACTTTTACACGGATAGAAATATGGTCTATGATGACTTGTCGTATTTAAAATATGCACGCCAGGACTGGCTCGCTAATTATGTTCAAAAAGAATATCTATTTCTGGGAATTTTATCTATTATTAGTTCGGTATTGGTTGGATTCAATTTCATGCGGCTTCTGTGGTTGCAAATCAATAAAAAATAATAAAAATGTCTTCACTTAAAGAGTTTAGAGCATATAGAGAGAAAATGAACGATCGAATATTATCGACAGATAATAAAATGATCAAGCGTTTTTTTAGCCTTGACCATCAGTGCTATCAGGAAGGGGCTTTAGATGTAAAAACCAAGGAAATGATGGGTTTAGTGGCCTCCCTGGTTTTGAGATGCGATGATTGTATTAAATACCATGTAGAGCAATCGCATAAAGCAGGGATGAATGAGGCGGAATTAATGGAAATTATGGCCATTGGAAATATGGTGGGAGGATCTATCTGCATCCCTCATACGAGAAGGGCGATTGAATTTTGGGATGAATTGAAGAACGAGTAATGGAAGTAAACAATAATTCGAGCCAATCCTATCTGAACGAACTCAATGAGGTACAACGTCAGGCGGTTACGACTATCGATGGGCCGGTTATGGTCATTGCGGGCCCCGGATCGGGAAAAACCAGAGTTTTGACCTACCGTATTGCGCATTTGATCAATAGCGGCATAAATCCCTGGCAGATTCTGACACTGACTTTTACCAATAAGGCCGCGAGGGAAATGAAAGAGAGGATCGAAAAAGTGGTGGGTGAAAAAGCCAATTATGTTTGGGCGGGTACTTTTCACTCCATTTTTGCGAGAATTCTGAGGTACGAAGCAGAAGCCATTGGATTTCCCAAGAGTTTTACGATCTACGATACCGATGATAGTAAAAGCCTGATCAAACGGATTTTGGAGGAGATGAGGCTGGACAAGAAAGTTTATCATCCTAATGCCATTCGAAATAGAATATCTTCCTTCAAGAGCAATCTGGTATCCGCAACTAATTATATCAATAATGTGGAGTTGATCGAACAGGACCGGAAAAACAGAATGCCCTATATGGCAGAAATTTACAAGCAGTATGAGAAGAGGTGTTTGAGTGCAGGGGCAATGGATTTTGATGATCTATTATTTCAGACCTATCGCTTGTTTGATCGACACGAGGATGTTCTGAAAAAGTATCAACAGAAGTTTAGCCATTTACTGGTTGACGAGTTTCAGGATACCAATTATTTGCAGTATTCGATCATTAGGAAGTTGGTCGAATATCCCGGAAGTAAACAAAATATATGTATTGTAGGAGATGATGCACAAAGTATATATGCTTTTAGAGGAGCCACAATTGATAACATTCTCGATTTTTCAAAGGACTTTAAAGAGGTACAAACTTTCAAATTAGAGCAAAACTATCGATCTACACCATATATCGTTAAAGCGGCCAATTCGGTCATTGAGCACAATAAGAAACAACTCAAAAAAGTCATTTGGACGGATAAGGAAGAGGGTTCTAAAATTAATTTGGTAAAAACTACCACAGACAAAGAAGAAGGAAAAAGGGTTGCAGATCTTATTCTAGAACAAAAGAATCGAAATCATCTTCACAATAAAGACATAGCAATTCTATATCGAACCAATGCTCAGTCAAGAGTATTTGAGGAGCACTTGCGCCGTTACAATATTCCATATCGCATCTATGGAGGATTGAGCTTCTACCAGAGAAAGGAAATCAAGGATATCATTGCTTATTTGAGATTAATTGTCAATCCGAAAGACGTAGAAGCCTTCAAACGCGTCATCAATCTTCCTAAAAGAGGAATTGGAACTTCAACTGTTGACAAGATTTTGGACTGGGGTATCGCTGAAGATAAACCGATATTAAAGGCAGCAGTAACATGTCCATTATCGGGAAGAGCGAGAAATTCTGTAGATAAGTTTCTTCAGTTAATGAAGGATCTTATTGATTATAACAAAGAACGCAATGCCTACGAGACCACGGTTGAACTGATGCGTAAGACCAAGTATTTGGAGAAACTCAAAGAGGATAATTCTATTGAGAACATCAGTCGAATTGATAATGTCAACGCCTTGATGGATGCTATCCAGAGTTTTGTGGAGAACGACGAGGTTATCGATGGAGATGAATCGACAGATAGGTCTTTGTCCGTATATCTGCAAAATGTCGCCCTAATAACGGATGCTGACGAGGGAGATGAGGGCTCAACGGATTATGTGACTCTAATGTCTACACATGCAGCTAAGGGACTGGAGTTCGAGAGTATTTTCCTAGTTGGAATGGAAGAGAACTTGTTTCCTTCTTTTAGATCTCTGGATTCTAGAGAAGATATCGATGAGGAGAGACGGTTGTTTTATGTGGCCATCACAAGAGCAAAGCGTTATCTGACCATTACTTATGCCGAAAACAGATTCTACTTTGGAGATGTAAGATACAATCAACCTAGTCGCTTCCTCGATGAGATTGATCCAAGCTGTATTGACCTTCCGTCGGGCCTTGGCGGTTCGGGATTCAAGAGGATTGATAAAATTGGTAATCAGCAGCGATCTACCATTAAGGGAATGCCTGTAAGACGGAAGCCGGTATATGACCTGAAGTACGACGCTTCTTCATTTAAACCGAGTCCTTCTGAAAAGTTGGCCAATGGTATGACTGTCAGACACTCAAAATTTGGTGAAGGGAAAATCATACATATTGATGGGGTCAATGACAAGCGTGTAGCAACAGTATATTTTAATGGCATTGATAATCCTGAGCGACGTATAATGCTCAAATTTGCTAAATTGGAAATAGTGGAATAATTCTATTTTTAAAGCAGGTGATGTATTTCATTTTGACTTTGCATTGTTTTGCAGTTTATTTAGTTGTCTAATAATTACAATAAAAAATAATTATTAGCTATATTGACGCTGTAAAAATCAATGTAAAAATTAAACACGTTATGAAATACTTGACCGTATTGCTCATCCTATTGTCGTTGTCGACATATTCTCAAACTCCGAATAAAATCACTGTTTCGAATTGTTTTTATACTCCGGCCAACGGAAACTACACCAAGGTTAATTCGCCATGTGATGACTGTTCTATTTATTACGAAAAAGATGGTTCACCGATTGAACAAATTGGTGGACGAGCTCCTACTTGGAATTATGAAAATAATACTTCATTTCCATGCCCGGATATGGAAGGTGGAATTTTTCAACTCAGACCACTAAATTGTGGCAATATACTTTGTCCGGGAGGAAGTGGTTGTTGGAACAATTGCACGATCATCGAAAACACTACGGCTCCGGTTGAAATGAAATCATTTCTTGTATCTCTACAAGATGGTTTACCCAAACTAGAATGGGTTACTGCTTCTGAGATAAATAATGACTATTTCGAAGTTCAGCGATCATTGAACGGGTCCACTTGGAAAACAATAGAATTGGTCCAAGGAAATGGAACAACCCACGAGGAATTAAGTTATGAATTCATTGATAAGAATGTCATCCAGGGAATTTACTATTATAGGTTAAAGCAAGTTGATTATGATGGCAGCTTTGAATACTCTCGAGTGCTGACCGTTGATGTAAACAATTACAAAGAATCGGGTGGATTAAAGATTTTTCCGAATCCAATTACTCAACAGGAAATCAAGATGGAAATTCCCTTTTCAAACGGATCGCAATCATCAGTTGTCGTGAGAAACATGAATGGAGAAGTGGTTTTGAAGAAAACTTTCACGGGTAACAAAAAGGTAGAACAGTTATCCCTAGGACTATTCCCTAAAGGAATGTATTATTTGAGCTTGAATGGAGAAAATCAGACCTATAGTTCGAAAGTACTTGTTGATTAGTGGGAACTAAATCAGTAGTTTTTACGTAATTTTAAGGGAACCAATTTTCTTTTCCTTTTATTATGGACGTACATTTCATCATTGATTTACTGGCTTGGATAGGCGGTATTACTGGTTCTCTTTTGTTGTTAATGTTATTTAGCTCAATTGTATTGGGCAGCGATTTCGATATCGACTTTGATGCGGATGCTGACGGCGGATCAATGGGAATTCTTAAATCCGTACTTACTTTCACGAGTATTGCTTCACTTACGATTCGCGCTTTGGCCATGCATTCCAGTTTTTCATGGTTGTTGGCCATTCTTTTTGGTATAGGTGCAGGGATTGTGGCCGTGCTAATTCTCTATTCCATTTTTCGGCTTCTTTTGGGCCAACAAGAAGATGGTTCTTGGAAATTATGGGATGCCATTGGTAAAGTAGGTCGTGTATATGTGCCCATTCCCGAAAATGGAGAAGGTAAGATAATTGTGGCCATCAATAAGGTCGAAAGAGAGATATTAGCAAGAAGCAAGGATTCTATTTCTATTGGTACGGGTGCAGAGGTATTGGTTGTGGAAACTGAAAATAAGATACTTGTGGTTACACCTTATCAGCCTAAATCTTAGGTTGAGATAATTTAAGAATGATTATGACTGCGCCGTGCTAAGTGCAGTTCGAATAAAAATTCAATAAAACTTTAAATCTATGAAAATTAAAACTTTGATGTCTTTAACAATGGTATTATCGAGTGTTTCTTTGTTTGGATCGAATATTATGCTCCAATCAGCAGCGTCGAAAGTGCTTTCACTTGGTCTACCTATCATCTTTTTGCTGGCTTTAATTTTCATGACCATCGTTTTTCTCATTAGTAGATATAAGCGATGTCCTTCGGATAAAATTTTGGTGGTATATGGAAAGACAGGTAGTGGGTCGGCAAAGTGTTATGCCGGTGGAGCTGCGTTTGTATGGCCCGTTATACAAGCCTATGAGTATCTGGATTTAACTCCGTTATCAATAGATGTTGACTTAAGGGGAGCATTGAGTAGACAAAATATTCGGGTCAATGTGCCTTCCAGATTTACAGTGGGTATTTCTACTCAAGAGAGTGATATGGTCAATGCTGCCGAAAGATTGTTGGGTAAATCCCACAATGAAATTAGAGAATTGGCGAAGGATATCATATTTGGACAATTGAGATTGGTAGTAGCTACGATGGATATTGAGGAAATCAATTCAGATAGAGATAAGTTTTTGGCCAATGTTACTACCAATGTGGGTAGTGAATTGCGCAAGATCGGTCTTACCTTGATCAACGTAAACGTCACGGATATTCAAGATGAATCCGGATATATTGAAGCTTTGGGTAAGAAGGCCGCAGCAGAAGCCATTAATGAGGCGAAGATTCAAGTGGCTCAACAAGTTGAGAAAGGGGATATCGGAAGTTCTAAGGCAGATGCAAGACGAAGACAGGAAGTGGCCAACGCGAACTCTGAGGCTGAAGTAGGGGAGAAGAAGGCGGAAGCTGAAGCAGTTAAAGGAAAGAATTTGGCGGATGTAGAGATCGCTCAATCGGATTCCGATAGAAGGAGGAATGTAGCCGAGGCGAATCGAGACGCGGAAATTGCAGAGAAAACAGCCAAAGCAATAGCGGAGAAAGAGGCTTATCTAGCTCAAAAGGAAGCGGAGGATGCGCGAAAAGAAAAGGAGTTGGCATCTAGAAGAGCAGACGAGGTTGTTCAGGAGGAAATCGATAAAGAGAAGACCATTATTGCTGCAGAAGCCAAAGCACAGGAATCTGTTAGGGTAGCTGAAGGTGAGGCGGAAGCTGAATTGGCCAAGTATAAGGCCCAGGCAGAGGGTTTAAGAAAGGTCTTGATGGCGCAATCGGAAGGTTTCCAGAAAATGGTAGAGGCTGCCGGTGGAGATGCACAGGCGGCCATTGGATTGTTGCTGATTGAAAAATTACCAGAACTAGCTAAAATACAAACGGATGCTATCAAAGAGTTGAAGTTTGACCAGATCACCGTTTTCGACGGAGGTAGCGGAGACAGCACAGCCAATTTTGTCAATAATCTTTACAAGTCTGTACCGGCACTTTCTGAGTTCTTGAAGCAGTCAGGTTTAGAATTACCGGAATTTTTGGCAAAGTCCAGCGATGTAATAGAAGGGAAAATGCTGAAGTCCGAGGAGGAATAAAACAAAACTGAGCGCGCCTAATTGAGGTGTGCTCAATTCTATTTTGTAAAGAGCTGGTTTTACGGCCAACAATGGATCTCAAATATTCATTCGGAGGATTAAACTAATCCCATTTAAATAATGAATACAGCAATTACTAAGTAAGAGACGTTTTATAAAAACAAGACTTGCACGCTGAGAACCTGAGAACAAAGGAGATTTTACTTTACGGATTTCCATTTTAGAATGTTACTTAATGATACGCTTATGAAAAGGCCAACACTTACTCTATGTTTAATTTGTCTAATACACTTATTTTCTTTTGCTCAAGAGCCTGTTTTTGAATGGGGACTTCATTATGGAGGACCTTGGTTAACTACATTTCAGGAAACTGTTGTGGACATGACAACCGATTCAAGTGGTAATATTTATTCGGTTGGATTTTTTAAATCCCAAGTAGACTTTGATCCAGGGCCAGGTACTTTTAATCTCGACGCCAAAACAGGGGATAGTGATTTGTACATTCAGAAATTAGATTCAAATGGAGATTTTGTTTGGGCTAGGAAATTGGGGACGAATCTTGGAAGGCCATGGCCATTATCCTTTACCAACATAGATAAAGAGGGGAATATTTACACAACGGGCTTATTTTTCTCGGAAACGGAATACATCAATGGTACGGACACCATATTATTGACATCCGCAGGTCATTCTGATATATATATCCATAAACTAAATGCTGATGGAGATTTAATCTGGGCAAAGAGATTTGGAGATGGTTCAGGCGAATTTGCCTATTCCATTGAAGGAGATACTGATGGCAATATTTATGTAGGGGGATGTTTTTTCGATTCTACTTATTTCAACAATAGCGTCGATTCATTTTATTTCGAATCGGATGGTGAAATGGATGCTTTAATCCTAAAGTTAGATTCTAATGGCGAGATATTATGGGCCAAAAGTCATGGGGGTATGTGGAAACAATGGGACATCGTTTATGATCTTGAAGTTGATGATCAAGGCAATATATACACATATGGTCTATTGGATGACTCCAGATATTTAGATGGAGGAGCTTGGGGACATATTCAGAAACTGGATTTTGAAGGCAGTCTTTTATGGGAAAGAAGTTTTGATTTAGGCCCGCTTGGAGATGTTACCGATATTCAATTAGGACCCGATGGTAATCTGATTGCTATCGGTAATATGTTAGGGACAACGACTTTTACATTTGAAAATGATACCGTTACTTTAGTTGGCTCCTATTCTAGAGCTGAAACCTTTGTCCTGAAAATAGATCCTAGAGGAGATTTAATCCGTGCACTTAGTTTTGGTGACCCTGGCGGGGTTAGTTCAACAGATGGACTTGACATCGATGATGAGGGTAATATTTATATTGCTGGCGTGTTCCCTGATACTGTAGACATTGATCCTGGAATTGGCGTAGTCAATTTAGTTTCAAACGGTTCGACGGACATCTTTTTTCTTAAGTTGGATTCTAATGGCGATTTAATTTGGGCGAGGAGCTTTGGTGGAATCGGCATGGAATACTTAGGTGATATAGTTGTAGATGACGATGGGCTGTTGATTACAGGCTTGTTTCAAGAAACTATGGACCTAGATCCAGGTCCGGATAACTATGATGTTCAATCCAATGGATCGGAAGAGATGTTTATGATCAGGTTTAATGAGATCATAGTTGATGCAGAAGAATTCAGTAAAGCAGAACAAAAGGATATTTTTCTTTATCCCAATCCATCACAAAACTTGATTGAAGTCAATCTTGGTGAGGTTTATAATACGGGTGAAATGAGTTTGGTAGATGTTCATGGAAGATCCTTGAAAAAAGTCGAATTTCTAAATAGTTCGATCGTCCAGATGAAAATTGATGATGTTTTAATCGGGCAATATTTCTTAAGGATTAATACAGGAGATCAACAAATCGTAATAAAACTGATCAAGGAGTAAAGTCAATAATATTCCCCATGTTAAAGCAAACGCGACATCGGGGTTCGTATTCATCGGACCCCACAAGTACGGTCGCATCATCGCTGGTTTTACGATAGGAATGAGTCGCTAGATTACCGCAGTGGGGACAAATGGCATGTACCTTTGTTATGTACTCTGCAACGGATAAAAGTCCGGGAATAGGGCCGAAAGGATTACCTCGATAGTCCATGTCCAGGCCAGCTAAGATTATTCTTTTTCCTCGGAGTGCAATTTCTTGAGCGACATCAATGAGTTTCATATCAAAAAATTGGGCCTCATCTACTCCTATTACATCGTATTCATCGCACAGTTCGAGTATATAGCTACTGTGCTCCACCGGATAGGAAGAAATCTTGTTTTTATCGTGGGATACCACCTTTTCATCATCATATCTCCTGTCAATTACCGGCTTGAAGGTAACCACACGTTGATTGGCATATCCGGCGCGCTTCAAACGTCGAATTAACTCCTCTGTTTTACCGGAGAACATCGATCCACAAATGACCTCAATCCAGCCACTACGCTGAGCTTTAAAATGAGGTTCTAAAAACATAAGCGACTTTATTATTAAATTAAAAATTTACAAACAGAATTGAATCAAGCGAGTAAGCCTTCCCAGATAAAACATTTTTAAAGTTAATATTAATTCTTCGAAGTAAACGCTGTCAAAGTGCATGCAATACTAATACAATTCCTTTAAGATTACACAAAATACTATCTTTAGAATCCGAATAAATAGCAGGAATTCTTGCATTAAAATCACATTTTTTTCGGTGTTCCGCAATTCAATTGTTGTGGTATCGGTTTAAAATGAAAGTATTCCAATTTATGGGGATATTGAGATAGCTACATTGTAGAATGATTATAAAAAATTTAAGCAGATGAAATTAAAGAAAGCGGAAAAATTCTTAAAGAAGATCAACAAGTTGTTCGAGAGTTTAAAAGAAGAGGAAGAATTGTCACAGTTGGAGCTTGATTTAATGAGAGAGTATACCAGGAAGTTTTACAGGAAGATTGGAATGATTCAGTCTGAGATGAGGGGTAAGACGAAAAGTGATGATTTGTCCAAATCGGATATAGATTGCAATATTGAGGATATTGGAGAGATTCAAATAGAAGAGTATGAATACAATGTGGGTTCTATTCAACCAAAATCTCCTAAGCAAGCAGAGGGTGTTAGAGCTGAGAAAATAGTTCAAGAAGTAAAAGAAACAGTGGCCAAGGTAGAGGAGATTGAAATACCGGCAGCAGATGTAGAGGTAAAAGTTGACGAAAGTCCTGTTATTCCCGAAGAACCGGTACTAGAAGAACCGGTAATAGAGGAACCCGTCAAGGAAGAACTTAATATTCCAAGTTTTGAATTAGAATTAGCGGATGATACGGTTTCAACAGCGGTAAAAGTGGAAAAGAAAACCTCGGTAGAGACCAAGGCCAAACCCAAAAACATAAATCAGTATGCAGAATTGTTTAATTTTGAAGAGATCAGTGATTTATCACAGAAATTGAGTTCTGCGCCTATTACGGATATTCGAAGTAGCATGGGGCTCAACGAACGCGTTTTGACGATTAATGAATTATTTGGAGGAAATGCGATGGCCTTTGATAAAACAATTAAGAACTTAAACGGTTTGAATAGTTTTGAAGAAGCGAAAAATTATCTCGCTGAAACTGTGATTCCGGAGTATAATTGGAATGATGAATCGAAGTTAAAAAAGGCCAGAGTTCTTCTTAAGTTAATCCGGAGGAGATATAATTAATTTTGAATGGGAAAGATTGCGATTCTTACTTCTGGTGGTGATGCACCGGGGATGAATGCCTGCATAAGAGCTTGTGTTAGAACTGCACTATATCATGGTAAGGAACCTATCGGGGTCATAAGAGGTTACAATGGCTTGATAGAGGGCGATTTTATCAAAATGGATAATAAATCGGTCAGTAATATAATCCACCGTGGAGGAACAATACTTGGGTCTGCCCGTAGTATGAAATTCAAGACCAAACAAGGAAGGCAAAAAGCCTACGAGAATTTAAAAAAGGAAGGTGTAGATCAAATGGTTGTGATCGGCGGTGATGGCACCTTTACAGGAGCGTATGTTTTTGGTTCTGAATTTCCCGATATCAATATCCTGGGAGCACCAGGTACTATTGATAATGATCTTTACGGTACTGATTTTACCATTGGATACGATACAGCTGTAAATACAGCCATGGAGGCCATAGATAAAATAAAGGATACAGCCTCTTCTCACGATCGGCTTTTTATAATTGAAGTTATGGGGCGCGATGCAGGGTTTATTGCTTTAAGAACCGGCATAGCAGTAGGAGCAGAATCTGTTTTGGCACCCGAATTTCCCACTGATATCAATGTTATTGTGAAGAAAATTCGGGAAAGGCATAAAAATAGAGATACCTCAAGTATTTTAGTTGTTGCCGAAGGAGATGAGATAGGTGGTGCTTATGCATTGGCCGATCAATTGAGCAATAGAATGCCATCTTTAAGTTTGAGGGTTACGATATTAGGACATATTCAAAGAGGAGGATCGCCTACATGCATGGAAAGGGTGCGGGCCTCTCAAATAGGTTTGGCTTGTATCGAATCCTTGATGGAAGGCAAAAGAGATGGGATGATTGGAATAGTGAATAATAAGATCGTGTTGACACCCTTCAAGGAGGCAATTGAAAAAAATATGAAGATGGAAAAGACCTTCCAGGATATTGTTAAGATACTTTCTTAGAATGAGCAAACAAGAAAGCAATTTGGCGGTCATTAAATGGCCATTACTCTTTTTAGTAATTATATGGGGAATTCACCTCTCCCAAGTATTTTTGGGTTTCAGTTATTACGGTTGGGGAGTTTATCCAAGACACGTCCAGGGAATGCTTGGTATTCTTACTTCTCCTCTTATTCATGGAGATTTCGGGCATTTAATCAACAATTCTATCCCGTTCCTTGTCTGCGCCATTTTCATGCTATTATTCTATCGTAGAATAGCAGTTAAGAGTTTCTTTCTGATTTATATTCTCACAGGCATTCTAGTGTGGCTTTTTGCCAGGCCAAGCTTCCATATTGGAGCAAGTGGGGTAGTGTATGGAATGGTTGCGTTTCTTTTCTGGAATGGTATTTTTAGAAAAAGTGTAAGGTCTATTGCTATTTCATTGGTCGTTTTTTTCCTTTACTCCGGAATGATCATAGGGGTATTTCCCATTAGAGAAGGAGTTTCCTGGGAAAGCCATTTATTGGGTGCAATAGTTGGAGTATTCGTTTCTTATCTTTTTAGAGAAGAGATTGAAGAAGGAGATAGAAAGAAAAAAGCTAGCTGGGAGTTGGAAGCTCCACCGGAAGAAAGAAGGTTCCTGAATTCAGATACCTTCGATTATACCCTAAAGGAAAGACAGGATAGGGATAATTGGAATCAAAATTCTAGTTTGTAAGATCAAGATGGACCACTCTGAATAAAAAAAAGAGATGATTCTCAGTCAAGGAACCATCTCTTGTATATTTTCTAGAAAATAATCAATTATTTCGCTGCAGCATATCTTTCCGCTACCGCATCCCAATTGATCACATTGAAAAAGGCCGCTACATAATCCGGTCTTCTATTCTGGTAATTCAAATAATAAGCATGCTCCCAAACGTCTAGTCCCAATATTGGTGTTCCTTTTTGAGCAGCAATATCCATCAATGGATTGTCCTGATTTGGGGTGCTTGTTACAAATAGTTTACCATCAGATCCAACGCATAGCCATGCCCATCCCGAGCCAAAACGACTACCAGCAGCTGAAGAAAATTCGGATTTGAAATTTTCCAAAGATCCAAAAGCATCATCAATTGCCGCAGCAAGATCACCTGAAGGATTTCCACCACCATTCGGTCCCATTACTGACCAAAAAAGTGCATGGTTATAGAATCCTCCACCATTATTTCTCACGCCCACTCCATAGTTGGATATGCCGGCTAAAATATCTTCAATACTTTTACCTTCCACGTCAACACCATCAAGAGCCGCATTTAATTTTTTGGTATATCCGGCATGGTGTTTTCCATGATGTATGCGCATTGTTTGCTCATCTATATGTGGTTCTAGAGCGTTATAATCATAAGGTAATTCTGGTAATTCAAAAGACATAGTTCTAATTTTTGATCAACGATTATTAAACATGAAGAAGCTGGTTTTGTTCTAAACTGGAGCTTTGAGACGAATATAAAAAGAAGGCTTCTATATTTGAACATTAGAAGTACTAATTATTTGTGTAGTATTGCTTTTTATTCACTACTTCAACAAGTGTTAAGAGATGTATGTAAAAAAGAATTTTTCTTTCAGGAGTGTAATGAACTTTTCTGGAGGTCATTTAATATGGCTTACTCTATGGACCGTTTTTGTAACATGCTTTATAGAAACACTGCATTATCTGCATTTTAAAGGATACAATGTTCCCGACTTTCAAGTTCCGTGGCTTCCGGTTGCAGTAATTGGTACCGCGGTGGCCTTTTATGTGGGTTTTAAGAATAACAGTTCTTACGACAGGCTGTGGGAAGCACGCAAAATCTGGGGTGGCATTGTAAACAGTAGTAGGGCATGGGGAGCGGCAGTAATTGGTTTTGTTACCGCTCAATTTACTGATGGGTCATATTCCAAAGAGGAGATCTTACAGATGAAAAGGCGCTTGATATTTCGACATATTGCCTGGTTGTATGCTTTGAGAAGTCAGCTATTGATACCTACTGAATGGGAACATATAAGTCATAGCAACAAGTATGTGAGAAGAACTACCGAAAGAAGGTTTAAGACTTTTGGAGTTGGACTTTATGCGGATGAAGTTACTCAGATAGAATTAAGAAATTATTTGAAAGACGAAGAATATGAAGAGTTGATCAACTATAAAAATACGGCTACACAAATTGTTAATAGACAGTCAGTGTCATTGTCAGAGTTAAGGCAAGAAGGCTTAATTGATGATTTCCGACACATGGAATTACAGAATATTCTCAACGAATTCTATGATTTACAAGGGAAATGTGAGCGGATCAAGAAGTTTCCCCTACCTAGACAATATGCCAGCATGAGTGCGATCTTTGTCGGTATATTCATTTTTCTTTTACCCTGGGGGATGGTAACTGTTTTTCATGAATTAGGTGAATGGGGAGCGTGGTTGTCTATCCCTTTTACCATTCTTGTGGGATGGGTTTATCTCTTGATGGAATTGATCGGTGATTATTCGGAGAATCCATTTGAGGGGCTAGGGAACGATATTCCAATGCTCAGTCTATGTAGGGTCATAGAAATAGATCTTTTCGAAATGCTGAAAGAAAAGGATGTGCCAGAACCGATTCTCCCCAAAAACGGCATCTTGATGTAAAGGTGAATTTTTGCTTATTCTGTACTGGAAGAATCGATCAGTCTAAATCCATTGCCATGAATATTGGCGATTTCGACGTTGGGGTCGTTTTTCAAGTATTTTCTGAGTTTGGTTACGAATACATCCATACTTCTTGCAGTGAAGTAATTGTCTTCACCCCAAATTCTTTTTAGAGCATCGGAACGCAATAGGACTTCATTCTTCTTAAGGGCAAACATCTTGAGAAGTTGAGCTTCTTTAGGAGATAATTTTTCTTTATTCTCTCCGCGTGACAAAATTCGCAAGGGGTAATTGAAATGATATTCACCGATTTGGAATTCGTCTTTGTCTTCTTCGACAATACTTCCTGTTCTCTTGAGAATGGCCTGAATTCTATACAACAATTCTTCAGAATTAAAGGGTTTGGTCACATAATCATCTGCACCTATTTTAAATCCCTTGATAATGTCTTCTTTAAGTCCCTTAGCGGTGAGAAAGACTATTGGAATATCCTCGTTGAGGAGACGAACATCTTCAGCCAAACTGAAACCGTCTTTTTTCGGCATCATCACATCAAAGATGCATAGATCAAATGGCTTCTTTTTGAACAACTCAAAACCCGATTCTCCATCCTTGGCCAATTCGACATCGTAATTGTTCATTTCGAGATACGACATGAGCACATCCCCAAAGTTCGTGTCGTCTTCCACCAATAAGATTCTAATATTCCCGTCTTTCATAAAAATATTTTTTTAGCATTTAATACAGGGGAAGCTCTACGGTGAAGGTACTTCCTTTACCTAAAGTACTCTGAACGTACACTTTTCCCTCGTGTAGCTCTACAATTTTCTTCACATAACTCAATCCTAAGCCAAACCCCTTAACATTATGAACATTACCTGTTGGTACTCGATAGAACTTATCAAAAATATGTTTTTGTTGGTCCTTACTTATTCCAATACCATTGTCTGTTATCGAAACATAAATTCTATCATTTTTATTGTAAGTCTCTACTAAGAGATGCGGAGCTTCGTTCACATACTTTACTCCGTTGTCCAATAAATTGTAAAATAAATTTCCGATGTGCGTGGGGTCAGCATAAATTGTACTCCTCCCTGCTCGTTGATTTTCTTTAATACTTCCGGACATATTTTCTATTTTCAATCGGAATGACTGAACAGCTTCAGAAAGAATTAAGGAGAGATTTACTTCTTTCTTCGACATCCGGACATTGTTTTTGTCAATACGCGCTATTTCCAAGACCTTTTCGACTTGCCTCAGCATTCTATCATTTTCTTGTCGAATGATACCAATAAACTTTCGGATTTTATCGGGACTCTCAATAATCGATGGATTATTAATCGAATCCGAAGCTAAGGAGATGGTTGCAATGGGTGTCTTGAATTCATGGGTCATGTTATTGATGAAATCAGTTTTCATCTCAGACACCTTCTTCTGTCTAAAAATCACCTGAACGGTATAAACGAAACATGCTATAATAATCAAAATGAGCATTCCTGCTGCTATGATATTGAAAAGCGCAGACCTCCAGATATAACTGTTCTTATTGGGGAAATCAAAAAGCAGAATTCCAGGCGATATCCCATCTGATTCAAATAGGTCAAATTTATATGGTGTCCCCTTAAAGATGCTGTAAGCATTGTGATTCTCGTCCATGAAATCATCTTGGATCAAGTAGGAGCCATTTAAAATCACAAATCTTTTCTCAGAATTTGAGAAAACCCCGAATTCGGCTTTGGTTTCTATTTTGGCATTGTTGAGGTATTGATTGATGATACGTTCCAACTCTCTTGGAGAAATACGTTCCTCCAAAGGTTTTCTCTGAAAGCCAATTTTTACACGGTTAATCGCCACGTTAATCAGATCGTCGGAGGTGGTTTCTAAAGAATCTTGTGTCATTCTTTTATTAAACTGAGCAATTACATTTTTATTCATGTAAAAGTCATTAACCAGCAAGTCCAAGGCGTCTATATCCAGACTAGGATTCTTTTTTCTTGCATTGTTCCATGTATAGTACAGCTGATAACTGTAATGGTTTTCCATGGATTGAAGTCTGGAAGAAACCTTTTCCCCTAGAACAGCAATTGTACGGTCGAATCGCTCCTCGCTGAGTCGCACATTTTGGGCGATATAGTCATATTGCAAATAGAGTATCCCGATTAAAGCAAATCCCATCAGGGCGACAATCAAGACAATTCTATTTCGACTCAGCATAGAAGGAACTTATTCTAAAGATAGTCGAACAGTAACTCCTCCCGCATAATTCACTCTTCTAAACTGTTGAGTTGTATAGGGATTAGTACTGGTATAGTCAAAGAAAACTCTGAAGTTGACCTTCTTATTCAAACTGTAATCCACCGATGGTGATAGAGATATAGTTTGAGCTCCTCTTGTCACTTGATCGGTTTCTTTATCTATGAGATGATTTTTGGTTATTTCATCTCGAATAGAAAAGTCCAGATTCATTTGAAGATCACCCGTTTTTTCATCCTCCACAGAAAAGTCAAACAACTCCTGCAGCTCGGTATCACGCAGTTCATCCAATCTTAACAAATCCTGTTTAGCTGCTGGGCTTTTTTTCTTCTTTTTCTTTTTCTTATTCTTTCCTGTTAAAAATCCAATGTTGACTTCTTTCATTAAATAACCAAAGCTGAAAGTGACTGTTGTCGAATTACTCTCAATGATATGCTTATTATCCGTCACAAAATTCAGGTTAAGTGATCTTGCTTTAGAATAATCAAATCCAAAGTTCATGTCATTAAATAAAGTCGTATTGACCCCAATTAAAGGACTTAATTCTTCATTAATGATGACATTCGGTACTTCAAACCTGGAATAATAGTTATTCGTTTGCTCATTCAACTTAACCGTATTACTAGGATCATAATTGGATTCTGTATTGTATTGGTTGACCTGGAGAGTCGAACGATAACCGTGATCCAGAGAAAATTGCTTAACTCTTTCAGAAAAGAAAGGAATCTTACTGAGTCCTTTATAACTTAAATCCCAATTCACTTTTGGTCTCAGTTTAAATAAGTCTAGCTCGACGGAATTTGGACTTTGGTCCGTATATGCAGCAATAAATGCAGGGATTAGAACATCTTGATGCAGTGGGCCATATCCTTCTGTGTATCTTGGATCCTCAGGATGTATTGTTCCTGGCGTCCCGATTCTCTGAGAGATATCAATTCGATATTGCTCAAAAGTATTGAACAGGCCATCAATGTCTCCATTCAAGAAGGTATTCAAACTGAAAAAAGATATCGTGTAGGATCCCATATCATAGGGTACTCTTCTTTCATAAGTACCTCCAGGTTCAAATATCTTAAACTTCTCGGTATGGTTCTCGGCAGACTGCTTGGTGGCAGTAAGATCTACTACGAAGTTGTTAAAAGGCTCCAATTTCAGTGAAGCATCGTACTGTTGTGTCTCATCCTGAAGTACATTGGAGTTAAGGAAAAGACTCTGAGTAATCCATCCGTTTTCAGCTGTTTCAGGGAGATAAGTTGCTAGGTCGGGCTGAATTCCAGCGACGAACTTCCATCCTGGAGCGGACCAATTATCATTTTGCCCAAGTAGTTTGGCTCTCGGAGTAAATCCAGGAATCGTTGTTCCTTTGGTCTCTACATAATTCAATCTACCTTGCCTCAAAGTCATCAAGGGTCGAATTAAGATTTTCTCCCAGGTTGCCACATCATTGCCTTTGGCCGACGATCCTTTCTTGATCTTAGTGGTTACCTCTTTATTATTGCTTACACTAGGCGTCCTTCGACTTCTAGATCTGTTTCCACGATCAATTTTCGCCAAGTATTTGGACTTGGAATACAGTCGTTGGAAATTGAGATCTCCACCCAATTGGATTCTTTGGCTATTGCTAATGATATTACCAAGAGAGTCCATATTAAGAGCTGCAACCGACCAGTTGTAATCAGCACCATATTGAGCCTTGGCCTTAACCCAATCCAAAATGGGGATCTTATTAATCGGCAAAGTGTAGTTCAGGGATATATTATGGTTGTAATTCTTCAACCTTCCCAGATCTCGAATATTGGTTCGAATACTATCCCGCTTCTCGTCAGTGTCAATCTTACCAGGTGGCTCATCAATAACGGCCATTGCTGTAGAATTATACTTGAATTTCAAGGACTGTGTAATGTCCCAATTCAAACCGTAATTTCGATCCCAGGTAAACCGCTTAGTATACCATGTACTGAATGCAGGTTCAGCAAAACGATATCTCGCTTCAGAAATCTTTCTATCTACTACAGTATTAAAACTGTATACATTCGGAATAGGATTGAGATTGATATCCTTTATGATCTTCAAGTACTTGCCTTTCTTGATCAGTTTTTTGAATGGATAAATGTATAATGGACGCATAGAATAATCATATCCCAAGCTTCCCGTATAGTTCTTTTCATTATCCAATTCAATAATTGGAGTTGTCCTATCTATCTCATTATAGGCATAGGATGCAGTAAGGTTTTCTACATCCCAAGGCATCGGAGTCTTTCCATTTGTTCTTTCCTTCCGAACATTCGTGAAATTATAACCTTTAATGGTCGTCTTTTCAATGGCCTGATCTTCTATAATTTTCCGTTCCTCAGCATCTTCGGCGTCAGCCAGTTTATCTTGAAGCTTGATATCGAGATCATAGGGGTCAAATTCTGGAGTACTTTTTACCTCATTGTATTGAGCATAGAATGGAATCTTAATTCCAGATTCTTCCTTAAAGAATTTACCTAGCTCAAGATTGATAGAGGCATCTAGTTGTCTGACATCTTCGAGGCTTCTATCTCCAACTTTTTGATCGATATCTCCATATCCTATGGTAGAATAATGCCCAGCAAGAGAAAGATTGCCAAAATCAGCCAATTGCGCTTCGACTTGAGCCAGAGCGGCCATACCTCCTCGTTCATCCAATCCTGTGACACGCAATTCATTAACCCAAAGTTCGAAACATTGATCTCTGTCAGAATTATTTCTAACTCCAATCATGATACCCTTAACATAACCCATATTTGGATTACCTTTGATTTTCAGAGTGCGAGAAGGATCTAAAGGGTCCGGTTGTGCATATAATGAATCAATTCTCGTTGTATTTCTGTTTCTCTCTCGCTTAAGTCCTATTAAGTCTTGAAGCTTCAGTTCCAGTTCATTTTCTATACGCCATAATTCTTCTTTATATGCTCTACTACCTCGTGGAAGTGAATTGTCTCTTGAATAGGTCAAAGGAATTTCATATTCATAATAATTGTTCTGATAATCGCTTCCCAATCGAATGAACAAACTTAGATCTCCATCATTCGGATCAATAGAGAAATCTGAATTTTCCAAATGAGAAAACATTCTTAGTGTTTTATATCTTCTTAAATCAAGAAATAATTCTTTGATAATTCCTCGGGCATCAGCTTGTTTCAAATTACATATATCAAGATTTAGAGACTGTTCATTCTGTTGAAGATTCTGATTAAAGGATTGTATCTGTTCTCGTATTATTCCAATAGGAATATCATATCCAAAAGGTGTTTCATCGGAGTTTTCTTCAACATTAATAGCGGAAATATTGAACTCGGTTTCATCTCCGGGAGTAGGGAAAACAACTCCTTGCTTTAAATTACCCAGATATCTTCTCCAAAGGTTACGTCCATATTCCATCTCTGCAAAACGGAAAGTTATTTGGTTTTCGAACCCATGCATATACATTCTAAGAAATTGCATGTTTCTAAAATCCGCAATATTCCCTACTTTGGATGAAGCTGAAGTATCAGCCAATGGAATTTTTACCCGAAACCATTGCGCCGGAACACCATTAACCGTTGTATTACTTACAGTCCTAGAAGAAATTATATAATCATTTAACATAATACCTCCATTTCCATCAGGTTCTATCGGAATGCGATATTCGAAATATCGCTCTATCTCATCCAAAGATCCATCTTGATCTAAATCCTCTTGGTCCGGGAAATTCTTGAATTGATTGACATTTCCAAATTGGCCTGTATTGATTTGTGAGTCCCCTTGAGGCATAGAAAATCTCTTATATCTGTTGATGACACCATTGCCATTTCGATCATCTCCTATCGAAACAAAGTCATCATTGCTTGGATCTTCTCGAAGAGCATTTGCTGCACCGGGATTGAGGGATGGGAGTACCTCGTTAATGTAATCTTGATAAATCAGTCTTTCTTGATCATTATCCATTCCATCATAACCTACATCTTGCAAATTTCTAGACTCCTGATCATTTTCAAATGCATTGATAGCGGGATCAATGGTAGATACAATTGAAAGATTCGTAGTGTCAACATTTAAGCCTCGATTATTAGGATCAGTAGGTAATGCATGCTCCGCAAACTTCTCAGAGTCTTTGAGAACATCTTCACTTATATTACCCAAGTTGAATACCAGATAGCCGGTATTATCAGATTGAGGATCCTCCAAATAGGGGCTCATTACCCAAAACTCAAGGGTTTCATAATTTGCTCTTTCAAAATCCGGAGTGGTATTATTGGTCATAATTCCAGCCCATCTTTTGCGGGGGTCTAGGAGTTCACCATCAGCATTGATACCAGCACTATAAGCTGTTCCTCCTGGACGATCAAAATTGTAAGGTCCTCTTTCGTTTGGGAAATAGGAAACATCAAAAGTCAGAAATCGAGTAATACTCTGCTGAATATTCAATTGCCGCTGAGGAAAGATCTCACCTGCCTGAATTACACGTGAATAGTGTGAATTATTGATATTGTCACCTACCTCGGTATCCAAAATTCTATACCAACTCATGAGAGCTCGGTTTACATTAATATTTAGGTCATTATTCAACTGATGTTCAGGTAGAAATTCTACGTTGTCGAATCTTGAAGCACTTGGAATACTGGCTAATGTCCAATTCCCATGGAAAGATTCGACAGGAACTCCATTAGAGCTACCTTCAAAATCGTCTAAATATACGGTGCCGTCTTCTTCATCTCCTTGACGTATTGCTCGGGCGTGTCCTGGTTTTAGAAATGCGGTTTCAGCATAAAACTTAATTTTTGATTCTTCCTTAGTATCAATTCCGGGAATTTTGTCTACTAACCTTGTTAACCAAGGAGCACTTTTCTCATAACTAAAATCGAGTCCGTAAACCCTGTTGTTAATAGGATCATCTCCGATATTAACTTTTGGGGTAAAGGGTCTTTCATAGAGATGCATAAAGGTACCACCAACATTGATATGCTTATTCACTCGATAATCAGCTCTTAAGCCCATCATGGTCTTCACTTGGAACCCTAGAGCGCCATTATCTTCAAAGCTAATCTTAACAGGTCCGGATGCGAGATAACTCTCATTCAATATTTTAATACGACCAATATTATAGTCTATTTCATAATCCAGTCCTTCTTGTAACCTTCGACCACCAGCTGTTACAACCACAGATCCTCTGGGGATATTGAAAGCTCCCAATGAGATGTCCGCTGTAACATCAGATTTGTATTTCCCTCGAATAACGAACCGATTGGTTTCTGGACTTTGAAGGGTATTGATGATCGTGTTACTGTACAACTCTGGAAAACTATATATATCTTCTTCCTCTGGAACGCCCTGACTGGCCAGGTAATTTCTTAGAGAAGAACCGAAAGGTTCTAGGACTGGGAAGATGATCTTTCCAGTTCGTGGTAAAATTGTCAGATCAGGCACAAAATCAAATCGGCCATCGGGCTGCGGATCACCGACGGGATTTAAATTATCTAGATTAAATATTTGTAATAATGGTCTTCCATCTAATTCGGGCGCTGGCAAGAATCTCTTTTCACCTTTTCCCGGATCATCGTAAAATATATCCAATTGGAAATCCTCACGGTCTACCTGATATGCTCCAACGGAATAGATGTTTTTCATCATCAAATCCCAGGATACATTACTTACATCATTGGTTTGGGATTTAAGTAGTTTAACAATTAATACACTATCTGCGTCATCATTGAACTCACCTATTTGATATACTTTACCGTTGAACTCATACTCCAATGCAACACCAAGTACTTCATCCGTCTCTACTTGCCTGTTTAAAGAGACAAAACCAAGATCTTCATGGACAAAATAATCTCTATCTCTTTGTAATTTTCTAGCACGAAGTCTTTCGAAATCCTGACCATTAACCATGTTATAGAAGTTCTCAAGACGTGTTTTTGCCGTTCCGGTGCTTCTCATTGCCGGATCATTTCTAAGCGTAGAGAATAAATCGTTAGCACCTATTTGTGAAGCCAACTCAAATCCCGGAAGAGGTTTACCATCATAGATATCCGGATGTCGTGGTGTCGTTGGAAAATATTGACGGTCCGACATGCTTATTCTTTCCGGTTCACCAAGGTCTGTAACGGCAATAATTTCACTTAGAACATCAGTTTCCTGCTGGTTTTTGTTAGTAGTCCAAAGTTCTATTTTTCGAATTTTAAACAGTGTGTTGATTTGTGGGAGGTTTGCCAAGGATCTTTCGTAGGTTTCGCGGTTGTAATGAGTTAAGAAGAAATGTCTATTCTCGTCGTACTCATTGATATACTTAAAGAACTCTCTTATTCTACCTCCGTTTTCAATGACAATTTCTTTTTTCTGGGATTTCTGTTGGGATATTAGGCCTGTTAGGGTGAGTTTTCCAAATTGGAGTTCGGTTTTCACTCCGAACAGTCGTTGACTTCCATTGATCAACTGACTGTTGAGTGGAAGCGAGACGTCGCCCGCCTCAATTTTTTTAACAATTTCATCTTCACTCCACTCTTCACTATCGTAGGCTAATTTGATTCTGTTATCGAAGTCAAAAGTAGACTGAGTATTATAATCCCAACCTAGATTAAATTTATCTCCAATACCTCCTTCGACTCTAAGATTGATATTGGGTTGAAAATAGGGTAAAAATCCTTGTCTGTTAAATTCTGGTGGGTTAGCTGGGTTATCATAAAAATTTCCTCTCCCCCCAAAAGTAAAGTCAACATATCCTTGAGGTTTGATACTGATTTGAGCTCCGCCAAACATTCCTCCAACTAGATCCTCTTGAATATTTAGATTATCTACAGGATTAATACCATCTGCTTTTCCGGCAGCAAAATCCAGAAATCCTCCATCTGAATTTAACCCGTTCATTTTTTGCATGAACTCCTTGTCAGCCATCTTTTGTTTATAATCAAGATATTCTTGAAAACTCATATGACTTGGAGCTGTGTAAAATTCTTCGCCTATCTTTTTAGATAGGATGTAATTGTTATTCTCTGTATCAAATTCGACTTCTTCCTTTACAATTGCGGGATCGTTAAGGTCAAAAGGATTCTGATCCAGATCATATTCGTCTCTAGCTTCCCACATAGGTGGGAGTGTATCCAAACTATGGTAATCTTCTATAGCGGTATAGATTAGGTCTTTCGCAGGGCCAATGGCTTCCAGGTGGATTCCTAATCCGGCCCAAAGAAGAAGAAGTACACTAAAAGTAGGTCTCATTAAAATAATTGCACTTTTTTTCATTTGAATAAAACGAGCTTATCCTCTACGCATTGTGTTTAGAAGGACTCATTTTAGAATTAAGGCACAAAAATAGTGCTATGTTTTAATTGGACAATAAAGAAAGCGCTTCTTTGAGATAATTTTCTATATCTAATTGCGATTTTCCTTGAAGATTTAGCTCCTTATGTACTTTATTAATTTGAACTTTAGAAAAACCTAAAGAAAGTAGAGCGGCTTCTGCTTCTTGTTTTGTAGTAGAAAGGCCATTATCCGTGCTTAAATCATGGATTTTTGATTCGTCTAATACCATTTTGTCTCTAAGTTCGACGATAATTCTTTCCGCTGTTTTTCTACCAATGCCTTTGATCGTGCTCAACTTACCAATATTTGCATTGCTAATCGCCTGTACCAATTCACTTGACTCAAAAGTAGAGAGCATAACCTGCGCAGTACTCGGTCCGACTTTATTAACAGAAATAAGAAGAAGGAATAATTTTTTATCCTCTTCACTGTGAAAGCCATAAAGGGCGTCTCCGTGATCACTTTTATGAAAGTAGGTAAATAACTTTACCTGACTCTGTTCTTTGATTTTATAGTACGTTTGAGTATTGATGTGGACTTCATACCCTATACCCTGAATCTCTATCACTACCAGCGTAGGGTTAATATAAGCAACAGCACCTTTTAAAAATGCATACATAAATCAAATCTAAAGTTTCCAACAAGATAGTATTTAAATTACATCATTATCTTTTACTGACATGTATTATCGATTTAAAGTGAATTTATTTCCAGGTAGAGATAATACTAGATTTTTAAATTCCATTTGTAATAGCACAGAAGCCAGATTACTTAAGTCAATGGAACAGTGAAATGCCAAGTCATCAAATGATGCCGAATAATTAACGCGCAGATAATTGACAATTTTCTTTTCGGATTCATTCAGTTTTTCGAATAATAGACCTTGCTGTAATCCGGTGTCAGCTTTGTTGGGCTTAGACCACCTCAAAATATAAGCAATATCATCTGCACATTGGAATAAATGTGCTTTGTGAGATTTTATCAGATGATTGCATCCTGCAAAATTAGAATCTCCCAATCTTCCTGGAATTGCGAAGACATCTTTGTTGTAATCGTTGGCGATATTGGCAGTGATAAGAGAACCGCCTCTTTCTTTAGACTCTACTACAACGATTGCATCGGAGAGTGCCGCAACTATTCTATTCCTTCTGGGAAAATTATCCTTGCTGGCATATACATTGTAGCCGTATTCGGTAATAATTATACCATCTTTTTGTACAGAATTAAAGAGATGCGCATTACTCTCCGGGTATCTATATTTAAACCCATGTGCAACAACACCAATAGTATTCAGTGAATTATTTAGCGCATATTGATGTGCATAACCATCAATACCCGAGGCAAGCCCACTTACAATGGTAGCTTGATAGGGGAGAAGTTCTTCTATTATTTTTTGAGTGTACCGCTGTCCCGTAATGGAAGATGTTCTGGTTCCAACTATTCCAACAGTTCGCAAGGGATTTAGGGAAATATTTCCTTTTGCATAGATGACCAGTGGACTATCCTCAATGAGTCTTAGTCGATAAGGATATTTTTCTGATTCGATGGTAATAACCTCAATGCGTTCTCTTTCAATGCGATTAATTTCTTCTTCTACCAGATTTAAATAGGTCTTGTTGATTAAGGCGTTTTTTTGATTGGATTTTAAAAATGGGACTTCATTGATCTCTCTTGGACTCATATTAAATACGTCTTCAACACTTCCGGCATACTTAATGAGATTCTTGCCTGTAATAGGCCCAATACTGGGAATTTTACTTAACGAGAGATAATAATACTTTAGGTCTGGTATAATTGAAACTAGGCACATGGTGGATTTTTTAAAGTCTTAAGTTAGTGGAATGATGTTAAAGCTTACTGTCCAATCTCAACATAATGTCCAACAAATCTTCCGGTGCTACCTTATTATCCATAACGAAAGAAGCCAAAATGGCCCATTCTCGCATTGATTCCGGATCGGATCGATGATGTTGGATGGCTAATAATAGAGCATCCGAAAACTCTGCGAAGGGCACATTTTGAACTTGATGAATATTTTGTTGGCATTCTGGATCGCCTGATATAACACAGGGATTTAGGGCTTTACTTTGGAGCAGGTATGCATAATACACATATTGTGGTATACCGTAGTAGCTGGTTTTTTGGTCAACGATTTCTTTGATCTCTGTTGGTAAGACAATGGTTTCTGCTGTTAGTGGGAAAGGATCATTGGTCATTTCCTTGGTATTGTCTGAAAATAGATTTAAAACCAGTAAAAAGCAGAATGAGCTGAAGGTAAAAATAACTTTAATCATAGTAGCCAAATTGTTTTACACAAAGTAAAACAATTTGTATGTAAAAAACAAATAATTTTAAAACTTATTGAATTATTATTTTTTTACACCCGGTAGAATAACCGTACTGATCTTTATATCTCATAAAATAAAGACCGGATTGAAGAGTAGATATATTGATAAATGACCTGGACATAAGATGTTTAGAATCAATCTCTAAACATGTTTTTCCTGTAATGTCTGTCAACTCTAAAGTAAAGGATTTGCCCTCTGAGATCAGTTGTTGTGATAGTTCAACATACAACTTTTCGTTGGCAGGTTGCGGATAAACCTTAAAGTTTTCAGATAAGAACTCGCTATTATCTGAGGTGCCGTCAACAATAATAGTATGACTTAATATTCCTTCCGGCTGAGGGATAATAGGTGATCCATTGGCATCCAACAAATAGGATTGTAGAGTCCAATTTCCCATAGGAGCATCTGCTGGAATTAGAAATTCATTTCTTGCGTAAACTGCAACTTCAAGTTCAGCATTAGGATTATCTGTTATCTCTGCTAAATCATGTCTCCATTGCGCCGCAAAATTTCCATCTGGTTTTATCAATTCGGTCACCAATGTTTGTTCCGCGTACATATCTCTAACAGCAGTAATAAAATGTGCTGTTTCGCCTACTTTAAAATTGTTCTCGAAATATGGTTCTTCTGTGGGATCTGTGCATTCCGTTTTCCATCTGGGCTCCTGATTATGAGAAGTAATACTTAGAATGGCCGTCCTACCGTATTCATCATAGCCATTTCTTTCCATTCGATATAAACTATAAGGCGCTTCACAATCTTCCGAACCTGGGTAATAAGGATCGTGAATAGAATCATTAAAGAAACGTGAATATGTCTCAAAATGAAGATGGGGTTTTGTACTATTTCCAGAATATCCAACCAATCCTATGATTTCCTCTTTTGAAACAAATTGATCATATTCCACAGTTATAGAACCCTTTTGTAAATGCGCATAAAGTGTCTGAAAACCACCATGATCTATTAAAACCCAATTACCAAATTCTGAATTAATATTGCAGGCATCCTCTACCGTGTCAGAAACACCTTTTACAAAACCATCTTGGGCAGCTACCACCTCAAAAAGCTCATTCTCATACTGATACCAGTAGAAAGGAAAAGCAAAATAATCTGTTCCGCTATGAGTATCATATGTTCTATAACGACAACTATAATCTTCTAAATAACCATTCGAGGTATTCTGGTCAAAAAACTGAGATATTGCGTAGTAGTAATGATCATTTTGGACAAAGCTTTCGTAGCTTTTTTTCACGGGCATTCCATAAAGATTGGAAGACTTTTCAGTGGATACATCTTCTTCACTTAGCTCTTGTTCATAACCCAAGGATATTACAAAATCCTTTAGTTCTTGACGTCCATTGTCAGAATGCTGTTCATTAGAACGAAGATCACTTAAGTACCCTCCTTTTTCAGTATGGATGATAGTTTGCCCATTAAGCTGAAAAGCAAACAACACTAGAATAGCCAATAAATAAGTCCTAACCAACATTACTTGTTCCGGTTTAATTTGGTGATTTCAGTTGGCCAATGTTTTCGTAAAAATAAGGAATAAATCAAAGGTAATCAAGCACACCCGTTTTTCCAATTAATATGATAAAATTTTTGCATGCCTATTGTTTTGATAATAAAATGGAAACCATTCCATTATCACTGCAATATTTTTATTAAAGCTTGATCATTCGGGTAATAGGCCAATGCTTTAGTAGCCATAGCCTTGGATTTCGAGTTACCTACTCTATGGTATATTATCGCTAAGTCTCTTAGAATGAAAGGAGATTCTGGGTCTAAGCGCAAAGCGTTTTCCAACGAGACCAGTGCTAATTTTGAATTATTCAGTTTACTATAATAGGTCTCAAATCCCAGTCGATGATAGAATTGTAGTATAGCGTCTATATTATCAGGGTTCTTCGATAAGTAGTCCATGATGAATTGATGAACATAAGGAATATGCTTGTCCTGCATGATTTCAAAAAACTGATCCAAGGTTTTTTCCCGATCTTGTATTCCAGTGTATTGCGCACCCAAAATTCCAGCTTTCATTTTCAAGGCACTACCATATTCTGGATATATCTCAATAGCGCGATCAACATATCCTGCTGCTTCCTTAAGTAAATCTTGTTTTACAGAATTATCGGTCTCATTCTGAGCCTTTTTGTATAATTCAACGCCGTAGAAGCAATTGGCTCGAGCACTATTTTTCGAAACCTTAATAGCGGATTCATTCAAGGTAAAAGGGTTTTTCCAATCAGGGATTCTATCCAAATCCTTTAGAACAAAGAGTATGGATAATCCGGCAACAAAACTCCCTAGAATAATTTTGCTATCGAATGAAAATCGCTCAGCTCCCTTCTGAACCACCCAAGGTATTAAAAAGCAAAATCCAAGCGATGCGATAAATACAAATCGTTCATTCATGAATACCCCTACGGAAATCAAAATATTACTGACAATTGAAACACTGGCAAAATAGAAAAAGAGAAAAAAGCCCCATGCTTTCCTTTTGAAGATACCCCATAAACTCAAAGCGAATAGAATCGCATTGATCAAGAACGAGAGATAAACTACCGCGTTAGACCAAGTCATTTTTGGGATATGGTAAGGATAATAGTCGTGGGTTAGCGGGTGTGGAAACACCTGAAGTTTTAAATACTCGAGCAAGGTGTAAAAGATTGTCGCTAGTCTTTCACCGGAATTCATCTCCGCAAAAGGATTATTCAATAAATCCGTAATTTTTTTTCCGGGAGGATCGATCAAGTAACCGATCACTTGTAGTCGAATGATAAAATAAATAATAGTAGGAATGAGCAAAGCTACAAACGGCAACACTAGAAAATTGAGGTCCTTCTTGCGGAATACCCATAAGGAAGCGGGAATAACGGCGAGAAATGGAAGCGCATTTTCCTTGAACATTAAAGCTGCAAAAAACGAAACGGAGCCCAATATTAAAAAGCTCAATTGCCTTTGATAGGAGTATCGGTAAATACACAGAAAACTGATGATACTGAAAATAAAAGTCAGTAATTCATCGCGACCCTTGACGTTGGCAACCGCTTCAATGTGAAGAGGATGCAATACATATAATAATGCGACTATAAAAGGCAATGAAAAATACCATGATTTATGGGGCCATGAAATGTTCAATCTAAACATTAAGAAGTAAATCAGACAAGCCAAGAAACCGTAAAGAACGATATTGATCAGATGACTGACCATAGGATTTGCTTCTCCAACTATACCATATTCTACGGCAAAAGCTGCTATTGAAAAAGGGCGATAACGTGCTCCTTGAAGCAGATCTTTTTGTTCTTTGAAATACCCTTCAAAGCTATCCGAACTCAAAATCTTTGGAATTCCAGCCCACTTCTCCTTTACGTAGTCATTCTCTGTAAGAACGATTTTGTCATCCAAGACATACTCGAAGTAGATACTCTGAAAGTAAAGGGCAAAACCGAGTAGAAATAAAATACTAAGTGCTGGGATATGTTTTTTCCATATCCATTTTTTAGGTCTAACTTTTTTTTTGCTTTTTTTCGAACTGTTCTTTACGTTCTTGGCCATTCAAACTACTTTGCCGTCACAATAGATTTTTCTTTGAGCTCTTTGAATTTGCCCATTTGGCCATACTTGTCAATTCTATTAGAAATTAGTTGATCAGTATCCAGAGTTTTCAATTGAGCAATTTCTTTCTTTATATGCTTTTTCAGAATCCGTGCCATTTCTTCTGCATTCGAATGTGCCCCTCCAAGAGGCTCCCTGATAATATCATCAATAAGTCCAAATTCGAGCATATGTTCTGCAGTGAGTTTAAGCGCTTCCGCAGCTTGCATCTTATTGTCCCAAGAACGCCAAAGAATACTTGAACAACTTTCCGGTGAAATCACAGAATACCATGTGTTTTCTAACATAATAACTCGATCTCCCAATCCTATACCCAAGGCTCCACCACTAGCTCCCTCGCCAATTACAACACAAATAATCGGAGTCCTCAATTGTGCCATTTCAAAAAGATTTCTGGCAATAGCTTCAGCCTGTCCTCTTTCCTCTGCCTCAATTCCTGGGTATGCGCCAGGAGTGTCAATAAGGCAAATGACCGGCATCTTGAATCTTTCCGCTAACTTCATTAACCTAAGAGCCTTTCTATAACCTTCAGGATTTGGCATTCCAAAATTATGGTGTTTTCTTTCCTTAGTATTATTTCCCTTCTCTTGGCCAATAATCACTACAGGCTGACCGTCAATATTGGCAATACCCCCAATAATAGCATGATCATCACCGTATTTTCTATCACCGTGTAATTCGATGAATTTTCTACACATTTGTTGTATGTAAAAAGAACTGTGCGGTCTATTGGGATGTCTTGAAAGCAATACTTTCTGCCAACCCGTAAGATTTCCGTAAATTTCTTTCTGTTCAGCCTTTATCTTGCGTTCTAACTCTTTGATCTTATCCTCCACATCAATTACGCCTTCCTCTGCTACCTCTCTTATCTTTTCTAATTGTTGGTATAAGCTCTCGAGATTTTTTTCAAATTCTAGAAAAACCATAGACGCTGATTTTTTGGTTAAATGAATACCAAAGGTAAGATAATACAATTGATTGTTATTCAAGTACTGTCGTAAAAAACTTCAGTTTTTTTTAGTTTTATGAATTAAATAATTCAAAAAAGATTGCAATAAAACAAAGTTTGTTTTAAATTTGCCATCTCCTTAAATGAAAGGAGCATTCTTTTTAAGAATTGAAAATTTGGTTCGGTAGTTCAGTTGGTTAGAATACCTGCCTGTCACGCAGGGGGTCGCGGGTTCGAGTCCCGTCCGGACCGCAATTAATTATCGCAAGTAGTTGGATGTCAATTGCTTGCGATTTTTTATTTTATATTTTCCCAACCATTTCCCAACGATGTGCCATATTGGGATATTTCATACAATAATACTCCTCAGTGTATGAATGTGACCGTGAAAAAATCTTTGCTCCTACATGCGCATGAGTGATTTCAATAAACTCAACGTAGGAATAGTGCTGCCCACTCCTTTTATATGTAAGAAAAATCTTCATGTGCGTATATGACCCCCCCATTCCTTTTTACGAGTAAGAGAATTCTTAGGAGTTGTAATTGTGACCGTAGAATAATCTTCGTGCGTGTGTATAGTGACTGCCCCATACTTTTTATTGTGCCGAAATACTCTTGATCTCCTCCGCATGCGTTATGATTTCTAAAAAACCTTGCACGTGCGTATAGACCTAAGAAAAACCTTCGTGCGTGTTTAGGACTAGTAAAAAACCTTCGCACGCATGAGAGGTGCAAGTATTCTTCATTCACTTAAAAACTCATCGGGATTATCAATACCAAGGCTAGGAAATAGATCATACTTCGTTCCAATCCAAGGCATTAGTAGTTTTAGTTTGGTTTTACTGATTTGCTCACCCAATGGAAATAGTGATTGCTGACCACTTGCTTGACATCTTTCTTGTCTTGCCTTAATTCCACTGGCTAGATTGTTTCTAGGATTATCTTTATCATTTCTTGTTTTTTTGCGAATAGGGTGATCCCAATGGAGCAGTTTGATGCTCTCCGAACAGATACCATTATCCGAGTCTTGAATGCCTTGGTTGGTTGATTCCGTAGGTGTGCATATTGGACTATTAACGTATGTCCATTTTGCACACTTTTCTAGTTTTTGGAGTTGGTTTTCAAAGTGGCCTGTAAGATTGTTTTTTACATTCCCATCGAACCGATCCAAGAGTCGTAAATATGATTTATAATTATTGGCATACTTATTCCGGTAACTATCATTACAAAAGTCATCCCAGGTTTCTGAATGCAAATACTTTTCGAATCTATTTTTTGCTGTTTTAGAGAGATTGAATTCTTCTATTGGGGTTATCCTATCTAGAATGAGTAATCGGCGAAACTCATTCCTTAAATTCATTACTAAGGGAATATAACTCTCTACATTCAAAAGGTCTGCAAGTGAATTGATGCCGTCCTTCTTGATTCTTTCCTTCTGATAGCATTTTATTTCTGCTCTCAAAGTATTTCGATGACAATACTCGTAAAGGTGGTAGTCATTGTGCAACCCCTTACAGTAATACTTAAAAGTATTGTAATGCTTGATTCTGCCAGGTGTCTTTTTGTGATACTGATATCCGGTTTTGTTATCTCCTAGATCAAACCTAGGACGGTTTTTGCCTTGGTAGGGTGATAAAGATATGACCTTCTCCGGTTCATAAGGCTGGTAGAAGTTTAGGCCGTATTCAATTTTAATGGGTTCTAGTAATTCATAGTCAATATCAAATGGGCCAAAAAAGTCTTTAAGTGTTTTTATGCAATCTTTTGGACTAAAATAGTTGGCGTTATGCGCATTGCTATTAAAGAGATAGTGGGGTTTTATATTAAAGTAGAGGCATTCATGCAACAATTCTCCCGAGTCTTTATGACTGTATCTTGTTAGTACAGTCTCTTGGTCCAAATAGGTATATACATGCGAAGTTTTATGGTGCTTATCGGCGGTTGAGGGAACTTCGTAATATTCAGGAGTTATACATTGATCATTAAAAAAATCTAATACCTTATTTATGGTCTCTTGGTCTACTGTTTTGTTTACTTTATAATCTATCAATTGATACTTAATTAAAAGGCGTATATTTGAGTAATTCTAATTAGGTTTAGAATACAATTGAACAAAAAGGGGCGTACCAATCAGTACACCCTTTTTTATTTTATAGTCTGAAATAATTTAAGTGAACGTCAACTAAAAGTGTATCTCCAATAAATTCGAACAGCACCTTATGTTGCTTCCTTTTTTGAGAATCTATTATATCACCCTCATATTGATTAGGTTTATTTGTTCTCATTAATCCAGTAGTGGTTGTTTTATTCCATCTATTAGGATTGTTTCGTTCGTGAACAAAATAATCATGTGGTGAATTATTGAATTTCCTGTTATGGGATATCCTAATCCTATCACTGAATACCTGATTCTCGTTATCGGAATGGTCAATTAAATAGTGTCTTGTTGTCTTTGTCTCTTTTGACAACGTATAAGTATATTGGATTTTTTTTGTCATAATTAGTGCGAATTTTGAGTTAATAATGCCTGTTCAACTTCGGTCCTCTTGTAGTAGACCCTGTTGCCTATGCCATAGGCAATTAACTTGCCACATTTAGTCCATCTGTGCAAAGTTGATAGGTCTACTTGCAGTAATTCAGATACTTGCTTCCTAGTCAAGTATTCCTCTGGTTCTTTCGGCTGAAATTGATCCTTTAAGTCATTTAGACGTTCATCTACGCCAGTTAGAATTTTCCGGACAATCACATCTGGTGATGTACCAATAAATTGTAAACTTTCCATTTCTTTAATTTTTATTTGAAAGTAAAATTAGAGAGGATGCTACTCAATTCCACAAAACAAAGGTTCCAAGAAGTTCCGAGGAATAAATTGGAACTTTGAACTAGTTTTCTTTAGTGGCAGACATGGCAGATATGGCAGATACTATTCTGTCTTTCTCCTTCCCATCAGGTGTTATCTCGGTTTCATCATAAACTTCACTATATCTATAACTTTTCTTGAATTTGGTCATTGATCTAAGAACACCAATATCCCAATCAAATGAATTTTTACAAGAATCGTGAAACTTCTTTGACGTTATATTTTTGGGGATGACACCTAATTCGTCCAAGGCAATAAAGAGTATTGCTATATCCTTGCCCTTTTTACCTTGGCATAGTTTCTTTATTTCTTCTATTACACCAGTAACATTTTTATGACTGATTATATGTTCTAGTGTATACTGATCTTCAGGTTGATCAATGGTTTTTTTATAATTAATAGGAGCAACGTTTTCCAATTGCTTGTTTCTTGATTTGATGGCCCTTGATATTCTTCCGTCTCTGCTAATTATTTTATTCCCGATTCGAACAATTTTAATAGATTCATACCCTGGTTCCCATCTCGTGTAGTGGCTTACATCGGGAAAGAAATGATAGGTCTTATTGTTAGAGTACTTCGTGCCAATTGAAAAAAACACATCACTATATTCTTGTTCAAAGGCAAGTAGTTCATGAATTGCGTTAAGTTGTTCTATGCGGATTAATTGTTCTTTAACCCACTTTTCTTGGACTTCTTCTTTGATGTCATTTATGCGTTGAACAATACTCGATAACATTTTAGTAATGTTATCATCTTTGCTATCCCATATAAATCTTTGATACTTTCCAAACTCCAAGAATTTTAACCTCATTTTAATATAGGCCTTGGCGTAATTACCTTCATTTATTGGATTCTGCCCATTGGTCAAAAATTCTTCTAAGGCCTTATTAAAACTAAATTCTTCCATCTTAAAGAAATCGAGGTCATTCATCTAGGCTGGCGACGTAAATTCCTTGTCTTGCCTTTTTATTTTGATTGTACTTCAAGTTCTCCACTGATCCATTCTAGGCCCTTACTCGTCATGAACGTCTTGTAATTTAGCCTGAACTTGCCTTGGTAGACAAACTCGGATACCTGGAGGGCGAACAATCCATTATCTAAATGGATACGAAAAGGTTTGTTTCGATTGTCTTTATTTCCCATGAGAATGAATCGTTCGTAAAGTTCCTTTTCAAAGGCTTCAATTGATTCAAAGTTTAACATTAGGGCAGCCTGTTCCAAAGTAATTAAAAAGGGTTCATTTGCCTTGGTTTCGTTGTCAATGAATAGTTTCTGACTAATTGGGGCGAAAGTGCCTTGGCTTGTAAAGTAAATCTCTTGCATAATTTTCTATTTTGCTATTTTTAAATGATTAGAAAATTCGGTTGATTCCAATTGCTTACCCATTCCAATTATTTTGTTGTAGGCTTCTTCTGCATTATCGATGTGATCATCGGTACTCTCATTTATGTATTTTAGAAGGGTAACATCCTTAGAATGTCCGGTTATTCGTTTTATATCTTTTGTAGATAGAATACCATAAAAGTTGGTGCAAAATGATCTACGACCAATGTGGGTGGCCATGTATTCATATTTAGGTCTAATTTTTTTAATACCCCTTCTGGTTCTTTCTTTTCCTATTAGGATAACCTCTTGTTTCACTCCCATTGTGGGAGTGTCTATTCCGGACAGTTTGCCCAAGTCCTTGAAGTGTCCTCTTAGTTTCTGTAATGTCATAGGATAAGGCAAACCTTTCTCATACATTTCTTTGACTGGTCCAAGAATCGGTATTAATACTTGTTTGTTTCCTTTTGATTGTCGGATAGATAATGCCAATTTACCATTAGGTCTGACCTTAAAATTATCTTTAATTAATTGACATGAGTAAAATTTGTCATTTTTGCGACCCCCAACTAAGTCAATCCCTCTTTGTCCTGTAAAACATAATGCTAACAACCATTTTCTGGCATTAATAAGAGGTTCGTCGTCTAAGTCAATAGATCTTATTTTATTAATTTCTGGAATACTAAGATAAATTACGTCCATATCGTCGTCATAAGTCTTTGCTGATCCCACTTTGATTTGATCAAACCCTATTGATAGTTCGACTCCATTTTTTCTGGCCTCTCTGCATATGGACTTAAGATCAGTTACCTTTTTCTTAATGGTTTGATCCTGATATTTTCTTTCCTTCATAAATTTTTCAAAGGCCTTGATGACCAATGAGTCAACTTTTGATACTAGCAATATCTCTTCAATTGATTTTTCAAAGTCACTTACAAGAGTTTTGATATTCCGATACTGCCTTACCCTGTCCTCACTTAGCCCATAACCACCTTTGTCATTCTCTCTGTATTCGGCATTCTCAATTATATGATCTATCCAGTCAGTTACCTTGTCTTTTAAAGTATCCTCGCCTTTTATCTTGTTACCGTTAAATTCTGCTATTTTGTTCCCTAGCCATTTCGAGTCAATCAGACCCTTGTCATCGGCCTTATTGTATAATTCGACTATGAAAGTTTCTAGTCTATTGAGTTTATCAATAATCACTTGCCTATTGACATCCCCAGTTTTAGGTAATCCAGTCTTAGTGCTGTAAAATTCGGAAGGAATCGTTATTTGAGTGCTTCTTTCATACACCCTGCCTCGTTCTATTGACAGTCGTAGATAGAATGTTTTCTTTTCTTTTCCTTTTGCTCGGATAGAAGTAGTTGCCATTTAGAATACTTTTGAACATTCCAAATATAATCAATTTCCCAACCATTTCCCAACGAAACAACCATTATTTGAAACCCTATGCACACTTTTGCAATGCACCTTGATTGGGTTAAATAGATGTTATATAGGCATTTATAGATAATTTATGAGAAATTGTTGTCTATGTAGAAAGTAAGGTGATTGCATTGATTGATTCCCGTCCGGACCGCTCTAAAAAAGGGCTATAAGTCATTGACTTATAGCCCTTTTGTTTTTTTATGCGTACATAATTAGGTCGTCGATACCCTTTATTTTAGTAGAAATAATTGCAGAGGTGAAAGAAAAATGAATTGGTTTTTCACCAAACAAACAATTCCATATTAAGGTGGAGAAAAACTAGGTGTGGGCAATTTCTAATTTAATGAAAACTGAATAGCATTGGGAAGATAAGAATGATAAAAGCTCAATTCTGAAATTTCATAATCCAGCATATATTCAGTCAGAGGTAACTCTTCAATCATTTCATAAACCTCCTTTTTATTGTTGGCATTGAAAACTGCCCACATTCTACAATTTTCTAGGCTTAGAGAATAATTAATTAGTTTGCCACTCAAGAAAAGCTTATTAATATACTTCCTCTGTTCCGGAATAAGTTCTGTAAACTCTAGTCCGACATTGGTGGGTATATTAAAGTCTATCATATATTGATTCATGATCAAAAATTTAGCGATCACACTAATTTAAATATAAACGTAGACAAATCTATCAATATTATTTAACCAAAATATATAAAAATTAAAAAGGGCCTTCTCTTCAAGAGAAAGCCCTTTTTAATTCTATTAATTCTTTTTCAGATTAATACTGTACACCTAAAGCTTTAAGTGTTTCAAAATCAAGGTTTCCTACCGGTAAACCATTGTCTTTTTGGAACTTAGTTAAAGCAGCTCTAGTATCAGGTCCAAGAATATTGTCAGTACCAGCAGGTCCAACATCATATCCTCTGTCGATTAATGCTTTTTGAATTTGTCTTACTGTATAATTAGTGATTTCAGTGTCACAAAGTACCTCTCTCCACTCAGTAAATCCTCCAGCTTTGACCAATCTTCTCTTAGTGATAGTCTTGTACTCAGCAGGAACTTCGATCTCTTGGTAAGCAGCTGCAGATTTCAATACTCTCTTTGTGATTGTGCCATATTCAGCAGGAATTGTTTCCTCCGTATAGCTTGCAGGAGATTTGATTACGTTCTTCGTAACAGTCTTGTACTCAGCAGGGATGATTTCCTCTCTCATTGAAGCAGGAGTCTTAACTACTTTCTTAGTAATAGTTTTGTACTCAGCAGGAATTACTTCTTCAGTGTAAGAAGCAGCAGAAACTAATTTTTTGTAAGTTCTTGTTCCAACTTGCTCTGCAATTGCATTTTCAACAATACAACCTGAATTAGCAACACCTGAACCATCACATCCAATGTTCACTTTCTTAGTTACAGTTCTGTACTGAGCTGGTTGCTCAACAAGACACCATACCAAACAATCATCTGGATTTGCAGATAAGCAGTTTCTGTCTGCCTTTCTTTTTACCCACTTAGTAGTAGCAGGAGCGATTTCGATAGTTTCAGAAATTGTTTCGTACTGAGGTGATAAAACTTCAATTCTTGTAGCAGCTTGCTTTTCAACAAAGTTTTCAGTTACAGTTTCGAATTGAGCGGCAACTGGAATTACTCGCTTAGATTCTTGCTTAACCATTACTTCTTCAGTAATCGTTTCGAACTCAGCTGGAACATAAACCAATCGCTTTGTTTCAGGTTTCACCATAATTTCCTCTGTAATCGTTTCGTATTCTGCAGGAACAGCAACCAATCTTTTTGACTCAGGCTTGGTCATTACTTCTTCAGTAATTGTCTCATACTCAGCAGGAGACACTTCCCAACGAATAGATGCAGGCTTCACCATAATATCTTCGGTGATTGTCTCATACTGATCCGGAATTACACATTTAGCGTAACATCCAGCATCAACATCTCCTTCAGGCTGTGCAAATGCCATCACAGAAAAGAGAACAAATGTCAGACTTAGGAATAAGTGAAAATTTTTCATCATTTATTATTGTTTATTAAAGTTAATTTTCAGTTTATGTCGCAAATTTAGTAAATTTTGGGATAGCATATATAGTTTTTAACTAAAGCTTTATCCTTTAATTTGAAATCCAATAGAAAAGAAATTGGTTCGACGGAATTGTCTTTTCTGAGTATGAAAATTTCTTGCTTTTCGGGATCGTATTCTCGATTGCTCTCTGTTCCCTCAAACACTAAATATTTCGCTTCAGCCTCATTCAATTCTTCGGAAATTGCAATTTTTTGACGAAGCTTATGAAGAAAGTCACTCGTTTTTTTGGAATTAAATTCCAGGTGAAAAAGCCTTCTGTTAATCAATGAATTAGAGAGTATTCTGAGGACCTTATCTTCTGATTTTTGCAAATACTTTATTGCAAAGTTGATGTCGATGTCGTCTAAATCGCAGTATTGTTTTATCAATTCATCATTCTTCCTGAAATCTTCAAGCACATATTGATTCTTCAAAAAATCTACTAATGCAGAAGGAATCGACATATCATAACCGCCCAATAACAATTCTTTCAATCGTTCTACGATCTTGATCAGAATTTGTTCCGCAGACAAGACTGTTTTGTGCAGATAGACTTGCCAATACATCAGTTTTCTGGCAAACAAAAATTTCTCAATACTAAAAATACCCTTTTCTTCCACGACGAGTTGATCGTCCCTGACATTGAACATGAGCAATATTCGATCATAAGCTACTTGCCCTTCAGTAACACCAGTAAAGAATGAGTCTCGAGCGAGGTAATCTATTCTGTCCAGGTCCAACTGGCCCGATATGAGCTGGTGAAAGAACTTTCGAGAGTATTTATTGGTATACATCTCAATACAAACATCTAATCCACCCTTGAATTCTTTATTGAGATAATGCATAATCAAGAGGGATAAGTCCTCGTGATTAATATTGACTATTTTGTATTCCAGTGCGTGAGAAAAGGGACAATGACCAATATCGTGCAAGAGCATTGCCAATGCCAAAGATTCTTGTTCGATTTCACTTATTGTTATTCCCTTGTTCCTTAATATTTCACATGCTTTGAGTGCTAAATGCATCGCTCCTAGAGCATGATGAAAACGAGTATGCAAAGCTCCGGGGTAAACGAAATGAGACAGACCAACTTGTTTAATACGACGCAGTCGCTGAAAGAAAGGATGCTCCAATGTTTGAAAAATAAGTCCTTGCGGAAGTCCTATGAAACCATAAACCGGATCATTGACAATTTTTGCGTACTTCATTATACCTTACGGCTGTTTAGTTGAGCAAAACTACATAAGATTGATAAAATTCTTTCAATTCTCTGTTATACTTAATATGCTGAACAGACGTTAGTAGTATCATTGTTATTTAAATAATAATCTTAAGATGGGAAACAATATCAGAATTTTATGGGCAGATGACGAGATTGACACGTTAAAACCGCTCATTATTTATCTGGAGAAAAAAGGATATGAATTGGTTTGTAAGTCGAATGGACCCGACGCCTTAAAGTATATCGATTCGGAATCTGATATTGACATGGTTTTTTTGGATGAGAGTATGCCCGGACTTTCTGGTTTGGAGGTTTTGGAGAATATCAAGAAAATTAATCCCTCTCTGCCGGTAATTATGATTACCAAGAATGAGCAAGAAGAGATTATGGAAGAGGCCATAGGATCTCAAATTGACGACTATCTCATTAAGCCGGTTAAATCTTCACAGGTTCTATTGACCATTAAAAAAATACTAGATAATAAGCAGTTGGTTTTATCCAAAACGGAGAGCAGTTATCAGCAGGAGTTTCGAAAATTATTGATGACCATCAATGAAGTAAGCACCGTAGAGGAGTGGAAGGATGTCTATCTAGAAATCATTAACTGGGAGTTGCGCCTGGATCGTTCTTCTTCAACCGATATGGAGGATATCTTGGCAATGCAAAAAAGTGAAGCCAATGTAGGATATTCCAAATTTGTATTAAGAGAGTATAGAGATTGGGTTTCCAATGGAGAGCTACTCATGTCACATAATCTTCTTCGGAAAAAGGTTTTTCCTCTTCTTTCTGAAAAGAAACCCATCGTTTTCTTAATGATGGATAATTTGAGATTCGATCAGTGGAAGATCATTGAACCTCTGATTTCTGAACTGTTTCGTGTCGAAGAGGAATCATACTTCACTAGTATTTTACCAACTTCTACTCAGTATAGTCGAAACGCAATCTTCTCTGGTCTTTTGCCAGGAGAAATAGCCGATAGATATCCTCAATATTGGAAAAATGAAAGCGATGAGGGAAGTAAAAATCAATACGAAGAAGAACTGCTTGACGAGCAGCTAAAAAGGGTTGTTCATAAAGATGTTTCCATGTCTTACCGGAAAATTAGTAATACCCATTTTGCAAGGCAATTGGAAGATTCAGCATTTGATTTGTTGAACTATGACTTCACCGTTGTTGTGTACAATTTCATAGATATGCTTTCTCATGCTAGAACAGAGATGGAAGTACTTAAAGAACTAGCTGGAAATGAAAGGGCTTATCGTTCTATTACTTTGTCTTGGTTCAAGAATTCTATGTTGTGGAAAGCATTAAAGCGATTGGCAGAAAGAGACTTCACTTTGATTATCACCACTGATCATGGTACGATACGAGTCAACCAACCCAGCAAGGTTGTTGCGGATAGAAATACTACAACTAATTTGCGCTATAAGGTTGGTAAAAACTTGAAGTACTCAAATGGCGATGTTTTGGCGATTAAGGAACCGCAGAAGTATGGATTGCCAAGACCTAATTTGAGTTCGACTTTCATCTTTGCCAAAGAGGATAAATTTTTCCTATATCCAAATAATTACAACTACTATAACAACTATTATAGAGATACTTTTCAGCATGGCGGAATTTCTCTAGAAGAAATGATATGTCCGTACGTTGTTCTTAAGCCGAAATCTTAGCTTGATAGGGATTGATTTCCGAGCTCCTCTTTTTTATTGTAAAGCTGGTTGAGGGTACTATTCCTTCCCAGAAAGAAAATTCGTTTTCCAAAGATTCCTTTGGTTTTTAACTCTATATCTACTATGGTAAAGCTGAAGAATCCGGTCTCCGAAATATTCTCAATCTGATGATATGGATATCGAGCTGTTTTAAAATAGTTGGTGACAAAAAAGAAAAATTCATCGCATTCCACCCTTTTAAGTTTCCAAACGGTGAGGTATAAGGCGAGAACTACAGCTAGGAACACAGCGAGAAAAACATATGGTAGTCCTTTCATCCATTCATTTAGCGCTTTATTAAATCCCGAATGACTGAACATTGCCAAAATAACGGCACCAAAAAAAACAGTCCAAAATATTGGAATGAATATTTTGAGAAAAAGAGTAGAATTACTTGATATTCTTATCATTGGATTCAATTTGAAGTAGCTTTTCCTGTTGCTTGGTTACTCTTTTTGCCACAAAAATACTCAGTTCATAAAGGATGTAAAGTGGTATACCTATTAGGAATTGGGTCATAATGTCGGGAGGAGTAATGATGGCAGCCAGTATCAAGATTAGCACAAATGCATGCTTCCTATATTTTTTCATGAACTCCGGTGTGATCAAGCCTATCTTCGATAAGAAATAAACTACAACCGGTAGTTCGAATACAATTCCTGTAGGAACAGTGAACATGGTCATGTAATTGACATAAGAAGAAAGCGAAGGTTGACTTACAGCCCCTTCAATTTGATATCCGCCGAGAAAATTAATGGCAAAAGGCGAAATGACATAGTATCCGAACAGAACACCAAAAATGAACAAGGACGAACAGACGAATACAATACCTCTAGCCGCAGAAGCCTCGTGTTTATGAAGCCCCGGCTTTATAAAACGCCAAAACTCCCAAAAAACATAAGGGAAGGCCACAACGAAACCAAGTATGAGAGAAACCTTGAGGTGGGTTACAAATAATTCTCCAAATGCCACACCAATAATATTGAATTCTGGAGGCGACATACACAAGCGATCACCAAAACCAATAGCCTCGCTGAAACCGCATAACGCTCGGTAAGAGAAGAAAGATTTGGATCGGGGACCAAAAATGATATCCTCAAAGATCCAATCTTTGGCTAGAAAAATTACGATTGCTCCAGTAATCACTACAACAATACTTCTTATCAGATGCCATCTCAACTCTTCGAGATGCTCCAAGAAGCTCATATCATCTGTTTTTTTCTTAGCTGTCAAATCAATATTCTTTAACAAGGATTCAAATATCCGGTTTTTTTGCAAGTTCGTTTCATTAATTAGATCGTTTTTTGCAGGATGCGATGGCATCTATTCCAACAGCATCGGCATGAGATTGTTAATAATTGCCTTATTTTCGCTTTTTAAAAATACCTTTGACAAATGGATGTAATCATTCAAATAGGAATATTAATCATTAGTCTAGCGGTCTTAGTGAAGTCCAGTGATTGGTTTGTGGAGAACTCGGAAAGAATAGGTTTAGCCTTGGGCGTTTCTTCATTTATTATAGGTGTAACCATTGTCGCTCTTGGAACATCTCTTCCGGAATTGGCGACATCCATTGTATCGGTACTCTATGATAGTAGTGAAGTAGTAATAGGTAATGTCATAGGATCAAATATTACCAATATTCTATTGGTTCTCGGTTTGACCGCCGTTGTGGGGAAAAGACTTCCCATTCGAGAAGGAGTAATTAAGGCGGAATTGCCCTATTTATTCTTATCCGCCATCATATTGTATTTCATTATTAATGATCATAGGGTTTCGATATATGAGGCAATCTTACTTTTAATACTTCTAGTTATATATATCACTCAAACCATAAGCAACGAGGAAAGCAGTGAGGTTGATGATAGACCTTCTATTCTCTGGTATCATCCATTAATTGTAATAGGAAGTGCGGTAGGAATATACTTTGGAGCTGAATATACCATAAAAAGCCTGATCAATTTATCAGAAATATTTGGAGTGAACACCGGTGTCTTGGCATTGAGTTTGGTCGCACTGGGAACTAGTTTGCCCGAGGTGGCAGTAAGCATCGCGGCAATTAGGAAAAACAAAGGCGATATGGCCTTAGGTAATGTGATAGGATCCAATATTTTTAACACCTACGGAGTCACTGGAATTTCTGCCTTGGTAGGAACTTTGGTTATCCCTGAAGCTATAACAAGCTTCTCAATATTATTTATGTTAATGATCACATTGGGGCTGTTCTTATTGGGTCAGGGTAAAGTCATTGATCGATGGGGAGGTGCCAGCCTTATAGTCTTCTACATATTCTTCATTATAGAATTATTCATATAAAGTTAACTTGAAAGCTTGACGAATATTCAAGATTTAACCTAACTTTGTTTAATAAGTTCCCCGCTTGACCAGCATTCTTAAATTATCATTATTAAATTAGTTATGAATAGATTTTTACTTTTAACAATATGTATATTATTGTCTTCCATAGGATTTGCTCAAACATTATACAGTGGAATTTCAGGTTCAGCTGGTTGGCAACACGATAGTTCCAATCCTCCTGCTGCGGGCCCACAAAGTGATGGGGCCACTAATTTTACATTGAGTTATCAAGTTACCCCGACTACTGATGGTTCAACTAACTGGTTTGATACCAGTTCGGGTAATGGTTTGTCAAGTTCTGATTGGGGCGGTGAAGCTAGAATGGAGACCGTGATTATTGATGTAAGTGGAGCAGATGAAGTTAGAATTGACGGAGTAGGATCTACAGTTGGAACAAGTGTTTTCAATAACCTTCCGACGGAATATTTTGAATGGTTTTATATTTTAGATTCTGATCCTGAACAGAATTTTGGCTTCACAACTTCTGATGGCTCTCTAGATGCTTCTCAAACAGTTGACGTTACAGGAGTTGACGATTTAATAGTAGGTTTTAACTTCAATATAAATGGAGGAGGTGATGGTTTTGAAGATATGGATATTACGGTTGAGCAGACTGTAACGGCCCCAGTAGAATTAAGTTCTTTTAAAGCTGTGGATAAAAATGGAATGGCTGAACTGAGCTGGACAACTGCCTCCGAAATCAATAATTCTCACTTCGATGTACAAAGAAGTATAGATGGTAGAAGCTTTGAAACCATCGGTGTGGTAAAAGGGATGGGAACAACCAATGTCGCCCAGAGTTATTCTTTTGCTTCAGAGATAGCAGAAGGAATGAGCAATTACTACAGATTAAAACAAGTAGATTACGATGGTGCTTTTGAATTAAGCAATGTTCTTGTTTTGAAATCAAAAGATAGTAAGGATACGAGTTTTGATGTTTTTTTAAATGGAGCTTCAGAACTCAATGTATTTGGTGCTGTTGATTCAGAATACATCATCAGAGATCAACAGGGTCGAACACTTTTGTCAGGACACTTGACTGGCTATGATAATATTGATATTAGCGCTTTGAATCAAGGAGTTCATTTTATTTCTGTAATGGACCAGTCAGGATTTGAGACTAAGAGATTTTATAAATAGTTCATTCTTGGAGTTTAGCATTAAAATTCTCTTTAATGCTAAACTTTTGTATTTTTTATATAGTAAAAACCCTTAACATAATGAAGAGTTCTGCAAGTATTACATTTCTATACATTCTTCTTTTAATGAGTTTCTTTTCGGCCGAATCACAAGTTACATTGGCAGAATGGAACCCTTCTTGTGACGGCAATGGCGCCTCCACGGTGGAAGCAGGAATTACGGCAGGAAATGTATCCATTGTTTCGGCTACTTGTGCTGTAGAGTGTTTTTCGGGTAATGCTGAAGGTGCCGTTAGAGGTAAATTAGGAGATGATGAAGCTAGTTTTACCTATGAAATCACTTTTTCTGGTGGTGAAGGTAATTTGTCAGAGTTAAATTATGATATTCAGCGATCTAACACTGGCTATGATAGTTGGGAGGTTACTCTGGATGGTAGTTCTTTAGGTAATTTTTCAAAAACTACAACAAGTCAATCATCTTTTATATTAGATATTATTCCGGATGAAATATACTTACAAGGTGAAACAGCTACCATTGTCATAAGCCCTTCAAATTATCAAGGTACTAATACAGATTGTGACGATAATTTTGGAGGAACTTTTAGGGTTCCTGTTATGACTTTTATAGGAGAGGTCACTTTGCCAGTGGAACTTAGTTCATTTGAAGCTAGGAATGAAGACGGTTGGGCAAAATTAATTTGGACTACTGCATCAGAGATCAATAATTCACATTTTAATATTGAGCAAAGCACAGATGGTTTAGGCTTTGTAAAGATTGGCGAGGTAAAGGGAAATGGAACGACTAATGTCGAACAATCTTATTCATTTATTACCACAATGTCGGAATCTACAAATGATTATTTCAGATTGAAACAAATAGATTATGATGGTGCATTCGAATATAGTCAAGTTGTTGTGCTTCGAAAAGAAAATAAAGATTTTGATAATATTACAATATATAGGAATAACTCGTCTGAATTAATCATATTAGGTGCCCAAAATGCCAAATATTCCATCCGCGATTTTCATGGTAGAATCCTATTGTTTGGAAATATAGATGATCAGGAGAATATCGATATCAGTTTATTGAAGGAAGGAATGTACTTAGTTTCAATTCAAGGAGTTCATGGTAATTGGACGGAAAAGATTGTCAAGTAAGAATGTTAATAAGACAAGAACAGTTGGTTGACAATTTTTTCATGATTTACTAATATAACAGATTAACTATAGTTAAGGACGTTTTGTTTTTTGCGAATGATATGAAAACGGTTTTAGCTATTATTTTAGTTCATTTTTGTTGGTTTGCGCAAGCACAAAAGATTTCGGGAATGAAATTGGGTGTAACCAATTATCAAGGTGATTTAGTCCTTGAGGATGTCAATATTGGTGAAACTCGCGTAGCTATTGGTTTTTTTTATCAACAGTTGTTAACGAGACATTGGGGAGCAGAAGTAGGGTTAAATTATCTACCGCTTGCAGCAAGTGATTGGAATTATGCTCCTGATGATGGTACTGGAAGGTATCAAAGAGGTATTCAGATGAGAAATAGATTGTTGAATACTAGAATTAAGGCCTATTGGTACCCTTGGATGCATCGAGCTCCTATTTTTCCAATCTATGAGAAGGATAGGAATCAGAGATTTCAACCGTTTATTGGTACAGGGATAGAATTGAACTATAATATCATCAACATTAAAGACCTGTATCACGACAATGGAATTCAAGAATATAATCCCAATAAATTTTTCATCGCTATACCCATGACTATAGGTTTCCGAAATTATTGGCATAAGAGGTTTGCAGTTGGAATGGAGTGGAGTATGGTCATGTCTCCGAGTGATTTGGGAATAGATGGATTCAATCATGATAATAATAGCGATTATTACCATTTTCTAAACTTCGGTTTTAGTTATACCTTTTTATAATTATCGAATTTTAACAACAAGTATCCAAAATTTAGTGTACTTTTGCGCTTGCTAAAGAAGGATAGCAAATTCGATTTGGTAACTTAATTAATCTTATGTCAACGTATTTAACAAACGAAAAGAAAAAAGAAATCTTCAAAAAGTTTGGAGGTTCAGAAACCAATACTGGTTCTGCTGAGGGTCAAATAGCCCTTGTAACGTATAGAATTCAAGAACTCTCAAAGCACCTTAATGAGAACAAAAAAGATCATTCTTGTAGAAAGGCACTTCTCCATTTAGTAGGTAAGAGAAAAAGATTACTCAATTATCTGATGAGAAAGGACCTGGAATCTTACAGGAATTTGATCAAAGAATTAGGAATTAGAAAATAATTATCCATAAAGAAGTGTTATCAACTGACGGCACTTCTTTTTTATTTTGGAAATTGGCGAGATAACGATTAGAATAATACCTCGGATCTTCTTAATCTCATCTTCTGGAATGTCCGAATTGCCAATATCCATTTTTGACAACCAAAAATTTTGATAATGGGACAAAAGAATCCAATAACTCAGTCATTTCACCTACCCAATGGCCAGGAAGTAATAATAGAAACCGGTAAACTTGCTGCACAAGCGGATGGAGCAGTAGTTGTTAGAATAGGCAAAACGATGATCTTTGCATCAGTTGTTTCCGCAAAAAAAGCCAGAGAAGGCCAAGATTTCTTTCCTCTAAGTGTGGATTATCAAGAAAAGTTTGCTGCCGCAGGAAGAATTCCGGGCAATTTTTTCAGAAGAGAATCGAAATTATCGAGCTACGAAGTCCTAATCTGTCGTTTGGTAGATAGAGCGCTTCGACCATTATTCCCTGATGGATATTTAAACGAGACCCAAATCATAATCAATCTAATTAGTGGAGAAGAAGAGACACTTCCGGATAGCTATGCGGCTCTTGCGGCTTCTGCTGCGATTGCAGTTAGTGATATTCCTGTTGTAGCACCAATATCAGAAGTGCGTGTAGCAAGGATAGATGGAGAAATGCACATTAACCCTAGCAGATCGGAGTTGCTAAAAGCAGATATGGATTTCATTGTTGCAGCAACTATGGATGATGTAATGATGGTGGAAGGTGAATCTAAAGAATGTCAAGAGGCTGACCTGATTGAAGCGATTAAGGTAGCTCATGAAGCAATCAAAGTTCAATGCCAGGCTCAACTTGATTTGGCACAGAAAGTAGGTGAAAAAGCAACCGTTAAGAGAGAATTTATTCCTGAAGAAAAGGATGAAGATTTATTCGAATTGGTAAAAAATGGGCTAGAGTCTGAAATACTCAAGATCGCCAAAAGTTTTTCAGCCAAGCACGTGCGATCAGATGCTTTATCTGAATTAAAGGAAGGATTCTTAGAAAAACTTCTGGAAGAAAAAGGAGAGGAATGGTATGAAGAAAACGAGTCGAATATAAAGTCTTATTTTGATAAGGTCAAGAAAGAGACCATTCGTGGAATGGTCTTAAATGAACAGATTAGGCTAGATGGAAGAAAGTTTGATGAAGTGAGAAATATCTGGTCGGAAGTGGATTACCTACCTTCTGCCCATGGATCTGCCATATTCACCAGAGGAGAAACACAGGCTCTTACGAGCCTTACCCTTGGAAGCAAAAGAGATGAAATGCTCATTGATAATGCATTCGAAAATACCAACGAGAATTTTATTTTGCACTATAACTTCCCTGCTTTAAGTGTGGGAGAAGTCAGACCGATGAGAGGTCCTGGTAGAAGAGAAATTGGTCATGCTAACTTGGCGCAGCGTTCTCTTAAACAAGTGCTACCCGATGAGAATCCATATACTCTTAGAATAGTATCAGATATTCTTGAGTCGAATGGTTCTAGTTCTATGGCAACGGTTTGTGCTGGATCAATGGCACTTATGGATGCCGGAGTTAAGACCAAGGGAACTGTTAGTGGAATAGCGATGGGAATGATATCAGATGGGGAGCGTCATGCTATATTATCAGATATTTTAGGAGATGAAGATCATCTTGGAGATATGGATTTCAAGGTGACTGGAACAAAAGATGGTATTTGTGCATGCCAGATGGATATTAAACTGGACGGATTACCTTATGAAGTGCTTGAACAGGCCTTGATGCAGGCTAGAGACGGAAGATTGCACATCATGAACGAAATGAATAAGACGATCAGTGAGGCGAGGGATGATTATAAGCCATTTGCTCCTAGAATTGTAGAAATGTCTGTTGCTGGAAAATTCATTGGTGCCATCATTGGACCTGGAGGTAAGATCATTCAGGAGATGCAGAAAGAGACGGAAACAGTTATATCTATAGAGGAAGTTGATGGTAGAGGAATAATCTCAATAGCTGGAAATAGTAAGGATTCGATAGATCAGGCTTTAGCTCGAATTAGAAACATTGCATTCGAACCTCAGGAAGGAGAGACTTATGAGGCTAAGGTGGTAAGTCTTAAACCTTATGGAGTGTTTGTTGATTTTCATGGGCAGAGTGGTCTATTGCATATTTCAGAAATATCTCATTCGAGAATAGAAAAGGTTGAAGATGCACTGAATGTCGGCGATAAAATCAAGGTCAAGATCATCGGAATTGATCAAAAAAGTGGAAAAATGAGATTATCTCGAAAAGCGCTTATCCCTAAGCCAGCTTTGAAGCAGGACTAATAGATTATTAAAAGACTTAATATAAAAAATGCGCTGCAATTAAATTGTGGCGCATTTTTTGTTGTATACATAGAAATTATCGGATAATCAAGTTTTTCTGTAAAAAATATGTTAAAAATGAAAATCTTGGGCCCTTTGCTGAAACTTTTTTGGGCCAGTATCGATTATTTAAATAGACCACCAAAATCGTGAACCTCTGAACAATTAAATAAATGAGACAATTAAAGATTACAAATCGAATTACTTCAAGGGAAAGCCTTTCATTAGACAAGTATTTAAGTGATATTGGTAAAATAGAAATGCTTTCGGCCGAAGAAGAAGGGATTTTGGCAAAGAAGATTAGGGAAGGTGATAAAGAAGCCTTGGATAGAATGGTTAACGCCAATCTTAGATTTGTTGTATCTGTTGCCAAACAATACCAAAATCAAGGATTATCACTTAGTGACTTGATCAACGAAGGAAATGTAGGTCTTATGAAGGCCTGTAAGAGATTTGACGAAACCAGAGGATTTAAGTTTATCTCTTATGCAGTTTGGTGGATACGACAGTCTATTCTTCAGGCGATTGTTGAACATTCCAGATTGGTAAGATTACCTCTTAATAAAGTGAGCGCTTACTCTAAGGTGAATGAAGCTTATACTAAGTTCTTGCAACAATTTGAAAGAGAGCCTTCTACCGAAGAGCTTGCAGACTTGTTAGAAGTTAGCCCTGCCGAAATTAGAAACGTGATGAAAGGTGGAAGAAGACATGTTTCTTTCGATGCACCTGTCGGAAACGAGGAGGGTAATGGAACCATGTTGGATGTCTTTTTAGATGAAGATTCAGATAGTCCGGATGAAGAATTGATGGTAGAATCAATGTCTAGTGAACTAGAAAGGGGATTGAGCTTTTTGAATCCGAGAGAGAATCTTGTACTTAGGGCTTATTTCGGCTTAAATGAAACCAGAAGGTCAATGACACTTGAGGAAATCGGAGATCGCTACGGTTTGACTAGGGAGCGCGTTCGGCAAATTAAGGAGCGAGCTATTCGAAGATTGAGAAAGTCTACCAACCGAAATAAACTAAAGTCTTATCTGGGTTAGGATTGGTAATTATACCGGCTTTTTCAAATAGAAAGATTTTAATTTTTTTTATATCCTGGTCTTGTCTACCTTAGAGACTAAATCTTACTAAAGCAATATGAGTATAATATTTCTATGGGTTGCGCTGTTTGCGGGGGTTTCTGCTATGGGTTCTTTTGCACGTGCTTCTCGTCCCAGCAAGAATCGGGTTAAGAATGACATTGATAGTATTCGAGCTGGGTTGAAAACTGAAGCCAAGTCTTTAACCCCATGGAGCAAGGAAGAAATCGAATTGTTCTCCCTAAATAGGACTCAAAAGAAAAAGAGAAGAGGTTGGTCTCCTAATTTTACCGGACATTTTACGAACATTTATCACGAGAAAGTGTTGCTTTATCATCTGAAGAGATATGGAGCTAGGGGCAGGAATGCTCTTTTGATCGTTAGGAACTCATTGAATGAATATATTTATAATATTTCAAAAGATGGAATCGAAATATACATTGATGAGTACTATTTGGGCTTTCTAAAGCAAAATGGCGAACTGCTCAATACAAAGAGTGGAAAGATTGTAGCAAAATTAGATCGTTCTGGCGACACTTCTCGAGAAATGGTACAAATTGGAGACAGAATTATCGGAGCAGTTTTGAAATCAGCTGATGATGATAATAGAATAAAACAAAGAGCGTTCGAACTTGGAAGGATTAATGGAGAGAAAGAAGAGCAAATATTTTTGGCTTTAGGGTACTTCAACTTAATCATCCGCGAGATTCGCTAATTATTAGAATAATTCTGCAATTGTTTTATATTTACGTCTCCCGTAAGTAAATGATACTATGAGTGTTAAAGAGTATATGAAATTTGTGATCTACAGAGTCGCTTCAAAAGGCCTGGAGGTTTTCTTAGTGAAGGGTGAAAATGACGAATGGTTGTTGCCCAATTGTAGCCCTGAAATAAATATCAAAAAAATCAAAGATTGTTCTAATGTCATTGATTTGGACGATGTTGAAAAAGGAGAGGAAATCAGAATTAAGGCCAAAGCAGTCGAAGCAGATTATCACGACATACCATCATTGAGGTCACTCTTAAAAGAAGACTTGAGAGACTTTAAAGGCATAATGGAAGATATAATTCCCGACCTGAATAAAGGAAGTTTCGTTGCTGTGAAAGATGCCATAAAAAAGGTTTTACCCAATGAATATAAGGCTCTCAAGGAGTTAAAAGAAATTGTAGTTGACAGAAATCAAATTATCAATCTCTAATTTGAGCCTGCCATAATTGGTAATATTTCCCTTTATTTTCCAGGAGTTCATGATGAGTTCCTTTTTCTAGTACTTTTCCTTTTTCAAGAACTATTATGCGGTCACAATTCATAATTGTTCCCAACCGGTGGGCAATGATAATGGCTGTTTTATGGGTTAACAATTCTTCCAGATTTTCTTGTAAGGCGACTTCAGTTTTGCCATCCACAGCACTTGTGGCCTCATCTAAAATGACAAGTTTGGCTTTTTTAATCATCGCTCTGACAAGACTTACTCTTTGCTTTTGACCTCCACTTAGTTTCAAACCACGTTCTCCAACGATAGTATCAAGCCGATCAGGTAAAGTTAGGATAAACTCTTTCAGTCTTGCTTTTCTAAGATAGTTCCAAAGTACTTCTTCCTCGATGTATTCCTGGCCATAGGTGACATTTTCTTTAATGGTTCCGTGAAATAGAAATACATCTTGGCTGACCAGAGCAATATTTTTTCTGAGATCTCCTAAATCATAATTTTCAACCGGTATTCCGTCGATAATAATTTTTCCATTTGTTTTATCGTAGAATCGCAGCAGTAGATTAATTAATGTGGTCTTGCCAGCTCCGGTACTGCCCACTATTCCTATCTTTTCTCCTTTAGCAATGTTAAGGCTTAGATCGCGAATGATCTGATTGTGATGATCATAAGAAAAGGAAACATCTTGAAATTCTATATTAACACCGTCTTCATCTTGGGCCAATAAACTTTTTCCGTTTTCCAGATATTCTTTTCCATCTATAATTTTGAAGATACGTCTGGATGAAGCGCGAGCACGTTCATATTCATCAAAAATTCTTCCCAGACCTGTAACAGGCCATAATAAGCGTTGAATCATCATTGCGAAAAAAGCCAAGGTTCCGTAGGAAAACCCATTAAGATCTTGTAGAACCCAGTAGGACCCTATAAGAAGAGTACTGGCGAATCCTACGGTGATCAGGACTCTTATTATAGGAATATAAACGGCATTCCATTTAATGGCATCAAAATTCTTATCTCTATAATGCTTGGATACGTCTTCTACTCTTTGTAGTTCGAATGATTCAGTAGCAAAACTTTTTATGACCATGATTCCGCTAATATTGTTCTCCAATCTATTACCAAGGAAACCAACTGCTTCCCGCACGTTTTTGTAGTGAGGAGCGACTTTCTTCTGATAGTACATGCTACCCCAGACAATAAAAGGAATAGGTGCCATACCAATAATTCCAAGTAATAAAGACTCCGAGCAAAGGCTGAAGCCCGCTACGACAACCAATATTATCAATTGTATTATTTCGTTAAAGCTCGTGTTCAAGAACCTCTCTAATTGATTGATATCATCATTTAGAATGGACATAAGGTTTCCCGTTCTATTCCTATTGTAGAAGTTCATGTTCTTTCTTTGTAAGGACTGGTAACAGGCCATACGGATTTTATGCTGAACATTTTGAGCAAGCCGCATAAATCCTATTTTGTATCTCCATTCAAAGAAGCTTTCGATCAAGAAAACGGCAACAGTAAGAACGATTATGAAGACTACCTGATTCCATGGTTCGCCAAGATCCAATGCAATGATCCATTTTGGGGTGTATCCACTAACTACATCGATGAGCCACGCCGTTAAAAATGGTGGCATTAAATCAAATACTTTATTAATGATTGACGCTGAAATAGCTGAAAAGAATGAGCTTCTAAATTCCTTAATGGATTGAAATAATCTTAAAATTGGTCGATCAGCAGCAAGCTTAGTCATTTATATTTCTTTAAAGCACTTATATTTACCCAAAGCTAATAGAAAATAACTTTGAAATGAAAGAGACTATTTTGTCCAGCCAATTAAAACTTGGCCTTGGAGAAAAACTATATGAAGGAAAAGTTAGAGATGTATATGAGTTGCCCGAGATGGTGATAATGGCAGCGACGGACAGGATTTCTGCATTTGACCATATTTTGCCCAGAGGGATTCCCTATAAAGGAGAGATTTTGAACAGAATAGCGGCAAAAATGCTATGTCTTACAGGAGATATTGTTTCCAATTGGCTTCTGGCTGTTCCTCACCAAAACGTGAGTGTTGGATTAAAATGTAAGCCGATAAAGTTAGAAATGGTTGTAAGAGGATACTTGGTTGGACACGCCTGGCGAATATATAGAGAGGGTGGGAGAGAGATATGCGGTGTTACAATGCCAGAAGGGCTCAAAGAGAACGATCCTTTTCCATCTCCGATCATCACTCCAGCCACTAAAGCAGAAGAAGGACATGACGAAGATATTTCTGAAAAAGAAATTTTACAAAGAGGGATTGTCAGCGCAAAGGAGTTCGAATTGTTAAAAAAATATGCTCTTGAACTCTTTCAAAGAGGAACAGAAATTGCCCAGAAGCAAGGATTGATTTTGGTCGACACTAAATATGAGTTTGGATATCATAAGGGAGAAATATTACTTATTGACGAGGTACATACTCCGGATAGTAGCAGATACTTTTATAGAGATACTTATCACGAAATCCAAAAAAACGGCGGAGCTCAAAAACATTTATCAAAGGAATTCGTCCGGGAATGGTTGATGAGTGAGGGGTTTCAGGGATTGGAGGGACAATCAATGCCAGTCATGTCAGATGAAGTAGTTGAGCGCATAAGCCTAAGGTACCAGGAATTGTATAAAAAATTGATGGGAGAAGATTTCAAATCTGAAGAATTGGGTGATATGAGGGATGCTGTTCTAAGATATCTGGAAACTAATCATAGCTAAAAAAGAAAACTATTAGCAGTTTTCCCTACTAATAGTTTTTCAAGATGTCAGATTGATGGGCAATAAGAAATGGGGCGTGACATTAAAATCACTGGTTTAATGTGGTTACCAATAAGCGTGAGCGATTTTCGTTCTTAAGTTTAACGTTGCGAAGTGAGTCGAATTTCTCGACTACACTCTAATATCGTATAAATTACCGAAAATGTGTTGCTTTGAACCAGTTAATAAACTAAACGTTAATTTTTTTTCACTCAGCGTTATCATGAAGTATCTTTTTAAGTTTTGCTTTTCGTCTAACAGAAACGTCCAGTTCAACTCCATTGGTTAGTACCACTTTATTTCGTTGTCCCAACTCCCACGAGACTATTTTTTCCAAATGTACAAGATGCGATCTATGGGCTCTGAAGAAGAGTTCTTCAGGCAAAAGTTTTTCATAATAGCTAAGCGGTTTTACGGCTAGAGAGCTTTTTCCGTTTTCAAAGTGAAAAGTAGAATAACCACCCTGTTGGGCTTCTATATAAAGAATATTTTTGAATTCGATTCTTTTGTATCCATTATTCTCTGGGATAACTAGAAACCTTGGTTTCTGTTGTTCGTACAACTCCTTTAGTTCTCTTAGTCGATCGTCTTTTTTGTCAATTTCCTTTTTAGCTCTATGGATTGCATCGTCTAATTCTTCCCGATTGAGCGGTTTTAATAGAAAATCAAGAGCTGAATATCGAACAGCGCTAATAGCATATTCACTATATCCTGTAATAAAAATCACTTTAAAGTCCGGGTCTTCAAATGCCTTCAGCAACTCAAAGCCATTTTTTCCAGGCATTTCAACATCGAGGAAAATGAGTTGGGGTCTGATGTGTTGAATGACTTCTACTCCTTCATTTACTGAATGGGCTTTTCCGCATATTTCAATTTCATTTTTGTGTTTTTCGAGCAGTAGGGACAGTGTTTCTATGCTCGAAGGTTCATCATCGATGATAACAGTTTTTATCATTTTAAGCAATTGGTAGTTCTATGACAATTTTGGTTCCACTTTCGTTCGGGCGACTCAATAAACCATAGGATCCCTGACCATACTTTTGTTTTAGTAAGTCTACCCTCCTATTTACTAACGAAATTCCCTTAGAGATATGTTGCCCATGACCAAAATTTACACTTTTAGTATTAAAAAAACCAATACCATTATCTTCTACAATAGAACGCAAGACATTTTTATTCTCCAGATATTCAAATGAGACTAAAATCAAATTTTGCTCATCGTTCTCTAGGAAGGCATGTTTGACTGCATTTTCTATAATCGGTTGTAGCACAAGAGGGGGGATTTTAATACCTTCCTCTAAAACATCTGAATCGTAAACAATTTTGAAGTTGAACCTGTTAGGAAATCTTAACTTCTCGATGATTAGATAATTATTAAGAAATTCTATTTCCTCTTCTAGGCTAACAAATTCCAGAGATGAAAATTCAAGGCCGGAACGCATAATTTTGGAAAATTTGGCCAGATAATCACTTGCTGTTTCGATATCATTCTTAAGTATATATCCTTGAATCGACTGAAGAGCATTAAAGACAAAATGCGGGTTAATTTGACTTTGGATGGAAGATAATACCGCATCATTAAAATCCTTCTCTAGTTGCAGCATCCTGTTCTTTCCTTCCTCTCTTTCTTGAATTTGCCTTAATCTATATCGGTATGTCAAGTACACTCCTCCAAGAAAACCTAAAACCAATAGAAATAGAAACCAGAAGGTCTGAAAAAGATGTGGTTTTATTCTAAACTCGACAGTTTTATACTCTGACCAGGTACCTTGATAGTTCTGTGCGGATACATAAAAGACATAATTACCGTAGCTCAAATCATTGAATCGAACTTCTCTGGAATCAGTATATTGAATTGGGCTTTTTATTTTGTTTTTCTCAAGTATGTATCGGTAAAAATTCTTTTTTGGCTTTTTGGTTGAGATACCTGTGAAGTGAATGGCAATATCATTCCAGTTATTACTTAATACCTTAATGGTATCATCAATGATGGAATCCAAAACAGAGAAATAATCGATGTGCATTTTAGGTGCGGGAATGATTGGAATGGTATCGTCAATGTTGAACCAGGCTAAGCCTTCGTCGGTGGAATACCATATTTTGTTCTTAGAATAACAAAGATCATAAATAAAATTGGATAGCAATAAATCCATGTTACTATAAGTACAAATGTATTCAAAGCCAGTGCTATCATCGGAGTGAACCATTTTTATTTTGTCAATTCCTTTGTTTGTCCCTAGGTAAACTAAGCTGTCTCCGACTAAAGCCATTGAATTAATTAGCGGACTCGATATTGGACCGTTATAAACAAAAGGTTTTTCATTTCTATAAATAGCGAAACCACTTCCGGAAGAAGCAATTGCAATGAAATCAGATCCGTTTTTAATTTTGTTTATTCGGACTGTAGTATCAGGAAAAATTGGAAGGAGTTTTGGAGAAAACAAGTCGACTGTATCCAATTTATAAAGTCCATTTAAAGTCGCCATGAATGCATGAGAGTTGTTAAAAGAACAAATAGATTTAATGTTTTCTCTAAATTGGGGAATTGGAATATTTTCATCACTATTCCATAGGCTTGTTATGCGTTGACCACGAAAATTGTGATGTAAAATAATTTTATCTTGAATTGGATAGGTAAAGGTGTAAGTCACCGGTGGCCTAGGAAGAAAGATGTTCTTTTTAACGAATCCCATGTTTTCTTCATAAGTTAGACTCACAGATCCATTAATCCAGAGACTATTTTTAATGTTATGCATTTCATATATATAATCAACGATTGACAATTCAAATTTTTTGTCAAGAACAGATTTCTTAGGATTAATTATGTAGAAGTCACCTTTAGAAGTTCCAGCAATTAGATAATTGTCTACTAAATTTAATGCAGTTATCTTTGAATTAGTCTTTGGTAATTTTACTATGTTTTGAATAAGGTGTGAAGTGTTAGCGATACCTTCATTAAGAGTTGTTATCCAAAAGGTGCCATGTAAATCTTTACCTAAACTTGTAACTCCAATATTGCGGATTAATGTGTTAAGCGATCTCTTATTAAGGGAGAAAACACCTTTGGAAGTTGATATAATTTCTAGGCTATCTATCGTATTTTTAAAATAGAATTTAGTCTTTATACTACCACTGAAGTATCTCTTTCTAATATTGGAAAGTTCAAGGGTTGAATATACGTCGTCATCGACTAGATAACCGCCTATGCCATATTTTGATAAAACTAGTTTAATACTGCCAGGCAAATTAAGGGAAGTAATTTCAAAAGAATCTGTTATTATTTTTTCTTTAGATAAAATGCTTTTTTTTAGATTGATGAGTTCAAAATTCCCACTACTTGAAGTTTTCATTGCTAGACTCCCCTTTCTAAAATATACCAAGAATTCATCATTAAATTGAACAACTTTAAAAATATGGCCAAAATTCTTGAGGAAAGGCAAATGCTCTTTCAATGTCTTAAATACTTTGGTCTTTTTATTATAAATAGTAATAGTCTGATTATACGCTGTAAACCAAATTTCATCTCCAAATTCATAGCCTTTGAAAAAGGTATGATCATCGATTCCGGGGGTTGAATTGTCATAGACGGTAAAGTCGTAGGTGTCATATTTAACAATTCCCCTATCAGTACATATCCAAAAATAGCCATCTGAATCCTGCAAAATATGATATGTTTCCGAACTAGGAAGACCGTCGTCCGGGCCGAATTGTTCTATATAGAATTCTTGACCATTAATGTACCCACAACTTAAAAGAAAGATGAGGTTCAGATAATAAAAAGGGCTTCGATATGTTTTGATCAGTTCGGGCATTTTATTCAATTTCCGGAATGATAAGATCTACATTTTAGCCATTTAGGAAATCTCTGAGATACTCAAAAGCCATTCCTAAATCTCCTCTTTCTGTAACAGTTGCATTGGCCAGCATAATACTATTGTCTATATTGTCTAACTCCTCCATCACATGGGTGTAAAATTGATGGGCGAATGATTCCGAAGCGTCCCTAGGCAATTCGTTGGGTAGGTTATCGATGGCCATAACATCAATATTGTTTAGATCAAAAGCCGCGCTTTCGGAATTGGTTTTAGGGTCAAAACCATATATCGGATCTTCTATCGTTGATGGTCTAATCGTACTCGGAACAGAACTTATTGGAGCAATATCACAAGTAATATCAGCTATTACTTGAATATTAAAGTAAGGCTTATCCATATCTGTGAGGTCGAAAAAAGTTGGAGCTTCATTATCCCAATAAACGCCGTTGACAAAAACGTCACAAGAGTCGAGGTATTTTTTAAAGTCACTTTTATACAACTTTGGATTCTCGAAGAACTCGCTTTTTGAAAATCCATTGTCAGAAATTCTTTTGACATAATCCTGGCAGCCTAATTGTACAAAAACTGATTTCTGGTTTTTGTTGTTCAGAAATTCTTCTACGCCTACTTTTCGATATCCCATATCTTCTAGAACTAATGCGGCTCCATGTCCTACTCTCCCCGTTCCTGTAAGAACTATTCTAATATTTTCAGGTGAGATAGTATTGTAATGTGATTTGGCTTCAGAATAAGAAGTGTAATCCTTCATTCTCTTCAGAAGGGCCTTTTTCATTCTTTGTTGATAGGTATATACGGCATTATGAGCTCCCACCATACCGGCAAACTTACCAAATGCTATAACCCTGCTGTTTCTAGTATCAGTGAGCACTTCGTAATCTATCATTTTGATATTTTTCTTTACCAGAGCTTTTAATAGATCTCTGTTGTACACTTGCTCTTTTATAGTATGTGAGAAGAAAAAATATGTTTTGTTTGAAATGAGTTGGTTTATGGGAACTTCTTTAACTCCTATCAGTACATCACAATTGGCCATGTCTGTAGACAACTTAATTCCTTCCTTTTCATATTCTTCATCGCTAAAACATCTATTGTCAGAGGGTTCAACCAAGATTTCCATGTAAGGGTAGTTGTCTATTATTTTTCGCGCGACAGCTGGTGTAATTGCCACTCTGGTATCCGGTGGATTTTTTCGCTCGGCAATGATGCCAATCTTCAATGTACTCATATAAAAATTCGAGGCTTTAATTAAGGTGAAAATATGAAGTCCAAGTTATGAATAAAATATGACAAGACTTTCAGTGCTAAATCCTGGTCTAATAGGCCTTATTTTTAGTGTGTTCGAACCTAAACATATGATTTTAGGTAATATGTAAGAACAAATTAAGATTTTTTTTATATTTTAATATATGATCAAAATGTATATATATTAATGCATAATGATTAGATTTGTAAAAATATACAAATATAAATATTTATAATATGTTTGTTGATTTGGCGAAAATCGAAACATATATTAAAAAAATGTATGATAAATATTTTAATATATGAATAATTATAATGTATATTTGTTCTACCAAGCGGTCAGACCCTCCAATCATGGGACCTTTGTTTAGGATGATTGATTAACTGCTTGAAAATAGGAGAGGATTGGTAAATCCTCGATGAATGGCGAACGCAATAAGAGTATTAAAAGTGGTGTAATCCAGGGAAAAATTTCACTACTACTTTCTCTTAAACTTTATGCTTATCTCGATGATTACCAATCCCTCATTACCAAATGCAATTGCATTGAGATTGGTAAAGATAAGATATACCTAAAGATTTGTTCTACTTTCTTTCTCAGTACAATTGACATTTGGTTAAAGCGAACTGATTTTTTTACGAACTTAATTGCAACATTATGTTAATCAAGCCTTTAACCTTAGCGGTTAGGATTGGGCTGCTGGTATTATGCCTACACTTTACGGGTATAACCAAAGCGGCTGAAAATCCTTCAGTCAATTCCAACAATTCCAACTTACTAGAATTCCTGTGCGATCTACAGGTAGAGGACGTGATTGTATCACATGAGACATGTGATGTATCCAACGATGGTTCAATTACCATTCGAGCTGCTTCTTCATCGAGAATAGAGTACTCTTTCGATGGTGGATCAAGCTTTGGCTTATCACCTTTAAGAACAAACCTTAGTCAAGCCAACTACGAGATAGTCGTAAGGTTAATTGATGACCCAAGTTGTCAAGAATCTTTCGAGGTAGAAGTTGATTTTGGGGATTTTGAGAAGGAACCATTTGTTATGGGTAGTAGTCTATGTAAAGATTTCGATCCTAGCAAATTTTCTGGCTTGATGGCCTCGGCAATCGGAGCTCCGGAGGAAAAAGCAATTAATCTGGAAGGAGTGGAAGAAGATTTTTCATCTCAGTGGTGGAATAGGACGGAGGACTGTACCATTCTAAGAACTACGGAAAGTGTAGCCTACGTGGCTAAAGCCTTTACAGTTAATGAAACTGGGAATTATAGTTTCTTAAATGAACAAGAGAATTGGGATGGGGTGATCAGTATTTACCGAGACCAATTCGATCCTTCAAATCCCTTTAATAACTGTATCGCGTATAATGATGATGGTACCCAGGTTGGATTATCTGCGATTGAGGATATCAATCTTGAGCAATGTAATACATACTTTTTCGTCATCACTGGTAAAGCCCATGACGACTTTGGCACTTTTTCTACAGAAGTGACAGGGCCTGGTCAGTTAATCGAACCCGAAACGGGTGTTTGTTTTCCTGTAAATAGTGGCATAGGTGGTGAAATACTTTGGTTCGAAATTGATGACGAGGATTATTCGAACCCGGTAGCAACAGGAAATAAGTATAATCCCGTAGGTACAGCACAATTTAATCCAGAAGAAGATATACATACTTATTATGCCGCTATAGCATATAAGAATTGTTTTAGTGATAAAATTCCCGTTGAGCTTATTACTGGCGACTGCGATGTAGAAATATCTGACCCCTGCAGTTGCCGTAATAATGCTACTAATTTATTTGACGGGCAGTTTGATGAATCCATTATGGTTTCCGGACCGTCCGGAGTTATTTGGACAGTTAGCGCAAACATTGGATTGTTTCAACCCTTAACTCCGATGTCGGCTCAATCTACACAATTGGTCCCATTGGGAACTCAGTTGAGAGAAGTCGTTACTGGTGGAGGACTAAGTGATTACTTTCTAGATGGGGTTCATACCGATGCAATTGGTTATGAAGTTCAGGTCACAGATGGAAGTACAGTTCTAACTCAAGGTAATACCTGTTTTTATCCTAATCCTGTCATATTAAATCTGGCAGATTATGTTTGTACCCAGACACCAGCATTTACATTACAGGGTGATGCTGATCAGTCCGGAACCGGAGTATTCTATATTAATAATGTGGTCAATGATTTCTTTGACCCGGCAGGCATAGGGCCTGGTATTGCTACAGTGGAGTATGAATTCGATGCTGATGGAAGTCCTGGTCCTGGTGTTACGGAACCTGGTTGTATTCAGTCAGTCGAACAGATGGTCACAATCGACGATGATCCTAATGTTGCTTGTATTACCAATATCAATGTTGGATTGGGAGCAGATTGTGAAGTAGAGATAACGGTAAGTATGGTCCAAGCTGCGGATCAATGTATGACACCGGGAGCCTATTCCATAGTCGTTAAAGATTTAGATAGTAATATTGTAGCCAATAATATTGTCACTTGTGTTGGAACCTATTTTGCTGAGGTTACGAATAACAGCACGGGCAACAGTTGTTGGGGGTACGTACATGTAGAAGATAAAATAGCTCCTGAAATAACTTGTCCGGATAACATTACTATCCATTGTACCGATTCAAGAGACACTTCTGTAACAGGTGTCCCAACGGCCATGGATAATTGTGATACTCTAAGGTATTCTTATTCGGATAGAGAAGATCTCAATGCTTGTGGAGTCGGAACGGTAACCCGTACGTGGGTCGTTCGTGACAAACAAGGAAATTCCGATGAATGCGAGCAAATAATCACAATAGAGGATCAAAATAGGGTCGTAATTACATGGCCTAGAGATCTTGATTTAGATTGTATTCAAGATTTGGATGCTTTGCATCCGGATAGTTTGGCAAGGCCATATTCAAGACCGCGTTATAGCGCTGATTGTCGACAGTTAGCTGATGGGTTTAATGATGAGTTTTACGATATATGCTCGCCAGGATCTTTCAAAATTTTGAGAAATTGGAAGATTTATGATTGGTGCGATACGGATACGGTTTTTGAGTATGTTCAAACTATTAAAGTCGTTGACACTATTAATCCAACAATCATATGTCCAGATGATCAGGTACTTCAACTAAGTCATAACAGCAGGAACTGCGAGATTAGAATTCCGAACACTGTTCCTGATATTTCAGATAATTGTGATCCTAATCCTACTTATAACAGAACAGTCTACGATGAGAACGATAATATCATAACCCGCAGTAGAGTTGGGCCCGGTAAGTATCGTGTCTTTTTTGAAGCATTCGATGCTTGTGGAAATAGTGATACCTGCTCCTACATGATTGAAGTCTTTGATCCAATAGCGCCGAGCGCAGTATGTGATCAAAATACCAATGTGACTTTGACCAATAGTGGCTTTGCAGAAATATGTTACACTACATTCGACGATAATTCTACGGATAACTGCGCAATTGATAGATACGAAATCAAGAAAGATGGAGAGGATGATAGCAGATATAGAGATTGCGTTACATTTAGATGTCGAGATCTTGGAATAAATAAGGTCCACTTAAGAGTGACGGACATTTATGGCAATTCGAACACTTGTTGGGCTAATGTGTACGTGGAAGATAAAGCACCACCGATTATTATTTGTCCTCCGGACGTTACGGTCAGCTGTTTAGTGGACATTGAAGATCCGGAAAATACAGGCGGATTGCCGGACGTGGATGGTAGATGTCAAAATTTGAACGTAGATTTTGTTGATGCTTCCAGCCATGCATCATGTCCAGCACAGGTGATTACAAGGACATGGAGAGTTGAAAAAACAGTTGCAGGTGCAGATGGAATTCCTGGCACGGCAGACGACATTACTTATACAGATGAGTGCGATCAGATCATTACAGTGGTGGACTCTACCGATATTACTATAGAATGGCCATCAGATCTGACTATTCCATGTTCTCAAGGTGCGATAAGTACTGCACCAGGTGATCTCATCCACTATAATAATGGGTCATTATTCTACGACAGGCCAAGGATTAGTGATGAGGACTGTGAGCATCTGGGAATCAATATGACAGATAGAACTTACCAAGTATGTGGACCTGGAAGTTATAAAGTGCGCAGGACTTGGAATATCGTTGATTGGTGTTCAGATTTAGATACGAGTTATGTCCAGACCATTTGGATTAGAGATGATGAAGCTCCTGAGTTGGAAGTTTTCAATGCGGTCGTAGATATCACTACCAATGTTCCTGCATGTGAAGCCTATGTTTCCATAGAGGCGATTGCCTTTGATGACTGCACTCAAGTTACCGTTCGAAATAATTCACCTTTTGCCATTACGCAAAATGCCAACGCGAGTGGATATTATCCTAAGGGTGAAACTATGGTGACTTTTACTGCTACTGATGCATGTGGTAATAGTATTGAGAAGACAGTTAGTATTACAGTAAGAGATAGAAAGAATCCACTGGCAGTATGTGGGAATGGTTACGCGATCAACTTAAAATCTACCGGTATTGCGCAGATTTGTGCGGAAGTATTTGATAGGGGATCTACGGACAACTGTACGTTTACTCAGAATCTTCAATTCTATATTCAGCGCTTGGATGAGCAACTCAATCCTGTAGGAAACAGAGAAGAATGCCTGACGTTTGATTGCAATGATTTGGAAGACTCTCCGATTCAAACGGTCAACTTCATAGTAGAGGATGCAGATGGTAATGTAGCTTATTGTCAGACCAATCTTGTCTTACAGGATAATGATGATTATTGTGATGGCGGATCGAATCATCCAACTCTAGCCTCAATTCAAGGTGATGTCAAGACCGAAAATGGCTCCATGGTGGACGATTTAGAGGTTTATGTTAACAATAATATGTACGCCGAAGATATGTTTGGTCATTACGAGATTGACTCGCTTTCTATTGGTAATATGTATGAGATTCGAATGAACAGGGGTGGACGTCAAGACGAGGGTGTCTCTGTATTGGATATGATTTTGGTGAGGAGCCATATTCTAAAGTTGGACTCATTAGATAGTCCGTATCAAATGATTGCCGCTGATGTCAATGAAGATGGTAAAATTTCAACCATTGATATCATAGAAATGAGACAGATGATACTTCGAATCATCTCTGAGTTCTCTGGAGGTATTAATTGGACTTTTATTCCTCAAGACTATGTATTTCCGGATCAATACAATCCTTGGATCGAAACCTATCCGAATTATGCCCGAATTCAATTGAACAGAGATGTTTCAGATGTGGATTTCATAGCGGTGAAAAAGGGAGATGTGGATCGAAGTGCATTCATTCAGGAAGGAACGGAAAGAGGAGAAGTATTGCTTTCGGTTGATGATCAAGAATTATATCCTGGTAACGCTGGTTCTTTTGTACTGGACTTCCAAAGCGATGAAGTTTTACAAGGTATGCAGTTTGGTTTAGATGTTATTGGAATAAAAGCCGGCGATGTGAAATATATTGGTGGAACTGCCAATGACAATGAGATACGAATTGAGCAAAATGGCAGTAACACAAGCATTCAAGTTGCTTGGATGAGCGAAGAGTTATCAGGAGAAGATCAATTCCAGTTGGAATTTGAAATAATTGGTGCTGAGAAAAGCACACTATCTGAAATTATTCAATTAAGACAAGGATTAGTCAATGAAGTGTATTACGACCATGGCAACAGAAGCAGTCTAGGATTGGAGTTTGAAGGTGTTCATCAATCAGAGAAGTATGTTCTCTTGCAGAATATTCCAAATCCTTTAAGTGATAGAACAAGTATTGGGTTTGTAATGCCCAAGGATGATGTTGCCAGCATTGAGATATTCGACTTAGCAGGTAAAAAGCTTTGGGAAAGAGTGGACTATTTCAAAAAAGGAAAGAATAGTATAGTTATAGACTCAGGAGATCTGGGAGCTGATGGGGTATTAATCTATCAGTTTAGATCAGGGTCTTACATAGAATCAAAAAGAATGATGGTAATCAAATAGATATAAATTAAGAATAGCATTAAGTTTGTTTGTCCCATATGCCGTTTTCGGAGTCGAAGTACATTTAAAGGAATTGACATTCCGAAACGGCATTTTTTACTAAATTTGTGCCTTGAAATATATCGAAAGAATTGTAAATATTTTTAATTCATAGACATCGCTATAAGGGTTTCAGGCGTTGTAAATTAAAATCATTCCCAATGAATAGAATTGTAATAGGATTATTATTTATAGTACTCTCCTTGGATGTTTTTTCTCAAGTTGAGATGAGAGTCGAAGATGGAGCAGGTGACATAGGTGATGTAGTTTCTGTAACTTTATTCGCCACACGAGCTCGAGATGTAACATCATTTTCTTTTCCGATCACCTTTAATACGAATAAGTTAGTTTATGAAGGATTCGAAAATTTATTCGATCCTGCATTGAATTTGGACACCACTGATCTAGCCAATGGACAGATAGGAGTTACTTGGTCTGATGGCACTTTGATGGGTTTAACAGATTTTCGTGTTGAGTTTGTCGATTTGAAATTTAGAATTAAAGACGGATGTAGATCCAACGATGCTATTGTCTTTGAAGGAAATATTGAAGATAAAGAAACCTTCGTCGTGGATGACGACGGAAATGTAGTTATGTCAGCCACCAATTATTTTGATGGTGAAGTCAGAACTGAATGTACTCGTGGAATTATTGAAGTAGATCAAGTAGATATTGGCGAGGTGAGTTCTGTTGATGTTCCCGTATATGTGGAGGACTTAGAGGGTTTAATAGCTATCTTTTTTAGAGTTACTTATGATCAAACTAAGTTGACTTATACAGGATTTGATAATCCGCACTTCAGTTCCGGATTGAATGTTAATGAAAACAATGGATTGATCACCGTATTGTGGGAAGAGTCCGATCTTATACCTACGGATGTGCTGGATAGAACCATGTTCTTGCGTTTTAATTTCGACAATTTAATGAATTGTGGTTCCAGTGCCGATTTGGTTTTGGAGGAAGGAGATTTCAATGCCATTATAGACTTAACGGTTTATACGGAATATGGAATTCTTAGAAACGGCGCAGTTAACGTAGAGTGTAGACCTGTTGCCGATATTAATACCACCAATATTGATTGTTTTGGAGAATCTACCGGATCTATAGATTTGGATGTTCGATCGGGTGTTCCACCGTATTTCTTTGAGTGGGAAGACGGACCAGTTACTGAGGATAGAATAGGTATTCCTGCTGGCTTGTATACCGTAACGATAACAGATAGCAATAATGAAGAATTGATCTTGGAAGATATAGAAGTCACGCAAAACGATGAAATTCTAGCTACTATCGATCAGCAAGGAGATTGCGAAACTGGTGATGTTACAGTTAGTTTGACGCCAACTGGAGGAGACGCTCCTTATAGTATTGAATGGAGCAATGGTATGATGGGTTCTCCTATTGTTATTGATAATGCACCTATTACGCTTTCGGTGACAGTTACGGATGATCTTTCTTGTGAAAAGACTTTTACAAATATTTCGATCGAAGAGGTAGCTTCATTCACTCTTAGCTTTGAAGAAACAGATGTAGTGTGTAAAGGAGATAATGACGGTTCTATTGATTTAAGTATTGATGGTGGCCAAATGCCTTTTACCTATAGTTGGATAGGGCCTAACGGATTCGAGGCAGAAACAGAAGATATCACGGAATTAGAACCAGGTATGTATTCAATTAGTGTTGAAGATGCTAATAACTGTTCTGAGTTCTTATCCATTGAAATTATGGAGCCTGCAGTGGCTTTGACAGCTGGTGTATCTACTACAGGAGACGACGGTTCTGGTAACGGTACAGCTACTTGTATCGCCAACGGAGGTGTTGAGCCTTGGACCTATGCGTGGTCTTGTACGTCTGAAACTACAGCAATAGTCGAGAATTTGGAAGCAGGCAACTGTTGTGTTAGTGTTACGGATAATGGAGGATGTGAGATTGTGGAGTGTTTCGATATTGATTTAGTAGAAAGCAATAATGAGATACAGGGAGTAAAGAACTTTGTAAGTTATCCAAATCCTGTTGAGAACAGACTTAACTTAAAATTAGAGTTATTAGAAAGACAAGATCTAACACTTGAGTTGTTCAATAATCTCGGACAAGTTATTTATCAGAAAGAAGTATTCAATACTATGAAATTATCTGATGAGATTCCTATGAATACTTTTAGTTCAGGAACTTATCTGGTTAAAATTACTAACACCAAAAATGAACAGTTAGTAAAAAGAATAATTAAATTATAAGACTATTTTATAACCCAGTCTTATTAATTTGACTTTACTGCCTTCTGATATCAGAAGGCAGTTTTAGTTTATGCCCGATTCATTTTGGATAAAGTAGATACACAAAAAAGATTGGGTATAAAAAGTGTAGATTAATTAGTAGAAACTCTACCAGGAAATATCTTCTCCTTCAGAATCTCCATCATTTTCAGAAGCTTTCCTTTCATTTTCGTATTCTTCATGAAGGCGATCATACTCTTCATAATCATACTCCGGAAGGAGCTCTGTTTTTATGTGGGATATAGTTTCTTCTAAACCTTTGATGAATCTGTTGAAATCCTCTTTATAGAGAAAGATTTTGTGGCGGTCATAGCCATCAGCATTGAATTTTTTGGTACTCTCTGTAAGCGTAATGTAGTAATCTCCTCCCTTCGTTTCTCGTACATCAAAAAAATACGTCCTGCGTTTTCCCGCATTGACTTTCTTTGAAAATACCCCTCACATTGTTACCTCTATTATTTTCCACAATTCACCTTTTAAATCAACTATTTCAACAAATTTAACTCAAAATACTGATAAACAGGTATTTTTTTATACTCTATCAGCGTTTAGCTCTTCCCTGCGCTGTTTTTCATATATTTCCTGATAGTACCCTCCGGCAACCGAAAGTTCCGAGTGATTACCTCTTTCTGTTATTTTTCCATCCTCTAGAACGAAAATTTGATCAAATCTCAGATGAGGGTATACGCGATGCGCGGAAATGATGCAAGTTCGGTTCCTTAGCTTCTCATCTATATGTTGAATAATAGTAGCTTCTGCATGAGCATCTATTGCGGAAAAAGTGTCATCCAGAATAACAACTTGCGGATCAGTGATTAGAGATCTTGCGAGTGAAATCCTCTGTTTTTGCCCTCCACTTAAGGTCACGCCTCTCTCACCAACTAAGGTGTCATAGCCCTCCTTAAAAAGCTGTATTTCTTTGTCAATCGCACTGAGCGTGGCGAATTCAGAAATAACGGCTTGGTCGGGAACGGATTTCAGGCCAAATGCAATATTTTCTTTAATTGTATTCGAGAATAGAAATACATCTTGTGGAACGAAGGCAATTTGTTTTCTAATCATTCCCAAATTATAGGATTCCAAAGGCATATTATCGATTAGAATCTCCCCATTCGTTTGAGGATAAATGCCCATAATTAGATCAAAAATGGTGGACTTACCTGAGCCAGTTCTTCCGAGAATTAAAACACGATCTCCTTCATTAATCGTAAAATTCATCTCGTCCAAAGCCTTAATACCTGTTTCCGGATAAGTAAAACTGACATTTCTAAATTCTATTTTACCCTTTATATCCGGGATGGTTTTGTTTTCTTCTTCGATATAGGTATCAGGTTCTGTTTTCAGAAACTGATTTATTCTCTCCTGTGAGGCTGCTGCTTCTTGCACTAAGGAGGCAATCCATCCGATAGCGGTCATTGGCCAACTAAGCATGTTGACATATATGATGAACTCGGCAATGTTTCCAGTCGTTATAACTCCCTGTTGTACCAGAAGTCCTCCCTTGTAGATACATATAATTGTGCTGGTTCCAATAAGCAGAATCATCAAGGGGAAGAACATGGCTCGAATACGGGCCAAAGTAAGATTCTTTGACTTATAGCTTTCGGTTTCTTCGTCAAAATAACCAAACATAGATTTTTCCTGATTAAAGGATTTGATCACCCTAATTCCACTGTAGATTTCTTGGCTTAAAGTGGTCAGGTAACTCAGTTGTTTTTGAATTTTCGCGCTGTGCTTATTAATCAAGTTGGAGACATAGTAGATGGAGATACTCAAAAGCGGAAGAGGCGTTAGTACATATAGCGTTAATTCGACACTAACGGACAACATGGAGTATATTACCAGTATAAATACAGAAACCAGATTAACAGTATACATGATTCCAGGCCCCAGATACATTCTAACTTTTGCCACATCCTCGGTAATTCTCGACATCAGATCACCGGTATTATTGCTTTTGTAAAACTTCTGATCCAGTATATTATAGTGCTGATATAGCTCATTTCTGAGATCTCTTTCTATTAGCCGTGACATGACTATCATGGTTTGTCTCGTAAGGAAAAGTAGAATTCCTCCAGCTATGGTCAATCCTATGATATAGATGGCATATTGCATCAGTTTTCTACTTTCGATGCCCCAGATATCAAAACCTTCAGCGTCTACAGAGCTATAACGATCTAGGAGTTCACTAGTAAAATCAAAGGCCCACCGGACTATGACGGGTTGAAGGGTTTTAAGATAATTAGACCCTATTAAAAAGACAATACCTCCAAGCAAATACCACTTGTACTTCCACAAATATTTATTGAGATATGCTAGCTGTTTCAAAAGACTTTTTTTTTATAACAGGAGTTTTTTGATTTAGTTGGATGCAATTTTTAGAGTTCCTGCAATGATACTATCTTTATCTCAAATTAAAACAATATAATATGCCCGTATTGACGACTCTTGGGGAGTTCATTCAAGATAAGCAAAAAGAGCACACTGATGCCACCGGAGAGTTGTCGGCTGTTCTAAGAGACATTTCCATTGCATCTAAAATTGTAGCGAGGGTTGTGAATCGTGCTGGATTGGTAGGAATCTTGGGAACCAATCACAGCTCTAATCACAGCGGAGAGGATCAGCAAAAACTGGATGTATATGCCAATGATTGGTTCAAGAGAATTCTTCAAGGATGTGAAGAATGTTGTGGATTTGCTTCTGAAGAGGAAGACGATTTTGTAGCATTCCGAGGCAAAAGAGGGCAGAAGTCAAAGTATCTGGTCATTTTTGATCCTTTGGATGGTTCCAGCAATATTGATGTCAATATTTCTATTGGAACAATTTTTTCCGTTCTGAAGAGAAAATCGGATGTAAATAAGCCTTGCGATCTTGACGATTTTCTTCAGCAGGGATTAGAGCAGGTTGCTTCGGGGTATATACTATATGGTACTTCGACAATGATGGTATATACTACAGGAGCAGGAGTTAACGGATTTACGTTGTATCCTTCCATAGGAGAATTCTGTCTTTCTCATCCGAACATTACGATTCCAGAAAGAGGAGGATATTCTATTAATCAGGGATATTACCATTTGTTTCCGGATCATATCAGAAGGTATGTTGACAAAAGAAAAGAAAACCATGATTCTTTGAGGTTTGTTGGATCTATGGTTGCTGATGTGCATAGGGTTCTGCTCAGAGGAGGGGTATTTATTTATCCTGGTTTAAAGGATAGTCATCCCAATGGAAAGTTACGCTTGATGTATGAATGCAATCCACTTTCATTTTTAATTGAGCAAGCAGGAGGTAAGGCGATCAATGATGACGGAATTCCTATTTTGAGCCTTAAGGCGGAATCACTTCATCAGAGAACCAGCATTACTATTGGCTCAACTTATGATGTAGACGATGTGCTGAATTCTTAATACTAATATTCCAAATAGTTTTTCATAACACTCCATTTATCTGTTCCAAAGATATCGATGAAAACTCGCTCGTCGATTTTATCCGTAATATCTCTAAGTTTTAGCAGAAGTTTGGTTTCTCTTTTGTTGATATAGGGATGAGCTATAAGTTCTTTAAAGTTGGTTTCTTTAAGATCGAATTTTCTTGGTTCTGCTTTTATTTGAAGGAATTCCATGTTCTCTTCGATTAGTTCTTCTGGCAAATCCCAAGTTTCTTTGATTTGATTTATAGAATAGAAACCACCGAGCTTATTGCGAAAACGTAGTATTTTTTGGGCGTAAAATGGACCTATTCCTTTCAAGCTTTCCCAATCCTTTTGATCAGCTTTATTGACATCTATGATTAAATTACTCCTAAGCTTATCTGGTGATGTGATACTAATATGTTTTTCAAGCAATTGGTATTGCCTTTCATCGATGGTATACATTTTTAATAAGTCTTTCCTGGACTTGAATCGCCCGCCACTCTCTCTATAATTGAAGATATTTTGAGCGATGTATTTTGGAATACCCAAATCTATCATGTCATTCAAAGAGGTAGAATTAGGGTCGAATGAGTCTCTTATCGAAAATTCCTTTTTTACTGTTGATTTATTATTTACTGGTTTTGCCAAAGGCTTCAATGGTTTCTCGTGGCTGGTTTCTCTTTTAGGTGGAAATTTCTGAACTCCTGATACAGGAGCACTATTACTCTTTCTTTTTTGCGTTTTTACTGATTGATCCGAGTGCTTAATATGAGCCAAAGAATGTGGTTTGTCTTGAGTAAGCAAACTCAAAGAATCTAGTGAAATTCCATTTTCCGAATTCAGCATTATGACTTCAGGGTCTTTCTCTAACCAAAACCCAATGATATTGATAGAGAAAATCAAAATCAAGAATGCCAGAATCGTCTTTTTTTCACGGTTGCTTAGATGAAATGTGTTTTTAATTTGGTCTGTTTTCATAATTACGATTTGATCTGTTTATGAGTTGGTCATTATTTTTCTTACTTCATATCCCCTGATATAATTGAACTTGGTATTGGGTCTCAGATATATTTTATTATTTCTAAAGCTCAAAAATTGATTGACACTGATTTCTTTATTCATAGGAAGATTTATATGTCTTTTAATTCTATTTCTTTTTCTTCTGGTCTTAAGACAAAGAGAAATTTCCGAGGTGGGTAAAAGATCCGGATTGATCAATACCGCAGTATTATTGTAATGAATCTCAAATGCTTTTTTGGCATCAATATTTAATTCACATATTTCAATTGCTGTATTTTTCTTTAATCGATCATTGAGCTGAACGATGGAGATTGTCAAAATAAATGTAAGGCTCAAAACTAAGGTTCGGAATGATCTGGTATGAAAGTAATAGGCCAAGCTAATTGCGGCGGAGTAATACAAACACAAATTCAGATTAGTCCAAAAAATATTTTCGAAATGATGCCAACTAAGGGAATAAGCAATGTCCAAAATATAAAGAAAAAACTGCAATATTCCTTCCAATAAAACACCAAAGTAATAAGCCGCAATGCTACTTATGACCTCGGCAAAAAACATTAACATTCCAAGTACCATTCCTAAAGAGGAAAGGATAGAAGCGGGTATTCCAAGCAACCAAAACCATGGAGAGAAAGTATCAAAGTAATATAAGCTAATACCAAACGTACCTATTTGCGCCGAAACCCCAACTGAAACAAGGGACCAAATGATCCTGAGAATCTCGTTTTCGAAACTCATGAAGGAAGTTAGAATAGGATAGAAATAGACGATAGATAGTACCGCCATAAAACTCAATTGGAAGCCAATATCAAACATCAGATTAGGGTCATAGATAAGCATGACAAGTGCAGTAAAGAATATGATGTTAAAACTGGATTGCGAAACCATAATGGTCTTTCCAATAAGAAAAAGAGATATCATCACTAATGCTCTAACCGCACTCGCCGGAAATCCTGTGATTGCACAATAGGCTGATAACAAACCAATTGTTATCAAAAGTACTAAGGGCTTTTGTTTTCTGTAGGGAAGGAGCTTTCGAAGTAAGAAAAGAATTAACCCTGCTAACACTCCCATGTGCATACCAGATATGGCCAAAACATGCATTACTCCATTTTCGACGAATTTTTTTCTCAATGCCTTATTCAAGTTCTTTTTATGACCGAGAATAAGGGATTGAGCAATTGCCTTGATATTGGTATTCTTAATATTTTTATTGATGGATTGTAGTAATCGGTCTTTAAAGAGAAAAGGCCACTCTCGTAAACCAATTGTATTACATAACAGGGTAAATTCGCCCTTGTTTATGAAACCTGATGCTACGATTCCATTATTTTCCATGTATTTAGAATAATCAAACTGATCCTTGAAGACTGGTTTTTCAAATTCTCTCAATTGACCCCTGAATTCTATGTTATCTCCGCATTTCCATAGAATCTTTTCTTTGCTGTAGAGCAAAACCTTTTTGTACTTAAGTGTTCTAGAATTAAGATAAAAAGTATGCTCAAAGACCTGTCCTTTTTGACTGGATTCGAGAAAATTAAGATGGAATTTGTCTAAAGTGGACAAATCCTCAAAGTCTATTTTCCCAGTCTCCTTAATCGAATATCTAATGACAAAGGAAAAAACTAAAAGCAAACAAAAAACCAGTGTGGCATATGGCGAACTCATCCCGGGTTTTCGAAGAAGATAATGCGTCAAACATCCAATAAAACCAACAAGACAACAAGCCAGTAAGACTGAATCACTATGTGTCAAATCCATATAATGAGCTACTCCATATCCAAGAAGACAGCATATCAAGAGTCTAAAAGCAGGTATTGTAACCAGTTCGGGCATAGGTAGTGCAAATTAATACGTTGGAATATACTAATATTTTAGTATTTTCCAAAGTGTCCGAACAAATTTGATGGAATTCAGTATGAACCGAAATATTTTCGAATGATCCATTCGACAAACAGAAGAAAGGCCAGTGCAAAAAGAATCCATTTCTTATCAATAAGCTGACTTAGTCGAATGTTTTCCGCTAGAAGAACCTTTCCCATTTCTTCACTTTGTAGTTTTTCGATCATTTGATCTGATTGGTCGGCATAAAAAGTTTCTCCACCAGTTCCTTCAGATAGTTGTTTCAACAGTCTGTGATTAGCTTGAAGAAGATTGCTTTCCAATTGAACATTCTGAATACTAAATTTTCCTGCAGCAGAATACTTTTTCTTGTTGTACTCCGTACTTGCGGAATAAGAGTAGTTGGAAGCTGGCAAACTACCAATATCAAGTCTATAAGTATCTTTTTCACGGTCCATTAAAAACTCGTAGACTTTTCCCTCTTGATTTTTGATACTCAAACGAAGATCGGCTTTGTTGACCGGTTCATAATTGTCATTTCGCAAAATCGCATTTAAGACAATTGATTCGTTGGAGTTATACAGCTTTTTGCTTGATTTGACCACCAAAGGTCTCTTATCCTCTTTCAAGGATAAATACTGAAACAACTTAGTAAATAATAAGTCTATTTTTACTTGTTCCTGATTACTGAGATACTCGAACATTCTAAGTTTCCACCAGTTCACCCCGGTTAGGACACCATGACGAACAGGTTTATCATTGATAGCAATCAGGGGGTATTCCGTTTCAACCTGACCTATTTTCTGATTTAATAGAGATTGACCACCTAGATTTAAACTGAAGTCCCCAAAAATACTGCTGATAGGTGGTGAAGAATTCCATGGGAATGCCTCCAATTCGTTAAGTTCGAAGGCTTGGAAGTCATCATTGATCTTTCCTTGGACAAGATTAATCTGTTTGCTCTTTCGCTTCACATCTACCACTTGTTGCCATTCATTAAACAGCGCTATGTCACTCCTGGGACCGAGAACAAAGAGATAGGGAATTTTCATTTTCTTAACTCTTTCGAAGTGGGACTTCAATTTTGGGTTACTACTGGGAAGATCATGATATACTATAAGATCGTATTTATTTTCCGTTACTTCCGACAAATTCTTTTCATAGATGATATTGAGTTTGTAGTTCTTACTATTGGATACAATCCTTTCAAACATGCCGAGGTCAGGGTGGGGTGCTCTGGCAAGAAGTAGAATTTCCACCTTAGAATCGATGATTTCGATGTAAAAATCCTTGACATTATTACTGGTATTTTTTTCTCCATCTATAGTATTGAGAATAGCACGATAATGATGAAGACCTTCGATTTCACCAGATATCTCAATTCTCTCACTTTTGAAATTATCATTACTAGAGATGCTTAGATTCTTTTCGAATATCTTTTTAGGAGACGGACTAATACGCCTAATCTGAAGTTTACTCTTTTCACCGCTCAAATAATGTGCTTGCCAGTCGAGTTGTACCTCAAAATCATCTCCCAGAAGATTGGTTTCGTTGTGAAAGACATCGACCAATCGCAAGTCCTTTTCCTGAGTAGTATCACCTAAAGCCATCGAGAAAATAGGGGCACTTAATTTACCAACGGAATAAAACGGATGAGACCCTTGATTAAATATTCCATCGCTTAAGAGTAGGGTAGCAGATAGATTTCTCCCCTGGTATTGATCATCTATATAATTCATCAACATAGAGAGATCTGTACTTTCTCCGGAAAACCTATAGTTAGTTCCGTTTTCTATGTTATCAGAAAAACTAAGGGTATGGATGTCGTATTTGCCACTAAGTTCTGAATCTTCAACTTTTTCGATCAGTTTTCTTACTTCGGTAGTATCGAATCGAGCTGCTATAGATTGAGATGCATCTTGTGCGATTAACAATATGGGCTTAATCTCATCATTGGATATTGTCTTGATCAAAGGATCTAAAAGCAACAATAAAATACCAAATATGCCAAGAAATCTTAGAAGTGGCAGAAGCATTCGAACGGCTGGAGCTTGTTCACTAAATGTTCTATTTCTAAAATACAGTATTCCTGTAAATACCAGTGCGATCAGGAAGCAAACAATTAACAGACCTATGGATGATTGCCATTCTATATTGCTCAAATTCAGAATTTTACTCAAGTTTATAACAATAACCCCTCCAAAATGACAGAGAAGCATGGATTTAACGACTAAATTAGTAGAATCTTTTTCTGATGTGCTAAAATATCTCCTTCAAGTTGATTGGGTGCGATATTTGTATAATATTTTCACGGAGCGAGAAGTTAAAGTTAAAAAATGTAGAATGAGGATCATCGTTTTAATATGTAGTTTCATGTGTTTAGCTTTTTATTCACATGCATCTTATATGGTTGTCCCTATGGATGAACATCAGTCCAACCACCTCAAAGCTTATGGTATTACTTATTGGGTGCTTGAACAAGGGGTAGAAGCATGGTGGTTGTTGAATTATAGGGGGGGTAGCTTTGCTTTTCAGCACAATGCTTTGATTGAGAAGGAGTGTAAAATACGCGATGTTTCCTATGAGGTAATCCCCAATGTACAGTTTAATTCTATCCTTTCTGAAATAGCGGATCCCGAAATCAATCAGGAAGCTATGAAGCTTGAAGTCCCTCCGAAAATTGCCGTGTACACACCTACGGTCAACGCACGTGGAGAAAAAATTCAGCCCTGGGACGATGCTGTAACACTAGTTCTGACCTATGCTGAAATACCTTACGATGAAGTTTACGATAAGGAAGTAATGGGCAATCAGTTGGCTAAATATGATTGGCTTCATCTCCATCATGAGGATTTTACCGGGCAATATGGGAAATTTTATAAGTCCTATAAGGATAGGGCATGGTATAGAGACAATCAACAGAGAATGGAACAATTGGCCGGTGAACTGGGATTTTCGAAAGTGTCTCAACTCAAACTGTCTGTTGCTAAGAAAATAAAAGAGTATTTGGTCGGTGGAGGATTTTTGTTTGCGATGTGTTCGGCTACTGATACCTATGATATAGCCTTGGCAGCTGAAGGACTCGATATTTGTGAGTCAATGTATGACGGAGATCCAGCCGATAGCGATTATCAGAGTAAATTGGATTACAGTCAATGCTTGGCTTTTGAAAACTTTAGAGTATCTCAAAATCCTTTGGAATATGAGCATTCGAATATCGATAATACCCACGATAGGAAAATGCCGGCAGATCAAGACTACTTCAGCCTTTTTGAGTTTTCTGCCAAATGGGACCCTGTTCCAACCATGCTTACACAAAATCACACGCAAGTTGTTAAAGGATTTATGGGGCAGGCTACTGCATATAAGAAAAGCCTATTGAAATCAAGTGCTCTGATTCTAGGGGAAAGTAAGTCGGTGGATGAGGTAAGGTACATTCATGGAAAGTTACATGAAGGGACATGGACTTTTTATGGCGGTCATGATCCTGAAGATTACAGACATTATGTAGGCGATCCGGAAACTGATCTCAATCTACATCCTAATTCACCCGGATATAGACTGATCTTGAATAATGTATTGTTTCCCGCTGCGAAGAAGAAGAAAAGAAAAACCTAGTGTAAATGAGGTCTTTGATACTTAGCATATTTCTTACGGTATTTTCATTTGTTCTTATCTATGGACAGGAAAGCAGCCAAACGGATACGTCATACCTTTACCGTTATAGCCAATTAAAGAATGCAATGCTAATGGAAAGCGGGACCAATAATTCTTTAGATCCTAACTCAAAAAACTTCAATTCTCAGGAGAACTACTTTCCGTCTTTCTTTTGTCGAATGGAAAATGAGTGGGACAAGTTGAATAAAATCAATAGTCGTTTTAGGTTGGGGAGCATTGAGCATGCAAATTACCTGGAAGGCAAATAGTTTGCGTTTGGTTGTGCTTTAATGATAAGACCCCAATTCATAAAAGAATTGAGGTCTTCAAAGATTTTTAGATCTTAAGGCAAATAAATATTAAATCCTACATCTATTCCGAAAATATTGATCTCATCGTACAAATCTCCTCCTCCAAGAGAATAGTAAATAGAGGGCTCAACGGATACATGATCATTGATAAATGCCGCATATCCCACTCTAGGCGTAATAAAAGAACCATTAACGGCATCCCTATCCAAAATAGTAAGGGACGTAAAGGTGTAGGCAACTTCACCAAAGATTCCAAGCGCAGTATAGTATCTCGCGAATGGACCAAAAGAAAATGCGCTAGACCCGTCATCGTCTTCGCTGAATTTTTCTGATACAAAACTCAGTCTGGCACCGGCAGCAATATTGTCTTCAACAAAATAGCCGAAGATTGGAGATATTTCAAACTGGCTGAAAGTCTCATCCGTATTCATACGAGATTGGCTGCTGAAACCCAGGTCACCGCCGACAATCATACTTCCTTTTTCGGTTTGAGCTGAAAGAAGTGAAAAGCTAAAAATGGTAATCAGTAATAGTAAGAATTTTAGATTTTTCATAGTAAATTATGTTTTGATTGGGGTCAAGGTAGCCGATGAAAGAGGAAAAAATATAAGCTAAATCATAGTTTTTATCCACATTGATAAAGGCTCTTGCTCAAGCAAAAGTTTATCAAAACGCGATTAACTTTCTGGTAGAAAAGGTCTTTGAGTCAAGTGAGAATGCTAGATTTGATATACCTAGCTTATGATTTTCTTTTGATAAGATCGAGGTCTCTTAGCGCTGAAATAAACCACTTCGCCCAGACAAAAACCAATAATGGATATACGATGAGTACGGCGTAATTATAGAATATGGCATCCTGAAATTGGAAATTATGCAGATGAAGAACGGCTCTGGACATACCACAACCAAGACATTCGATATCAAAAAATCTCTTCGATGGGCAAATGATGGTTTCAGAATTATCTAGGAAGTCTCCGGGCAAGATCCAGAGAATAACCGGAACGGCAATTAAGGAGATTAGCCAAAACCATTTAACAGATTTGTTGCGATATAGAGTTCGTATTATTCCCATTTGAGTGGAGGCTTAGTTCAAAAGAAGGGGTTGAAATAATCATTCCAACCCCTTTTAAACTTTAATATATCTTATTATTTATCAATAATAATCGTCCATTTTAACTAGCGCATGTATGAATCCAGGTAACCAACAAAGTACGGTTAATACCAAGTTGACAATCCAATCAGATCCATCCCAGTCACTGAGCAATCCCATCGCTAACCATCCTAGGCCCAAAAATGCCAAAAGGATATAAACACCTTTACTGATATCCGCATCTTTCTTAAGATCCTTCTTGATCATTTTTTGAGCAGCTTTAAGAGCCACTACATTTTTGATACCCATTCTTTCTCCCGTAATTTCTTTGAATTGTTTTGGAGTTAAGTGGAGGAACTCATCTAAAGACATCTGAGAAGCGATCAAAGACAATTCTTTTAGATCAGGATTTTTGTTGATCTCAGATTTCCAATTTTCAGAATTAACTGCAAATGCTTGTACGGATAGGATTAATCCTGCCACAAGAACTAGTAATAGTTTTTTCATTAGGCCAAAAATTTAGTTTATAATGATTTAAAAATACAAACTGTTTTTCAAATCAAAAAATAATATTAACTCAGTTGCAATAAATCTGAAACACCAATGACCCGATCGACGTTGAAACCCTCAGCAAATTCGACCTGAATATCTCTCCCAAAATTTCTGGACTTAGCTTTTACAAACTCTAAAAATGCAAGAGAACTTATTGGAGTCTCGGGATCCTTGGATTGTGGATCGTAAAATTGTGATTTGAAACACATGATGCACTCCAGCTTTTTGTCCATTTGCTCACTAATATCAACTACTAGGTCAGGCTGAAGATGTCGATCTTGGATATAGTAGTAGACGGAGTTCGGCCTAAACGCTGCTTGCAGCTTATCATTTTCATGGGTCTCTATTTTGACCAGGCCACTTAAAAAGGCGGCTCTTCTCACCAGCTCAGAGCCTCTGCCATGATCGGGATGGCGATCTGTTTTTGCATTGGCAAGGATTATTTTAGGTCTATACTTTCGAATGACTCGAATGAGTTTTATAATGGATTCCCTATCATTCTCAAAAAATCCATCACCTAGATCCAGATTCTCTCTAATTGCGGCGCCCATTGCTTGCCTACTTGCTTCAGCTTCTTTGAGACGGAGTGGACCTGAGCCCCTAGTTCCCAATTCACCTTGAGTGAGATCAATTAGACCAACACTGTATCCCATCTGAATATGTTTGATCAATGTACCTGCGCAAGACAGTTCGACATCATCCGGATGCGCACCTATGGCTAAGATATCTAGAGAATGATTGCTCATAGACGCTCGCCTTCATATTTAAGTATTTGATCTCCAAAATTGGCATCATTTATTACCACAGAAATTTGTTGACCTACCAAACTAGCCTGTCCATTGTGTTCAGTTCCGGGATTGACTTCTATCCGATCAACCAAGAGGGTAAAGTCACCTGCAAAACTCGCGTTATAGTTATATACAGTAGTTCCGTTTAGTAAGGAAGTTGTAAACTGGATTAGCGCCTCATCTTGGCTGATTAGAATAATATCCAACTCTTCGTCCGCTACCATTTCTGAACTTCCATTTTCGTGGAATACTTCCAGCGTACCCAAATATGTACCGATAATTTGAGGTTCATTAGTGGCATCCTCATCATCGGCGCAGGCCAGTAGACTGAAGAAAAATGCCAAGAAGAATAATTTCTTAATATTGCTCATAATCGAATTAAGATTTTTACCATTTTAATAAAGCAGAAGCCCAAGTAAATCCACTTCCAAAAGCAGCTAGGGCAACGAGATCACCTCGCTCAACTCTTTTTTCCTCCACTGCTTCGCTTAAGGCAATGGGGATGGAGGCCGCCGTAGTATTGCCATAGCGCTGAATATTATTATATACTTGGTGATCTTCTAATTTCAATACTCTTTGAACGAATTGACTGATTCTCAGATTGGCTTGATGTGGTACTAGCAGTTTTATATCGTCGATGCTCTTTCCATTACTTTTCAGTGCTTCTTGAATAACTTGCGGAAACTTTTGAATGGCAAACTTAAACACAAATTGTCCGTCCATTTCTGGATAAATTTGTGCGTTTTCTACCATAGAATGATTCATGAAAATATCTCCAAATTCAGAAGTGTCAAAGTCAAAATCTCGAGGTTCTTCCATTTTATCAAAGTGATATCCTCCATGGCTTCCCGGATTAATGAATGACAACTTTTCCGCATGAGTGCCATCAGAATGCAAATGAGTGGATAGAACTCCGCTCGTATCCGGATCCTCGGATCGCCCTAGGACTATGGCTCCGGCACCATCACCGAATAATACTGTAACGTTTCTTCCTCTGGTAGAGAAATCCAAGCCCATGCTGTGCATTTCTGCTCCTACGACAAGAATGTTTTGATACATACCGCTCTTAATGAATTGATCTGCTACTGATAGACCATAGATGAATCCCGAACATTGGTTTCGAATATCTAGCGCTCCAATTTCCGTTTTTGTAATACCCAATTCACGCTGTAATAATACACCGGATCCAGGAAAATAATAATCCGGGCTTAAAGTACAGAAGACAATAAAGTCAATTTGTTCTTTTTCTATTCCAGCGTGTGCTATGGCTTTCCTTGAGGCATTGGCCGCTAATGTTGTAGTCGTTTCTTTGTGTTTTTTGGCATACCTACGTTCTCGAATTCCCGTTCTTTCGACAATCCACTCATCGGAAGTTTCCATATGTTCAGCGAGATCATCATTGCTTACGATCTTTTCGGGTAGGTAATGTCCGATTCCTTTGATTTTAGAAGTGTACATAAGAAAATCAGTTTAATTAAGGAAAAACTTCGTACTGGTGGAATCTGCACTCCAACGGTCCGTTGAATAATATCAATTTTTTAGATGGTTTCATACCAATCTTCCTCAGGGCGTCAAAATTGGAGGTGAAAATCCAAATTTTCCATCCTTTATAGTCTTTTTTCAGTTTGTCTCCGATCTTTCGATAAAAACTCGAAGCGTCTTCCAGACTCATTCTTTCATCATAAGGAGGATTAAAAATAATAATACCTTCCTTGCTTGGAGCATTTGCAGTAAAAAAATCATCCAAATTATAGTCGACTTGATCTTCAAGGCCCATATTTTCGAGATTGGACTCAATAGCGTCTATTGCTCTGGGATCTTCATCATAGCCAAAATACTTGCCATCAATTTTATCTGGCAGAACATATGATCTTGTAACTTCGTCCCATAGTTTTTGATCGAAATCTCTCCACTGAAAAATACTCATATCTCTTCTAAAATACTGAGCGGGTATATTGTTACGGATCATTATTGCTTCTGTCAGGATGGTCCCACTTCCACACATTGGATCGAGTAGCGTCTCGTCATTCCAATCCGAGTTCATTACCATTGCTGAAGCCAGAATCTCATTGATCGGGGCTTTTACGGTTTTGGATTTATATCCTCTTTTATACAAAGGATCTCCGGAGGCATCCCTGGAGATGGTCACAAATTTTTCACTCACCCTAAGATGAAACTGAATTTCCGGATACTCCGTGTCGATATCCGGTCTTTTGCCGTGTTTCTCAACAAAGTAATCGCAGATGGCATCTTTCACTTTATAAATGGGATATTTAGTGTGATTGAATAAGCTACTATGAACACTTGCTTTTATTGTAAAAGTGATATCACTATTCATGTATTCATCCCAGTCAATCTTCTTACTCTCATGATAGAGATCCCGATCTCCTCTTATCTTGAATTTTGCCATAGGAACAAGGATTCTTAAGCTAAGTCTACTTTTATATAAGCACTGATAGAAGACTTTTTTAGATCCTTGACATATCACCGCTCTTTTGGGCGTTTTTTCGACCGTAGCTCCTAGGTCTTGTAGTTCTTTTACAAGAAGCGGTTCTAAATTTTTAAATGTAGTTGCAACAAATTCCATCCATCTTATACTTGAAAGACCCCTGGATTAAACTTCTCCACTGGTTTATGATTAGCGGCATGAATTCCATTCGAAATCCACTTCCTTGTTTCCAAAGGATCTATTATAGCATCAACCCATAATCTTGCTGCTGCATAGTAGGGACTTGTCTGCTGATCATACTTTGATTTTATTTCTTCGAATAATTTCTTTTCTTTCTCGTGATTAATGGTTTCTCCTTTCTTTTTAAGGGCCGAGGTTTGAATCTGTAAAAGTACCTTGGCAGCTTGTTCTCCACCCATTACGGCAAGTTTTGCCGTAGGCCAGGCAACAATCAAACTAGGATCGTAGGCTTTGCCACACATGGCATAATTACCGGCACCATAGGAATTACCCATTACGATACTGAATTTAGGAACGGTACTATTGGCAACAGCATTCACCATTTTTGCCCCGTCTTTAATTATGCCCCCATGTTCACTTTTCGATCCTACCATAAATCCGGTTACATCATGTAGAAAAACCAGAGGTATCTTCTTTTGATTGCAATTCATGATAAACCTTGCGGCCTTATCTGCGCTATCTGAGTAAATAACTCCTCCAAATTGCATTTCACCTTTGCTATTCTTGACCACTTCTCGGTTATTGGCAACGATTCCCACAGCCCAGCCATCTATTCTGGTATAGGCACAAAGTATTGTTTTGCCATAACCTGCCTTGTAGTAGGTAAGTTTAGAGTCATCCACAAGGCATTCCAGTATTTCTTTCATCTTATAGGGTTTGCTCCTATCCTCTGGAAAAATCTTGTAAATTTCCTCAATATTCTTTTGTGGCGATTTAGCTTCATCTCTACTGAATCCCGCAGTTGTGTTTTCACCAAATTTATCAACCAAGTCACGTATGGTATCAATGCAAGTCTGATCATCGGGCATCTTATAGTCAGTGACTCCACTTATTTCTGATTGAGTAGAAGCTCCTCCAAGAGTTTCTTTGTCCACCTGTTCGCCGATTGCGGCCTTGACCAAATAGGGGCCAGCGAGGAAAATCGAGCCGGTTCCATCTACGATAAGCGCTTCATCAGACATAATAGGAAGGTAGGCGCCTCCTGCAACACAGCTGCCCATGATAGCGGCTATTTGGGGAATTCCCATAGAGGACATTACGGCATTATTTCTAAAGATTCGCCCAAAATGTTCCTTGTCCGGAAAAATTTCATCTTGCATAGGAAGGAATACGCCAGCACTATCGACCAAATAAATAATGGGAAGTCTGTTTTCTATGGAAATCTCTTGCGCCCTAAGGTTCAACTTTCCGGTGATGGGAAACCAAGCACCTGCTTTTACTGTAGAATCATTAGCAACAATAACACATTGTCTGCCTTTCACATATCCTATTACTACAACCACGCCCCCGGAAGGACAGCCACCATGCTCGGGATACATTTTATATCCTGCCAGAGCACCTATTTCCAGAATGTCCGAACCCCTGTCCACAAGAGCATCTATCCGCTCTCTAGCTGTCATCTTACCCAAAGAATGTTGTTTCTCTATTTTTTTCTTTCCTCCACCTAGATGAGCATCCTGGAGCCTGTGATTGAGTTTGGATACCAGTAAATTCATAGCATCCTGATTTCGATATTGCTCGATCTTATCTTTATCCATTCTTATTTCAGCGATTTGTAATGCTACAATTTATAAAATATAGTCGAATTAGACTTGAAGAAAAATTTCTTTTAATTAACAGGCAGCTTTTTTTTAATTTAGATAATCTACTTACTTGTAACATAAATAATCAACTATGAAAATTAAAAAAATCAAACTCTTTGCACTTTTTTTGATGATGGGCTCATTGAGTTTGTCGGCGCAGACATGGTTTGAAATCGGCGTCAGAGGACAAATCGGAGCGACGGCCCTACTTCCTGCGAACCTCAGCGACAATGATCTGCACACCATGAAGATTAATTCTGGGTATTCTTATGGCCCTACTTTTAACGTAAACTTCGGAGATAATAATGGAATTGCTTTGGAGGCCTTGTTTGCGTCTTCAGAACAGACCTATGAATTTGACGGAGCAGGTTTATTACCTGCTGATGATAATATCATTACTTGGAAATCAACAGATGTATACTTATTGTATCGGACGATGAGTCAGGGTGCTTACCTGGAAATTGGACCAAAGTTAAGCTTGGTCAATGAAGTAGAGCAAGAAGGTCCCGGACAACTTGGAGATGGTAAAGTTGATGTGAGCCAATTCTATACGGACCAGCATATCGCTGGTGTTCTAGGATTTGGAATGTATTTGGCGGGAAGTGATGTATTTACCTTAAATCTCGGTTTTAGAGTTGAGTATTCTTTTCAGGATTTTGTCAGTGATGAAGGAAGGGACAATGTTTTCCCTTACCCCTTTAATTATGATGCCACGATGGATTCTGATAATTTAAGTAATATAAATGCCTATGGTACGGTTGAGTTGCGCTTTCCCATTGGAGGAATTGCTAAAGCTCAATGTGGCCAAAGGCGATTTATTTTCGGCGGTTAGGCTCGATTTTTTATATTGTTAAACTTGTGTACGACAATCAACTTTTTTAGCAATATTGTAGGTCGGTGAGACATAATACACTAAGACCATCAAGGGGGTTTCGATATCTTTCGAAATCCCCGAAATTTTTACTCTTTGATCAATTTTTGGACTCGACTAGCTCCGTTTTTATCAACCAATTTTACGAGGTATATTCCAGGGTTGAGTTCGTTGGTGAGGATGCTTGAAAAATCTCGCGATTGCTTTTTCATTAATTTACCTTCGAAAGAATAGATCTCAATACAACTGAGATTACTAATATTGATTCGATCAGTATCAATGTAAATATTGTTTCTAGAAGGATTGGGATATATTAAATTTGATGAAGGTATCGAATTGAATATGTTTATATTATTGCTTGTAATACTCTCCGTAAAGTATATATCATCAATGTACCAGGCATAAAAGTCTCCATGGAAGTCAAGTCTAATTCTCACCGAATCTTCTCCTGCGAGTTCTGGCATGTGAAAATCCATTAACTCAGAAATGCCAAAATCATCGCTATGATCTAAAATGAAAAGCTCGGACGGAACTTCTATTTTCCTATAGAAGGTTTTACCACCATCCTTGGAAACATAAATTATGGTAGCTGGATCACTGGGGTCATCATTTCCATATAGGCTAAAATTGATTTGCCAGAACTGTAGATAAACAGATTCCGCATCTGATAAATCTATTATAGGAGAGAGTAGTTCGCAATGGTGATCAGGATAAGTTTCCGGATTACTGATATCTCCTTTTTCATTTAGATATTCGATGTTCCAAAGTGTTGCATCATATCCCATTCCTCCATTACATCTGGAGTAGGAGGACAACTGCGCTCCGTAGAATCTCTCAATGATATTAGGATTCCATTCCCAAGTTACTTCGTCCCTAACAATTGAATCATGAACATCAATAAAACAATTCTGTATAGTCCATGGACTTAAGCCATTTTCGAATTGTCCTTGTTGTGGCCCAGAACCCCATAATATTTCATTGTCGGAATTGTATTCGGGAAGGTTGGAAAATATTTTGGCCATAAAAATTTCAGAAGAGTCATACTCCAATAAAAACTGATGGCAGAAGTAATCCCAAATTAGTAAAGTTGGAATTGTGATACTATCAGAAGTCCCCGGTAAGGGTCTTAAGTAGTTGCCCTCATTGCATATCACTACTGCTATCGCTCCATTTTCTTGTGCTCGGAGTGCTTTTTCTTCAAAAGTGCATTCTCTCAAGGGGCTAAGATTTATTACGGCAATATTTCCTGTAATCTTGGAATCAGTGTAAGGTAAACATCCCAAACGATCAGAAGTATTATCATTAATTAATCTTATTTGGGATCTTATGGTATCAATATCACATGGAGAATTAAGACCAAATTGAGCTAGGTAAGCGGGATAGCTTCCGATACCTTCAATTTCAAGTTTTACCTGGGCATTACTGGATAAAAAGTATAAGAAGAAAGGAATGGTTAGGACGCAGGTTAAATATGGTTTCATGGCAAGTTTAGTGTAAATTCTACTCTAGTAAATAAAAAAGATGCCTGCGTTCAACACAGGCATCTCTCTTAAATAATATTTATCTAAATAAATTAAGCTGTCGATTATTGACTTACAACAAATCTCTTCGTTGCAATTCCTTCATCAGTTCTGATTTTAGCAAAGTAAACACCAGTGTTTTGTCTGCTTAAATCAAATACATAATTTGCAGAAGTTACTTTTTGGTCATTCTGAACCGCGATAACTCTACCAGTGATATCTGTAACACTGATTTCAAGATTATCTACAACTTCTTCGAATTCTACCTCAACATTAAGATCAGCCACAACAGGATTTGGATACATATCCAAAGTGAAGTTCTGAGTGATTTCATTGTTAGAAGTACCGATTGCATCAGGGTCAGTGATTAATCTCATTGCAGGAACAATACCACTTGTCCAACCTCCAGTTGACCAATCACCAGAAATATCGTTTCCAATACCAATCAAGTCATTGAATCTGCTGAAAGCAGAGCAGTCATCATAAGCAACTCTCATACCTAAGTAATCATATCCGTTATAACCGAATAGGTTAAGATCTCTATCAGGATTATCCCACTGAACAGCAATTACATAGTTCTTACCTGCTTCAATTGCAATAGGATTGTTGTCAGGTAAAGCCTCAAGATCATAAGTAGTCATTTCGTTGTCTACTCCATCTCTATATGAGAACAATACGAAACCAGACTCCAAAGAAGTTCTCTCACTAGCTTGAGAAGTACCGTCGTCATTACCATCTTCCCATTCTAAGATAGACCAAGTCAAGAATTGATCAGATCCATCAACACTATCAGCTAAAGAGAATCCAAACTCAAGACCATAGATCATATCTGTTCCAGTATAATCATCAGGAACAGAGAAAACAGGACCCCAAACAAAGTTAGGAGCATCTGCAGGTCTTACGTTTCCGTTAACCTCACCAGCATCTTTAGACCAAATTGCATCCGTAACTTCAAATGCAAAGTCCAAAGTGTTATCAGACATATCGAAATCCATGTTGTCAGAAGAAGCCGTCATAGTTACTGCATAATTTCCAACTTCAGTTGGAGTAAATGCTGCAGCAGTTGCACAGTCAAAAGATACAGAGTCAGACTGTAAAGTTCCTAATTCAATAGTTCTGTTCTCAGGACCACTAGGACCAACATATTCTACATCAATGATTGTGTTCGGCTGATCTTGAAGACCAGTGTTAGCTACCTCACCAATCGCAAGGATAGGCTCAACAAGAGACAATGGAGTTCTTGCTGAAGGCTGCATACCGTAAACTCCTTCGTTGATCGTCAAAGAGTGATCTGGAGTTTCGATGAAATATACATCATCAACATACCAAGCGTAGAAGTCACCGTGGAATTCAAATCTCAATCTTACATTAGGCTCTCCAGCCAATTGAGGCAAGAAATATCTTCTCAACTCTCCGTTTGCCCAAACCGTTTGGTCAGCAGTAAGAATGTTGTTCGTCTCAACGTTAATTTGATCTGGCCATGTCATACCACCATCATAAGAAATAAAGATTCTTGAAACTGGGTCACCAGGGTTGTCGTTTCCATTCAAACTGAAGTTCACTTGCCAAAACTGAAGTGAAACAGGACCAGCAGCGGATAAATCAATCACTGGAGATAACAACTCACAGTGGTGATTAGGATAGTTGTTAGGATTTGAAAGATCACCATTAGCGATATTCCAGTTAGAAGCATCATATCCAACAGCTCCGTTACATCTTGAGTAAGAAATCATTTGAGAGCTAAAGAACTCTTCAATTGGGTTAGCATACCATTGCCAAGTCAAAGGTGAAGAAGTAGTACCGCTGTTATCTACTGAACAGTTTTCAGCAGTCCATCCATTCATACCACCTTCAAATTCTCCTTGTCCAGGTTGATCACCCCAAACAATATTTACAACATCAGGAAGTGCAACTGGATCCTGCTCTACTGTCGCAGGCAATTCACTTCCACCATCTAGTGCATTCAATAGATTGAAGCAATCTTGAAGACTTACTAAAACTGTAGGAATAGTAACATTAACTCCAGCAGTTGGACCCATAGGTCTTCTACCAGGCTCATTATTACAAATTACCAAACCAACAGCTCCGTTAGCCTCTACGTTAGCTGCTTTTTGAGCAAAACCACAGTCTCCTCTATTTACAACTCCAATCTTACCATTCAAATCAGCATCGATAAAGGGATCACATCCCAAAACATTGGCGGTTCCATCATTAGCCAAACGTATAGGGGCAGAAACAACACCTAAATCACAAGGGCTGTTCACTCCGAAGTTGGCTAAACTTGCTTGAAAAGTACCGATACCCTCAACGTTCAAGATCGCTTGTCCCTGCGTCTCTAAGGCCAAAAAGCCAATCGCTGCGATAAGGGCAAATTTCATTTTAGTAAAGATTTTTTTCATAATGTTTTCTATTTTGTTAAATCTATAATTACTTAATGTTAAAGTTAAAAATAATTCTTTAGCGCCAAGGTTTCTATATGTTTATTCATCAAGACTCATAGCTTCTTGTCTCAATTGTGACAGTTCGTGTAAAATCGATGCTTTAGCTGGGGCCTACTAAGTTATTAAATATTAATAAAATAAAGCTTTTCCAGGGCCTATTTTTTTTCAAATTAGGCCCTGGAATATTAAAAAACTTAATATAGCCTGTTATCATAAACTTTACTAAGGTTAATTAGTTTTTTTTACTATAAATCTTTTCGTTGCAATTCCTTCATCCGTTCTGATTTTTGCGAAGTAAACACCGGAGTGCTGTCGACTCAAATCAAAGACGTATTGTCCGGATGTCACCTTCACGTCATTTCTAACATCGACAACTTTACCGGATATATCCAGAATGCTAATTTCAAGATTATCAACGACTTCTTCAAACTCCAATCCAATATTGAGGTCTTTTGCCACAGGATTAGGGTACATGTCAAAGGAGAAATTCTGAGCGATTTCATTCCTGGTGGATACAATTGGTTTTGTAATCAGTCGCATAGCTGGAACAATGTCACCATTCCAACCACCTGTGGACCAATCTCCGGAAATGTCATTTCCAACTCCAATAATATCAGTATATCGGTCAAGTGAAGCACACTCATCAAATGCCGTTCTCATCCAATCGTAGTTATAGCCATTGTATCCGAACATGTTGAGATCTCTATCGGGATTATCCCATTGGATCGCCAAAATATAGTTTTTCCCGGCTTCAATGGCGATAGGACTGCTGCGTTCCAGATCTTCTAAGTTGTAAATGGTCATTTCGTTATCTATTCCGTCGCGGTATTTGAATTGTACAAAACCGGATTGTAGAGAGTTTCTTTCGCTTTGTTGAGAAACGAAATCTCCATTGGTATCATTCCACTCGAGAATGGACCATGTCAAAAACTCTTCATTGTCATCGATGCTATCGGCGAGTTGAAACCCAAATTCAAATCCGTAAATCATATCTGTTCCTTGATAATCATCAGGAGCAGAGAAGACTGGGCCCCAAACAAAATTCGTAGCGTCGGCAGGTCTGACGAAGCCATTGACCTCTCCCGGATCCTTAGCCCAAATAGAGTCGGTAACCGAGAAGGCAAAGTCCAAAGAGTTGTCCGAAAGATCGAAGTCCATACTATCAGATTGCACGGTCATGGTTGCCGAATATGATCCTATTTCGTTTGGAGTATAGGGATCTGCTGTTGCACATTCAATTCCGATCGAATCAGACTCCAACAAGCCCAACTCAATGGTTGTGTTCGTTGTTTGAGAAGGAGAAACATATCTTACATCCACCTCAACATTGGTCTGGTCGGCAACACCTGTATTTTGCGCTCCAGCTATGGCCAGAACGGGTTCTACAAGATTAATTGGAGTTCGCGAAGAAGCCTGGATTCCATAAATGTTCTCGAATATGGTCAAGCTATTATTAGGTGTTTCTATAAAATAAACATCATCGATATACCAAGCATAGAAATCGCCATGGAATTCAAACTTAAGTCTGATATTCGGTTCTCCTGCCAATTGAGGCAATGCATATCTTCTTAATTCTCCGTTAGCCCACACAGTTTGACGATCGGTAAGAATATTTCCTGACTGAACATAGTATTCTTCAGGCCAAGTCATTCCTCCGTCATAGGAGATGTAGAATCGAGAGACAGGATCACCAGGATTGTCATTGCCGTTCAAACTAAAGTTGGTTTGCCAAAACTGTAACGAGACCGGACCGGATGCAGACAAGTCGATTACAGGAGATACCAATTCACAGTGATGGTCGGGGTAGTTTGGAGGATCGCCCAGGTCTACTCCATTGGCTGGATCTATATTCCACAGCGTAGCCTCGTAACCGGCAGCACCATCACATCTGGAGTATGAGACTAATTGTGAGCTAAAAAATTCTTCAATTGGAGTTTCATACCATTGCCAACTCAATGGAGAAGTGACATTACCTCTATGATCGATAAAACAGTTTTCTACTGTCCATCCATTCAATCCTCCGTCAAACTGACCTTGTCCGGGTTGATCTCCCCAAACAATATTGACAGTGCCGGGAAGTGCAACGGGATTTTGTCGAATGCGTGCATCGAATTCATTACCACCTTCTAGAGCGTTGATTAAGTTAAAACAATCTTGAAGACTTACCATAATTGTGGGAACAGACACTGTTACGCCTTGGGTTGGACCCATTGGTTGAATTCCTGGAACGTCATTGCAAATTACCACCGCTGTTGGATTATTCGCGGCAACATTGGCTGCTTTCTCCGCAAATCTGCAGTCGTCGTCTTGTCCATTCCTGACCACCGCAATTTTATCTTGTATATTAGCATCGACGAATGGATCACAGGCCCATAGGTTTAAAGTACCATCATCGGCCAGTCGAATGGGATCCGAAACATCAAGCCCACAGGGGTCGTTCACATCAAAATTGGCTAAGGTAGCTTCGAAACTTCCAATGCCGTCTACTTCGAGTACAACCTGGCCGATTGAATTTTTGTAACTTAATAATGCTAATGTCAGGACAATCACAAAATTTAGTTGAGTAAAGATTTTTTTCATGGTTTTATAATTTAAAGTATGAATAATCTAGTTTTTAATGCTGGCTTGAATTCACTTGAAATTCAAACCGATTTTGATCTACACTTAGCCCGATTTATGTAGAAGAAACTTTGTCGATTTCATTCCCGATTCCGTCTTGATTTCAATGAAATACATACCGGAATTTTGTTCGTTCAAATTGAACGAGTATAGCCGATTACTCACTTTATAGTCATTATGAACAAGTATGGTTTTACCAGTAATATCTTTAATACTGATCTCAACTTGATCTTGTTTTTTCTCGAATTGAACTTCAATATTTATCTTATCGGTGCTTGGATTTGGATATACATTCAGTTGTACATTTGTATTATTTTCTTTCACTGAAGAAACAGTAAGAGGTTTTGTAATCAATCTCATGGCAGGAACAATTCCGCTAGACCAACCGGCTGTCGACCAGTCTCCACGAGTATTATCTCCAATTCCGATAACATCAGTATACTTCTGTAATGCTGAACAACTATCATAGGCGACCTGCATTCCCAAGTAACGATAATCTGTATAACCAAAAATATTGAGATCTTTGTCTGGATTGAGCCAACTGATAGCCAAGATATAATTTTTGCCTGTTTCTATCCGTATGGGATCAAGGATTGGATTTTTTTCTAGATCATAAGTTCTCATGACATTATCGACTCCATCTCTATAATTAAACACAACCATGTCCTGAATCAATGTCTCTCTTTCAGCTTCCTGACAAATACGGTCATTATTAATATTATCCCAGCTTGAAATATCCCAAACAATAAATTCAGTTAGGTCATCAGTGCTGTCGGCAAGCTGGAAACCAAATTCAACGCCATAAATCATATCCGTTCCTTGATAATCTTCCGGAACGGTGAACACAGAACCCCAAGTAAAGTGGGATACATCTGCAGGTCTCACGAATCCATCAACTTGTCCAGGATCTTTAGACCAAATCGAATCAGTGAGCTCAAAACTAAAATCAAGTGAGTTGTCTGACATATCGAAATCCATACTGTCCGAATGTGCGGTCATCGTCACGGCGTAATGTCCAATTTCGTCCGGTGAGAATATCTGATTAGTTTCGCAACCATAAGCGGCCGATGTGGATTGTAGCGTTCCGAGGTCTAATTCTTTTGCAATTGTTGTCGAGGGCCCTGAGTATTCCACTGTAACTTTTGTGTTTGGCTGAGCCTGTCTACCTGAATTCGTTACCTCAGTTATAGCGAAAACCGGCTCAGCAAGACTGATGGGGGTTCTGGCGGATGGTTGCAATCCGTATACATCAGGGTTTATGGTCAAGTTATTATCCGGAATAGCAGTGAAATAAACATCATCGATATACCACGCATAAAAATCACCGTGAAATTCAAACTTAAGTCTAATATTGGGCTCACCCGCTAATTGAGGTAGAAAGTATCTTTTGAGTTCTCCATTTGCCCAAACCGTTTGATCTGCTGTAAGTATATTATTCGTTTCAACATTAATTTGATCAGGCCAGGTCATTCCACCGTCATAAGAAATGAAGACCCTAGAAACAGGATCTCCAGGATTATCATTGCCGTTTAAGCTAAAGTTGGTTTGCCAAAATTGAAGGGAAACAGGACCAGCGTTAGAAAGGTCTATTGCTGGGGAAATGAGTTCGCAGTGATGATTGGGATAACCATTAGGAATGCCGAGATCACCTCCGTAATTCAGATTCCAATATGAGGCATCATAACCGACAGCTCCATTACATCTGGAATATGAGATCATTTGAGAACCAAAAAGTTCTTCGATGGGATTTTCATACCATTGCCAGGAAAGTGGAGAGGCTGTATTACCATTAACTTCAACAAAACAGTTTTCCACGGTCCATCCATTTAGTCCTCCATCAAATTGACCCTGTCCTGCTTGGTCACCCCAAACAACTTGTACTGAATTAGAAAGGCTAACGGGAAGGGCTTGTAGCGAGGCATTTAGCTCATTCGCATCTTCCAAAACGTTGAGCAGATGAACACAATCTTGTTGACTTATCATCACCGTCGGAACAGATACATTAATTCCGTCAGTAGGTCCCATGGGTCTCCGACCGGGTTCGTTATTACAGATTATTACAGCTTTAACACCGTTAGCTTGGATATGGGCCGCTTTTTCTGCAAAACCACAACTCCCTCTTTCGACGAGCGCTATTTTGCCGTACAAATCATTGTCTGCAAATGCGGAACATGCCGAATTATCAAGGGTGCCATCATTAATCTTCCTTATATCTCCTATTACTATCCCCAAATTACAAGGGTTGTTAACTCCAAAATTCGCAAGGGTAGCCTGGTAAGAGCCCAGACCTTCTACGTTCAGTTGAACCTGACATCGAACTTCAAAGGAACTCAACACGAAAGCTATCGCAAGTACTAAACTGAATCTTGGAATTAACTTTTCCATGGTTTTTTCATTCTAAATTCGGTGGACACTAATACCTCCATCCAAATTTTGAATTTCTTTAAATTGAACAATAAATTGACGAGCTAGATGATCTACTGATCGAGGGTCTCTCGTTTTAGTTGAGAGAGCTCAACGGCTACTACACCAACCTTTGAACAGACTAAAGCGCCTGCTGCATTGGCTATTTGACCTGCAGATTCATGGGAGATTCCCATTTTTAGGGCTAGAGATATGACAGCAAAAACCGCATCTCCAGCACCACAAACATCCACAATTTCAGAAGCTTTGGTGCCACATTGAACCGAGCGGTTAGCCGAATTGATAAAAATACCGTGTTCAGATAAAGTGATGACCACACTTGAAATACTCAAATCACTTCTAAGTTTTTCAGTCATAGGTAAGAGTTCATCATAGATCGGATGAACTTCTTGTCCCAAATACTCTGAAAATTCTTTCAGATTTGGTTTAAGTAAATCGCAAGGGGCATAGATAGAAAAATCTCTTTTCTTGGGATCGATTGATGTGAAAATTTTATGTTCGTTGTTGAATTCTAAAATTTTGCTCAGAAATTTCGAACTCAAAAGACCCTTGTCGTAATCTTGAAGTAAGACTAAGGTCGGATTAAACTCATTGACAATCGTTTGGTACTTATCCCAGAGAAGATCGATTTCTTGATCCGTCACATCGAATTTATCTTCGCTATCTATTCTCATTAAATGCTGACCGGAAGATATAATTCTGGATTTTACCGTAGTTTTTCGAGAGTCCGAAATTAAAATTCCATCCTCATCAATTTGTTCTTCGGAAAGTAATTGTCGAATATGAGCTCCCGATTCATCAGAACCGACCAAGCTCAGTAAACGCACCTTAGAACCCAAACCTGCAACATTTAAAGCGACATTTCCCGCACCTCCTATTTTAGACATATCTTTCGTTAAAGATATAATGGGAACCGGAGCCTCTGGAGATATTCTATGCACTTCACCAAACAAATATCGGTCGAGCATAATATCTCCTACAACCAACACTCTTTCATTCTCCAATCCCTTAAAAAAATCAGCGATCATAATACGCTTATAAGTTTAATCCGTCCAACAGCTTTTTTGCTGCATCGGCATTTTCCAAAATATATTTTTTCGCATTTTGAGATCCCCTAATATAGTTCTTTTCGTCTTCGAAATAAGTGATAGCTCGAAGCAGTTCGTGCTCGTTATGCTCAATTCGAATTAAGGAAAACTCATCCTCCAAAATTTTCGCTTCCGGGTATCTTTTTGTCTTAGGTCCGCAAATGACAGGAACTCCATATGCTATAGGCTCCAGCACATTGTGCAACTTGCCAGTGAATCCACCTCCAATGATACTTAACCGGGCATGCGAATATATGTTTTTTAACATGCCTATGTTGTCCAAAAGCATGATTTTTGAGTTTTCATTTTTCTCCTCAAAGAATTTTGAATATCGAACTGTAATATTGTTAAAAAGATTTTCAATTTTCTTTAGATGCTGTTCCGAAATATCATGAGGTGCTATAATTATTTTATACTTCTCCAAACGATCAATAATTCGACTTAACAGGACTTCCTCTTCTTGCCAGCTACTCCCCAAAATAATGATCGGATGATCTTTAACAAAAGCTTCTACTTTTTTATCCTCGAATGCCTCTTGCGTATTTTTTAAGCACTGCTCTACTCGAGTATCACCGGTGATCAATATCGGTGTTGTGACACCCATCTGTTCCAGAAAGTCCTTAGAATTAGCATCCAGCAAAAATATTTGATCGAATCGATTAAGTAAGCTTATGTAGAAATTCTTTGAGAGCGATTTAAAATATTGCTGATCCTCGTAGAAATAAGCAGAGACTAAGTAGACAGGAATATTTTTACGCTTGACTTGATGAATTAAGTGATACCACAATTCATATTTGATGATGAAGAGCATTTTAGGGTCGATCTTATCGATCAATTTTACCATGACCGACTTGTAGTCTTGAGGCAGATAAAAGAAAACCAGCTGGTTGTATTTGCTCTTAGAATGCACAGCTTGAAAACCAGAAGGAGAATAAAACGATACCAATATTTGGTAATTGGATTTTTTTTCGAATTTTCGAATGACTGGTAGGGCCTGGTCAAACTCACCCAATGAAGCACAGTGAAACCATATTTTTTCTTTGTCCGAATCCAGTTTTTCAATGGGAAAGGGATGCTCTTTTCTCTGTTTCAACCAAAGTTGTGCCTTGGGGTTAAAAGGAGATACCACCCAGAGAACGAAATAATACAGTCTAAGAAAAAGCTTATACAATCCCAGTTGTAAGGCATTCATCAAATCAGTACAATATGAAACTGTCTCCTCCGTATGTCTGCAATGGGAGGATAAATCCTACTTTAATACTCCAGATGCTGTCTAGGCGTTTTTTTCCATATTCTGAAGTGTTATCACTGTAATTGAGCCTTCGAAGCCCTTCCGTTAATCCCTGATTGCCCTCCAGCATTACATAGAACCTAAAATTACCTCGTGCACTTTGCTCATTGCTGTAGTAGCCAATAGATTCTCTAAAAAGCAAACCTCCGGTAAGGCGGTCATACCCTCGAACATTATCTTCGATTACTTGAGGCACAGATTGAGAGTCATCCTGAATGCGTACTTTGTGGCTGATAAATCCACCACCTAAACTGATCAATAATCCGCTGTTCACTTTTTGGCCTAATGGTATCAGCTTACCGAAAGATCCATGTACGGACCATGCCCTTGAACGCATAAATATGTTGGCAAAAGCCATGTCATTTCCTATGATGACACCATCGCTCGTTCTAAGATTGGATAGAACATCTTCTTTTATTTCGTTACCGAAATAATAATTACCCTGAAGAGCCAAATGCCAGTTATTCCCGGTTAAAAATTCTAGCCCACCACCAAAATTATTCATATAACCAAAGCGGTCATTGAGATCGTTGCCGGGAAATGCTGCGCCGTAATGCATGTTGAATGATAGCGTCTTCCAACGTATATCTTCCTCAGAAGCTTCTTGGCCAAATGCAGGCAAGAAGAAGAGAGACATGAGTAGAATAATAAAGCTCTGAAAAAAGAAGTATTTGATTTTTAACATGGTTTTAAATAAAGCTTATTTAAAAGCAAGTTAAGATATTTTCGAATTAAAGGCCGAAAAAAGGCCATTGTTGCAGTGATATATTTCATACCTTTGCCGCCATTGTTGGCATTTGATAGCTGGAGTAATGAAAAATGTATTAATAACGGGAGCCGCAGGTTTTTTGGGGTCGCATTTAAGTGATAGATTCATAAAAGAAGGGTATAAAGTATTCGGAATGGATAACCTTCTCACTGGGAGTCTGGACAATATAAAACACTTGTTCAGCCATGAGCGGTTTGAGTTTTATCATCACGATGTAAGTAAGTTTGTTCATGTTCCGGGTGAACTTCATTACATTCTTCATTTTGCTTCTCCGGCTTCTCCTATAGATTACTTAAAAATGCCTATCCAAACAATGAAAGTGGGAGCATTGGGTACTCACAATCTTCTTGGGTTAGCCAGAGCAAAAAATGCCAGAATTCTAGTAGCATCGACTTCTGAGGTCTATGGCGATCCATTGGTACATCCTCAAACGGAGGACTACTGGGGTAATGTTAATCCAATTGGCCCAAGGGGAGTGTACGACGAAGCAAAAAGATTTTTGGAGGCGATAACCATGGCATATCATAATTATCATGGACTGGAAACAAGAATCGTCAGAATATTTAATACTTACGGTCCTCGAATGCGAGTGGATGATGGAAGGGTATTACCTACATTTATTTCACAGGCGATCAAAGGTGAAGGCCTCTCTGTTTTTGGAGACGGAAGTCAGACGAGATCATTTTGTTATGTCGATGATTTAGTCGAAGGAATCTATAGGCTATTGTTAAGTGATTATTCTCAGCCAGTAAATATTGGAAATCCGGATGAGGTGACCATTCTCGAATTCGGGAATGAAATTATCGAGTTGGTTGGGAATCCTAAAGCTCACTTGGTCCATCATCCCCTTCCTGAAGATGATCCTAAGAGACGTAAACCCAATATCGATAGAGCAAAAGCAGTGTTGGGTTGGGAGCCTCAAATCAGTCGATCTGAGGGACTAAAGAAAACCCTGGAGTATTTCCGGGAAGTGGTTCAGTAATTCGCTTATACCATTGCTTTTATTGCAGGTAGTTCTGCACCTTCGAGCAATTTCAACATTGCACCACCACCGGTAGACATAAAGGAAACTCTTTGGCCCAGCTCAAACTTATTCACAGCAGCTACTGAATCCCCTCCTCCTATGGAGCTATATGCACCGTTGTCTGTCGCTTGAGCAACAGCTAAAGCAATTGATTTCGTACCGTTTTCGAATTTTTCCATTTCAAACACACCCAGTGGGCCGTTCCAAAAAATGCACTTTGATTTTGCAATGATATCGGTAAAGTGTTCGATGGCCTTAGGTCCAATATCTAATCCCATCCATTCACCTCCAATCTTATCACTTGGAGAGGTCTTGCTTTGAGCTTGAGGGTCGAATTGATCAGCAACAATACTATCCTCTGGCAAGTGGATTTGAGTATTGTTATTTTTGGCCATTTCCAGTATTTCAAGAGCCAGATCGATTTTATCTTCTTCTACAAGGGAATTCCCTATCTCTCCTCCCAATGCCTTGATAAAAGTATAACTCATCCCTCCACCGATCAGGATGTGATCTACTTTAAGAATTAATTTTTTCAACAATTGAATCTTATCGGATACTTTCGCACCACCAATTATGGCGGTAAAAGGATGTTGATCGTTATTGAGCAATATCTCCGCTTCTTTGAGCTCTCTCTCCACCAAAAAACCCATAGCTTTTTTATCCGTTGGGAAATGTTCTGCTATGATCGCAGTAGTGGCATGGGCACGGTGTGCTGTACCGAATGCGTCGTTGATATAGTACTCTCCCAAACCGGACAACCATTTGGAGAACTGAGGATCTCCTGTTTTTTCACCAGCATCAAATCGTGTATTTTCTAACAAAAGAACTTCTTTCGGTTGAAGTTTCGAGGCCATGACAGAAGTATGTTCTCTATCCAATATGTCAGAAAACAGTACTTTGGTCTTTAGATTTTTCTCTAATTCTGGGATCAAGTACTTCAGTGAAAATAACTCTGTATTTAGACTGCCATCTGGCAACAATTTTTTTTGTGGTCTTCCTCTATGAGACAGTAGAATAACAGATGCATTTTGATCCAATATATGACTAATGGTAGGCAAGGCAGCCATGATTCTAGTATTGTCCGTAATCTCAAAGTTGTCATTGAGTGGTACATTAAAATCTACACGTAGCAATACTTTTTTATTAGAAAGATCCAGTTTTATCATGACGAATATCTTAATTGGATAGTAAAAAGAAATGCAAAGTTAAAGCAATGATAGCTTAAGTAGAATTTTGAAGGGAATCATTTGGAAAAAAGATTTTTACTTTTACAAATAAAGCGTTTATATTTGCATCCGCTTTAGAAGTAGTTGGCCCGTTCGTCTAGGGGTTAGGACGCCAGGTTTTCATCCTGGTAACAGGGGTTCGAATCCCCTACGGGCTACTTTTCTTAATGGATAATTAAAAATGAATGGTTGATAATGTTAGGGTGACGATCACCAATTTTTCATTGTTCATTTTCAATTTTTAATTATTCCGGCCCGTTCGTCTAGGGGTTAGGACGCCAGGTTTTCATCCTGGTAACAGGGGTTCGAATCCCCTACGGGCTACTTTTTCAATGAATAATTATAAATGAATAATTGATAATGTTGGGTGGCGATCACCAAATTTTCATTATTCAGTATTAATTTTTAATTATTCGGTCAGATTCCACTTCACTAGCACCGCTTCCATTCTCTTTTCTTTTTTGTATTTTTGAAGCTTATATACAAATTTATTTGCATGCGTTTTTGTAGAGTTTGGTTATGTTTTATGGTTGTAATATCGCTGACGCAGTATGCTTGGACTCAAGATTTGGATCAGGCAATCACTGTACTCAAAGAAAAACCAGTGCTCAATCAGTACAAAGGCCAAATGGAATTATTCGGTAATCTTTATCATGCCGGAATTCGATTAGAGGAAAACGCAACGGCTAAAAAAGGAATTTATAACATTCGAGATTATTCCGTCCAATTGAGCCACGCACCCGCTTCCGTTCTTTTATTCAGTGGAATCGATCTACTTCCGGGAGAATATCTTGAGATGCGCTCAGAAAAAGGATTTTACGAAAGATGGAATGCCAAGGAGGCGTCAAAGAAATTCAATACTGGAATTATAGAAGGAAAGCAAATCGAGATCAAGGGTTTTCTACTTAACTCGCGAAAATTCGCTCCTGTACTTGAGCATTATGTCTTGTTGCATGAAGCCGAAATAAAAAGTGCATCGGGAACGAGAAAAGATTACGGAGAAAGCAATAATTGCAATATAAATATTGAATGTCCTCTTGCTGATCCTATCAGGCAAGAACAACGGTCAACGGCGAGAATTCTGCTCATTGTTGAAGAGGGAATGGGGTGGTGTTCAGGATCTCTGATGAATAATACAAGAAATGATGGGACTCCATATTTACTCACAGCCTTTCACTGTCAGGATGGGTTTACTCCTTTATTTGATTATTGGCGTTTTGACTTTAATTATCAATACGACAATTGCACCGGTCGAATAGATGAACCTCAACGGCAATCCCTGACGGGATGCAGTCAGATATCGGGAAGGCAAGAATCTGATTTTTTATTGTTGGAATTAGATTCCAGTCTTCCACTTAGCTATCAAGCTTATTTTGCAGGGTGGAACAACTCGAATAATGCGCCGATGACTATATTACTACCTCATCATCCCAACGGTGATGTAAAGAAGATAACAAGTTATGGTGTTCTGGATTTTATAAGATCTAACAATACTTCTGTCAATTGGAGTAATGGCGTGACCACTCCTGCCAACCATCATTGGTTTTCTTCTCATGACGAGGGAATGTTCGAGCCAGGATCTTCCGGTGGCCCTGCATATGATCAAAACAACAGAGTTATTGGGCAATTGCACGGCGGTCAAATTTCTTGTGAAAACGGTGTAAGTTATTTTGGTAAGTTATCGAGGTCTTGGGAAGACGGCTCTTCTCCTTCAAGTAGATTAAGAGACTGGCTGTCTCCGGATGCGCCTAGAACAAGCCATGACGGTTTGGATATAGATGACAAGTATTGCCTGGGAGTAACCAGTATGACTCAACTAAATGGGATAGGTGGAGACGGCAGTGGAATGGATAATTACTTGCCTTTTACCGATTGTTCATATTCTATTCTTTTACCACAAGATTATATTATCAAATTGACATTCGACTTTATATTACTGGATCGTTCAGATACATTAAAAATATACGATGGACCAATAGCTAATGGAAATCTACTCGATGCTTTTTCCGGGGAATATCAGGGAGAAGTTCGACTTGAGTCACCCGCCAATGAATTGTCTTTACATTTTGTTTCTGATGGCAGTAGCGAAAATGATGGCTTCAGTTTTTCCTATCAGGGAAAATTGAAGAAAAAAATCATCGGTGGATCGGTTAAGTCTGTTGGGGGGAGCAATTTAGAAGGTGTTACGATTAATCTATTCGATGCTCAGTTCAACAAATTGAATTCTAGTTTGAGCGATGTTCAGGGTAACTACGAATTTGAGCTCGACGCTCAGAACTCGATATATTATCTGGAAGCAGAGTGGGATGAAGCGGATATCAGTTCAGGAATAAGCCTTTTGGATCGTCTTCAGCTGATCAATTTTTTCAGAGGCAATACCGCCCTAAATGATCCATTTTCCAGGTTGGCTGCGGACATAGATCGCTCTAAACATATTGATCGGAGAGATTTAATTTATTTAAGTCTTCTTCAAGATGGCATGATAGAGTATTGGCCGGATCAATCAACACTGTGGCAATTCTTTAACGACGATGAACTTCCTTATTCTTCTGAGGAGGTGTTGGATAGAATTTTAGATGATGAGCACAGAATGATTCAGGTTAATCTATCATTGGACCCCGAGAGTCAGTGGACCAAATACAATTTTACCGGTCTAAAAACTGGAGATATCAATCTAAGTCGATAGGCGTTTTTTCTCTGATTCTATATGCTCTATGATCGAATCCCAGTTTTCCGGATGGAAGGATGTCCAACCCTGATTCTTAAACCAAGTAATTTGCCTTTTGGCATACCTCCGGCTGTTTCTTTGTATTAATTCGATCAGCTTCTCTTTATTAATATTTCCGTCGAAATATTCCCACCATTCCTGATATCCTACAGTATATAATGCATTGAGATGTTTGAATTTTATCAAGCCTCGGACTTCTTCTTCCAGGCCTAGACTGATCATATCCTCTACTCTTTGATTTATTCGAGTGTATAATTCATCTCTTTCTATAAGGAGAAAGATTTTGATAAAGTGAAAACTTCTCTGCTTTTTATTCCCGTGGTAGAAAGAAAAGGGGTGATGGCTGGCTCTTATGACTTCCAGGGCTCTAAGCACCCTTCTAGGGTTGTTTCTATCCACTTTGGCATAGTATACCGGATCCATTTTCTCGAGCTCCTTTAATAGGGCGGAAAGGCCTTTTCGTTCCAGCTCATCAATCAACTCATTTCTGATCTCCGATGGGATAGAAGGAAATTCATCCAGGCCTTCATCAATGGCTTTGTGATACAATCCTGAACCGCCACACATGATAAGTGAGTCATATTTCTTGTGTAATTCTGTGATTTTCTGAATCGCCTCACGTTCAAAATCACCGACGCTATACTCCTCGCGAATGCTTTTATTATCGATAAAAAAGTGTTCAGCCATGCTCAACTCTTCTTTATTGGGCTTGGCAGTTCCTATATTGAGTTCTTTAAAAAACTGTCTGCTATCACAAGAAAGAATGGGAATGTTATATTTTTGTGCCAAGCGAATGGATATTGAGGTTTTACCAACAGCAGTTGGACCTCCTATTCCTAGTATAAAATTGTCTTTACGAGATAACACGTATTATGCTTTATGAACTTATCAGACCAATGGCCAATGTTGTTTTCAGGTCATTGTTGCGTAAAATTAACATAATTAATGCGGATAAATTTCCTAAGGATGTACCCGTTGTACTGGCATGCAATCATCCCACCGCATTTTTGGAACCCTGCATTCTTGCTTGTTTCATAGATAGACCTCTGTATTTTATTGTAAGAGGAGACTTCTTCAAGAATCCAATTTTTCGCAGATTGATGTTCGGGGTACACTTGATTCCAATACACAGGATAGAAGGAGGAATTTCTAACATCAAGAAGAACCATGAAATATTTCAATATTGTTACGATTGCCTGGATGCCAATAACACTATACTCATTATGGCTGAGGGTACTACGCGCCAACACAAACGTCTTGGGCCACTGAAAAAAGGAACGGGAAGAATTGCTTTGGGTTTTCAGGATGCAAAGGAAAGAGACGATGCCCTTCTCGTGCCGGTAGGAGTTAATTTTACGAAGGCAGATGATTGGAGAACGGATGTTTCTATCAAAGTAGGAAACCCCTTAAGCTTATCAAAATACAATGAGAAATATGATGAACATCCGAATATCGCTTATCAGGAATTGAACAATGATATTCATTCTTCGCTCAGAGAAAATATGATTTTTATCGCAGATGAGGAGGATGACGAACCTGTGGAATTCCTCCTTCATTTCGAAAGAATACATTTCGTTGATTCATGGTGGAGGCATGCTAGGGAAAATAAAGCTTTATTTGAAAGACTTCAGAAAATAGCGGATCAATTCAACGCTTTGGATGATGAAAGCGACTTGAAAGAAAGGCTGTTAAAATTGATGACCGGTCTTAAATCAAAAGGAGTTAAATACGAACATTTAGATCTGGAGTTGGGGAATGTTGGATTTCATATATTCTTGCTTCTAGTATTGTCTCCATTGTTCATCGTTGGATTTCTCGTCAATGCAGTATCCTATGGTTTTGCTTTCTGGTTTGCTAGAAAAAAAGTAAGGCAATTAGAATTTGAACATCCGGTTAGGGCTTCAGTGGTTTTAGGAATAAATATGATTCTCTGGCCTTTGCTTGTCATTATTGCTTTGATGTCGGGATCATGGATATTGACCGCAGTATACCTGTTCAAGTTGGTTTTGGGCTTTTTTGCCTTTAAGTATTACGATAGAGTATTGGTGGTACGAGAGTATATGAAGTTCAAAAAATTGGATAAATCTTGGAGAGAAAGTTTTATCAAAGAGCTTCAATCCATTAGAAAAACAATTCTAGGCTCAAGCATTTAATGATTTTCGGCCGACTTAATTTTTTCCAAAGTCTCCTTGGTTACTGCTATTGTGGACAAAGGTGGAGCTAGAATAAATCCTAGAATTGGGATATATAAGAGAAGTATGAAAGGAATTCCATTACCTATCGCTGTTCCTCTCTGCATTTTACTAAATCTTAGGCTTTCCGAATGGTCAAAATACCTTTCCATCGCGTAATCCATATTCCCCCGGCCAGCGTAATATGCCTGTATGATAAATAGTAAAAACGGAGTTATTACTCCTAGCGGTAGAGAAATAATGCTAATGATCAGCGTAAGGATGATTTCCCTAAAAATGAGAGCGATATTAAACTTCAATCCTCTCACAATGGAGTACCCCAATCTGGATATCCCTGTTCCTGAGGTAGAAGGCAACTCACCGTAAATTATTTTCTCCACCTTTTCTGAAAGCGGAGCCATAAAAGGTCCATTTACTATTATTACCAGGTATTTGAAGATAAAAAGTGTCGGTATGACAATGAGTATTCCCGACAGAAATGAGCCGAGATACTGCAGTATTTTTTCAAGAATGGCGAATCTTGTGAAAAAATCCGACTGTAACCAGAGATCTATTTTTCCGAAAAAATAAGAACCAGTGTAATACGCAGAGGTGAAAATGGCAATACCGAGTGTAAGACTTATCAAGGAAGGGATGAGAAAATATTTCCAAAGCTTGTATTCTCTGGCCATTTTCCATGCCTCTGAATAGGCGCTAATCCCATTTAAGATATCCCTGATCATTCCGTTCTAGTAACTTTTTTTCTTCTGGTCTTGAACAATTCTTTAATTTCTTTTGGCTTATAGAAACCAAAATCTTCAAAAGTATTGGTCACGAACTTCTTGATATCTTGATAGTCTTTACCTCTTTTATCAGTATATGTTTTTAAAAGCTTTCTAACATATCTGATATTTCCTTCTCTCAGACCCAGCAAAAAGTGTTCGTTGTCGAAAATTTCCAAGTAAGACGGGAAGATTTTGGAGAACTCCATATAGTCTTCATATTCGTCAGGATCAATATTGCTTAAGAAATCATTGAAGTATCCTAGAAGTAGTTTACGCAAACACTCATTTTCGATAGAACTTCCTGGGTGAGTGTTATAGAAGTTTTTGACACTGTTGATGGCATCTTCGTGGATATATCCTTTCGAGTGAACCTCCATACATGTCTCAATGAAAGAATGAATCGGAGACTTGGAGCTCAGCAATTGATCAATTCTGGCATCCTGATCTTTGAAAAAGTTAAATCCTTCCTCCTGGATTTCCAATCTAAACTTATAGTAATCCAATGGAAAGTTATCCTCTTTAGATAGTTTGTCTAATGCCGATTTAAGCTCTTTGTCTATCCCTTCAACATCGAGAAACTGAACCAACAAGAAGAATATTACTACATGCTCTTTGGTTCCAAAGAAGTCCGCGTTCGTACAGAAATCTACTAGGTACTTTTTATAGCTTTCATGCGGATAGGCATTTTTCATTCGATACTTGAGAAATTGAAATAGGCTAGGGAAGTCTCCTTTTAGCTCATTCTTTTTCTCAGGGAAAAAGGTAGTTTGATAATTGTCCGAATGAAACTGCTTACTATAAGTCAAGTAGTCCTTTTTTCTGGTTTCCAAGTAGTGGTACTTGGATGGGTTTCGACTTTCTAAGTAATACTTGATTTTTTTATTCGAAAACTGATTGATTAGATTCGTTACCCAAATATCGCTACTCAGCGCAAGACCCATTTGGAGTGACTGACCTATTCTCATCTTCAGCATCTCAAAATTGGCAGAATTACAAATGTGCTCTACAATTTTCTTAAAATGCTTTTGGGGTCTGTGGTATTGATATTTATCTGTAATAACTCCTCTCAAAACGGCATAACCCAAGATTTTAGGTAGAAAAAGCCCTTCGAATTCAGGTTCCATAATGGCTTCTTCTAGTGCCAGCAACTGAAGAGGATTAGATTTAGCTACTTCTTGATGAACTTCATAGATTTTTGGTTCGAAAGCAGCAATGAGTTCTCTGTAATCATCTTCTTCTTCCGTGTCCAGATAAGCAGACAACAATTCGGAATTCAAAAGTTCCTCCTTAATTTCTTCTAATTGCGCTTTGTATTGTTTATCGAGTGCTAGCATAATCTTAGTTATTTTATTAAGAAACCTGATAGAATTATTAGTTCTATCAGGTTCTTTACATGATTCTTTTTCCTTTGCTTCTGCAAAGATAATCAGAATTGTAATACAATGTGTGCCAATATTATTTATTCAAAAGAGAAAATCTACTGCTCCTCGTCATTAGAAGTAGTACTTTCCTCGCTATCGTCCGCTTCAGATACTACTGGAGTGTCCTCTTCTTTCAACTCTTCTACTAAGATAGGACTAATTGTCAATTCTTCTTTACTCTTCTGTTTAATTTCATTGACTTTATCCACTCTAGCCTGAATTCTAGCTTCTTTGGCCTGAATGAACTCCTGATATAACTTATCTGCTTGATCTTGAGTTAAAGCTCCTTTTTTGACTCCTTTAACCAAATGCTTTCTATAAAGAACACCTTTTAGTTTCAGTATTGCTCTTGCCGTGTAAGTCGGTTGAGCACCGTTGTTAAGCCATTCAAAAGCTCTATCCCTGTCTAAAGTAATGGTTGCCGGATTGGTAATCGGATTGTAAGAGCCGATTCTTTCGATGTACTTACCATCTCTAGGAGCACGTGCATCGGCAACAACGATGTGATAAAATGGTTTCTTTTTTCTTCCTTTTCTTTGAAGTCTGATCTTAACTGCCATAGTTCTTAAATTTCACCGCAAATCGGTCGTTTAATGAATGAGCGCAAAGATACTAATTTTTTTGAGTAATACTGGAATTTGAAAGAAAAAACTACGCCCTATTCAATAGGATAAATTTTCAATTGCTACCCACTGGCCATAATATTACATTCTCTAAAAGGCCAATTCGACTTAACTGGGCTCTTCATTTAGTTGAGCGCTTGAGTGTCGACTTATTTATTTTCAATATTAAAATGTTGGATTTCTTAAACATGACTTAAAAAAATTCTATGAAAAAATTAACACCTTTTTATATAAGTGTAAACTACCTGTTTTTTGCGATTTTATGTCTATTAGCTCAAGTTCTCAATGCACAGTGTACGGAAAGTACGGCAGCAAGCGGTGCTACAATTATACAATTTGACGAACCGAGGCAGAGTTTTACTGCAGGTTGTGATGGAGAGTTAACAGAAGTTTTATTTCATCTGTATGCCACCAGCGGGGCTCCTGGTGGGACTAATATGAGTGTTGACTTAATGGCAATAGGAAGTGGGATTTGTTCCCCCGGAAGCGTCTTGGCGTCGAGTAATTCAGTTCCCCTTGTTGATGATACGGATCATACATTTACTTTCCCGACTCCGCCAAGTATAACCAACGGAACGGAATACGTGCTCGAAATAAAAGGCGGCTCTCCTGGATTGCAAGGTTTGTTTGGGGCTTCTGATACTTATCCTGGTGGAACCTCGTCATTTTTATCTAATGTTACCAATGCTTGCGCTGTGAATTCCTTTGATTTTGGTTTTACAGCAGAAATTGAAGCATCATCATTACCTATCGAATTAATTGATTTCAGAGCTAAAGTTACTGGTGATCAGATGGTCCCTTTAGAATGGGAAACGGCTTGGGAGTTCAATAATGACTTCTTTACTGTTCAACGTTCGGCGGATGGAAATAAATGGGAGGATGTCGCCCAAGTGAATGGTAATAATTCCGCAACTATTAAAAGATACGAATTGCTCGACAACGCACCTCTTGAAGGTCGTTCATATTATAGAGTAAAGCAGACAGATTTTGATGGAAAATATGCGTTTTCGGATGTTGTCTCAGTGAAGCTTCTGCAAGAACAAAGAGCACATGTGGAGCTATACCCCAATCCTACTTCATCTTATATAAAAATTCAAGGGGTTTCTAAAGATAATATCTTAATCCATGATCTCTTAGGCAGGAATAGAATGTCTGATGTAAATATAAATTGTGGACCAGAAGGCTCATGTAAGATAGATTTGACTGGTTTGAAATCAGGCATTTACCTGCTTCTCACTCAGAATACAGTTACAAAAATCTTGAAAAACTAGAAAATTGGTAATCCATACATAATCAATCAAAAGTGTAAAAATTGGAACGTTTTAGGGCGTTGATCTCAACAGAGATTGACGCCTATTTAATATATTTTGTCACTATGACCTTTATTTTTCAGAAAGCTAAATTGGGGAGTTATTAATATATAATTATGGGTAATTCTTATGTTTCGTGCATGCCATGGTAGAATTCAATAATGAATTATCCGCCCAATTCTCTGCGTAGATTCTCAATCTGAGACTCCCATAATTGTCTTTGATCCTCTGTTTCATCAGAATCACAAAAATCTGTTATTTCTAGAATGGTTTCATTGGTGACCGGTGATTTGCTCATAGAAAACTCCAAATACTCCTCATCCTCATAATCCATCATTTTAAATCTCAATAATTGATCTTCATGATCTTCCACTAATTCAGCCTCTTCTTCTGCTCCATCCCAGATAAAAATATAGTTATTTTTGTCAATTTCTACTTCGTCGCAAAACCATCGGACGATACAAGAAGGTGTTGTAATAAATTTATACAGCATGGCCGGGGAGGCCTTAAAAATAAACTCAAGTTTGATTGCTACACGTTCCATATTCACATTTAATCAGGCGGTAATAAAAATCATTTTTTTGATAATACCAAATTTGAACCAAATATTCCTCGGAGACCCGTGGCATATGATCCATTAAGGAAAACGAATAAATAATCATATTGTGGAACTTTAATATATGTCCTGTGTGTTATTGTAGTGATGAATATTAATCGCGATTAATTCTTGATTTCAATATTAAAAAAAGCTAACTTTGCTTTTTGTTTCAAATATCATTTTGCACTTTGATGGGCATACAATAATGATTAATTACAGATGACATGAGCTAGGGTATCCTGGTTTGTGTTTTTTTTGTTTCTAACTATAAATATTTGTGCATGCGGCAACTAAAGATTACTAAGTCAATAACGAATAGAGAAAGTCAATCTCTGGAAAAATATTTACAGGAAATAGGAAAAGTCGATTTATTAACTCCCGAGGAAGAAGTAGAATTAGCACAGCAGATCAAACAAGGTGATCAGTTGTCCTTAGAGAAATTAACCAAAGCCAACTTGAGGTTTGTGGTTTCAGTGGCCAAACAATATCAAAACCAAGGATTATCTCTAAGTGATTTGATCAACGAGGGTAACTTAGGTTTGATTAAAGCAGCCCAAAGATTTGATGAGACTAGAGGTTTTAAATTTATATCCTATGCTGTTTGGTGGATCAGACAATCTATTCTTCAGGCATTGGCCGAACAATCAAGGATTGTAAGGTTGCCTTTGAACAAAGTAGGCTCTTTGAATAAGATCAACAAGGCATTTTCTGCTTTGGAGCAAGAGTTCGAAAGAGAACCTTCGGCAGATGAGTTGGCTGAGATGTTGGACATAGGAATTGACGAAGTAGAAACTACATTAAGTGTAGCAGCAAGACACGTTTCGGTTGACGCTCCTTTTGTAGATGGAGAAGACAATTCTTTATTGGATGTATTGGAAAATTCTACATCACCTGATACGGATGCCGGATTAAGTTATAAAGAGAGCTTGAGAAAAGAAATCGAAAGATCTTTATCTACTTTAACGGATAGACAAAAGGCCGTGATAAAGTTGTATTTTGGAATAGGAGTAAAACATCCTCTTTCTTTAGAAGATATAGGAGAGCGTTTTGACTTAACACGAGAAAGAGTAAGACAAATTAAGGATAAAGCAATCAATAAATTGCGTTCTAAGAGTCGAAGCAAACTCTTGAAGTCTTATATTGGAATTTAATCGAACATTCAAATTCTGTAACCAACCAAAATTTTTTTATGGAGGAAACAATCTTCGGTCTAAAGAATTCTTTAGACAAAGAATTGCTCAATTGGAGGGGTAAGCAAAAAGATGCTCTTCGACTGATCAAAATAGCCGGTGATCTAAAATATGATAAGGCAGTTGACTTAGTGATTTTTCGAAATGAAATTTTCGACGCTAGGCCTTCAGAAATTGTGGCATGGCATAAGAATTCCGAGTCTTTTGGTCAGCCTGGACTTGAATTAGAACAAAGCCTTAAAATAGCCTATTACTTACAAGGTAAAGAAGAGATTCCACCATGTAAATTGGATATTGGCAAGTTGGCCATGGAATACAATTCTGACGACACGGAAAGGATGAATCTTTTGAGTTTCATAGACCTCAAGTTAGGGCAGATTTTATCGATGAATTCAGACTATCTGGACTCTTCGGATGTTGTTCTTTATGGTTTTGGTCGTATCGGAAGATTATTGGCTAGAAGGATTATAGAGCAGACTGGTGTTGGCCAACAATTAAGGTTAAAGGCGATTGTTCTAAGACAAAAACTAAAAGATCCGGTAAAGGAATTGAAGAAAAGAGCAGCTCTATTGGCTGACGACAGTATTCACGGCGGATTTAAAGGGGTAATAGAGGTTTCGAAGGAAGGTGACAGTCTTTTGATCAATGGAAATAGAGTTAAGGTCATATTTGCCGCTTCTCCTGACGAAATCAATTATACCGATTATGGAATTAAAGATGCCTTGCTTCTGGATAATACAGGAATTTGGCGAGATAAGGAAGGACTTTCTCGGCATTTGAGAGAAGGAATTAGCAAGGTGATTTTAACTGCTCCTGCAAAAGGAGTTCCCAATATCGTATATGGAGTAAACAACTCCGAAAGTGATGTGGAGGGAATTAATATTTTATCTGCTGCGTCTTGTACGACCAACGCTATCGTTCCGGTCATATATGCCTTGAAGCAGAACTGGGCGATAAAACAAGGGCATATTGAGACCATTCATGCCTATACCAGTGATCAAAACTTGTTGGATAACTTCCACAAAAAAGAAAGACGGGGTAGAGCAGCAGCGGTCAACATGGTCATTACAACTACAGGAGCCGCTAAAGCGGTTTCTAAGGTGATGCCTGAGTTTGAAGGTCTTTTAACCGGAAACGCGGTAAGAGTTCCTACGCCTGATGTTTCATTGGCCATCATTCATTTAGAGCTTGAAAGAGAGACGACCGTCGATGAGATGAATGAGTACCTGAGACAGTTTTCTTTAGGTAGTGAGTTGTTCGAGCAAATTCATTTTTCCAATGATACCGAATTCGTTTCCAGTCATGCCATTGGTACTACGACGACTAGTGTGGTTGACGGGCCGAGTACCATCGTATCACATGATGGGAAGAAGGTGACAATTTACGCCTGGTATGACAATGAATACGGATATGCTTGTCAGGTTGTTAGGTTGGCTAAGTACGTAGCTAAGGTTAGAAGATATACCTACTATTAATAAAGCTCCTGAATTTGTTTATTCCCAATAACTGCTTGATGCTCATAATATGTGGGCACGTGAGGTTATTAAAAGGTGTTGAGCTAAAGTAAAAGACGATTTATGAGTTCCAGTTGGCAGCGATGGATCCCTTGGTTAATGGCTATTTCTAGTTTGATTGGTATTCTGATCGGACAAAAAATGTCAGATACCGCGATGATTTTTCCTTCGCAAGGCAGCCATGGAGAATCTTCTGAAGAAAACAAGCTTTCTCAGATCAGTCGTCTTATTCAACAAAATCATATCGATAATCCGGATGTAAAGTTGATTAACAATTGGGCGGTCGAGGGAATATTCCAAAATTTAGATCCTTATAGCAGGTATATCGAAAGTGGAGATGATCGATTGGATCGGTCCTTTCTCAGTAATATGAGAAATTATGGATTTAAGGCCGTATTCGACAGTGATAGTTTGCTGGTTTATCGATCTGCTATTGGAGATGTAAGAATTGGAGATAAGATTGTAAGAATAGATGGTAATCCAGTAAAGAATCTGACTTCTGTATCTAAATATTTTGCGAAGAGTGATTCCATCGAATTGGAGCTGATGCGCTCTGGAACTTCATTCCATGTTTCCTTGAAGAAATCCGATTTTGAATTGGAAGAAAGGAGGACGGCAATGGTTTTCCAGGATGAAATTGTTTATTTGAGACCTGGAACATTGAAGAAGGGAAGTTATCAGGAGATAATGAGGAAGATGGAGGAAATGGGACTAACAGAAAAACCATTGAAGCTCATCGTAGACTTAAGAAGTAATAGAGGGGGAGATGTGGAAGAGACCGTTAAACTCATCAATCAGTTCGTTGGGAACAAAGAGAGACAATATCTCACTATTCAATATGGAAATGGCAAGGTAAGAGAGTATTCAAGTACTGGAAAATCTTTTCTGAACCCCGCTGGCTTGGCTATTTTGATCAATGAAGGCACAACCTCAAGTGCTGAAATTATAGCTGGCAGTCTTAAGGGGATGAATCACGTTCAAGTAATCGGAGCCAAAAGTAAAGGGAAACGTCAAATACAAAGACCCTTTAAGTTGGAGGATGGTTCCAGTATTTACATCACGGTAGGTGAATATAAATTCGAAAAAGAAGATACTGTAGAGATCGCCTCTATCGTACCGGATATAACTGTTGGGGAAGGTCATTATGTCGAAGCTAATCGCTCGAAGTTAAACTACGTAGATTGGGTTGAAACTTGCAGTGAAGGTGATTCGAATTACAAATGGACATATTCTTCTGAAAATGAAGGCGATAGTCTTTTTGATCCGCGCTGGCTCGAATGGTCTGACAACGAAGATGCAAAGAGTATACTACTAAATTGGATATACGAAAATGATCCGGCAGTATTGCAAGCTAGAGCTTGGTTAAACCCCGAATTATCGAATAAAATCTAATTCACCATCCCTATCAAATCGGGCAATTTTACTCGGTCCGGGAAAGGAGGGAGTATAAAAAGTTGTTGGGAGTATAAAATCCACTTTGCTTCTCACTGATTCTGAAATATCCGAGAAATGCATTGCAGTTTCCTCACCATGAACATTAGCAGAAGTGGTCGTTATAGGGTGTCCTAAGAGATCAATGATATTTTTACAAAACTCATTGGTAGCGATTCGAATAGCAACGCTGCCATCGTCTGCTTTTAAATAACCCGGCACTGCATCGTTTAAATCCTTGTAGATGACCGTCAATGGTCTTTTGTGATACTCTAGCATTGTTTCTACCCGAGGATGAATGTAGGAAACGTATTCTTTGAGCATTTCCAAATGACTAACCATCAAAATTAGAGGAGATGTTCTGGGGCGCTGTTTGATATCATAAATTCGTTCTACTCCCTTTTCACTTTCGATACTACAACTCAGTCCCCACAAGGTGTCTGAAGGGAATAGAATAACCCCGTCGTTTCTAAAGCACTCCAAGGTCTTGGAGATGACAGGATTAGTGTTGTTTAACATTATTTCTTCAAACAAGCGATCAAAATTTAATTAAATTTTTTATATTTATTCAAATATAAGAAACCTATGAAACTTTGGAATAATTTTCAATTCACCATTGTTCTATTGTGCTTGTGTTTTCTGATTAATAATGAATCAGAAGCAAGGCATATCATAGGAGGTTATACCTATTACGAACATGTATCAGGCGATCGTTATAGGATAACGATGAATATGTACAGAGATTGTAATAGTCAGGGAGCGGATTTCGATGCTCAAGCAGCTATTGGAGTGTTTCATAGAAGTTCCCCTAATGATCCTTACAGATTGGTAGATCAGCGGCGTATTACACTTAGACAACCTACTTCATTTGTAGAATTGAATAGAAGGCCCTGTATAGATTACCCTAGAGATACTTGTGTTCAACTAGGTGTTTACGAATTTGAGCATACTTTGAGCATTCCAGGAGGGGATTATGTTTTTGCATATCAACGCTGTTGTCGAAATGATGGAATTAGGAATATAGTTTATGAGACTTGCGGAGTCGGCTCTACTTTTTTTGTAGAAATAACGGAATATGCTCGTTCGGTAGAAAACAATAGCCCACGCTTTAATGAGTTCCCACCAATTGTAATCTGTGCGGAGTTTGATTTTGAATATGACAATTCTGCCTTCGACGAAGATGGAGATCTATTGGTTTATGAGTTTTGCTCTCCGAAGAACGGTGGAGGTCTAGGAGGAATTGATCCAAATTGTGGAACAACCAATAGTTTTGGTGGAGTAATGCCTAATCCTCCTTCCAACCCACCATACAGAAATGTTCTATTCGGAACCGGATACTCCAGATTTCAGCCCATACCGGGAAATCCACCGTTAACGGTTAACAATAATACTGGCTTCATGACAGGGTATCCAACAGAAACGGGTTTGTTTGCGGTTGGAGTTTGTATAAAGGAATATCGCGATGGAAATCTATTGGGATCTTATATCCGGGATTTTCAATTTTTTGTAACGGACTGTGATCCTTCTCTTAGGGCAGATGTCGAAGAGGATTATAGGGATGAGCAAGGCAGATTAGTTCTGGATCGTTGCGGAGAAAAGAATGTATTTTTACAGAATACTTCGGAAGACAGAAATGATATCTTTTCTTATCGCTGGGAATTGGATTTAGCGGAGGGAAAGGTTGATGTGAACACCTATGATTTGACCTACGCATTTCCTGATTATGGGAACTATGAAGTGACCCTATTTATCAATGAAGGTGAGACCTGTGCCGACACTGCTGATATAATGTTGAATCTTTATCCCGGAATTGAATCGGACTTCGACTATATCATAGACTCATGTGAAGTCAGGCCGGTTGAATTTACAAGTTTAAGTAGTTCGGGAAGCGGTATGATTACTGAGCACAAATGGAGTTTTGATGATGGTTCTTCCGGTATTGGGGATGAAATTGACCATTTGTTTCTTCAGGGTGGCACTTATAATGTTCGTTTGGAGGTGACCGATTCTAATAATTGTGAGGATGTGAAGGTTATACCGGTACCTTATTATCCCACACCGGAGTTGCTTATCGTTTCTCCCAACATTGCTGTTGGATGTGCCCCGCAAGCTGTTTTCTTCGATAATCTCACCGAGGTCATTACGGATGAATATCTGGTTATTTGGGATTTTGGAGATGGACAAGTGGATACAGCATTGAGCCCAACTCATATTTACGAAGAACCTGGAGAATACACGGTAAGTGTTGCAATCACTTCACCGATAGGATGCAAATTGTCGAGAGAATTTGGTAGAATTTTGCGAATCAATCCTTCCCCCACAGCGGCTTTCGATTATGATCCTAAAGAACTCAATCGGTTCAACACAGAAGTTCAGTTTGACAACCAGTCTTCTGGACATGTGGGTAGCCAATGGAGATTTGGCGATGGATCTAGAGTAAATCTGGATAATCCTAGATATGTCTTTGCCGATACGGGAATTTATAGGGTAGAATTGATCGTAAGAAATGAATTCAATTGTTTGGATACGGCGACAGCGGTATTGGATATTTATCCTTCTGTGACCCATTTTTTGCCAAATGCTTTTACACCCAATTTTGATGGGACCAATGATGTGTATAGACCAAGTGGTGTTTTTGATGGTATCAGAGACTATGCTATGCAGATATTCGACCGATATGGTCAAAAAGTTTTCGAAACATCAGACCCTATCCGGGGCTGGGATGGTAGCAACATGAACAACGGAAAGGATTGTGGCAGTGGAGGATATATGGTTCTTGTTCAGTTTTCTGATCCTAGGGGAGTTCCTAGGAAAGAAAAAACCATGGTTACTCTTTTCAGATAACTTTTATTTTCGAAAATAAAAGTCTATCTTTGCATCCTCAAAAGAAGAAAGTAAAATTTTAGCACTATGGATACGATGAAATATGTAGAGGAGCAATTTGGACCTACAAAAGAATTTCCGGATTTTAAAGCTGGAGATAATATTGTCGTTTCTTATGAAATCGTTGAGGGAGATAAAAGAAGAATCCAGGATTTCAAAGGTGATGTTATTAAGATCAATGGTCAGGGGAAATCTAAGACTTTTACAGTTAGAAAAATGTCCTCAGGAGTTGGTGTAGAGAGGATCTTTCCGATGAATAATCCTTTCATTGCTGAGATTCGAGTATTGAAGAGAGGTAAGGTTAGAAGATCGAAGTTGTATTACTTGAGAAACCTTGTTGGAAAGAAAGCTAGAATCAAAGAAAAGACAGCTTTCTAGAATTTCCATCAGTAATTATAAGAGAAAATATACCGTCTGAAATATAATTTCAGGCGGTTTTTTGTGTTAGGAGATTATGAAGAATTTCTTTTTTATTGGCATAGTTCTGTCAGTACTTCTATTAATGCTCTCTTGTAACGACGATCGCAAACTTGAGAAAGAAAGTGATTGGAGAGAAGTGTTGCGCGGAGAATGGTTGTTAGAAAGTGCAACTAGGCAGGGTATTGAGACGGGCCTGCTGGAAGACCTCTATTTGGTTTTTAATGACTCCACGCTGGAATTAAATTATCCCGATACTATGGATATTCGCTATGAACTCAATGTGGATACGGTAATATTGGATAATCATGTTTTCGGATCGTTGGAAATTCTATCCGCAAATGAGGAAAAGTTAAATCTGGGATTCGACCACCAAAAAAACTACTTTTCACTTGTGTTTTCGCGCATAAAATAAGAACTTAGAACAAATCTTATCCGATGCGTTACTTTTTAAGCTTATTGATTTTATTTGGCTTTCTAAGGCTTGGAGCTTGTGATGAGCAGAATATAGATATCATTCAGTTTTTTGACAATGGTGATCCGCATGTAGATGTTTTCATCAAGTGGTCAAAAGACGACTTTCAGTTTGAAGAAATAGAAAATGCTTACTTATTCAATCTAAAAGTAAGTCTAAGCATGTATCTGAAAGGCGAACAGCTTTTTCAAGATAGTTTTGAGGTAAATAGTCGGTTGCCAGTACCTAGGGATCTCTATTCTAAAAGAAGTTATAATTTAATTGAGTCGGGAGATTATCAGCTAGTTCTAAGTTTGATGCAAGACGATGGGGAGTTGTGCACCATCACTAAAGATTTTTCCTTTGTAGATAACTCGTCCAATGGAGTTTTCCTATCTGACCCCATGCTATTATCCTCTATTGAAAAAGTAGGAGGTGATATTTCGGGTCCCCTAATAAAAAATGGTTATTATTTAAATCCGCTTTTAGGTTTCAATTCGAGAAGAGAAAAGGAGCTCATTGTTCATTTCGAAGCTTACAATGAAACGGATGTTAAAAAAGATCTTTTTGTTCAGATCACAATAAAAAAGGACAATGGGGATTATCTGAAGTCATTGGTAAAGCCATTAGGAGATAACTCCAAAGCTTCTTTTTTTATGCCGGTTCAGACCTCGGATATTCAAAGCGGGAATTATCAGATTGAGTTAAGTTTAAAGGAATATCCCAAAGGGAATCTAATAGAGCAGAAACTAAGGCATTTCTATAGAGAAAATCCATTTCTCAATGTATCACAGGATTCTATTTTGCTTTATCTGGAACAGGAGTTCTCTGCAGAATTTGATGAAGTAGAACTGGATTATTGTATGAGGGCAGTTGTTCCTGTAATTCTTCAAGGATTTTCGGAAGAATGGAGTGTCATTAAGAAGAAAGGAACTCTGGAAGAAAAGCAATTGGCTCTACTATCGTATTATCTCCAATTAGATCACAATCTCTATTTTGATCGGTTTATGGAGTTTATGAAAAAGATAGAGTATGCCAATCATTTTTACGAAAGCGGCTTCGGCTACGGTTTTGAATCGGATCGCGGTGTAATATTTCTGAAATATGGCCAACCGAATGATGTTTTTCTTGAAGAGCATGAATCTTCTGCTCCTCCCTATGAGATTTGGTCTTATAATGTATTGGAAAAAACAGGACAGGGGAATGTAAAATTCATCTTTTATAATCCTTCATTAGCACCAGGTAATTTTATCTTGCTTCACTCTACGGCAAACGGAGAAATAAATAATCCGAGGTGGAAATTGGATTTGTATAGGAATTCTCCCTGGGATCATTTATCCAACGACATCAATGAGACCGAAGTAATGAGAAATATTAACCGAAATGCGGGAAAAAACTTCCAAGATTTTTAAGTACTTTTAGCTATTTAAAATTTTGATGCAGCAATCTTATGATTGTTTCCATTCTTATTATGTAAATAATCTTTCTCTTTTTAAAATAGTTGTTAAAGCAATGGATATGAGTAAAACTTATGTAATCACCTTCTATTTCTTATTTCTGTGGGTTTCGTTACTATATTCCCAAGATGTTCATGTAGGACAAAGCCTGGAAGATGTATGGCAAGGTCAGAATGATCACGAACACGATGTAACAATATTGCTTAAGGGAGAATTTGACTTTCAGCAGTTCCAAAGGGAAAGACTTAATTCTGCAGAAAAGAAAAATGTCTGGTTGCCGAGATTAGAAGAAGGGCTAAGAGAACACACTAAAAATTACCAGAAAGACTTAATAACATGGTTAAAAGCCAATGGTATTGCATCCGAAGATATCAAGAGCTATTGGATAGAGAATGCAATATTCGTTCGACTTACTGAATCTTTGATCAATGAATTAAAACAACGCGATGACGTATTAGAAATTCATTTGGATGGTAATGTAGAAGTTTTTAAATCTGAGTTAAGTCTTGATGATCACTCAAAAAGATCAAGGGAAATAGGACTTGAAGCGATAAATGCTCCTTTCATGTGGAACATGGGATATACTGGTTATGGTCGGAAGATATTCATTATAGATAGTGGTGTAGACCCTTTTCATCCCGCTCTTCAGAGACAACATGCTTGGAATAATAATCGCATTCAGGATGTTTGGATTGGAGTTAATGACGAAGGTTTTACCTATGACTGTGAGGAACACGGGACTCATGTTCTTGGAATTGCTTGCGGCTTGGACAGAGATCAGGAGGATACCATTGGAGTTGCATTTAATGCGGAATGGATGGCTGGAAATCCAATAGGTTGTATCAATCAAATACCTCGCAATGATATCTTGGACATGTTTCAGTGGGCATTGAATCCTGATGGCAACAGCAGTACTACGGACGATGTTCCAGATGTGATTAACAATTCATGGGGTGATTTTTCTCTAGGATTTTGTTCAGTGTTCTATAGAAATACTCTATCTGCTATGGAAAACGCTGATATTGCAACTATATTCAGTGCTGGTAATCTGGGACCAGATGACAGATCATTATCACCTCCTGGTAATTTGGAATTGTCAAGAGTTAATCCATTTACCGTGGGTGCGGTTAATAGCAATCAGCAAATAGCAGATTTTTCAAGCCGTGGACCTTCGCGATGCAATGTTAGCGGTTCATTTCCAATAAAGCCAGAAGTATGTGCTCCTGGGGTTTCAGTCCGTTCGAGTGTTCCGGATGCGGATTACTCCTCGTTTGACGGAACGAGCATGGCATCTCCACATGTAGCGGGTGCGTATACCTTATTGAAAGAAGCATTTCCTTCGTTATCGTCAACATTGTTGAAAGAAGCGCTCTATTTTTCTGCTATAGATTTAGGGCCAATGGGTGAAGACAATGATTATGGAAATGGATTCATCGACTTGGAAAGAGCCTATAACTATTTGGTTTCTCGAGGCAATACTCCTTCAAATCCGGATTTCGATATGGATGCCGAGTTGTGGGATGTAGCTTATAATCCCGAAGGGTGTTCGGAAGATTACCGCGCACAGGTCTTAATCTATAATGGAGGAAAAAGAACTATTAATAGCTTGAGAATAGATATGCGCATTGAAGGAACTCCATTTATGAGTACCACTCAGTGGAATGGAACACTGGCGCCAACCCAGAAAGCGTGGATCTCTTTGGATCCATTGGATGCTTTGGAAGGTAATTTTACCATTCGATTTACGATAACGGATGTGAATGGGAATGGAAAGGATGATAGACCACTAAATGACCAAATAAAGAGACCTATTTTGATCAAGGACGCATCTGATTATGATTTGAGCATTCAGGAAGAATTTGGAGATCTGTGTCTTGGAAGTCGAGTTGCGCTCACTGTTTCCAATGCCTTTGCAGATGTGTACGACTGGTATGATACCTATCCATTGACAAATGTGTTGGGTGAAGGGAAGACATTTGCGGCGGAATTAACCAATCAAACCAACTCTTTCTATGTCATGCCACGCTTTGAGGATCAATTTGTGGGACCGGAGTTGCCGGACGAGTCAGAATTGTCCTTTGGATTTGTAGGAGGAGTTATGGAGTTTGAAATTCTAGAGCCAATTACGCTTAGATCAGTAGATATGCAATCCATGACAACGGGAGGACTTTCTATTCGATTTATCAGAGAAGAATTCGATACGGTATATAGAGTAAATAACTTTCCCCTATTCGGAAGGGTTCAAACGGTACCGATTAATGCATTGTTACCGGCCGGGGAATACAAGATAGAAATAGTCAGTGCTCCGGAAATTGCTTACAGTATTGATCAAAGCTTTGTCGATTTCCCCTATGTCATCGACGATGTGGTTAGAATCACTGGAGGATCTCCGGAATTAGGAGGAAATGCTCCATATTATTATTTCTTTAATTGGAAGATTGATCATGATCATCCATGTGGATTTAAAGAAATCACAGTTGAAACAAATGGTTCAGGTCAAGTGCCTAATGCGGACTTCGATATTTCAACCACTACACTTGACTTAAGCCAAGAAGATAGAATAGATTTAGACAATAGATCTACTGGTGCCAATTCTTATCTATGGTTATTTGGAGATGGATTGACTTCGAATGATGTGAATCCAACACATCGATACACTACTGCTGGAAGATATAGTGTTAGTTTGATTGCTAAGAGTGCAGATAATTGTACGGATGCCACTTCGGTAAATCTATTGGTTACCGGTGAAATATCCTCTTCTTCAGAAGTCGAATCTACGGATTTAGAGGTTTTTCCAAATCCGGTTGGGGATATATTATATGTGAGTTCGGAAAATATGAGTTTTAGGGATGGCCAAATAGATGTATACAATAATCTCGGCCAGAAACTGAGCGTAAAAACAGATCGTCAGGATGGCGGTATACTTAGTTTAGATTTTAGTTCGTTAGAATCAGGAATTTATTTTATTAATGTTAGAGTTAAGCAAACATCGAATGTATTTAGAGTCCTTAAACTATAGGACAATGCGATTCTTCTTACTATTGGTAATCTGTTTTTTAATCGTTCAGTTTACCAATGCTCAGATAGGTAAGAAGTCCTATGAGGATCAGTTTGATCAGATCTATGAGCAGAATATAAAAAAGGATCGAATTGATGGGCGTTACATTCCCAAGGATGTGAATGACGCCCACAAAACCTTGGACAGGATCATGGAGCCTAATGTAAAGGATTATATTAAGAGTCTTCCGGATAGCATTGCAGCGCTGAAAGTGATTAATTCGATAGGCCCTTATCTGATGAAAAATTGGAGCCTATACGAGGGGTCTAGATTGGGACATTATCTCAAATTTCAAAAAGGACTACACCATCCTCTGGATATGTCCTTTTATCTTTTGCAAACGTATCATCATTATCTTAATTCGGATGAATTTTCAGAGGAATCTCTGTTAAAATATTTGATCGACAGAAGACGTAAAATATTCGAGGAGACTGTTAAAGATACTACTCTTGATACGCTTATCATCGATAAAGAATAAACAGTTGGATTTCTTAGTTTTCGAATATCTACTGTTTTTTAGCTCAAAATAAGTTTTGATCTTTTCAAGTAATTTATTCTACCTTTGTTGCACAATTTTGACATATGACGAAGAATTTGTTGATTGTTGAGTCACCTGCAAAGGCGAAGACAATAGAGCGGTATTTGGGCAAGGACTTTGTAGTAAAATCCAGCTATGGGCACGTTAGAGATTTGGATAAGGGGAGTTCCGCAGTTGATGTCGAGAATAACTTCAAGCCCAGGTATAAGATATCTCCTGAAAAATCAAAGGTCGTTAAGGAGTTAAAAACTTGGGTGAAAAAAGTCAATGAGGTATGGCTGGCAACGGATGAAGATCGAGAGGGAGAAGCAATATCTTGGCACCTGTGTAATGTGTTAAACCTGGATATTGATAACACTAAAAGGATAGTATTTCGCGAAATAACGAAGCCTGCAATTGAAAAAGCCATTAGTAACCCGGGTAAGGTTGATCAAAACCTTGTCAATGCTCAGCAGGCGAGAAGAATACTAGATAGGTTGGTAGGATTTGAGTTGTCTGAAGTTCTTTGGAAGAAAATTAGGTCTAGATTATCTGCAGGTAGAGTGCAGTCTGTTGCGGTCAAATTACTAGTAGAAAGAGAACGAGAAATACAGAATTTCAAACCGGAAAATTACTATCGATTAGTTGCCTTATTCGAGGTGAAAGATGCTGATGGTAAAGTGACCACCTTAAAATCTGAGTTATCTGATAAATTAAAGAATCTGGATGAAGCTTATAGCATCCTAGAAAAGATAGCAGATTCTGAGTTTAAGATTGCGGATATAAAAGTTAAGCCCGCGAAAAGAAAACCAGCTCCTCCTTTCACCACTTCTACTTTGCAACAAGAGGCCAGTAGAAAGTTGTATTTCAATGTAAATAGGACGATGAGGGTGGCTCAATCTCTTTATGAGCAAGGACTCATTACCTATATGAGAACTGATTCTGTTTCATTGTCCGAGTTGGCTATTGAAGCGCTCGGAGAACAGATTAAAGTAGAATATGGGGAGAAATACTTGCATGCAAGGAGGTACAAAAACAATAAACCAGGTGCACAAGAGGCACACGAAGCCATTCGACCTACCTATACCAATAGAATTATGGCTGGGGTTACGGCGGATGAACAAAAATTATATACACTAATACGAAACCGAACTTTGGCTTCCCAGATGTCAGATGCCTTGCTGGAGAAGACTTCGGTTAAAATAGAGATTTCCAAGGAGAACCAATATCATCTTTTGGCGAAAGGCGAGGTTCTGAAGTTTGACGGATTCTTGAAAGTTTATATGGAGTCCAAAGATGAAGAAAATGAGGAGATCGATGGTATTTTACCACCTCTTAGGGTTGGGCAAATCCTGGATCTCAAAGAGGCTCTTTCCAGAGAGAGATTCAGTTCTCCACCTTCGAGATATACTGAAGCCGGATTGGTGAAAAAATTAGAGGAATTAGGAATAGGAAGACCTTCTACTTATGCCCCAACCATTAGTAAGATAATGGAAGAGAAAAGGGGATACGTGGTCAAGGCTGAACTAGAGGGATATGATAGAGAGTACAACTTTCTCAGCGTGAACCCTGGTGGTAGAGTAAATCAAGAAAAAAAGACGGAAAGAACAGGAGTTGTGAAGAATCGCTTAATGGCGACCGATTTGGGAATGATCGTCTCGGACTTTTTGGAGACCCACTTTGAGCAGATTATGCAGTACAGCTTTACTGCCAGCATCGAAGAAGATTTTGACAGCATCGCTTCGGGAAGTAAGGACTGGGTGGAAATGTTGAGTGGTTTCTATGAGGGATTTCACGATACGGTTGAACAAACCAAACAAGAAGCTGATCGGGTATCGGGAGAGAGAATCTTGGGTGTGGATCCGGCCTCTGGAAGAACACTTTTGGTTAGAATGTCCAGATTTGGGCCCGTAGCTCAAATTGGTCAACCCGAGGAATTAGAAGAGGGAGAAAAACCTAAATATGCGAATTTAAAGAAGGAGCAATCTCTCGAAACAATCAGCATGGAAGATGCCTTGGAGTTGTTTCAATTACCTAAGTTTTTGGGGAATTTTGAAGATAAAGAAGTCCAAATAGGCTCTGGTCGATTTGGACCTTATGTGAAATTCGACGATAAATTCATCAGCATTCCTAGAAGTATTAATCCCTTGGACCTAAGCCTTGAGGAAGCGATAGGGATGATTAATGAAAAAAGAAAAGAAGATCTACCTTTATTTTATTATGAAGGAGAGCCGGTTACTAAAGGTAAGGGACGATTTGGACCTTACTTGAAATACAAAAGCCTTTTTGTCAATATTCCTAAGAGAATTGATGCAGATACCATCGATGAAGAAACGGGAAGAGAATTAGTTGCCCAAAAAATTGAAAAAGAGGCGAAACGCTATATTCATCAATGGGAGGATTTGAATTTATCTGTGCAAAATGGAAGATGGGGACCTTTCATTAAATTCAAAAAGAAAAACATCAATCTCCCCAAGAATGAGGATGGTAAAAGGATGACAGAAGAAGAGGCTAAGGTTTTGACCCTTGAGGAAGTCAAGTCACTCGTGGAAGCTGAAATACCTGATGCATTCAAGACAAAAAAGGGTTCTAAGAGTAAAAAGTAAATCTCCTAAATAGTTTACAATTTTAGATGGTTACATGACCTTGATAAGCAGGGTTATGATTTTCTGCTATTCATATTAGACGTACTGAGGCTATATCGAAGCAGCAGTAGTAATACAAATCGGATATTAGAAAATCGAGTTGCAAATGCATTTTTCTCAAAGAAAATGGACCAATGTCTTGTTTATTGTATTTGAATATGATAATATTGCAATATTATTATATAGTTATGAATAATGGGGGTTACTAAAACAGAAGGTTATACAGAAATACAAAATAGAATAGCAGTTATTTTCAAAGCCTTAGGGCATCCGGCGAGAATTGCCATTCTTGAGTATTTAATAAAATCAAATCAGTGCATTTGTACCGATATCGTAGAGGAACTGCCGTTATCTCAGCCGGCAATATCTAGGCATCTCAAAGTGCTAAAAGGAGCAGATTTGATTCAGGGTAGTATCGAATCAAATACGATTTGTTACTGCATCAATAAACGCACCATAACAGAGATCGAAGAGTATTTCGGCAAACTAAAAAAGACATTTATTACATCCCTTAATTGTTAAAACAGTGATATGAAGTTAAGAGAATTAAAAGCAAATCTACAGGACTTAGAAAGTTTGAATTTTATCCTACCAAATGGAAATAAAGTACCGGCTCATTTTCATATTACTGAAGCTGGTAGGGTGACCAAAGACTTTGTCGATTGCGGTGGAACGATTAGAAGTGAAAAGTCATTGCTATTGCAGCTTTGGGTTTCAATTGATTTTCATCACCGGTTAAGCTCAGAAAAATTTCTAAAGATTTTGGAAATCTATGAAAGGAATTTCGGAGAAGATGACTTGGAGATCGAAGTTGAATATCAGGGAGAGACGATCAATAAGCACGGCTTGGAGTTTGAAGAAGGAAAATTCTACTTAACTCAAACCAATACGACTTGCTTGGCTAAGGAATCTTGTGGTATACCAAAGGTGAAATTGCCACTTAATAAAATCAAAGAGTTAAAATCTGATTGTTGCAATCCAGCTATGGGATGTTGTTAGAATTATTCCGCTACAAACACTTTGTGAACGCTTTTGGTTAGTCCTGACTGAATTTCTACCCAGTACATTCCAACTGGGAGCTTGTTGGCCGAAATAAATCGAGGGGAATTGATATGTTTTAGGACTAAAATACCAAGTGCATTATAAACTTTAACGGAATAATTGATATCACTTTCAGAAATATTGAGGCCCAATTCTCGTGAGGTAATAGTGGGGTAAACGTATATGTTGTCCTTATCCCGAGGATGAGATTCATTAGTTTTGGTAATGCAGTATTCCGTATTATTGAATATTATATTAGCCGGAGTTTCTCGAGGACGAAAGATATAGGATTGATCTTCGTCAAAGTAAATCCTTCCGCAATCTCCGACAGATCCTTTGGGACGCAAGATTAAATTGCAAATATGATATTTACCGGAATAGCTGGTATCGTAGAATCCGAAACTTCTACTCCATATATTAAAGGTGTTCTCATTGTCCCAAGGACCATAAAAGTCAAAATAATAGGGAAAATCTGAATTATTTATTCGTATATAATCTACAAATTCGAATACATCCGAATCAAATTTAACAGGGAGATGCATTGACTCCATTTTGCCTAAATTTTCTAGATATACCGCGGCCAGTATATTTCCTTCGTTGTCCATACTTATAGAATCTATACTGCAAATTACATCTCCAAATTTTTCATTTACTTCTAGGTAACCATAAGCGCCTACGTAAAATTGTAATACTCCTCTATAAGTCGTGTCTTTGGAATTAATGTGGCTGTTACGCGCGTAGAACCCAGTTCGATCCTCTTGATGACCTATTACCTCAAATTCAATATTCATTAAACTTACCGTATCTATTCCTTCATCCAGGATGGTATCCGGAATATCTTCCGGGCTCCATCTTATTTTTATCTTTTCTTCAGCTCCCCCTATATCAAAAGGTGAAATAATTTCTGCGTTTTTAAAATCGAACAATTCATTATTGACTACATGACTTCTATATTTGACTATGGTTTCGTCCCACACATAATCAAATCTGAAATCTTTCATCAAATTAAGATCAGGAGAGACCAAGCGTAAATCAATGTTCACTATTGAAGCAGAATCAGCATAATGCCTGCCAGAAACAGGTCCAACTAAATCTCTTTCTGTGGTGTAAGTAGTCAGAGAACCGTTTTTTCTCAAATTTGGAATTCTCGAGCCATCTTCATTTAGGAATTCTAATCCTTGTATGAGAATCTTTCGATACCCATGATATTCTTTATTGTGTATATAGAGTAGGAAAAGTGTATCGTTACTTGGAAGGCTTAAAGTAGAGCCATCCCAGTTCAATAAAATGGCATTAAGTTCTTCATCAAAACTATAATTTAGGTCATCTATAAGTAAGGGATTAGTTATTATAGAATCAAATACAAGAGACTCCCGTAGATAAATACCCATGCCAAAGGATGAAATATCATTATAATTTTCAATTGTAAATGCTATGGGAGTGGATGCGTATCGGAGCGCGAATTTATCTTGACAGTGTACAGAGACAAGTCGATCACGATCAATTTGAGAGACCAGATGTATAAGACAGGTATCAGAATTAAAGATAATACTATCATTCAATGAGTTTAATGCTTTAAAGTTAGTTAGGTATGCCTTAGCTATGGTATCTGTAGCAACACCATTGGCCTTCATTGGGATAGAAAAGTTTTCTGCGTCGTAAAAAAAAGTGGTACTTGATTGATTCCTCCATTTCAAACTGTAACCAAAGGGTTCTGGAAGAACTGTTAAATATCTATCATTATTCAATTCTTCATGGTTGATTTCTATTAAATTTTTGTCGCATACCAGATTAAAACTGTATTCTATCAAATGGTCAATATTATTTAAGGGAATTGGGTCCAAATTGAAATTTGTATGTTCTTTGATCATCTGATCTGAAAAGAGCGAATTTACATTAATTGATCTTCTAGGTTGATTTCCAACATTGATAAGGGACTCGTAATAATAAACGGGCTCCGAGTTTAACAAATTGGTAGAATTACTATTGAAAACATCAATGACATGTCTTCCTTCTTCCAAAGCAGTAAAACAAAGCTTCAGTTGAGGCTCTTGAGCTACAGAAACAGTGTCACCATAGTCACTTGTATTTCTGTAGGCCAAATATTTATATTGTTCTGAGTTCTTAGCTTCCCAAACCCTTAATTTTTCATGAGGAATCGTTGATGTTAGAATCCGTGCAGAATCAAGACGTAAATTTTGAGGCTCCCAATATAAAGCATGAGAATAAGAATTGGTAAGAATAGTATCTGAGGCATTTAGATTGATGCAAAAGCTTTCATTGACAGAAGCATCATAATCTTCTAGTTCGTAAAACGTGTATTCCTGGCAGTATAATTCAGAACAAAAACCTAGGATAAGGAGTACGATGAAGTTAATATTTGGGCCCATATCACTCTTCTTTAATTTCTATTAAAACGTTTTTAATCAAGAAATGTCCTTTAAATATACGGGCTGTTAGTTGAAATATCTCGTTTTGAAAGGGTATTTTGTTTTTGAGGTCAACCACTTTATAAATAAATCAAGTTATCTAGGGAAAAGGATTGGTTTGAAATTAAACAGAAAAAATACTAATTTAACACGATCAAAACACTCTTTAAAATGCCCGATTTCAGAATATACATAACCTTTCCATTTTTTTTTCTTATTGCATCTTTGGCGTTTAGTCAGCCTAATAATTCCGATTTTTTCTGTGATTTTGATCGATGTCATCAGCATTATCTCAAAACCGATCAATATGAAATAGATCGACGTCAAAAAATGGAAGCCCTTTGGCAAGAATATATGCGAGAAGGTGATGCCAATCGAAAAATGCTTTACACTCTTCCGGTAGTCGTTCATATCATCCATGATGGAGGATCAGAAAACATCTCAGATCAGTCAGTTCTAGATGGTATAAGCCATTTGAATAGTGCTTTTGCCAACCAAGGATATTACAATCCAAATACAGGAGTAGATACTGAAATAGAATTTTGTCTCGCATCCCAAAACCCTGATGGAAATGCCACGAATGGAATCAATAGAGTAAGGTCAAGTTATACTGAGTTTAATTACTCCGTTGAAGAAGTACAGCTTAAAGACTTATCCAGATGGGACCCTACCAGGTACATTAATATATGGGTGGTAAGAGAAATCTGTTCTTCTTTCGGTTGTGGCGTTGCGGGATATGCCTATTTCCCCTCTGCCCATGGAAACAATGTGGATGGCATCGTGATCGAATCAGAATATATGAGTTCTAATCCTTCCGATGTATCTGTTCTGGTTCATGAGATGGGACATTACCTTGGCCTTTATCATACTTTTCAGGGAGGATGTACGAATAATGATTGTCTTAGTGATGGGGATAGGGTTTGCGACACTCCACCGGATAATACTACGGTAAGGTCGAATTGTAATGCATCAATTAATTCTTGTTCTTCTGATGCGGATGACGCGAGTACCAACAATCCTTTCAGAGATAATTCTCTGGGAGGCTTAGGAGATCAAAATGATCAATTCCATAATTATATGGATTATTCACAGTTGACATGTTACGATCAATTCACTCAGGGACAGAAGGACCGTATGATTTTTTCAATTGAGCGGATTAGAAACAGTCTTCTGGGATCAAAAGCTTGTCAGGATCCATGTCCCCAACCAGTGACAGCTTCTTTCATAGCAAATAACACTGATATCGTAGTAGGAGAAACGGTGAATTTTACCAATCAATCTTCAGGGTCAACAAATTATAATTGGTACATAGATGATAATCTTTTCTCTAATGCCGTAAATCCAAATTATACATTCAATACAGAAGGTGTTTATCAAATTGTCTTGGAGGTTTTTTCTAGTGATCCGAATTGTTATTCTTCTTTCGATACGATTTTGATAAAAGTAGAGTGCCCGGTAGAAGCAAATTTCGATTATGAACAAACCGGTGAATTAGAAATTACGGTCAACGACCAATCTGAGAATGCGGATGTTATTGAGTATACTGTTTATGATAGATTTGGCTCAGTAATCTATCAAGGATCTGATCGAAATTTTGTAGTAAATTTTGCAGAAGTTGGACTATATACCATCTGTTTAGAGGTCAGCAACTCTTTGTGTTCTGACCAATTATGTAAACAAGTGATTGTGGAAAGATTTGATGATTGTGCGGGAGGTGGAAAACTGCTAGTGTTTAACGAGGACAATGAATCAAAGCGAGGAAAGTTATTAACTTCCTCAAGTGGCGGATTTTATTTTGTCTATTTGCATAGTGCAGATATTGTTATCAGGTATTTAGATTCTGACCTCAATATTTTATGGTCAAAAAGTTTGTCTGCAATTCCCAATGATATTAGTTCAAGGGTTTTAGGCCTTTTATATGAAGATCAGGAGGGGAATATCTTAATCAATGTAAGGATTAGTAGAGGTGGAAGTTCGGTATTAATTAAATTTAACCCCTTCTTCCAAACCATAGAATGGTCAAGAGATATGCCTTCCAATGGACTGTTTTTATATTCGGCTCACGAGTATTTTCCAGGAGAGTATTTAATGGCAGGACAAGTCAACGAATGTGCTGAAACATTTTTACTGCGAATTAGAAAAAATGACGGTTTTTCATTGGATCAACGCGCTTATGAATTGGGTAATTGTCAATCCTTTTATAGTTCGAAAATTGATGGAGACAATTTATATCTATGTGGTCGATATTCGATAGGTGGCTGGACCAACATGTTTCGAGCAGCATCTACCAAGATCAATTTAAAGACCTTTAATATTGAATGGTCCAAGCACTATTTTGTTGATGAGTTCAGTGACGCCAGACAGTATTTTAGAAATCTACAAATTATTGATAATGAAATTTTCTGTGTTGGATATGGAACCAAAGTTGGCATCGACGCGTCTGATTTTACTGGCCTCTTTTTAAAATCTGACCTAAATGGAAATCCATTATTGGCCCAAGAAGTCAAACCTATTGGCGCTCGGGAAGCTTGGCTGACAGAAATCGTAAAAAAAGGAAATGAGTTATTTGCGTTTGGAAGATATCACAATATCTCATCTAATCAGTTAGAGATTTACGTTGTAAGGTTTTCTGAAATTGGAGAGGTACTAAATATTTATACCATTGATGTTGGTCAAGGAGATCAATCCATTTGGTTCAACGAAGATCAAATTTTGATTGATGGAAATGAGTTTGTCTTTGGTGGAAATATTGGTGAGTCTACCTTTGTTTTAAAACTGGACCTGGATAACCTAGAAAGCAATCAATGTGTAGATGTGGAGGAAACTACCCCATTAATTCACGAATTCAACAATCCATTTAGTCAGAGTCATAATTTGATTTCAAGAAATGCTTCATTTTCTTTTCCCAATGTTTCTATATCACTGGATGATCCAAATACCGATATCAGTTTTAATTGTTTCAATAGTCTTCCTGATCTTTCCATAGAAGTGGAACCCGATACGATCTGCATTCCCTTTAACACATATGGATATATTACTGTTAATTGGTGCCTGGTTGAAGGCGAGCTTAATGGTGAACAAGTTTATGGGCCACTATTAAATGGTGATCCATTTGGAACTACATTAAATACTAAGGAAACACTTGGTACCCCTCGCGCCTTAAGTAGAAGGGATTCATGTATAACCGAAGTCATTGGTTTAAGAGCCGAAGACTACGATCAGGGCAGATGGCACTATATAGTCATGAATTATAATGAAAACCATGGGTCTTCAGAATGGAGAGATGGTTTTCCTTTTGATGATATTGAAGAATGTAAGTATGATAATAATTTAGATAGCTTTTTTGTCAGAATTACTCCTTCTCCTCCGGATTTAGGCCCTGATATTGAGGTATGCGATAACCAGATCTTCAATTTCGAGATTCCTAATATTTATGAGACCATTAGATGGAGTGATGGGACAACGGACTCGTTTTATGTTGCTTACTCCGAGGGTCTGCACTGGGTGGAAGTAAGTGATATCTGTGGTAATGTCTATCGAGATTCAGTTTGGATTAGTTACAATCCCCTTACACAAGTAGATTTAGGACCAGATATTCAGGTATGTCGTGGTGAAGATTTGAGTTTAACTACGAATATCGTATTCCAAAACTATCAATGGTTTCCTAATGAACCTTTGGATTGTGCGGATTGCCCGACAGTAATATTGCAGACGGATTCAAGTCTTACGGTTTCTGTTCTAGCAGATAATGGAGACGGATGTTTTAGTACGGATACAGTAAGAATAGAAGTGGTTGAAGATGTGAACATCAACGAAACGATTGCGGCTTGTGAGGGAGATACTATACATTACAGAGGTTTGGAGTTAGTAAATAGTGGATTTTATACAGATACTATTCAATCTCTAGAGGCTTGTGATACTTTTTTCTCATTAGACCTCAACTTTAATCAGAGTTATTTATTTACGTTGGATGCAGAGATATGCGAGGGGGATTCTATATTTCTAGGTGGTCAATGGATAAAAATGGAAGGACTTTATGAATCTCAATATCAAACGATCGACGGTTGTGATAGTCTTGAATTATTCAATGTTAGCATAACTGATCGAGATACATCTTTTCAAGAAGAAGAAATTTGTTTGGGCGATTCTGTATGGTTTAATGATCGGTGGATGAAAGAGGCAGGTCACTTCAGTTACATTGGACAGAATCAGATATGTGACTCAGTTTATTTTTTGACTTTGGAAAGATTCGATACTTCATTGGTTGATTTGAGTTATACTCTGTGCGAAGGCGACTCAATTTATGTGGCCAACGAATGGATAACAACCCCTGGTTCGTATTCTTATTTTTTGACCAATCAGTTTGGATGCGACTCATTAATTAGAGCTCATATTGAGCCTGTAAGCTTAGGGACTGTGCCCGAGGTTGTAATTGATTGCTCTTCTTTGGAGGCAATAGCGTCGATTTCTCTTGATAATGGTTTAAGTGTCGAATGGAGCAATGGTTCCATGGATGCGCAAACAGTTTATGAACAAGGTGACAGTGCTTGGGCCTTTGTATTCTTAGATCTGTCTTGTGGAAAAAGATACGAATTTGCGTTGCCGACCTTACCAGATCTTACTGAAGCTCCGGAGTGGATTGATTCGATAGTATATCGCGGTGAGCCTTTTATTATTGACTTGGGCTTGGATTCTACGGTTTGGAGTGCTCAATGGAACTCGGAATCCTACTTTTCATGTGATACATGTCTTAGAACAAGACTAATTTATACCGAAGATGCTCAGATCCAATTAATTCTAACTCATAGTAGTGGTTGTCAGTTCGAGTACTTGTTCAATATATTTTGGCGAGATCAAGTAGATATTTACATTCCCAATAGTTTCTCACCCAATGATGACAAGAACAATGATGTATGGCAGATATTTGCAAGAGACCATGTCGACATATTTCTGGAAGGAGCAATTTATAGTCGTTGGGGTAATGAGATTAGGTATTGGGAAAATACGAAAGAGATTGTTTGGGATGGAACATTCATGGAAGAACCTTTGAATCCGGCTGTGTTCGTATACTATATTAAGTACAGGACAAGGGATGGAAACATTCATCTAAAGAAGGGAGATATTACTCTGCTAAGGTGATATTGGCTTCATATAATTTTAGTTTTGTTCGTAATGTGCTTTAGCCGATTAAAATCTGCACCGCCATACCAAAACCTATTCCCGCGAGAAATAGGCTCCAATGCTTATGTGAAACTTTGAGATGCTTAACCAAAACAGTGGAGATGGCCAATAGAATGAGAACGATGATGATTTGTCCTACTTCAACTCCAAGATTGAAATACAAAAGTGGAAGTACAATATTCTGGGTTTTACCCAAAAGAGAAGAGAAATAATTCGAAAATCCCAATCCATGTATAAGCCCAAACAGCGCTATGAGTACATAACTTCTCCAATTCAGTTTTGATCGGCTACTAAAGAATGCATAATATATGGCTGTAGCGATGATCGTTAAGGGGATGAGACGTTCGATGAGTTCACTGTTCACTTTAACCAGGTTTAGTCCACCAAGAATAAGTGTGATAGAATGGCCCACCGTAAAAGCACTCACCATGATCAATACCTTTCTCCAGTCCCTAAATAGGTAAATAGAACACATCACGACGATAAATGCCATATGATCAGCGCCATTCCAATCAAGTATATGGTCTAAGCCTAACTGAAAGTATACTTTAAACATAATGCTCTACTTGTTCTTTTACCCAATCTGCATAGCCTTTATTGACCGTAATCTTCCAATGCGCAACACAGGGAAGATCATAAGGGTGATTGTCTTCTATAAAGTTTCGAATTTTATTCTCCATAGAAATCGCGGTCTTGATTACTAAGACGGTTTCTTTTTCAGTGCAAAATTCCTTCTTCCAAATGTAACCACCTTCTACGTTGGAACAATTAAAACAAGCCGCCAGATTCGACTGTACTAAAGATTCTCCCAGTGACGTGGCTGTTTCAAAATTAGGGCATGGCACGTAGAATAACAATATTTCTTCCGTCATTAATATGTTAAGTTTTATATCTCCTAAGACAGCTTAAATATTAATCTTGTCAGAAGTTTAAGAAAAATATCAGGAAATAAGAGAATTTAGTTTGAAATAAATAAATATTAAACCTATCTTTGCAGTCGCTTTGAGAAGGCCGAGTCTTTCTCGAATAAAAAATAATAATAATTAAGGATATATGCCTACTATAAATCAATTAGTTCGAAAAGGTAGAAAGAAAATTGTAGAAAAGTCTAAATCTAGGGCTCTTGAGGGTTGTCCTCAGAGAAGAGGTGTTTGTACTAGGGTTTATACAACTACGCCTAAGAAACCTAATTCGGCTTTGAGAAAAGTAGCTAAAGTTAGATTGACTAACGGTCTAGAGGTGATTTGTTATATTCCTGGTGAGGGACACAATCTACAGGAGCACAGTATTGTGTTAGTAAGAGGAGGTCGTGTTAAGGATTTACCGGGTGTAAGATATACAATTGTTCGTGGTGCTCTGGATACAGCTGGTGTAGCTGACAGATTACAGAGTAGATCTAAATATGGTGCTAAAAGGCCAAAATAGTTTGATTTATGAGAAAAAGAAGAGCACATAAAAGAAGTATAGCGCCGGATCCAAGATATGGAGATCAAATGGTGACAAGTTTTGTGAATAACTTGATGCTTTCAGGAAAGAAGTCAGTGGCTTTGAAGACTTTTTACGATGCAATGGATATTGTAAAGGAGAAGTCTGAAGAAAGTGAGTTGGATGTTTTCAAGAAGGCTTTGAGTAATGCTACTCCTCAGGTTGAAGTTAGATCAAAAAGAGTTGGAGGTGCTACTTTCCAGATTCCTACTGAAATTAGGGCTTCTAGAAAGATTTCTATCGGAATGAAGTGGATGATTAAGTTTGCTCGACAGAGAAGTGGTAAAGGAATGCCACAGAAGCTTGCCGCCGAGATTTTAGCAGCAGCTAAGAATGAAGGGGCAGCGGTTAAAAGAAAAGATGAGATGCACAGAATGGCCGAGTCTAACAAAGCCTTCTCGCATTTTAGAGTATAATATAGTTTTTAATAACATTTGAGACACGCACAAGAAGAAAAAGAATGTCTGAAAAATTAAAGTACACTCGAAACATTGGTATTGCAGCTCACATTGATGCTGGTAAAACTACGACTACTGAAAGGGTGTTGTACTATACTGGTTTGAGTCATAAGATTGGTGAGGTTCACGATGGTGCTGCTACGATGGACTGGATGGAGCAAGAGCAAGAAAGAGGTATTACCATTACTTCTGCTGCTACCAAGACAGAATGGCCTTGGAAAGACAAGAAATATGCTATTAATATCATTGACACTCCTGGTCACGTTGACTTTACTGTTGAGGTAGAGAGATCGTTGAGAGTATTGGATGGTGTTGTGGCATTGTTTTGTGCTGCCAGTGGTGTTGAGCCTCAGTCTGAAACTGTTTGGAGACAGGCGGATAGATATAAAGTGCCTAGAATCGGATTCGTTAATAAAATGGATCGACAGGGTGCTGACTTTTTCGATGTTTGTAGACAGGTAAGAGAAATGTTGGGAGCTAACCCAGTTCCTCTTCAGGTGCCCATCGGTGCTGAAGATACTTTTAAGGGTGTAGTGGATTTGATTACTAACCAGGCTATCGTTTGGAATGAGTCAGATTTTGGTATGACTTATGAAGTGATCGACATTCCTGCGGACTTGAAAGATACGGTTGAAGAATATAGAGAAAAATTATTAGAAGCAGTTGCGGAATACGATGAGTCTATCATGGAGAAGTATTTCGAAGATCCTGATTCTATTAGTCCTGATGAAATTAGAGCGGCTATTAGAGCAGCTGTAATTGATATGAGTATCATTCCTATGATGTGCGGATCTGCCTTTAAAAATAAAGGTGTTCAGGCTGTTTTGGATGCGGTATGTGCTTTTATGCCTTCTCCTCTTGATATTGAGGCGATAGAAGGAGAAAATCCTAATACTGGAGAAAAGGAAATGAGAAAGCCATCTGCTGATGAACCATTTTCGGCTTTGGCTTTCAAGATAGCTACTGATCCTTATGTGGGTAGATTGGCTTTCATGAGAGTTTACTCAGGAAAGTTGGATGCTGGTAGTTATGTATTGAACGCTAGATCAGGTAACAAAGAGAGAATTTCAAGAATATATCAAATGCATTCTAATAAGCAGAATGCGATTGAGAAAGTGGAGGCTGGAGATATTGCAGCGGCGGTTGGTTTTAAGGATATTAAGACTGGAGATACACTTTGTGATTTGCAGAAGCCTATCGTTTTGGAAAGTATGACTTTCCCGGATCCGGTGATTGGATTGGCGATTGAGCCAAAGACTCAGAAGGATGTTGAGAAATTGGGTATGGCTTTGGCTAAATTGGCTGAAGAAGATCCAACATTCAGAGTGGCATACGACGAGGATACTAACCAGACGGTGGTTAGCGGTATGGGTGAGTTGCACCTTGAAATTATTGTCGATAGATTAAGAAGAGAGTTCAAAGTTGATGTAAATCAAGGAGCTCCACAAGTGAATTATAAAGAAGCATTGACAAAAACTGTTGAACATAGAGAGCGTTTGAAAAAGCAATCTGGTGGTTCCGGTTTATTTGCGGATATGCAGTTCCAGTTAGGACCTGCGGATCAGGAGTTTTTGGAAAGCGAAGAATTCCAGAATGGCAAAACTAAGTTGCAGTTCGAATGGGGAATCGTTGGAGGAGCCATCGACAAGAACTACATCAAGCCAATTACCGATGGTTTTAAGGCCATGATGGATAATGGTGTTTTGGCCGGATACGGAATTGATAGTATGAAAGTAAGAGTTTTTGACGGATCTATGCACGCGGTGGATTCTAAGCCAATAGCCTTTGAGCTTTGTGCTAAAGAAGGTTTTAAAGCTGCTGCTAAAACTGCAAAACCTGTTCTTTTAGAGCCTATTATGAAACTGGAAGTTACTACTCCTGAGGAGTATACAGGGCCGGTAATTGGAGATTTGAACAGAAGAAGAGGTTTGATAAAAGGTCAAGAGAACAAAGGAAACGCAGTTGTTGTGAAGGCAGACGTTCCTCTTTCAGAAATGTTCGGATATGTTACTCACTTGAGAACAATTACATCGGGAAGAGCTTCTTCCTCAATGGAGTTCTCTAAGTATGAGCCAGCTCCGGAAAACGTTGCTAAGGAAGTTATTGCCAAAGCACACGGTGAAGTTAGTGTATAGAAATAGAAGATAATTGATGTCTTGATGAAGGCATCCGAATAAAGAATATAACAAACAGGGTTATGAATCAAAAAATTAGAATCAAGCTACGAAGCTACGATCATAATTTAGTAGACAAGTCTACTGAGAAAATCGTAAAAACAGTCCGAAATAGCGGTGCTGTAGTTTCAGGTCCGATTCCGCTGCCCACTGAGAAAGAAGTTATCACAGTATTGCGCTCTCCGCATGTGAATAAAAAATCTCGTGAGCAGTTTGAAATGCGTACCCATAAGAGGCTGATTGAAATATTCACTCCTACTCAAAAAACAGTCGATGCATTGTCTAAACTGGAATTGCCTAGTGGTGTGGATATACAGGTAAAATTGACTTAAGCGTCAATTGTTGAAGTGAATTGAGATTTTTGACTGCTTTTCTTAAAAAGCGGTAGGTTTAAAACATGTGGATTTTTCCACTATTTATAAGTTCCAAAATTTTGTATAGTGAACGGAATTATTGGTAAGAAAATTGGTATGACCAGCATATATGTTGAAGGTACAAATGTGCCTTGTACAGTTGTTGAGGCTGGTCCTTGTGTAGTTACCCAGGTGAAGACTACAGATACAGACGGTTATAACGCGTTGCAACTTTCCTTTGGAGACAAAAAAAGGAAAAGTTCTAATGCTCCTCTAGTTGGACATTTCAAAAAAGCTAAGACGGAGTCTAAGGTTAAATCGGTTGAATTTAGAGATAGCAACCTTGAAAAAGGGCTAGGGGATAGTGTTTTGGCTTCAGATATTTTTGAAGAAGGAGACATGGTTCATGCTGTCGGTACTTCAAAAGGTAAGGGTTTTCAAGGTGTTGTAAAAAGACATGGTTTCGGTGGTGTTGGTCAAAGAACCCACGGTCAGCATAATAGAGAAAGAGCGCCTGGATCTATTGGTGCTGCTTCGTATCCTGCGAAAGTAATCAAAGGTATGAAGATGGCCGGTCAGACGGGTAACAAACGTGTGAAAATCAAGAATCTAGAAGTAGTTAAGATTCTAGAGGATAAGAATTTATTGTTGATCAAGGGTGCGGTTCCTGGTTATAAGGGGTCCTTGGTAATATTGGAAAAAGTTAATTAATTATGAAACTGGAAGTTTTAGGATCAAATGGTCAATCAACTGGAAAAACAGTTGAGGTTTCAGATGAGATTTTTGGAATAGAACCAAACGGCCATGCTGTATATCTTGCAGTTAAACAATATTTAGCTGCGCAAAGACAAGGAACGCACAAGGCTAAGGAAAGAGGAGAGCTTGCTTTTTCAACGAAAAAGATCAAGCGTCAAAAGGGTACTGGTACTGCCAGAGCTGGTTCGATTAGGAATCCACTTTTCAGAAAGGGGGGTAGAATTTTTGGGCCAAGACCTAGAAAATACGATATCAAACTGAATAAGAAGGTTAAGAAATTGGCTAGATATTCAGCGCTTTCGGACAAGGCAAGTACAAGTAATATTGTTGTTGTTGAGGATTTGAAATTCGATAATCCTAGTACAAGTTCGATGGCAGAAATCATGCAGAATCTCAATCTGAAGGGTTCAAAGACTCTTCTCGTAATGGGAGAGAAAGACAACAATGTATTTTTAAGTGGTAGAAATATTCCTAAACTTTCTTCGGAGTTAGCGTCCAATCTCAACACTTATGAGATCGTCAATGCTGACAAGCTGTTAGTGATGGAAAGTGCTATAGATAAATTTGTATAGTTATGGCAAAGAGAATAATAGTAAAGCCGATTATCTCTGAAAAAGGAGAGTTGTTTTCTGAGGAAATGAACAAGTACATTTTCCAGGTAGATAGAAAGGCTAACAAAGGAGAAATAAAGGAGGCTATCGAGTCTTTGTTTGATGTGAATGTTAAGAAAGTAAACACTTGCGTCATGCCGGGTAAAATGAAGATCAAGAATACTAAATCAGGTCTTCAAAGAGGTAGGAAACCAGCTTTTAAGAAAGCTATTGTTACCCTACACAGCGGTGAAGAGATCGACTATTTTGGTGAAATTTAGATAAAAGGTAATTACCATGCCAGTAAGGAAACATAATCCGGTAACTCCGGGATTAAGAAGAAGAATAAGTAACAAGTTTACCGAGATAACTACGGATAAGCCGGAAAAATCTCTTACTGTAGGTTTGAGAAAGTCGGGTGGACGTAATAATCAAGGTAAAATGACTATGCGCCACATCGGTGGAGGTCATAAAAGAAGATATAGAATTATAGACTTCAAGCGAGATAAGGAAGGTGTTCAGGGCGTTGTGAAGACGATTGAATATGATCCAAACAGGTCCGCATTCATTTCTTTGATTGAGTATTCTGATGGTGAGAAGCGATATATCATTGCTCCAAAAGGAATTTCAGTTGGTGATACCATCATGAGCGGTCACAGTGCTGCTCCTGAAGTAGGTAACTGCCTTTACTTAAAAGATATTCCTCTAGGTTCTGTTATTCACGCTATAGAAATGACTCCTGGAAAGGGTGCACAGTTGGCAAGATCTGCTGGTACGAATGCGGTGTTAACCGATAGAGAAGATCGATATGCAGTTGTGAAATTGCCAAGTGGTGAGGTTAGAAAAATATTGGTTACCTGTAAAGCTACGATAGGTTCAACTTCAAATCCGGATTACGCTCTTACTAATTTAGGTAAAGCGGGTAGAAAGAGATGGTTAGGAAGAAGGCCTAGAGTAAGAGGGGTTGCGATGAACCCTGTCGATCACCCAATGGGTGGAGGTGAAGGTCGTTCTTCTGGAGGACACCCAAGATCCAGAACAGGTATTATGGCCAAAGGTCAGAAGACGAGGAAGAAGAATAAGTCTTCAAGTCGGTTGATCATCAGTAAAAGAAAGAAATAAGTTAATAGAAATAAATAGAGCATTATGCCTAGATCTTTAAGAAAAGGACCTTATGTAAGTTCGAAACTTTATGAAAAAGTGGTGAAGGCTCAAGAGTCTACCAAGAAGTCAGTTATTAAGACTTGGTCTCGTTCTTCTATGATAATTCCGGATATGGTTGGATTGACAATAGCTGTTCACAACGGTAAAACTCATGTTCCAGTTTTTGTTACGGAGAATATGGTAGGACATAAGTTGGGAGAATTCGCACCAACACGTACTTATAGAGGTCATACAGGTAATAGAAAGTAATTGTTTATAGCTCGAATTTAAGATATGGAAGCAGTAGCAAAATTGAATAATTGCCCAATGTCAGCGAGAAAAATGCGACTTGTGGTTGATTTGATTAGAAATAAAAATGTTGATGAGGCATTTGGTATTTTAAAATACAATAAAAAAGAGGCCTCAGTCTGGTTGGAAAAGCTTTTACTTTCGGCAGTCTCTAATTGGGAGAATAAGAATGGCATGGTATACGATGCCGACGATTATGAACTGTATATCAAAAGTGCAATGGTCAATCAGGGAACGTTTTTAAAGCGTTTCAGACCAAGAGCTCAGGGTAGGGCAGCGAGAATTAGAAAGCATTCTAATCATGTAACTCTGGTAGTTGAAAACAGAGTGGCTATTGAGGGGCTTGATGCCGGTAATAACGAAGAAGAATAAGTAAATAACTATCAATAAAACTCTTATATGGGTCAGAAAACTAATCCGATAGCGAATAGACTTGGAATAATCAGAGGATGGGAATCCAACTGGTTTGATGATAAAAACTTTGCTCACAATGTAGTTCAAGATGAGCAAATACGTAAATATCTACGTGCCAGAATCAGAAAAGGTGGTGTAGCTAGAATTATCATCGAAAGAACTCTGAAAAGAATTACGATAACTATCTATACTTCGAGACCAGGTATTATCATTGGAAAAGGAGGTTCTGAGGTAGATAACATTAGAGCTGAGTTGAAAAAGATTACTTCTTCTGATGTTCAGATCAATATCGTTGAGGTTCGTAAACCAGAATTGAGCGCATATTTAGTGGCAGAGTCTATTGCGAAGCAATTGGAATCTAGAGTAAACTTTAGAAGAGCGGCTAAAATGGCTATTCAAGCTACAATTCGAGCAAATGCTGAAGGTATAAAAGTTCGAATTGCGGGAAGATTGAATGGTGCGGATATGGCGAGAACGGAAGAATTTAAAGAAGGTCGAACTCCTTTACATACTTTCAGAGCGGATATTGACTATGCTTTGGTAGAAGCTCAGACAATCTATGGAAAAATAGGTGTTAAAGTTTGGATCTGTAAGGGTGAAGTTTTAGGAAAAAGAGACTTGTCTCCTAATGTCGGAGCGAACAACAAGCGTGGAGATAGAAGAGGCGGAAGAAAAGGAGGCGGAAGAGACAAGAAATAATACAGGTTAATAGATAATATAAAGTAAAACACGTACCTTTGCCGAACTTTTGAGAAAGGTTAACAAATAAGAATAGAAATGTTACAGCCAAAAAGAACAAAATATAGAAAACAGCAGAAGGGAAGAATTAAAGGTCTTGCTCACAGAGGCTCTACCGTTACATTTGGTTCATTTGGTTTGAAGTCAGTGGAAATGGGTAGGCTTACATCTAGACAGATTGAGTCTGCGCGTATTGCCATGACCAGATATATGAAGAGGGAAGGTCAGGTTTGGATTAGAGTTTTTCCCGATAAGCCAATTACATCGAAACCTCTTGAGGTAAGGATGGGTAAAGGTAAGGGTGCGTTGGATCATTATGTGGCCAACATCAAACCTGGTAGAATTATGTTTGAAGCGGCTGGTGTTAGCGAAACTGTTGCTAGAGAGGCGTTGAGATTGGCAGCTCAGAAACTACCTGTAAAGACAAAATTTGTTGTTAGACCAGATTATTAGAATTGATATTAACTGCAGGCTATGGCTACTAAAAAATATATTGAACTTCAGGACTTTACAGTTGATAAACTGAGAAAAGAAATCGAAGAATCTGAGGTGGATTTTAATAAATTAAGATTCGAACACGCAGCTAAGGGTTTGGATAATCCACTTAGAATAAGAGAATCCAGACGAGATTTGGCAAGACTTAAGACTGAGTTGAGAAAAAGAGAGTTGAGCGAACTTTCTGATGAGGCCAAGGCTAAAAGAGATAGAATAAGAAAAAGACGTAAGTCTAAATAATTAACAATGGAAGGAAAATCTAATAAAAGAGTCATTGTTGGCTTGGTGAAAAGCAATAAGATGGATAAATCCATTACGGTTGAGGTTTCAAGAAAATTGAAGCACCCGATCTATGGAAAGTTTGTCACTAAATCGAAGAAATTCTTTGCGCATGATGAAAAAAATGAGTGCGAAGAAGGAGACATTGTTAAAATTATTGAACACAGACCACTAAGTAGAAAGAAGAGGTGGAACCTGGTTGAAATAGTTGAAAGAGCAAAATAAATTAGTAATGATACAGCAGGAAACGAATTTAAAGGTTGCGGATAACAGCGGTGCTAAAATGGTGAGGTGTATCCGAGTTCTGGGAAGTACACGAAGAAGATATGCTGGTTTAGGTGATGTGATAGTTGTCACAGTAAAGAAATCAACACCAGGTGGAGATGTAAAGAAAGGTACTGTTACTAAAGCTGTAATTGTCAGAACTAAGAAAGAAACAAGAAGAAACGACGGCACTTATATTCGATTCGACGATAATGCTGTGGTATTGCTAAACGCTAACGGTGAGCCTAGAGGTAGTCGTATTTTTGGTCCTGTTGCTAGAGAGTTGAGAGAACAAGATTATATGAGGATTGTGTCATTAGCTCCTGAAGTAATATAGAAAATAGAGAAACATGAGTAAGCAAGTAAAATGGAAATTACGAAAAGGGGATAGAGTGAGAGTCGTCGCTGGAAAATCAAAAGGCGTCGAAGGGGAAATACTTGAGGTGATGAGGAATAGCGGAAAAGTGATAGTTGAAAATGCTAATTTGGCTAAAAGGCATACTAAGCCTGACGGTGAGAACCCAGGTGGTATTATAGAAAAGAGTTTGCCTTTGGATATTTCTAATGTAATGTTGATAGATCCGAAGTCTGGCGAACCTACAAGAGTTGGAAGGAGAGTAGAAGATGGTAAAATAGTTAGGTTTTCTAAGAAATCGGGAGAAACAATTAAGTAATGAGTTACGTACCAAGATTAAAAGTAGAATACAAGGAGAATATTGCTCCTAAAATGAAGGAAGAGTTCAATTACTCATCTGTAATGGAAATACCCAAACTGGTCAAAATATGTCTTAACCAGGGTGTTGGTGAAGCAACAGCAGATAAGAAATTAATAGAAAGTGCTCTTCAGGAAATGTCTTTGATCGGTGGTCAATTGGCTGTTCCTACTAAAGCGAAGAAATCGATCTCGAATTTTAAGTTGAGAGATGGAATGACAATTGGTGTTAGATCTACGCTTCGAGGTAACAAGATGTATGAGTTCTTGGACAGACTGATTTCTGTAGCTCTTCCAAGGGTAAGAGACTTTAGAGGAGTTAAGGATAAAAGCTTCGACGGAAGAGGAAATTATACCATGGGTATTCAGGAGCAGATTATTTTTCCTGAAATAGTGGTAGACAAAGTAAATAGAATAACGGGAATGGATATTACCATTGTGACTACAGCTAAAACTGACAAGGAGGCACACTCTTTGTTGAAGCACTTTGGAATGCCTTTCGTAAATAGAAATAATTAATAAATATGGCTCGTAAATCACTGATTGCTAGAGAGGAGAAGAGAAAGAAGCTCGTTGCGAAATACGCAGAGTTGAGAAAAAAATTGAAAGAAGAAGGGCGCTGGGAGGAATTGGATAAGCTTCCTAAAAACTCAAGTGCTGTAAGATTACACAACAGATGTCAACTTACCGGAAGACCTAAGGGTTACATGAGGAAGTTTGGTGTGAATCGAGTTACTTTTAGAGAATTGGCAGTACAGGGAAAAATTCCTGGAGTGAAAAAATGTAGTTGGTAGATTTTAAGTAAAGAAAAATGGCAGTAAACGATCCGATATCAGATTATTTGACACGCATAAGAAATGCTCAAATTGCCGGGCATAGAACAGTAGATATCCCTTCTTCTAATATGAAGAAGAGAATTACAGAAATTCTTTATGATCAGGGTTTTATCTACCGGTATAAATTCGTTGAGGAAGGACCTCAAGGTTTGATAAAAATTGCCTTGAAGTACGATGCTTATTCTGGGGAACCAGCCATCAAGAAGATGAAAAGAGTAAGTAGACCAGGTCTTAGAATTTATAAGGGCTCTGATGACTTACCAAGAGTTATTAATGGGTATGGAATAGCTATTGTGTCTACTTCTAAAGGAGTTATGACCAATAAGCGTGCTCAACAAGAAAATGTAGGTGGTGAAGTACTGTGCTACGTATATTAAACTGTAGAAAAAAGATTTAAAAATGTCTAGAATAGGAAAAGAACCGATTAGTGTTCCAAGTGGCGTAGAAATAAAAGTGGATGACGCGAATGTCGTTCATGTAAAAGGGCCAAAAGGTGAATTGAGTCAAGCTATTCACCCTGACATGTCTGTAAAGCTTGAAGATGGTGTGCTGAACGTAGTTCGACCAACTGAACAAAAGAGACATAGATCTATGCATGGTTTGTATAGATCATTGATCAACAACATGGTCGAAGGAGTAACCAACGGTTTCCAACTTGTTTTAGAGTTACATGGTATTGGATATAGAGCGAGTAATTCAGGTCAATTGTTGAATCTGAGTCTTGGATATTCTCATCCAGTCATGTTTTACATACCTGAAGAGATCAAGGTGACAACCACTTCTGAAAAAGGACAATCGCCAACTATTATTCTAGAAAGTTCTAATAAAGAATTGTTAGGACAGATTGCAGCTAAGATCAAATCCTTCAGAAAAACTGAGCCTTACAAAGGAAAAGGAGTTCGCTTCAAAGGTGAATACGTTAGAAGAAAAGAGGGTAAAACTGCAGCTAAATAGATAAGATTATGAGTAAATTGACAAGTAGACGAAAAATTAAGAATAGAATCAGAAATAAGATTTCGGGAAATCTTGCTCGACCTCGATTATCTGTATTCCGAAGTAATAAAGCTATTTACGCTCAGATTATCAATGATGTGGAAGGAGTTACTGTGTGCAGCGCTTCCTCTAAAGAGAAAGATTTTTCTGGAAGTGGTACTAAATCTGATGTGGCTAAAGAAGTTGGCAAGAAATTAGCGGAGAAAGCTAAAGCTCAAGGTATTGAAACTGTTATTTTTGATAGAAACGGTTATTTATACCACGGAAGAGTTAAAGCTTTAGCTGATGGTGCAAGAGAGGGAGGACTTATATTTTAAATCATTTGGAGAATGGCAAGTAGAAATCAAAAAAGAATTAAAGCTTCAGAAACTGAGCTAAAAGATAAATTGGTAACCTTAAACAGGGTTGCAAAAGTGACAAAAGGTGGTAGAACCTTTAGTTTTGCAGCTGTTGTGGTAGTTGGTGACGGTAACGGCACAGTGGGACATGGTTTGGGTAAGGCTAAGGATGTTTCAGCATGTATTGCCAAAGCTACAGATGATGCCAAAAAGAACTTGATCAAAGTTCCTATTATTAACGGTACTATTCCACATGAACAGAAAGGAAAGTACGGTTCAGGTAAAGTTTTGATTAAGCCAGCTTCCGATGGTACGGGTGTAATTGCCGGTGGTTCTATGAGAGCTGTTTTGGAAATGGTTGGAATTCAAAATGTATTGGCGAAGTCTCAAGGATCAGCTAATCCTCACAACGTGGTTAAAGCTACATTTGATGCTTTGAAGAAGTTGAGATCTCCACATGAAATAGCAAAGACCAGAGGAATCTCTTTGGAAAAATTGTACCAAGGTTAATTGATTATTACTAAAGCGAGCCGTTATGATAAAGATAAGACAAGTAAAAAGTTCTATAGGTAGAACAAAGCGCCAAAAAGATACGCTTAAAGCGCTCGGCCTTAAAGGCATTAACCAAAGTGTAGAACACGCAGATTCTCCTCAGATAAGAGGAATGATCGAGAAAGTAAGACATCTCGTTGAGCTCAACGCATAATTAATTAAAGTCAAAGATCTATATAGATGAAATTGCATGAATTAAGCCCGAGTAAAGGTTCCGTAAAAAAGGGTAAAAGAGTAGGTAGAGGAGAAGGAAGTAATAGAGGTGGAACTTCTACCAGAGGACATAAAGGGGCCCAGTCTAGATCTGGATATAGTAAGAAAAGAAATTTTGAAGGTGGTCAGATGCCACTTCAGAAAAGAGTACCAAAGCGAGGTTTCTTTAGCAGAAACAGAAAGACCTACGAGGTGTTTAATCTTGACAGGTTACAGAACATATCAGAAAAGTATGGTGTTACTACTATTGATATGGATTTTCTTAGAGCTAACTCTTTCATAGGAAAGAATGATCAAGTGAAGATTTTGGGCAGTGGAGAGATCAGCGTAGCCTTGAGTATATCTGCTTCGGCTTGTAGTGAAAAGGCGAAAGAACTTGTAGAGAAAGCAGGAGGAACAATTACTATCGTTTAATCTGAGAGAAAAATTTTCATGAAAAAATTTCTGGATACATTAAAGAATATTTGGGGAATCGATGAGTTGAGAACTAGAATTCTCTTCACTTTGGGTTTGTTGATGATTTTCAGATTGGGTAGCCACATCGTACTACCCGGTGTTAATCCCGATGCCCTGGCGAATAGCACTCAAAGTAATCCAAATGATTTATTGGGTTTGATTAATGTTTTCACGGGAGGTGCTTTTAATAAGGCGGCGATTTTCGCTTTGGGGATCATGCCATATATCACTTCTTCGATCATCATCCAGTTATTGGGATTCGCAGTTCCATACTTCCAGAAATTACAGCAAAAAGAAGGTGAATCGGGCAGGAAAAAGCTTACACAAATTACCAGATGGTTAACTGTACCTATTACTTTAGTACAGGGTGGAGGATATCTTACATGGATTAGTTCTCAAGGTGCAATTGCTCCGGGAATATCTACTGGCCTTTTCTGGTTCTCGAATATTATTATCCTATCAACTGGTACAATATTCGCGATGTGGTTGGGTGAGAAGATCACAGATCGTGGTATCGGAAATGGTGTTTCTCTATTAATCATGATAGGGATTATTGCAGCACTTCCTCAGGCCTTCTTATTTGAGTTCAACTTACAAATTGAGCAAGGAGGATTGATTGTTTTTGTTGTGGAAATATTGGCTTTAGTTGTGGTGATCATGGCTACTATCCTAATTATTCAGGGAGTGCGTAAAATACCAATACAATTTGCGAAGAGAGCAGTGGGAAGATCGGGTAATAGTATGCCAATGGCCGGAGTTAGAGACTATATACCTCTAAAGGTGAATGCTGCGGGTGTAATGCCTATCATTTTCGCACAGGCATTGATGTTCTTACCAGCTACCATCAATCAGTGGGTAAACAGTGGTGGAGATGGAAGCGGAGGAAGTTCATTACTGGCAGCGTTGAACGACTTTACAAGTGTACCTTATAATGTAGTGTATTTTATTTTAGTGGTATTATTTACCTACGTTTATACTGCATTAATAGTTAACCCTAAACAGTATGCGGAGTATTTGAAAAGACAGAATGCCTTTATCCCGGGAATTAAACCAGGAGCAAGTACTGCTGAATTTATTGATTCTATTACGTCTAGAATCACGTTCCCTGGGTCTATCTTTCTAGGCTTCATATCTATATTGCCGGCCATTGCTGCAGCGTTCGGAATTAACGTGGCTTTCGCAATGTTCTTTGGTGGTACTTCTTTACTAATCCTAGTTGGAGTTATTTTGGATACTTTGCAACAGATAGAGAGCTATTTGTTGATGAGAAAGTACGAGGGATTGGTGAAATCGGGTAAAGTTAAAGGTAGAAGGAGCGGTGTTCAAAGTATCGGAGCTGATTTCTAGACCGATAAGCATCGCAAATGTCTTCAATCCAGTATAAAACAATAGAGGAAATTGAGCTAATCCGTGAAAGTAACCTGTTGGTCTCACGTACTCATGAACTCATTGCTGGAATAATCAGACCAGGACTTTCAGGTAATTATCTTGATCAAATAGCTGAAGAATTTATTCGTGACCATGGTGCAACACCGGCATTTAAAGGTTTTAACGGATTTCCAGCTTCACTGTGCATCTCGATCAATGAACAGGTAGTTCATGGAATTCCCAACGATAAGGAAATTAGTGATCAAGATATTATCTCAATTGATTGTGGGGTTAAACTCAACGATTATTACGGGGATTCGGCATATACTTATATCATGCCGGAGGCAGAGGAAGAAAATGTCAAGCTTTGCAAGGTTACAGAAGAGAGCTTATACATTGGAATAGAAGAAGCGCGTATTGGAAATAGAATCGGAGCAATAGGGGCGGCTATTCAACACTATACACAAATCCTTCATGGTTATGGTGTAGTAAGAGAGTTGGTTGGACATGGAATAGGACGAAACCTACATGAAGCTCCTCAAGTTCCTAACTACGGATCCAAGAATAGAGGATTAAAAATAAAGGAGGGATTGGTGATTGCAATTGAGCCGATGATCAATCGTGGAACGCGAAGGGTTGTAGAAGATGAAGATGGTTGGACGATTATTACAAAGGACAGATCCTATTCGGCACATTATGAACATACAATTGCCGTGACAAAGGAAGGACCGGTAATTTTGTCTGATCATAAAATCATTAAAGAAAAATTAAAAAAGAACGCGAATATTAAGCATATGTCGCATAATATTTAGATATTTGCACCCTATTTCAGAAATTTATGGCGAAACAGGAGGTTATAAAACAAGATGGAATTATAGAAGAAGCCTTGTCCAATGCGATGTTCAGAGTGGTGTTGGAGAATGACCATAAGGTGGTTGCTACAATTTCCGGAAAGATGAGAATGAATTATATTAGAATTTTACCTGGAGATAAAGTTATGGTGGAAATGTCACCATATGATTTGTCAAGAGGTAGAATAACCTACAGATATAAATAAAGTACTGATGAAGGTAAGAGCTTCAATTAAAAAGAGATCTTCAGATTGTAAAATCGTAAGAAGAAAAGGACGGATCTACGTTATCAACAAGAAGAATCCGCGATTTAAACAAAGACAAGGATAAAATAACTAGGAGATATGGCTAGAATTGCTGGTATTGACTTGCCAAGAAATAAGCGTGGGGTAATTAGCCTCACCTACATATATGGGATAGGTAGTACATCTTCGAAAGAAATACTCGCCAAAGCAGGTATTGATGAGAATGTAAAAGTAGTGGATTGGACTGATGACAATGTCAAGGAGATATCTGCTATTATCCAGAATGAATACACTGTGGAAGGGGCGTTGAGATCCGAAAGACAGTTAAGTATTAAAAGACTGATGGATATTGCCTGTTACAGAGGACTACGACATAGAAGAGGTCTTCCCGTGAGAGGTCAGAGAACTAAGACTAACGCTAGAACAAGAAAAGGTAAAAAGAAAACTGTAGCGAACAAAAAGATAGCTACGAAGTAAATAAAGGAACATGGCAAAATCTAAGAAAAGAAAAATTGTTGTTGAACCGGAGGGCTTTGCATACATTCAGGCTACGTTTAATAATGTGATTGTAACCATGACCAATAAGAAAGGGCAGGTTATTTCTTGGGCAAGTGCAGGAAAAGCTGGCTTCAGAGGTAGTAAGAAAAACACCCCTTATGCGGCTCAGGTTGCAGCTAATGATGCTGCTCAAGTTGCTCATGAGGCTGGGTTGAAAACATGCGAAGTGTATGTAAAGGGACCTGGAACTGGACGTGAAGCGGCAATCAGAGCCATTGATGGGGTTGGTATTAGAGTTTCGAAAATTCGAGACATTACTCCATTACCACATAACGGTTGTCGTCCACCTAAGAAGAGACGAGTTTAAATATTACATATATTAAATCAAGCAAGAATGGCAAGATATACTGGGCCGAAAACTAAAAAGGCCAGAGCTTTTGGTGAGGCAATTTATGGTTACGATAAATACTTTGAAAGGAGAAAAAATCCTCCTGGGCAACATGGTAATAGCAGAAGACGTCAGAAGACGGATTATGCAGTCCAGTTGATGGAGAAGCAAAAAGCTAAGTATACTTACGGAGTTTTAGAACGTCAGTTTAGAAACCTTTTCGATAGAGCATCAAGTAGTAAAGGAGTTACCGGTGAGGTTTTGCTTCAACTATTGGAAGCGAGATTGGATAACGTTGTTTTTAGACTTGGTTTGGCAAGAACAAGAAGACAAGCCAGACAGTTGGTTTCTCATCGCCATGTAGTTGTAAACGGTGTTCTTACGAATATCCCTTCTTATAGCTTGAAAGAGAATGATGTTATTACCATTAAAGGTAAATCTAGATCATTAGAAATGATTCAGAACGCTGTAGGTAGTAAAGCAGAAGTAAGAAAATATCCATGGTTGGAGTGGAATCCTGATAAAATGGAAGGAATTTTCCTTCAGTATCCTGAAAGGGAATTGATACCAGAGAATATCAACGAGCAGTTGATCGTCGAGCTTTACTCTAAGTAAGCTGATCATAAGAAACAATATTTAATAAAGCTTCTAAAATTTTTCAATGAGTATATTGAATTTTCAAAAACCTGATAAAATATTGTTGAATAAAGCTGATGATTTTCACGGCTTTTTCGAGTTTAAACCCTTAGAACCTGGATTCGGACAGACCATTGGAAATAGTTTGAGAAGAGTTTTACTTTCTTCTCTAGAAGGATATGCTATTTCTGCTATTAGAATTGCAGGAGTAGAACATGAATTCAGTACGATCAAAGGCGTGGTTCAAGACGTAGTTGAGATCATCTTGAACTTCAAACAGGTTAGATTTAAGAATCTTCTTAGTGATTCTACCTCAGATTCTGAGAAAATCTATTTTACTATTTCAGGTAAAGAAGAATTTAGAGCAGGAGATATCGAGCAATTCACCAATGTATTTCAGATTACAAATCCTAATCTGTTGATTTGCGAAATGGACCCTTCAGTTACTCTGGAAATCGAGTTGACCATCTCTAAAGGAATGGGATATGTTCCAGCTAACGATAAAGTGACTAAAGATGCACCAATTGGATTAATTCCGGTTGATGCTATTTATACTCCAATTAGAAACGTTGCATACAAAGTTTCTAATACTCGTGTAGGACAAAGAACGGACTACGAGAAGGTTGATATTGAGATCAAGACAGATGGTACCATCCATCCTGAGGAAGCGATTAAGGAAGCTTCTAGAATCTTAATCCAACATTTGATGTTGATCACAGATGAGAATATCACATTCGAAGATGCGGCGTCTAAAGAAGAAAATGTTGTAGATGAGCATATTCTACACATGAGAAAACTCTTGAAGACTCCATTAGAAGATTTGGATTTATCTGTTAGAGCATACAACTGTCTGAAAGCAGCTAAAATTAATAGCCTTGGCGAACTGGTTAAGTATGAAACTCATGAGCTGTTGAAGTTTAGAAATTTCGGAAAGAAATCATTGGTTGAGATCGAGGAGTTGTTGGAAGAGAAGAATTTGACCTTCGGAATGGATCTTTCGAAGTATAAATTAGACGAAGAATAAATAATTAATAAATACTGCAGTAACCCTTGAGTGCTGCGAAGATAATCTTGTACTATGAGACATGGAAAAAGTTTTAACCATTTAGGTAGGAAGAAAGGGCATAGGAGAGCTCTTTTGATGAATCTGTCTAATGCATTGATAGAGCATAAAAGAATTAATACTACACTTGCTAAAGCAAAAGCTTTAAGAGTGTATTTAGAGCCTCTTATTACTAAATCAAAAAAGAATACTACTCATAGTAGAAGGGTTGTTTTCAGTTATTTGCAAAGCAAAGAAGCGATTAAGGAATTATTTGGTCCTATCGCTGCTGAAATCGGTCAACGCCCTGGAGGTTATCTAAGAATTATCAAAACTGGATTCCGTCAGAGCGATGGAGCAGAAATGGGTATGATTGAATTCGTAGACTTTAACAAGACCTACGATATCAAAGGAGGTAGCAGTAGAAAGACCAGAAGATCGAGAAGATCTGGAGGAGCTGCTAAAGAACAAGCTCCGGTTTCTACAACTTCTGATCTTAAAAAGATTGAGGGTATTGGACCTAAAGTTGCTGAAATTTTGAATCAAGGTGGGATAACTACTTTTGCGCAACTTGCGGATACCGGTGCTGCGGATATTAAAGCCATGTTGGATGAGGCAGGAGGAACTTTTGCTGCAATGGATCCTACGACTTGGCCAGAGCAAGCTAAATTAGCTGCAGACGGAAAGTGGGATGAATTGAAGACTTGGCAGGATGAATTAGATGGTGGAAGAACTTCAGAATCTGAATGATTTTTTACCTCAAATATAGATATGGAAAAAAGGGAATTGATTAGTCAATTCCCTTTTTTTGTGAATTGTACTTTTTTATCATCTTTGTGGGAAATATTATATAGCTAATTCAATGGTTAGGAATACAGATCAAGCAGAGGCCTTTATTCTTTTGGCCGACGGAAAAATCTTCGAAGGAAAAAAATGTGGAGCTCAGGGAAATACGCTGGGTGAACTTTGTTTTACTACTAGTATGACAGGGTATCAAGAGGTTTTTACTGACCCTTCTTACTATGGCCAGTTGTTGGTAATGACAAGTGTTCATATTGGGAATTATGGTATCAATCCGATTGAAAGTGAATCAGAAGGTCCTAAAATAAATGGTTTAATCGTTCGCAATTTTTCGAAAGGATATTCTCGGGAACTGTCTCAGACCGGCCTTGAGGACTACATGGAAAAGCATAAGCTCGTAGGCATTAGAGATGTTGATACCAGAGCCTTGGTGCGATATGTAAGAGAAAAGGGGGCCATGAATGCCATTATTTGTAATGACGGCACCAATATTGAGAAAGCTAAAGAAATGCTCAAGAATTATCCCAGTATGAATGGGATGGAATTGGCTACGAAGGTGTCCACCGAAGAACCATACTTTCTGGGAAATGAAGAATCTTGGTATCACGTAGCAGTTATTGATCATGGCGTGAAGAAGAGTATCTTAAGCAATTTGATGCAGCAAAACTGCTATCTTAAGGTATTCCCTTCTCAGACTTCCTTCGAAGTTGTGGAAAGATGGAATCCGGATGCGTATTTTATCTCTAATGGACCTGGTGATCCAGCTGCAATGCCCTACGCTATTGACCTTATCAAGAAAGTACTAACGATCAATAAACCTCTTTTCGGGATTTGTTTAGGACATCAATTATTGGCTAGTGCTATAGGTATTTCTACATACAAAATGCACAATGGACACAGAGGAATAAATCATCCGGTAAAGAATTTGAGGACTGGTAAGTGTGAAATAACAACCCAAAATCATGGCTTCGGTGTTGACGGAGATATGGTTAGGAAAAGTAAGGACGTAGAAGTCACTCATATCAATCTTAATGATGATACAGTTGAGGGAATTAGACTGACCAATAAAAATGCATTTTCCGTTCAGTATCACCCGGAAGCAAATCCCGGACCAAGTGATTCCAATTATCTTTTTAAAGATTTTATTCAATTAATAGATCAATCTAAACCGCATGAGTAGAATAATTGATGTTATAGCAAGAGAAATATTGGATTCCAGAGGAAATCCAACCGTCGAAGTTGATGTACTCACGGACTCCGGAGCAATGGGTAGAGCAGCGGTCCCAAGTGGCGCTTCGACCGGAAAGTATGAGGCAGTTGAACTCAGAGACGGAGATGCAGATAGATATTTGGGTAAAGGCGTCTTAGATGCTTGCCTAAATGTTGAAGATGTTATTGGCAATGGGATCATAGGTATGAATGTCATGGATCAGAGATTGATCGATGAGCTGCTCATAGACCTGGATGGCACTCAGAATAAATCCAATCTAGGGGCTAATGCAATATTAGGGGTTTCTTTGGCTTGTGCTAAGGCCGCAGCCAATACTTGCCATATGCCTTTGTATCGATACATAGGAGGAATATCAGCCAATCTATTGCCTGTTCCCATGATGAATATCATCAACGGAGGATCGCATGCTGATAATAGTGTGGACTTTCAGGAATTCATGATTTTTCCGCATAATACCTATGATTTTTCGGACTCTTTAAGGATGGGAGTTGAAGTATTCCATACCTTGAAAAAATTGTTGAAATCCAAGAATTATGGCACTAATGTAGGTGATGAGGGAGGTTTTGCTCCTAACTTGAAGTCTAATGAAGAAGCCATTGAAATAATTCTGCAGGCCATAGAGAAGGCAGGTTATACTCCTGGTGAAGATATCATGATTACCATGGATGCTGCTGCCTCTGAATTTTATTTAGAAGAAGAAGGCGTATATCAATTACATAAATCGACCAACGAAAAGCTGAGCTCGGATGATATGATAGCGCTATGGAAAGATTGGACCAGCAAGTATCCGATTTTTTCTATAGAAGACGGTCTTTTTGAAGATGACTGGGAAGGCTGGAGAAAGCTGACAAGTGAGATAGGAGAGAATGTACAATTGGTAGGTGATGATTTGTTTGTAACGAATGTGGAACGATTGGAGCGAGGGATTAGCTCGAATGTGGCCAACTCTATATTGATCAAAGTTAACCAAATTGGAACCTTAACCGAAACAATCGAAACTGTCGAATTAGCCAAAAAATATGGTTATTCTACGGTGATGAGCCATCGTTCCGGAGAAACAGAGGATCATACTATTGCGGATTTGGCGGTTGCTCTTTCTTGTGGACAAATCAAGACTGGTTCGGCATCTAGGACCGATAGAATGGCCAAGTACAATCAACTTCTTCGCATTGAAGAAGACCTAGGTGAGATAGGTAGATTTGGTGAGACTTCGATCAACCTGTAAAAATAATTTCACTTGTTTCAGGCGAATTATTGAAGCTATGTGAGAATTTACGCTCAATTCTATTATTTTTGTTTAGCTATTGAGCGATTTATTTAATTATTATGAAGGCCACTATAATTCGACTTGCGAAGAGCAAATTTGGATTGACAACGATGTTGTTCCTTTTGTTTATTGGGTTTATTGATTCCTACAGTATTTATCGACAATTAAGAATGAACAAGGAAATCAATGAATTGGAGCAAAATAAAAAGGAATATCAAGATCAGATTGTTGAATTCCGAAAAAAAATACAGACGATAGAAGAAGATAAAGATCGTGTGGCAAGAGAGAAGTATTTGTACAAAAAGCCAGATGAAGATCTATTAATAATTAAAGAATAAAGATAAGAATGTCCGTTTTAGTAAATAAAGATTCAAAAATAATCGTCCAGGGATTCACTGGAAAAGAGGGAAGTTTTCATGCTGAACAGATGATTGAGTATGGAACCAATGTCGTAGGTGGTGTTACTCCTGGTAAAGGAGGTCAAACACATCTTGGCCTTCCAGTATTTAACTCTGTTGCAGATGCTGTAAAAGAGCTTAACGCTGATACTTCAATTCTTTTTGTTCCTCCTAGGTTCGCACCAGATGCTATCATGGAAGCAGCAGAGGCAGGAATTAAAGTAATTATTACTATCACGGAAGGAATTCCAGTGCAGGATATGGTGAAAGTAAAATCCTATTTAGAGGATTTCGATTGTAGAATGATTGGCCCTAATTGCCCTGGAGTTATGACACCAGGAGAGGCTAAAGTAGGAATTATGCCAGGCTTTATTCACAATCCTGGAAAAATAGGTATTGTTTCAAGATCTGGAACACTAACTTATGAAGCCGTTGATCAAGTTACTAAAGCTGGCCTTGGGCAATCGACTTGTATAGGAATAGGTGGAGATCCTATCGTTGGAACAACAACAAAAGAAGCGGTAGAGATGTTGATGAACGATCCAGATACGGATGGAATCGTAATGATAGGCGAAATCGGTGGTAGCATGGAGGCAGATGCCGCTCATTGGATCAAAGAAAATGGAACCAAGCCAGTTGTTGGATTCATCGCAGGTCAAACTGCTCCTAAGGGTCGAACAATGGGACATGCGGGTGCGATCATTGGTGGAGAAGACGATACTGCTGAAGCTAAAATGAGAATCATGGAAGCTTGTGGTATCCACGTTGTAAAGTCTCCAGCTGATATTGGAATTACCATGCTCAATGCTTTGTCATAATTTCGACAATTTCAATACACAAATAAGAAGTAACAGAGTATAAGAATAGCTAGGATGACTACTACTATAGTAGTGTCTAATAGATTCTCTTGGCCTTGGCGAATGGATCGAATTAGATCCTCTTCAATTTCTTTAACCTTAGGTTTTCGCTTGCTTTTGTAGTATATCTCAAAGTGTACTTCAGCATCTTGTTTGTCGGACTGATGCGGACTGAGGACCAATATGTTCTCGCTCAATGCGACGATGGAATAAATGAGATGATTAATTTTATCCTCGTGTTCAAAACTCATCAATAGCAAATTGGAATGTTCCATATATTGCCAATTGCCCGTTTTTACATCCGATCTGTCTCCAAGTATCAGCTGATCGTCAGAATTAAAGATGAGTATTTTAGAAGCTCTGTGATAAAACTTCCATTTGGTGTCTAGAAGTTCTTCAACGGTAATTTCAGGTTCATCATCAAGAATGTCAATTAGGATGTTTTTGATCTTTTTTGGGATACTTTCAAAGCTGTAGACAAATCCTGGTTTTTCCGATTCAGAGTTCATGAATAGGAAATTGAATCACAAATACCGTTCCTCGGTTGACGGAAGAATGGAAACTTATCTTTCCATTGAGTTGCTCAACAATTTTCTTAACAATGGCCAGGCCTAAACCCATTCCCGACTTTTTAGTGGTAAAATGGGGCTGAAATATGATGTGTCTTTCTCCTTCCGGAATACCCACTCCATTGTCCATCACCTTCAGAATGACCTCAGATTCCGATACATTTTTTTCTAGGATTAATCGAATAATGCCTTTGGTATTGGTGGGGATTGCCTGTATGGCATTACTCAAAAGATTGTTCAAAATTCTCATGATATAACTCTTGTCCCCTTCTATCATGATTTCTTGATGAGGTACATTTAATTCTAATTGGATCCTTTCGTGATCACTGAAGGTTACATAGGCATGTCGAACCAACTCGTTGAGTGAAATAGGACTTAAGTTTGGCTTGGGAAGTTGGGCAAATTCTCCAAATATCGAAGCAATCTCAGACAGATTTTCGATTTGTTGTATTAGTGCGCGACCGATATTATCCATTTGTGAGAGAGAAACTTTACCTTCTTTTTCAGCAATTCTTTGGAGATACTGAATGTTCAGTTTCATTGAACTTAAGGGAGTGTTGATTTCATGAGCAATTTGTTTAGCTACCTCGCTCCAGATCGCCGCCTTATCGTCTTCCATAGTTTTCTTGCTGATCATATTACAACGACTTCTTATACCAATTACATTATATAATGGCGGATTCGATTATACAGATATTTGGTTCAGTTCACGACGCAAAACGCAGGCAAAGCCTTAGCTCTGGTGAGTATTTGCAACAAAGAAATGAAGCAAATATCTCTTAATATAACCGTCATTATGTGGTGTATTTGGTATTATAGAAGAACAAGATAGCCAAATTCTCATGAAGTGGATTCTTGAAGGGGAATTTCTTAGTTTTGCCGGAGAAAATTGTGTCATCGCGTTCTAGGATTAGAATGAGGAAAGTCCGGACAACGCAGAGCATCGCACCATCCAAAAGATGGATCTCAAGTAGGAATGCTTGAGAATAGAAAGTGTCACAGAAAGTAAACCGTCCGCCTTAGGCGTGATAAGGGTGAAAGCGTGCGGTAAGAGCGCACGACTTGCTTTAGTAATAGAGCATGTAGATAAACCTTGCGAGTTGAAATGCCATGTATATCAGCAATTTTTGGGTGAATGCTCGAAATTAGAAGTTGCTCGCTTTGCTGAGGGGTAGGCAGATCAGATAAATGATGACAGGGCTTTTAGCCACACAGAATCCGGCTTATCGATTTTCTTTAACGAAAAAAGGAGTATCCGAACCATTCGGATACTCCTTTTTTCATTTTTCTTTTATACAATTTAGCTTCCTTCGTTATCTCTAGCTGACATATCAAATGAAAGCGAGAATCTAAGCGTATTATTCAAAGCACTTTGTTGACCATCCGTAGGAATCAAGTACGAGAAGTCCAATCCAAAGACATTATATCTCAAGCCCATACCAAGTGTGAAATACTGTCTGTTTCCTTTCGATACATCTTCGTGAAAATACCCGGCTCTTACGGCAAATTGTCTATCGTACCAGTATTCTGCTCCTACATTGATGATGAACTCTCTCAATTCCTCAGAGAAACCGTTTGGTGCATCACCAAAAGAGCTGAAAATACCATCAATAGTACCCGGAGGTGTATAATTCGCAATCTCCGCAGAATCTAAAGGTGGAGTAGGGACCATCAATTTATTCAAGTCAAATCCAAAAGAAATACTGTTGTACTCATTGATTTCAACTTCGTAATTAGCTCCAATTCCCAAATTGGTAGGAATGAACTCTTTTTGAACACTATTCGAATAGGAAATCTTATTTCCAAGATTAGTGATAGCCGCACCAAACCTTAAACTTCCCGGAAGACCAAAAGCGTTAATATTATTATCGTAATATATTCCAAGATCTGCAGCTCCGGCGATTCCAGCATTGATTTGAATACCGTCCACAATTTGTCCTGAAGCCAAATTCGAATGAATAAACTTACCCGTTAACGAAACCCCTAAGTTTTCAGATAATTTTCTAGAATAAGCAATAGCGAGCGACATTTCATTAGGATTACCTTGTCCGGTAGGATTTCCTCTATTATCTCTATAGCTGATACTTCCAAGAGAGAAAAACTTCAATTCAAAACCAAGTGTCTGAATGTCGTCAAGTTTATAATGTGCTGCAAGCTGAGCTAGGAATACATCGTTTAAATTTAATGCTCTCAACCATGGAGTATAAGTGAATGACACACCAAGGTCGTTTTCTAAAAATGCTAGTTTAGCCGCATTAAAATGCATAGCCGCATCATCCGGAGATGTTGCTACACCCATATCTCCCATTCCCGTAGATCTTCCATCAGGAGCAATTCTTAAAAAAGGAACGGCAGTCTGGATAATATTTGGACATGGGTCTCCATTCGGAAGCTCCCAACGATCGCCATTTTTGATACACTGAGCATTCGTTACGCCCAGGAAAGTTATAAGTGCAGTTAAGGTCAATAATATGGATCTCATTCTAATTATTTTGATGACTGAATGTTAATTTTTAAATCACACAATTTTCTTAAGAAAATCTTAAAAAATCGTGCCGCGTATCTAACGCCTTAGCTTTGGATAAATTATTTGAAATACACTAATTTTTTACTATCACTCTCAAAAGTCTTACCAATTCCGTTAGAAGGCTCGATTTTAAGACGGTAAAGATACAATCCATTAGGGATTTTATTGCCATTTTGATCCGTTCCTTTCCAAACAATATTATCTACTCTAAATCCATCAACAACAAGGTCATCTATAGAAATAAGTCTAATCAATTGCCCTGATAAGTTATATATCTCGACATCGATATCAATTTCATCATAGGGTAAGGTATGTTCGAATGAAAATTGGGTTTGATCTCCAAAAGGATTGGGATAATTGAACAATTCACCAATTAATCCGTCCTCATTTTCTACGACTAAAAACTCAGTCATTCCGGAACCGGAATTATTACTTAAATCCCAAGCAGTAACCTCAATTTTGTGAAGCCCCGGTTCAAGATTATTCAGCGGATAGAGTATGGTACCTGATCTAGAGTCGCCGAGATTCGATCGATAAAAATACTGTAGATCGTATTGGTTCTCTCCATCGTCCAGTATACCAACTGGAGTGTGTCCCAGTCCACTGGAAGAAATATTGATCCCTTGGTTATCACTGAGCTCTACATACAGTTTAGGGTTAGAACTGGTGATTCCTCCGGAGATAAAATTATTGTCATTCATAAAGACTTCTACAATAGGATCTTCATCATCCGGAGCCGCATTTCTATTGATACCTCCTATGATAATATTATCCAGAAGCCCCCACGCATCCAGATCACTTCCGTTGTGTGCATAATAGCTGATTTTACCCTCGCCGAAAGCAAAATCAATATCCTGAGGCAATGTAAAGTCTATATTCCATGCTCCGTTGACTACTTCAGCTCTACCCTTAAAAAGTATAGTCTTTCTCAACTTAAAGTTTTCAGGAGATGATTTTTCATCATTTCCTAGGGTAGAATAGTTTTTCTCCTTATCAAATACAGTAACATTAATTTCTCCATTGAAATCCGATAGTATATTGTCATTATAGTCTTTAATAACTCCTTCCAAAGTTATTGAGCCCAAAGCGGAGATAGTATCAACCACCCCTTCAGAAAAATCTCTTCCATTAATTTTCTGCGTTTCTACCTGATAAACCGGTATAGCCAATCGCATGGACGGGTCACCCAAAAGAGAAAATTTTCTCGTATTCGAACCTATATTCTCATTTTTAGCCAGACGAATAACATCTCCCAATCGGAGAGGGATACCCGCATTATCTCGCTTAAAAACATTGGCGAATATATCGTCCGTAAGATCCTTATTGCCCGAAGAATAAACCAGCCTGGTTGTAGTAAATAGGCCAATACTTCCACCTTTTTCCTTTAATAGAGTCAGCTCTCCTGCTGAGTAGAATGAAGGATCATCATAGGCAGAGAATGAACATGTTGCTGTGACAAATAGAGGATATTTATTTTCATTATTCCAATTCACAATATCATCTGAAATAATTACTCTTTCCTGAGAAAGTCCCCGATAGCTTCCATGTCCAAGATAACATATGGTCAACCTTCCCTCAGATAAGTGATTGTTCAATGCATCTTTTGCGTCCGGATATCTAGGACCTCCACTGGTGGAAATCTGTTCGAATGCGTCAAAATAAATCTTGTCCACATTAAAATTATCGTAGTTTCTCTCAACATACTTCGCAACATCGTCTGCTTGACGGAAATGAAGATTATTGTCTTCATCATCAGCAAGGAAGCTAGAAAATGTACGCCAGTCTCCCAATGACTCGGGATTAGTATCGTAGCTAATCAGTTTATCCACGACGATTCTCGCTTGTTCCGTTGTATTGACTGGAAGCCTTCCAACACCAAGATCTATACTACCCGAACTAATAGAAGCACCTTCACCAGTGGTCACGAGTCCGAAATAATCATCGGAAGGATATGCGTGTATCGGAGCTTCAGATCTCAAGGTTTGATAGGTAGGGACATAACTTAACTTTTCGCTCTGATTATAGGCATTTCTTACATCAAATGTACCACCTCCAAAAAGCAATAGGTAGTTGTACTTATTACTTGTTTCATAGGCATACACAGAATAATTTCTTATCGCCGTTGGGTCTTTGCGGCCCCCGCTGAATTCATTATATACATGACTTACCTCTACTGTCTTAACCTTTAGTTTGTTGACATTTCTGCGGTGATCTGCCAGCCTCAGAGCTTGATCCTCAAAATTCTCATGATAAATGATCAACAGGTCAAAATCAACATCTGATAAAATATCATGATTATCGACTTTCGTAGCAGATTCCGGAGAACTTATATTATCCAAATCAGCAACCGCGTAAAACTTTAATTCATTCAAACTACTGTCAGCAAATTCGAAGGAAGAATTCGAACCTCGGTTAATGAGCGTATAATCGCTATTGCTCGTAACTCCAACCACGATGTAATTATTCGGCAAACTTGATAGACTATATTGACTAATACCGGCAGATACCGATTGTTCATCACTGAATCTAAATCCGGATTGTACATTTTCTCGGAATGAGAGATTCGATCGATAGTCCAGCGTTAAATAGTCGAAAAAGCCTGTACTTTGACTATTTCCATTATACTGAAGGTCTATATCCAGATTAGAGGTATTAATATCTCCTTGAGTTCTCATCACGTCATGGGTAGCATAGCTAGAAGTTGTACTTGTAAGCGAAACACTTGAAAGACCCAATTGTCCTAAGGGTTGATCGTTGACAAGAAGATTATAAGTAGAATAAGAAGAGCTTCGGGCTGCAGAACTTAGCTGAACATTGAGCTTCGACCCTGAAGTAGGAGATTGCAAAGAAATATCAGTCAAGTCAATTTTAGTACCTCCACTTAAACTCTTTCCATACCATCTTTGACCTGATCCATAATGGGCACTTGATTCAAAAAGGAGATTAATACTGTTTTCTTCGACATGATGAAGTGCATCAAAAGCAGAAGAAGAATAGTCCGCATTTCCAGTGGACATAGAATGTGTTACAGGAACGGATCTCTTATCGTCGGATATTTTTATGTACACATAGTTTTGATCGTCATAGATATTCGAATTGAAGGAGTAATTGCCATTGCCATATTCCCATCGATTAGGTCCGTAAGCATACAAAACGAAAAATTCTCCACTTTCAAAATTTTGATCTTCATCACCTATGAAGTGCAAAGGTATCTCCGGAATTCCCATGTACTCTAGCCTGTCAACTGGCTCCCAAAGTTTTCCACCTGGATATCCCAGGGCCTTAATGTCATCAACATTTAACGAAGAAGCATCAATACCTTCTAGGGAATTGATATAATCAAAGTCCAGCTTATAAAATCCCTCTGCTGTAACTGGGAATCTGTAAATATCCCCATTGGCCAATTCAGAAGGATGAGTTTCAGTTTCCTCACCTTGCACGCTATCGTAGTAAATAACCAAGGTAAAGCGTTCTAAATATTGCCAAGTAGCACCATTTCTTCTAAAAGGGTGAATGAAAGTTCTTATTATGCTTAAGTTTCTACCTGCTTCTTCAACCATTTGCTCAACTCTGCTAGACTCAGGAATCTCAGTTTTATTCAGATTAAAACCCAAGTCCACCCATTCTTCATCAATAATTTCAAAAGAAGTACTGATTTTATCGTTGATGGAAGAAATATCTTGATAATAAGAGGCATCATAAAGTTCAGAGGCATTATTAAATAATGGCCATTCACTTTGTGTCAAGAGCACGGGGTCAACAGAAATAGTAATATCTTTTTCTATAACTCCTTGAGAAAAAGCCAGTGTAAATGGGAAAATTAAGATAAGACCAAAAAAAGATTTTAGATATCTGTTCATGTTTAGTGTATTGATTTGTTAGTATTACGAATTAATGAACGCATTTGATAAAATCAGTATTTTTCAATACATTTAATTTAACATTTGAGCTTCTAAGACAGTTGTAAATTATGCTAAAAATTTGGTTTAATCTTTTTTTGATCGTGTTGTCGGTTAGCTTTTGTCAAGCTCAAGACCTTATTTTTAGTCAGTTTCATGCCGTCCCCGCTCAGATCAATCCTGCCTTGGTCGGAACAACAGAAGCTCCAAAGTTTGTTGTCGGTTATAGAAACCGCGCCCCGGCATGGCCCAATGCATTTGTATCTAGTGTTGCCTATTATGATCAATATGTCGATCGAATAAATTCTGGTATTGGTATTGGTGTATTCCACGACAGACACGGAGAAGGAGTATGGCAGGTCAATGGAATATCTGCTTTTTATACTTACAATGCGGCCATAAAACGAACCATGGGATTTAGAATTGGTATCGAGGGAGGAATTCGACAAGAGGTATTGGACTATGATCAACTTATATTCTTTGATCAGCTGCATCCTGAAACGGGGGCAGTTTGGCCAAATGGTCAGAGAGTGAGTAGTGCAGAAGTACCACCTACAGGTAATAATATTGTAAATGCGGATATCTCTGCGGGCATCAGTTTTTACCACTCAAGATTCTATGCAGGTTTTAGTGCCAAACATTTAAGTACACCGGACTTTAATTTTCTTCAGAGAAATGATTTAGTCGATTACGGTATCGACATCAGACTTAGTGCTCAGTTAGGTATAGATATACCACTGGAAACAGCATACGGAGGGAAGGTTGAGTCATTCATATCTCCTTATTTTTTGTGGGTCAAACAGGGAGGAGCAGGACAGTTTAACGGAGGAGTTTTTGGTGGAGGAGAGAAGTTTTATGGCGGAGTCTGGTATAGATATGCTGAAAGTAATTCGGATGCACTGATAGCAATGATCGGTATGAGGGCAGGTATGTTTAAAATTGGATATTCTTACGACTATATTTTAAGCGAGTTGAGCAATGAATTAACTGGAGGAGCCCATGAGATCACGGTTACCTTAAATTTTTCGGAGAATGAAAAGATTAGGCAACGCATCAAGGAAAAAAGGTTTAATGATTGCTTCAGATTATTTCGTTAAATATTTGGTATCTGGACAATTTTTTACTTAGATTTACATTTATATCTTATTATTACTTACACTTTTATTATTAAATTTCATTTTTAATTTCAAATAATTAGAGTCAATGACTTTTAAGTTAAAATTATTCGCACTCTTAGCTTTAGCAGGCATTTTATCATCATGCGGAGGTGGCGGCGATAAGTCTAGTGTTACAGGCTGGAACTATAACGATCAAGAATGGGGAGGATTCGAAAAACTCGACTACGAGGGTCAAGTAACTGGTCCTAATCTTGTTTTGGTCGAAGGAGGTACCTTCACAATGGGTACTACTGAAGAAAACATTACTTACGAATGGGATAATATTCCCAGACGTGTGACGATATCTTCGTTCTACATGGACGAGACTGAAATAGCTAATATTGACTATCGTGAATATCTATATTGGTTAAAAAGAGTATTCGACGAAAGTTATCCTGAAGTCTACAATGGCGCCTTACCTGATACTTTGGTATGGAGAGAGGAGCTTTCTTATAATGAGCCTTATGTAGAAACTTATTTCAGACACCCATCGTATGATTTTTATCCTGTGGTTGGAGTAAACTGGATTCAGGCTAATGAGTTCTGTAAGTGGAGAACGGATCGTGTAAACGAGATGATCTTGATCGAGCGAGGAATTATTAATCAAACTCCAGAGCAGCAAGATTCTGAAAACTTCAATACGGAAGCATATTTGCTTGGACAGTACGAACCAAGTGTTAGAAAAAATCTGGAAGATAAAAGAACTGGTGGAGAGAGAGATGTAAGATTTGAAGATGGTATTCTACTTCCTTCATATAGATTGCCTACAGAAGCTGAATGGGAATATGCAGCTTTAGCTCTTAAGGGTAATCAAGTTAATGAAGACGAAAGAATTTCGGATAGAAGAATTTATGCTTGGTCTGGAAAATCAATGAGATACCAGATTAGAGACAAGCACCAAGGTAAAATGTTGGCCAACTACAAAAGAGGTCGTGGGGATTACATGGGTATCAGTGGAAAGTTAAATGATAACGCTCCAATTCCTTCACCTGTTAGAGAATTCATTCCTAATGATTTTGGATTGTACAACATGAGTGGTAATGTAAATGAGTGGACTGCTGATTTATACAGACCATTAACAACAATGACCTTGAGAGGTGTTGAAGATCATGACCTGAATCCATATAGAGGTGGCATTTTTCAGGAGAAGATATTGGACGAAGATGGAAGACCTGTAGAGAAGGATAGTCTTGGTCGAATTAGGTACCGTGAGATTCCGGATACGGCAACCATTGATAGAGATAACTATAATACTGCACATGTTTATGATTATCTGGATGGTGATGATGTTTCTGAAGTTGAATACGATTATGGTGAGACTACTTTGATCAACGATAAATCAAGAGTAATCAAAGGAGGTTCATTCGCAGACAGAGCGTATTGGTTGTCTCCAGGTACTAGAAGATATATGCAAGAGGATAAGTCATCGAGAGCGGTAGGTTTCAGATGTGCAATGACGCGAACTGGTAGTCCTCAGGGTAATGATTTTTCTGGTGGAAATCAATTTGGTAAAAAGGTTAAACCACAGAAGAGAAGATATAAATAATAATAGAACCAAATAATATTGTTTAGATCTCCTGATTATTAAGAATAGTCAGGAGATTTTTTTTGATTACATATGATGGAATTACAAGAAATATACAAAGCTTATGAGGCATCATCAGGTGTCAGCATTGATACCAGAACACTGAAGCGGGGAGATTTATTTTTTGCGATTAGAGGAGAGAGGATGGATGGACATCAATTTATTTCAAATGCCATAGAGAAAGGAGCATCTTACGCCATAATTGATAATCCTGAGTTTCATGGTGAAAGAACAATATTAGTTCATGACACTATACGGACATTACAAGACTTAGCCAATTATCACAGGAAAAAAGGACTCATCGGACATGTAATAGGGATAACAGGATCCAATGGAAAAACGACTACCAAAGAGTTGATTTACTCGATCCTATCCCGAAAGTATAAGACTTATGCAACATTGGGTAATCTCAATAACCATCTAGGTGTTCCTCTAACCATATTGATTAGAAGATCGAATTTCGATCTGGCCATTATAGAAATGGGCGCCAATAAAAAAGGGGATATTCAAGAACTCTGTGAGATAGCAGAAATTGATTACGGTTTGATAACCAATATAGGGCGAGCGCACCTTGAGGGTTTTGGAGGAATTGAAGGCGTTAGAAAAACAAAGTCAGAACTTTACCATAATCTCGTCGCCAATGGAGGAATGGCTTTTGTAGATCCCAATGAGAGGTCATTGCAAGGGGTAATTCCTACTGATATGAAGGTTTATGAATACTTTCCTCAACTGGAACTCATTTCAAATGATACTTTTTTATGCTTTCGTTTTAAGGATCGGCAAGGCAACGCTTATATGGTAAGTAGTCTAATGACGGGCGAGTATAACTTGCAAAATATTGGATATGCAATATCAGTATCAGAATTTTTCCAAGTTCCTCCACAGGAAATCGTGAAGGGGATAGAATCTTACGAACCGAACAATAATAGATCAGAAAGGAGAAAAATAAATAGTGCCCATATTATTCTCGACGCGTATAATGCTAATCCCGATAGTATGATGGCCAGCATCAATAATTTGATGGCTCAAAACGATGCCCCGAAGTATTTGATTTTGGGTGACATGCTTGAGCTAGGGGACTATAGTCCATCACTACATCAGGAAATAATTGATTATATCGCGGGTCTACCCGCCGAAGGTGTTTTTCTTTACGGGCCTGCGTTTGGCGCCTGTAATACCCCTGATCATTTTATTAAGTACGATGATTTTGATCAATTGAAAAATGATTTTATGCCTCTTCTTGAAAAAGAGGCCTGGATACTGATCAAAGGCAGTCGTGGAATGAAGCTAGAAAGACTGTTATCCTAATTTTCTTTTGATAAGTTTTAATAGATGATCAGAGATCTCGTTATTGCACATGGCGACATAATCTTTGTAAGAGCAAGCCAGGAGTTCTTCTTTTTCTTCATTCGATCTTAGAAAAGCAATATCCACCCACCATTTTCCACTGTAACCACTTTTGTAAAAAGTAACCGGTTTGTCTTGAATCGTGTAGTCTACGATAAACTCCAGCATACCTTGACTAGTACTTGGTGGCTCTTTTTCTCTGAATTGGTAGCCTTCTATGAAATACCATATCATTTGCGCGATGGTGGAAGCAGTGATATTATCGCTATCCAAACTGTAATTGTATCCGTAAATTCCAAATGAATTGATGCTTTGATTGAGTCCGGCATAGTGACAGGCTTTGCAGATCTCTTCGAGGTGTAACCCTCCGGCTGTGGGATTGATTTGAGCAGGTGCTTCCGCATTTCTGATCGACGATATATCCACACAAAAAACATCGCTATTCCTTAAGAATGGCTCAATCTCTTTGATATTTTGTTGCATTTTGCCCAATCGCAATATTTCATAGCTGTTCTTGTCTAATTCTTTAACTAGTGCCGGATTGGTATAGTGTTTTTGAATGCCCATTCCATAAAAATACTTCACGAAAATATCAGAAGACAGATCTGAAAATTCAGCTAGAATAGTATGTAAAATTTTCAAATTTTTGCTCACAAGACTTAAGCCAACAGAGCGTTTTTTCTCCCGATGTGCCAGTAATTGAGCTCTAAATTGATAGGTTTTTTCACCTATTATAATTGGGGTTATTCCAAGCATAATAAGTTCTGAAAGAAGGGGAATAATAAAACTGTTGTCCTTATTTCGAATGTTACCTAAATCGAAGATATTCAAATCCTCAAAGAAATTTGAAGTCCGATATAGTTCCTTTCGGACTATATTACTTTGCACCTCATCCAAGCCAATAATAACTATTTGAGCAGAGTTCAGAACAGGGATATTCTTTTCAAAGATTTTTATTCCATTGCCTAAATGATGGTCTTCCAATCTTATATTGCCCATAATCCCATTGAGATCTACGGGTTTAAGCCAATTTTCTATCATAAGTTATTTTATTACTCTAATTGATAATTCACACGAGCTGAGAATTATCTGCAATATTAGTCATCAATATTTTTAATTCATCATTTGATAGCAGTAAATTTAGGACCTTAAATTGAAAGGAAATAATGGATAATCTACCTCAACAATTAGATAAGTATAAGAATCAAAGCCCGGAAGTAGTTTTTGAATGGAATGATAGTGAATCGGAAGCAAGGGGATGGGTAGTCATCAATTCACTCAGAGGAGGAGCTGCTGGTGGCGGTACGAGAATGAGGAAAGGTTTGACAAAGGAAGAAGTAGTATCTCTGGCGAAAGTTATGGAGATAAAATTTTCTGTATCGGGTCCAGGTATTGGCGGTGCAAAATCAGGAATTGACTTTGATCCGCGGGATCCCAGAAGAGAAGCTGTTTTGGAGAGGTGGTTTAAAACAGTGACCCCGCTACTTAAGAATTATTACGGCACTGGAGGTGATCTTAATGTGGATGAATTAAAAGATGTCATTCCAATTACTGAATCCTTTGGTTTATGGCATCCACAGGAGGGAATCGTACATGGACATTTGTCACCGACTCCAGCTGGCAAAATAAAGTTACTTGGACAGCTGAGACAGGGTGTGTCTAAAATAGTTGAAGATCCAAATTATTTACCGCATCGGACTTCTACCAAGTATGCCGTTGCAGATTTAATCACTGGCTTCGGTGTTGCACAAGCGGCAAGGCACTACTACGAACTGTTCAAATCGGAGTCTATCGACGGCAAAAAAGTATTGGTTCAAGGATGGGGAAATGTAGCGGCAGCAGCGGCTTTTTACTTGTCAAAGTGGGGAGCAAAGATAGTGGGGATTATTGACCTTTCAGGAGGACTGATCAATGAAGATGGTTTCGCTCATTCGGAAGTTGAAGAGCTGTTCGAAAATAAAGAAAATAATAAGCTCAAGGCGGACCAACTGATCTCATTTGATGAGATGAATGAGAAGATTTGGGATGTGGAGAGTGATATCTTTATACCTGGTGCAGCCAGTAAAATAATCAGCGCAGATCAAATAGATCGGCTCGTATCGGCAGGATTAGAAGTCGTATCATGTGGAGCCAATGTACCATTTACGGATGACAAGATTTTCTTTGGGCCGACGGCGATGAGATTAGATAATAGCATTGCCTTGATTCCGGATTTTATCGCTAACTGTGGAATGGCTCGAGTTTTTGCTCATTTGATGAATGATAGGGTAGAGCTGACGGATGCCAGTATTTTTGAGGATGTAAGTCAGACGATTAGAACGGCTTTGGAAGAAATCAAAAATACGCGTGATGATGACCAATATCAGGTGAGCAATAAGGCCTTGAAAATAGCGCTGTCCAAATTAGGTGTCTAGGCCCTTTTCTGTAGGAGTGTCCAGTTCCATCATTGATGAAGCCTGAAGGTCTTTACCTGCAATTCCTTTGATCGAGCCGAACAGCGAAGATAGATTTTCTTGCACCACCCAAATTTGCTTTTCGCGTTCTTTCCAGATGTTGTGCATGGCCCTTTTTTCCTTCAATAGTTGATTTTGCATATTGTCATAGTTCTCCACTATGCGCTGTACATTTTGAGCAAATTCAGAGCCGGTAAGATACCGGTATAAAAGCTCCATTTTATCGCCTTTGTTCTCTTCGGAAGATTGAACAGTTTTAATTCTTATCAGCATCTCCCTCAGTATCAATGCAAGGCTTTTCACTTCTTGAAAACTACATATCCAAATTCCTTCCTTTTGGCCAAATCTCAACATGTCTTTTGGAAATGTTTCTGTCACAATTACGGCAAGGTCTGCCTTACACTGAATTTGATCCTGCTTCAGTTTATCAATCCAATCATTGGCAAAATGCTTGGTTCTCTTGCTTTCGTACACAATACTGCCGCATTCTTGTTGCAGGCTGTTAAAAACCCGCTGAATACAATCTGCTCCACGAATACCTTTTGACACCTCTGTTACCTTATCGAAAGGGAAACTATGTTCCAGTAATTCCTCTAGGGCCAGCTCTTGGACCTCTCCTTGGAGTTGCATTGATCCCTGTTCAGCTTTACGCTTCATCTCTTCAGCAAGCTTTTTGTTATCTTCTATTTGCTTGAGAAGTTTTATTTTTTCCAATTCAAAGCTCTCCCTTTCCTTGATGCGGGCCTTCTCCTCTATTTCCTTTTGCTTCTCTAGAATTTGCTTTTCCACTTTGAGTTCTAGCTCTTCAGCTTTTTCCTTTAGCTCATTCTCCCTTCTCAAAAGATTGATCTCTTGCGCTTTTAAATTTCGGTTTTCTTCCTTTTTCTTTTCATTATCCAGCTGAAGCGTCTTGAGCTGCTGTTCAAAGCTCTCATGGGTTTTTTGCCTGATTTTTTCTGCTTCCTTGATAAGTCTTTGCTCCAATTTCTCTTTAAAGAGCTGATTTTCTTTTTCCTTTTTCTCTTCGAATGACTCCTTTTCTTTTTCTAGCTGTTCTTTTTCCTTTCGAAAACGCTCATTCTGTTCTTCGATTTTCTTCTCGTATTCTTTTTGATAATGCGATTGAATCTTGCCAGACAAAGCATCTTCAACATCGAAATGATGACCACAATTCGGACATGTGATTTTATCGATCATAACTATTTTTTTCTAAATAGTGAATAGATTTTAATTCCAGCATACAATAAGATCATCAATACGATAAGCCCTAAAATTCCATAAACTGGACTCAACATATTTTTGACTACGGCAAGGAGAACGATTGCAAACAGAAAGATGGTTGCAAGTTCGTTCCATAATCTTAACTGATAGGAATTCCAGGTATAGACATGTTCTAATAATCGCCGTCTTATTAAACCCAGATAAAGATGGTAGAGATATAGAGCAACCACAAAGATCAATTTCAGATATAGCCAATCCGGTGTCCATCCGTAAAAATACCAGTTTCCCAGCCCCAATAGCAAAGTGATCACTGCACTAGGAACCGTGATGATTTTCCACAGCCTGTTCATCATAAGACCCAATTGGTCCTGAAGAATTTGACGCTCTGTGGGTTCCTTGTCTTTTGCTTCTGTATAGTAGATAAAAAGCCTCACGATATAGAATAATCCTGCAAACCAAGTACAGACGAATATTATATGTGCTGCTTTTAGATAAAGGATATGGCTCATAAGCTCTTCACTTTATCTGCAGACCAAATCATATCGTGATTTCCTTTGGAAAAATCTTCGACATAAGAGGATAAACATTCTACCCAGGAAGCAGAAGTATTGAGACAGGGGATTTGATCGAATTGTTCTCCCCCGTGCTCTAAAAATTCAGACTTTCCTTCAATAGATATTTCTTCCAGTGTCTCGAGACAGTCGCTGACAAAGGACGGACAAACTACCAGGAGCTTTTTAACTCCTTCCTTGGGTAATTCTTCTAGCCTATCTGCTGTAGCCGGCAACAACCATGGATCGCGTCCCAATCTGGACTGAAAACTAATCTCATACTGATCTTCCTTTAATCCCAACTTTTCGACGACCAATCGGGTTGTCTCAAAACATTGATGGCGATAGCAAAATTCATGAGAGGAGGATGATTTCTGACAACAATCGCCAGAAACCAAACAGTAGTTATTATTGGGATCAGACTTTTTAATATGTCGTTCCGGAATGCCATGATAACTGAATAGGATCTTGTCAAAAGGATTTTCGAGATATTCCTTTATACTCCCTACAAGGCTATCGATATATTTTTTTTCATTGTAAAAAGGAGCAACAAAATGCAGTTTTGAAGGGAGGCCACTTTTCTTGTGACAGTCAAGAGCATAAACCACCGCTGTTTCATAACTTGACATCGCATAGTGGGGATAAAGAGGAACAATTAGAATATCGCTAATATCCGGATTTTCGGCATGTATCTGATCAAAAACTTGAGTCGGACTTGGATTACCGTACCTCATCATAATATGGATATTCTGTGGAATGAGCTTTTCCAATTCCTTTTTTAATTCTTCAGTAAGAACTATAAGAGGAGATCCATCTGCCGTCCATATCTTCTTATAGGCCTTGGCGCTTCTCGGTGATCTAAAAGGAGTGATAATACCTTTCACCAATAAAGTCCTCTTTAGATAAGGAATATCTATCACCCTTTCATCCATTAAGAACTCATTCAAATATTTTCGTACATCTTTAGTACTTACGGAATCCGGTGATCCCAGATTCATCAATATTACAGCAACACTCACAGACTAAATTATTTTCGAATTACAACAATATACAATTAGAGAACAATTGACTTCGATACTAATCAGATCAGGTTTCGAATATCCTACATGGAAGGTCTTCTACCTCTTGATCTGGAATTATTCTCTTTTCCAATTCTGTAGTTAAAGGTAAGAATCAATTGTCTTTGTCTCCATTGAAATTCCGATTCTTGATCAAATCGGTCGGTACTTATTTCTGATCGCCTAAATCGAGTGTTAAAAAGGTCGCTAACATTGAGTGTCAAACTGGCTTTGTTATTCCAAAACTTTTTCGAAATGGCTGCTTGAACAAAATTGATTGAAAGTCTTCTTCCTTGTGGGGTATTAAAAGGACTATCATATCGATAACTGATCTGAAAGTCAATATCTTTTGTAATGTCAAATTCTGTACTGAGTCTCGATTCGGAATTAAAATAGTAAGTCTCTAGTGATATAGACTCATATTGTCCGCTTAACTCTTCATAAGCAAAGTAGGTGCCAGCACTTATCTTCCACCATTCTTTGGGTCTAAAGCTGGCATTCAGTTCAACTCCGTATGCGTCCCGGGTAGAGATGTTAACAGGAAAAGATCTAATAATACCATCTTCGGATTCCTGACTTATCCTTTCAATGACATCAATACTTCTTCTGTAAACAAGAGCCGCCATAATGTTACCTCCTTCATGCTTTTTCAGCCAAGCCAATTCCATAGAGTTGGTCAATTCCGGATCTAAGTCGGGATTACCTGAAGCCAAATTTCGGTTGTCACTAAAGGTGAAAAAAGGAAAAAGTGACCATAGTCTGGGACGTGTGATCCTTCTCGAATAACTCAATTGAAACGAATTCAGACTGTCCATTTCATAATTGATTAGGCCTGAAGGAAAGAGGTTAGTGTAAGACCTTGGATTCTTCTCCATGGTCTTTACCAGCTCAGTACTGATTTCAGAGTGCTCTACTCGAAGGCCCGCTTGATAAGACCAGCGATTAATTTTATTTCCAGCCATAAAATAAGCGGCATAGATATCTTCGTCATACTTGAAAAGGTTGTCAAAATTTTCCAGTACGCCTGGGACTCCATCGTTAAGTGCTTCACGCACAAGAAACTCATTTTCTATTCTTCTGAAACTACCTCTTACCCCGGTTTCAAATTTTCCTTCTTTCCCAAAGGGCTTAACGTAATCACTTTGAAGAACTAGAGTTTGAGCATCCTCTCGATTGTTGACATATTGATACAATACATCTGATTTCAAACTTGTGGTTTCTGTAATTACATTTCTCTCTTCGTCATCTCTTCGGTTTAAGCTGATCAGGTTTGTCCATTTATGGTCCTTTTTATCCAGCTTTTTAGTGTGACTAAGGCTGAATTCTATATTCCTTGCCTCCTCTCTTTCATCATCATCCCTTGCTATCCAATAGGTGTCAGGTGAGTCAACTTCAAAATAGGTATAATCTATATTGGCGCCATTATCTGCTGTTCTTGGATTAAACAAACCAATTAATGCCACGGTGTTTTTAGGATTGATATACCAGTCCAATCCCAGTCGAAAATTATGATTCAATCCTCCTCGCTGATGCGCTCTGGTACTGTTATAATCTTCAATACTTGAATCAAAAAAATCCTGTTTTATGGATCCAGACCCTCTGAATTTTCTGTATTGCAATCCATAGGAACTGTTGATACCTATTTTTTCACCTCGCCAGTTCAAAATATATGAAAGGCTGTGATTAGCTGGGTCTCCAATACTGGCTTCTATGCTACCATTATACTTTTTCTCATTATTTTTTTGGAGAACGATGTTGATAATCCCGGCTTCACCGTCTGCCTGATATCTGGCTGACGGGTTGGTTATTACTTCTACCTGTTTGATCATATTGGCGGGTAGCTGGCGCAGAAAGGCTCCACCATCCGATACCATGGCGGACTCTTTACCATCAATTAGGATCTTTATATTATTGCTACCTCTCAGACTAACATTACCCTCGACATCTACATTGACTGATGGTATATTATCTAATATATCACTGGCATTTCCTCCTCTTGAGGTGAGATCTCTTCCAACATTAAATATTCTCTTGTCCAGCTTCATAGTCAATTGACTCTTTTCAGCTCGAACTTCGACTTCTTCTAAAACTCGGATATCCTCCTTAAGTATAATGTTATTCAATTTTATCTTATTCGAGACTTCGACCAGCTCTGAGTGTTCTTGATAGGAAAGAAAATTTATCTTAATCAGATAAGTCCCCTTGGCCAATTCAATTTGAAACATCCCATTATCATCGCTTAAGGTCCCTTTCACTAGGCTGCTATCGCTTGGCTCCAAAGCAGTGATGGTAGCGTATGGAACCTCCTCTCCTTGTTCATTGAGAATTCTTCCGGAGACACTATAATCCTGGCTCAACAATTGAATGGATCCAAAAGAAAATAGGACTAACAATAAAAAGGAATAGATAAATTTACTTTTCATAATACGGATAACAGCATCGAAACCCAAAAGTTCCACCAAAATATACATCAGTTGCTAAGGTATTGAACTTCCCGCTAAGAAGACACACTTGAATTGTTAAAAGATGTTAACAGTCCTTCGAATTACGTTGTAGTAATAGATTTACGATAGTTAGAATATTCTTTAAAAGTATTTTGAGTGATATTGTCAACAAAGAAGATGTAAGAATTATAAAGTATATTACGATATGGAAAAAAATGTCTACAACCATTCTAGCCCCGGAACACAAAAATTGATCAAGAAAATATCATCACCATGGGGTTTTCGGGCTTTTGGATTCAAGTATATTCCAATTCTTTGGTTTTCAAGAGCTAGTATTCAAGAAATATCTGAGGGTAAAATTAGGGTGAAGTTGCCATTTAGATGGAGCACTAAGAATCCATTTAAGTCAGTTTATTTTGCAGCCCAAGCTTCTGCAGCTGAAATCTCAACCGGTCTGGCATTTTATTTTCCTGCCCGTCATTATGGAAATATATCGATGCTGGTAAAGGAAATGCATGTTGTCTTTCATAAAAAGGCAAAAACGGATTTGATCTTCGAGTGCAAGCAAATCAAAGAAATTGCAGAGTTTGTTGACTCAGTGAGCAGGGATTCTGAGGGTAGAGAATTCACGGCAAAATCTGTCGGATATGATAAAGAAAACAACATTGTTAGTGAATTTAACTTTGTTTGGACGCTAAAGAGCAGAAATTAAACATGAAGAATATTAGAAATATTTAACTTTGGGATTCTAAATCGGTAATATGAAGAAATGGTTAAGTCTAGCCACCATTGTATTTCTTTTTTCTAGTGTCTTTTCGCAGAATTTTGAGTTAAAGTCAATTGAGCTTGGTTTTAAAGCAGGTCTTTCTAATTACCAGGGTGATTTAGTAAAAGAATCTATCAATATTGGTGAGACACATCTCGCTTTAGGGGCATTCGCCAGAGCATTTGTTCACGATAATATCGCCATCGGTGTTGGCCTCAATACCTTAAAGATTACCGGTAACGACAGAAACTATACGCTACAAGAGGATGCAGGACGATACAATAGAGCGTATAAAATGGAAAATAGACTTTTCGAAGGAAGCCTTAGAGGATATTTTTTCCCTTTCTTCGGTGAAAGTCCAGTTTATGACGCTTGGGTAAATTTTCAACCCTATGTTGGACTTGGTCTTAGTGTTGTTCTCAACGATCCTGATTTCGTCGATCAAAATCCTAATGACGGAATAACAAGAGGAGAAAAGGAAAGCCCTGCGATATCTGTTCCTATCATTTTTGGGTTAAAGTATGTGATAAAGCCTCAAGTTTCAGTATCTGCAGAAAGCGTATTCAATGTAGCTTTTACAGATAATCTTGATGGCTATACTTTTCTCGAAAATAATGATTGGTTCATGTTCCACAGTATCAGTATTTCATGGCATTATATCCAAACTACGCGCTATAACAGCACTAGGGAAAAGAAAAAGACCTACTACAAAAAGAAGAAAAGAAGACAATTGTAGTTGTCCCGTTTAAATGAAATCTAGATGCTGGTCATCGACTACCTCTGCCAAGGTAACTTTTAGTCTGGGTTCGATTTCCATGGCTTTCTTGATAGCGTAAATAGCTGGCTTGTTTCTGGCCCAACTCCGTCTAGCAATCCCATTGTTAACGTCCCAATGCAACATAGATTCGAGGTTTGCTAAACTTTGCTCTGAACCATCGAGCATCAAGCCAAATCCTCCGTTAATCGCTTCGCCCCAGCCGACACCGCCGCCATTGTGAATACTGACCCAGGTAGCCCCTCGGAATGAATCACCAATGACATTGTGTATGGCCATATCTGCAGTAAAAGAAGAACCGTCATAAATATTAGCAGTTTCTCGGAAAGGAGAATCCGTTCCACTTACATCATGGTGATCTCTGCCCAGAATAACAGGGGCAGATAATTCTCCATTTTTAATCGCTTCGTTAAATGCCTTGGCTATCTCTATTCGACCCAGAGCATCCGCATATAAAATGCGAGAATGAGAACCTACCACTGGTAGGTTGGTTCCTGCATTTTCTATCCACTTGATATTGTCAAAAATCTGAGATTTGATTTCTGCATCCGCATTTTTGTGCATAGAAGATAATACTTGAGCGGCAATTGAATCTGTCATCTGAAGGTCTTCCGCGGTACCCGAACTACAGACCCATCTAAACGGACCAAAACCAAGGTCAAAACAGTGAGGACCCATAATGTCTTCAACATAGGAAGGGTACATGAAAGATGTCTTCGAGTCATCCTTCCAAATTTCGGCACCAGCCTTTCCAGCCTCTAGCAAAAAAGCATTACCGTAATCCCAAAAATACATTCCTCGTTCACACATGGTATTGATGGCATTAACATGACTTCTAAGCGTCTTCTGTACTTCAGACATGAACTTTTGCTTGTCAGATAAAAGAAGTTCACTGGCTTGTTCAAAGCTATATGCCTGTGGACAATAGCCCATATCATCAATATTGTGCAAAGAAGTCTGGTCGGATCCTAGATCAATATGGATATCCTCTTTTACAAAGTACTCCCACAGATCTACGATATTGCCATAATATACCAAAGCTATTCCTTCCTCCTTCGCTTTTGATTCCGCTATAGCAATTTTGAGTTTGTCCAGATCAGAATACACATTTTCTCTGCTGACATAACCATCCGTAATTCTTTGCTGTATGGCATTATTATCTACTTCTGCAATGATTCCAACCGCTCCTGTGATCACCGCGGCCAAAGTTTGGGCTCCGGACATACCTCCGAGACCGGAAGTGACAAAAGTTTTACCCTTTAAGTCATTTTCACCAAGTCGATTTAATCGACCTGCGTTCAACAATGTAATGGTGGTTCCGTGCACTATTCCCTGTGGACCGATATACATGAACGATCCAGCCGTCATTTGACCATATTGCGTGACTCCCAGAGCATTGTATTTATTCCAGTCCTCCTTAGATGAGTAATTGGGTATCATCATCCCATTGGTCACGACTACTCTTGGTGCATTTTTGTGACTGGGAAACAAGCCCATGGGATGGCCCGAATAGAGCACAAGGGTCTGATCGTCCTTCATTTCAGATAAATACTGCATGGTCAGCAGGTACTGGGCCCAGTTTTGAAAGACAGCGCCGTTTCCTCCGTAAGTAATCAATTCGTGAGGGTATTTGGCAACCTTGGGATCCAGGTTGTTTTGAATCATTAGCATGATTCCCGCTGCTTGTTTACAATTCGCTGGATAATCTGAAATATTTCTTGCCTTCATTGCATAGTCCGGCCTGAATCTATACATATATATTCGGCCATATTGCATCAATTCTTCATGAAATTCACGAGACAATTCAGCATGCCAGGAAGCTGGAAAATATCTTAGAGCATTACATATCGCCAGTTTTACTTCTTGTTTGGAAAGGACATTTTCGATAACTCTTCGCGGTGCATGAGGTACAGAAGGGTCTAGTTTCTGAGGTGCTGGCAATTGTTTGGGTATTCCAGCTCTTATTGCTTCCTTAAAAGTCATAAACTATGGGATTGATTAGCTAATAAATACGATCACATAGTTAATTAAATTTTGAATTTTTAAGGTCAGATTTAAAGCTGTTTTTAATCTTTACATCATTAATGATTGAAGTCTTGTAGAATGACAGTGTTAATTACTGGTGCTAATGGATTTTTAGGATCTCATATTGTTGACCAATTGCTGGAATCTAATTTTAAAGTCTTGGCCGGAGTTAGGGAAAATTCGAATAAAAGATACCTTGAAGGCAAAGAGTTGAAATACTTTTTTACGGACTTGAATGATTTAACAAGGGTAGAGGATGAGTTGTTACAATATAAAAATGCAGGAGGGGCGATTGACTTCTTAATTCACAATGCAGGGATAACCAAAGCAAATTCTGAAGAGGAATTTATGGTAGGAAATGCAGAGCATTCGAAATCCTTCTACGAGCTTGTCTTAAATGTATTTCCATATATTAAAAAGATAGTTTTTATCAGTTCGATGGCCGCAGGTGGACCGGGATCGGATGACATGACGGCGTTGAATTATGGATATGATGAAAATCCAATGACGCCATACGGCAAGAGTAAGTTAAAAGCTGAAGAGTATCTCAGAGAGATGGAGGGAGAAGTAGAATATTTGATCTTTAGGCCAACAGCAATATATGGACCAAGAGAATCCAAGATGTTACCAATGATTAAAGCGCTGATCAAAGGTATTGAGGTAGAATTTTCAGACAAACGTCAACGACTCAGTTTCATTCATGCCGAAGATCTATCTTCATTAATTGCCGGTTCTCTTTTGTCCGATGTTTCCAATAAGACTTACCTCGTTTCCGATGGAGGATATTATACCATGAATGAATACAAGAGTACGGTCAAGAACTATTTGAATTTAAAGACAATCCGCCTGAAAATTTCTCCTGGATTCTTGAAGACCTTTGTTGGTATCCTGAACAATCTTGCAGCTCTTATCGGGAAGCATATGCATTTTACCCCGGAAAAAGTGAAAGATATTACAGCTCTTAACTGGAAAGTAGATACTACTCCTTTGAAGAGAGATTTCAATTTCGAAGCCAAATTCGACTTGAAGAAAGGCTTGGAACACACTTTAGAATGGTATATTCGTGAGGGATGGATATAGTGAGTTAATAATGAAAAATTAATAATTAATAATTGAAAATTAATGGTGAATAATTGGCATTCTACCTTGTCTTTTTTTCACTGAAAAAATCGAATTTTTGAGTTTAAAGATTATTTCTGCTTCCGCTGGTTCTGGCAAAACTTACAGGCTAGGGCTCGAATACCTTAAATTTTGTTTTCAGCATCCTCAAGACGATTATTTCAAGCATATTTTAGCCATCACCTTCACGAACAAGGCAACGGAGGAAATGAAAAACAGAATCCTGGAAGCCTTAAAAAAATTAGCTCTGGGAGATGAGAAAGCCGATTATTTAGATGAGTTAATGAGCAGTTGTGGAATGGACGCCCCTTCCATTGCGGTCAAAGCACGATCTATTCTAAATGCAATATTGAAGCAATATCATTTCTATCAAATCCAAACTATAGATAGCTTTCTATATGGTCTGTACCAGTCATTTGTTACTGAGCTAAATGTTCCTGCTGGGGTAGAGCTCAACTTGGCACAAGAGAAAATTTTGCAGAAAACCATCAGGAACTATATCGATGGCATCGATGAAAAGAAGGAGGACTGGAGTGTTATTCGAAAATTAATGCTTCGCGATGAAAGTAGAGGGAAACGCTTTCAGTTACACCATTTATTAGAACAAATTAGCCAGCTACTCAGTGATGAAGCTTTTGACGGCCATACAATCTTCGATGATCCTGGCAAAATAGAAGCCTTGGAGGCCAAATTCAAATCTCTTATTCATGAAAAGGATGAGAGATTTGATATAGTTAGAAAGAAGATGGGAAAACTGCTTGTAGAATCGGGTTTATCTACCAACCAGTTCAACGGAGGATCCAGGTCTTGGGTCAATACCTTACTCAATGACGCATTCGAACTCAAAGATATCCTTAAGAAGAAAACAGTTTTTGCCGTAGCTGAAGGTCAGAAAGAAGCCATGGCCAAGAGTGCTCCTGAGGAGTACAAATCAAAGTATAGCGCTTATCAAAACAGTTATCAGGTCTTATACGATGAACTACTTGAATTGCGTAAAAGTGAAAGAGAATACAACAATGCCTTGGCCATTCTCGAAAATTGGGACAGTTTTTACCTTATCAATACGCTAGAGAGGGAATTAACGGATTATTTACGCCAACATTCTTTAATCAGCTTAACACAGGTCAATCAAATGCTGAATCGCCAAATGAAGTCTGGAGACGCGGCATTGATTTATGAGAAAATTGGTGTTCGAATAAAACATGTCATGGTCGATGAGTTTCAGGACACTTCCGTAATGCAATGGAACAACCTAGAACCACTCATTCAGGAATGCCTGGCCAATGGCCATGAATGTTTATTGGTAGGGGATGTAAAGCAATCAATTTATCGCTTTAGAAATGGAAACTGGAGGTTGCTGCAGGAGATTGTACCTAGAGAGTATGGAAATTTCATACAACATGAAAGCCTGGATACAAATTGGCGTTCGGTACCTGAAATTGTGAACTTCAACAATGATTTTTTCAATTATCTAATTCCTGAGTTACAAAACGAAATAGGCAATATCAGCACGGAAGAATATGAAAGTATCAATTTTTCGTACGAGGGATGGCTGCCCCAAATTTATGCAGATGTAGAGCAAAAAGTTTCTCCATCTAACAGGACTAAGAATGGAATGGTTAGAATCGAATGCCTGACCTATGCCAACCAGTCCGAAGAGGAGGAGGAATTAGACAGAATGCTGCATCATTTGAAGCAGGCCCTGAAGGATGGCTACGGACTTGACGACATCGCGATATTAGTACAAAAACACAAGGAGGCATCGGCCATATCGGAGTACCTACTACGCCGGGAAGAATTGCATTCGGAAAATTGGCCACATGTATTGGAGGCAGCTATGGAGTTATCAAAAATTCCAGTAATTGTACTGCTGATGTCCTTACTAAAGCTGAAGCAGGATGAAATGGACAGAACGGCTTTGGCGGAAATGGATCGAATGCTGGATGTTTTGAATATTTATAAATCGGAGAAATCTACTAAGCCCGAAGACCTAATGGACAAGCTCGAAATGTTAGGGCTTCGAGAAGTATTTCTATTCGAATTCAATACTACTATATTTTTTAGTAAGGTATTTAGAGTTTTGGGCTTGAACAAAAAGGTGGAATACTTCGCAGCCATGGATTATTTGCTTAGCAAGTCACAAGAACACGGAGTACGCAATGGTGTTGATGGGAAGACTTTTCTAAAGTATTGGGAGGAAGAATTGTACACCTCAAAAATTGAGGTAAGTGAGCTGGAGAATCAAATTAGTGTGGTGACCATGCACAAATCCAAAGGGCTTGAGTACCCAGTCGTGATTATTCCGTTTGCCAACAATGAACTTTATTCTAGGAATACGGGAAGAAAGCAATACCTCATGGCGGATATTGAAATAATAGATCAGATCGATGAACATTATGAAATTCCATTGAGTTTTGGACAGTCCCTGGAAACAACGGATTTTGCGCCCTATTACTTCGAAGAAAAAGCCATGCAGCTTATTGATATGGCCAATGTCTATTATGTAGCCTTTACTAGAGCAAGAGATCGTTTAGTCATACTTAGTGCGGAAAAGAATAAGACCAATAATAAGAATAATCTTAGCGGTTATGTCGGAGATTATATCAAGGGAAGAGATTTTATAGAAGAAAATGGGTGGCATTGTTATCAGTTGGGACTAGGGCGTTCAGCGCGGCAGGAGATTCCGGATACTTTGGTCGAAAAACTACCAGACCTAGTGGAATATCCTATTCGAATGAACTGGCCTTTGGTTATTGCTGGAAAAAGAGTCAGTAAGATCTTGCCCAATGGAGAAAAAACGGATCAATCATATGCTGTAGAAAAAGGACTCTTGGTTCATTATATCTTAGAACATGTTACCCATCTTAACACCATAAATTCTGCTATCCAGCAATCCATTCTAAAGGGTCTTTTGCCTCAGGATAAATCGAAGGAGTGGGAGGAAGAACTCACTAACTTACTCGGAAGACCAGAGTTAAGTCAGTTTTATCAAGACTATGAGAAGGTAATTAATGAACGAAGTATTTATATGCCAGGGCTTGGCCTAAAGGTTCCCGATAGGGTAGTTCTGAAGCGCGATGAGACTTTGGTACTGGATTATAAAACCGGAGAAAAACTCAAGAAACACGAAGAGCAAGTAAGAGTATATGCCAAAGCGTTAAGGGAAATGGACTATCCATCTCCCAAAGCATTTCTGTATTACTTGAGTTCAGGTGAATTAATTTCGGTAAGTGCTTAAGCTGGTAGAGATATGAAGAACGGTTTTTTGATAAGGACGGCCCGACAATTATTAAAACAGGATCTCAGCAAGACTGTAGTTTTTGTGCCCAATCACCGTACGGGACTTTATCTGCAATACCGATTGATGGAGGAATCGGATTCGACTATTTGGCTGCCAAAATTCTGCACAATTACGGACTGGGTTAAAGAAATCTCAGGATGGGAGATAGCGGATGAAATAGACTTGCTGTTGTTTCTCTACGATACTTATCAGAAAAGGTATGGAGCGATTAGCACAGAGGAGTTTTTGCCCATTGCCAGGTTAATTCTAAAGGATTTTGATGCAATAGATAAATTCTTAATTGACCCAAAAAGCCTGTATTCTGAAGACCTGATGTCGGGTGTTTCGAATATGATTCACTCCGCTGGACTTATAGTGGACGAAGGATTGAGTAAGCGATTTGATCAAATTTGGAAAAACATTCCTGAGCTATATGAGGATCTTAAGATCTATATGTCCGATCGAAAACTAGCGTATCCGGGTCATATTCTAAGAGCATCATTAGAGCAACAGTTAATTGTACTGGAGTCTGAAAACTATCATTTTACCGCAGTTGGATTTTATTGGTTGAATAATGCTCAATTGAAATTTTTCGATCTGTTGGCTAAAAGTAAAGCTTCGTTTTTCTGGAATAGAATTCAGCATTCCTCCGGAGAATTAATGGATAGTTATATCCAAAGGTATGGGAATAGTTTGGGCCCGGATAAGGGGGAAGCGGAGCGTCAAGTGAAACTCATTTCTACACCAGGCCTTAACTTCCAAACAAAGCTTACAGCAAAATTCTTGGAGAAAAACAATCATGCACCAAATGATATTGCTGTTGTACTTCCTACTGATGCAGTCATGATCCCGATGATTGGTTCAATTCCGGAGAAATACCTAGAAATCAATGTGGCCATGGGGCTTAGCTTGCGATCCACACCAGTATATAGTCTTTATAAGGTAATCGAACAAGCCATTCAGGAAAGTAGGGATATTAATAATGAGCGTTTCGTCGCTCGCAAATATTTTCAAGCTTTCCTGAACAATGAATACGTCCAGGCCTACACCCGATTGAAAGCTAATGCCTTGGATGTAGAGAATTGGCCACTTCAGTTATCACAGGCATATTTAAGAGAACAAATTGCACCGCCCAACTACTATGAAGGACTGTTCTTTTCGAAAGACTTTCTCTTCTATCTAGAAGAATTTTGCGTAGAACTGTACAATAGCTTGTCAGAAGTAGAAGACGATGGTTCATCATTGGTCTCCGAAATACATCTCCAAAGTCTGTACTACCTCTGCCTTATGTGCAGGAGGATTCTAGATCAACTAGAATATCGAGATGTAGAAATCTCCAGAAAACTCCAACTCTCTTTTTTACATCGAATGATCATTGATGAGAGTATTCCATTTAAGGGTGAACCGGTTAGGGGATTGCAGGTGTTGGGACACTTGGAAGCGGTCAATCTATCCTTTGATACCGTATACTTTTTGGGCCAAAATGAGGGTATTTATCCATCCGTCGGAATTGACACACTCATACCTTCGAGCTTGAGACAAATCTATGGTTTACCAACCACATCTACCATAGCCAAGGTCAAGCAATTCGAATTCTACTCGGTGGTACACAGTGCGAAAGAAGTATTTTTACTTTTTACAGAGTCAACACAAAAATCCTTTTCAGAAAGAGAGCCGAATCGATACATTCAGCACTTTTTATATGATCTTTCCAATAATGAATCGGAAGCCATTAAGACCAGCCTAGAGATGTATGCTCCTCAAGCTGAGGCTCCAACTATCTTCAAGACAGAAGATGTCATGGAGCTCATGAAAGAGTATATGACAGAGAGGGGCTTATCTCCATCTGCAATGATCGATTATCTGCAGTGCAGGCTCAAATTCTACTTTGGTAGAACGATTAGGGATAGAAACAGTTACGGCGAGTATTTGGATGCTAGAGCTGTTGGGGAGATTGCGCATGAAGTTCTATATGGCATATATAAATCGCGAAAAGGAAAACTCATAGAAGACTTGGATTCGAATGAAGAAAGAGAAAAAATAATATCCGAGCTTAGCAAAGTCTATCAGAAATACTATCCTTTGCCCGATGATTTGATGGATCAGGGAGAAGTTTTCATTTACAAAAATTATTTATCTGATCTTCTCACTAAAATAATCCGCTTTGATGCCAGTTTGGACACATTTAGTTTGGAAGGCTTGGAAGAGACTTATTCCGCTAATATAAAGCACTCAGAACATACCGTTAAGTTAAAAGGTACCATCGATAGAATAGATTCCCAAAATGCTCGCACAAGACTGATTGATTACAAGTCGAAAAGCAGTATAATCAACAAGGTTAAATTGAGCCAGATGGGGCTGGATTCTTTCCATGAAAATGCTGTTGTAGTGTTTCAGCTATTGGTATACAGCTGGATCTATCTGAAAAATTTTCCCATGAAGCGAATCAGACCAGTGGTCTATGATCTTTTTGCCAAAGATATGTCTAAGGTAGAAATCCCATTGTTTTTAGATGGAGAGTTATTGGAGGATCTTAGCTTGAATGACCTCAAACCCATAGAAGATTTAATTCTGGAGATAATTGAGGATATCATGGATGAATCCATTGCCTTTTATCCCACGGATGATTTCAATACGTGTAAGACCTGTGACTTCAATAGAATATGCTTGAGAAATCAAGGACATTAGAGAATTAAAAATGAAGAATTGCTGGGAATAATCAACTTCCATTTTTAACTATTCATTAGTAATTTTTAATTCTAAACCTTTCTAATCAATGATTTATATGGAGATGTGGTATAATACAGCTTTGAAAAAATCCTTTGTCCTAGTCGAAATCTCCTCGTTGTCAATTTGGTACCAGATCAATTGAAAATCAAATTATTTTCAAACAAAAGACCCAAAAAACAACTTACTCTTATTAATTTGTAGGATATAAGATTACAACCATGAAATTTTATCATCTTTTATTCGCTCTAGTTCTAATGAATTGGGGATGTAATAGTGGCAAGGAAGATCCGGAATTCGATAAGATTCAGATCGATAAGTCAAAAGACTTTTTAGTTTTTGGTTCGGTTTATGGTGAGTGCACCGGGGATTGCAGAGATTTGTTTTTACTGATGGACGGGTTTCTCTATGCAGATGCCAATTCTAATACAGACTTACAGCTGACGGTATTCAATGAAAACCCACTTCCCTTGGATAAATACTATCTGGCCACTCAATTGGAGTCGATACCTTCTTTCATAAGTGATAATGAATTCGCTATGACAGATTTTGTTCAGTATATCGCAGATTTTGATTTCTACGTCTATGGTCAAAGGGAAGGCAACGAGTTCGAATTAGTTTTCGACGCGATCGAAAATCAATCGCCTCAAGAATTAAAAGATTATGCGCTAAAGCTCCAAGAAGTCTTGGATGAGCTGTAGTATTTTCATTACAAATTAGCTTAGTTTTTCTGACAAGGCAACGATTTTTCTGTGTGTCACATCCTGGGAAATTCCCAACTCTAAAAAATAGACTTTTTTACTGGAACTTTATCAGGAAATAAGACATTGTGGTTTCCGTAAATATTTTTTTAAATTAAAATTGTTAGAGTAAATGGGATTATTTTCATTCATTAAAAATGCCGGACAAAAAGTATTCGGGAAAAAGGAAAAAGTTGCAGAAGTAAGTGCTGAAGAGCAAAAAGTACAAGCTTTGAGAAATGCAGTTCAAGCATTGAACCTTCCTATTTCTGAATTGAACATCGAATTAGCAGAACAAGTAATTGTATCAGGTGCTACTAATACCAATGCTGATCGAGAGAAAGTTATACTTGCTCTTGGTAATGTAGAAGGCGTCGGTGCGGTTGCAGATGATATCACTGTTCTTAATCCAGAAGCTGAATCTGTATTTCACGAAGTTAAATCGGGAGATACGCTATCTAAGATTTCAGCGGAAGTATACGGAGATGCAATGATGTACAATAAGATTTTCGAAGCGAACCAGCCTATGTTATCTCATCCGGACAAAATTTATCCGGGCCAGATATTGAGAATTCCTCCCAAAGGATAAAATGAAATTATAAAGATTGAGGTGAGTTGGTATTCAATATCACCTCAATCTTTGTTCCCAAGCCAAACGCCTTCCTAATAACTAAGTCAGTCAATTTTCACAAAGGGTACAATCTTGTCTTCGTGATGGACGAAATAAACTCCATGAGGCAAGTGCTCAATGTGCAATTCTGCAGCATTACTGGCAGGCATTTGTTCAAGCACCACTTGGCCCAACTTATTCATTACAAGAATAGGCGTACCACTGCTCAAATCTCCCTGAACGTTTATTGTAGAAGATACCGGGTTAGGATAAACCAATAGAGATGAAGGTCGAATGTTCTCAATCACCGAACTTGTAGTATCACTGACAGTAATGGTCTGAAAACTAGTATCACTGCAATCATGAGCATCGTCACTAATCAACCTGACTTCATACTCTCCGGGATCTTGATATATATGTTGCGGATCGGATTCACCACTGGTCATGCCATCACCAAAATTCCATCGATAGCTTTCTGCATCAACGGACTCATTGAAGAATTCGACCATAGGATCCGTAATAGAAACATCGGAGTTGCTCACAGAAAAATCTGATCGCAGTCCTGTAATCGGTACCTCGACTTCAGTTCTTTCACAAGATAGAGGGATATCAACTTGCCAATCATAAAAGCAGTAATAGGCATTCTCAGAATTGGCGATAGTATTTTCTTTCAATATCAATCCACCTGGCAAATGATAGGGGAAACTGGCTCCTTCCGTATTAATCAAAGGCATGGTCAAACCACGGATTTCAAGACTCATATTCTTGCCTTTTGGCACATCGAAATCCAGTTCCACAATATGCTCACCCTGTTGTGTTATTACCTGTTGCTTTAATTCTAATGTATTACCAGCCTGGTCCAAAAGAACAATGGTAATCAATCCAGTTTTTTCAAGATATATTTTAACTGATTTTAGAATCAAAGCCCTGGAGTCAAACCTGATCCCTCCGGCTACGTCTTGAATCAATTCTGTTTGTCCCATATCGTTGTTTTCAGGGCCAACACTTTCTTTAGTGATCACTTGGGCGTAATAACTTCTCGAAGAAAAAAGTGGAGGAGTGGTATAGCTTTCGCCACTTCCCACTCGATGACCTTCTTGAAAAGCATCAAACCATTGAATTTCTTCATTAGAAGAAAGTTGATAGTTATCCAATTGAGCAAGCAGTTCTACAGCAGAATTCTTGCAATAGATATTACTGGTCTGATCTTGGATCCCTGCTGTCAATTCAATAGGAGGATAAACCTCAAATGTGCTTTCCAATCTATTGTTAAAAACATACTGATCAGACTCACCATTGAGTGATGTAATTTCTGCCGAATAAGCATAATATCCCGGGGCTATTTCTAAGTCCAACATTTGTATACCAGTTCTACCACCAGGAAGAAGTTCTCCATTCCATACAATGGTGGTATCCCAATTTAACTCCGTTATTTCGACCAAAATATTCAAACTACTGATGGTCTCAACACCGAGATTTTCAACCAAAATTTCCGGATCAAAATTGGAAGTACATCCGCTACTGCTCTGGTCGAGATGATACAGAACAACATCTCGTTCCAAATTGGGATCTACGGGCTGATTTCCTTGTGCTATCAAGTGGTCGAATGCTCTTTTTACGTCAATGATACCTTGACCGTAAACATTGTCTTCTCCAGGTGCACCGAGGTCCGTACAGGTATTGTAGAGCGCAAATTTAAGTTCTCGACCCGTTAGATTCGGGAAAGCTTCTTTGAGCAACAAGATGGCACCAACGACATGCGGCGCTGCCATTGAAGTCCCACTGAACTCGGCATAATCTCCACCAACAATGCATGATCTCACATTGACACCAGGAGCAGAAACTTCTGGTTTAATCGCCAGTGAACCCGTACCTCCGCATAGGGAAGGTCCTCTGCTCGAAAATCCAGCAATATTTAAACTCTCCGTTGCAGCATCAAGCGCCCCAACGGCAAAACAATTTACTTCGTCGTAATTGATATTTTTGGGGAATGTGTGCGTACTTGGATCTGGTCCATCGTTGCCCGCTGCAAAAACAACAGCAATACCTACTGCCTCCATAGCTTGGAAAACATCAGTATATTCCGGAGAGCAAGCGCCGGCCTCTCTGTCGTTCCAAGAATTATTGATGGCATCTGGGATGTCGTCAGTAGTGCTAGGATCTCCGTCTGGGTCCACAGACCATTGAAAAGAGGCGATATTATCCTGGCTACCTCCGGTTTGACTACATACAATGATGTTTGCACCAATATAACTTGCATTAGGAGCGACACCAATCGTATCATTGGTCAAGCGATCAAGACCCATAATGGTTCCTACCGTGTGCGTTCCGTGATTATCACAATCATAGGGTTCTCTGGAGAAGTTTTCCCAGTGATACCATGTCTGGCTATCATCAAAATACAAGCCTCTGTATTGACCTCTAATCGCTGGATGACTGGGATCAATACCAGTATCAGCACCTAAAGCAAAACGACCTCGGCCTGTATACCCCAATTTCCATAGTTCATCGGCATTAATGGCGAGAAGTCCTGGCTCTACACCATTGGGAACTCCGGCGGCACAAGCAGAAAGACTGAGATCATTGACCAATTCCAACTTCCCGTTTAAGTCAATTCTTTCGATATCATTTCTCTTTTGCAATTCATTGATCATGGCTGGTTTTACTTTGGCGTAAACCATATTGGCCAGCCAATAAGAATTCACACTTGAAGGAAGCACGTCTTCGTTATTATTGAGAAATTGTAAGACGTCAGCCTGTGTACTGGTCGCTTTTTCTTGAAGCGCTCGAATGATCAGTTCGGCTCTTTTTTCTAAGTCGAAGCTTTGTTTTACTAGTGAAGATTCCAACTCTAGAACATCGATTCTATCTGAAAGAAGAATGGAGATGTGCAAGTAGTCATCACTTGAATCGTCCAATTTTTCCTGAAGTCTGGACGAGAGGGTGGCATTTTGAGCATAAACTAATCCTGAAAAGAATACAAGGACAAAGAAAATCAGATAACTTCTCATTTGCTATAATTTGAAATCAAAACAATCCATTATTTGAATAGTTGCTCAATATACAGAAATTAAAGGCAGGACAGATGTCGTCCAGAAGCTCTTTCCCTTGTTTATATGACCATCACAAGATCAATAAGAAATAATTATGGTCTATGTGGTCATCTTGCAACAATGAACTTTCTATAAATGGGCAATTCTCGTCTTGTTTCTATTCTCGCAAAATACGCCCCAGGAGGAATAGTGCTAACATCGATTCCTAGACCGTCATAGTAGCTTTTTGATAAGACCTGTTTTCCATTCGAACCAAAAAACATTACTGAAACATTCTCTTGGGTGCCATCAATGAAAAGAAGGTCGTCTACCGGGTTGGGATACAATGAAATATCTGAATAATCAAAATCTTCATTCAAATCGGTAGTGGGATAACAAGAAGAATGGTGGGCAAAATGACTACTAGTATCAATAATAATATTTTCATCGCCGGGTAGATAAGTAGCAAAATTGAAGTAAATCAGCATCATCTCATCCTCTGTTCCCTCTCCCAGTGAAACATCTTTGGGTGGGTTATTGGGATTGTAGATATTGCTGCTGGTATTGTTATACCTTGCTTCTCCAAATACTCTGCTGCCTGCCGGGACCTTCATCGGCTGTTCGAATTGATAAAATCCCTGCCAATGGAAATCCCATTTAGGTATATCTACCAAGTGAAGGGTGTCATTCTGAGGAGTCACTGCAAAAGCCTTAATGCTTTCACCGATCAGGTGCATATGGGGCAAAACTGCAGTCAAGCTAATATCCTGAGGGACATAGGCTTCACTGTAAAAAGTTTTTACGGCATTGGCCGGTATAAACAGTGGGCCATTGATCAGCGAAGTCGAATGGTTCAGAACGGGCATAGTAAAAACATTTCTCAAAGGATTATTTGAGAACTTAATTCTAATTTCGGTCGAATCTTTTTGATCAAAGGTGCCTCCAGGGTAGTGGATTTGAAGCAAAATATTGGTGTTCGGCTCTAGTATTGCACCCATTCCATCAGCATAACTAAAGGCTTTCTGCCCAGGAACATATCCACTGAAAAGTGTTGAATTAGGACTGCCTGTTCCTCCAAAACTGGTGTAGCCCGGCCCGGGATCATTGGCATCTCGGGTCTGTGGAATATTGGAGGCATCTTGAAAAGCCAGGACATGATGAACGATATCCCTATTGCCGGGGTAGATTTCGACAGTCTTGATATATTTTTCTGTCGAGTTATTCACAGGTAGAACAAATACTCTGTAAAGATCATTGGCCGTATTGACTTCAAATTCTGGAATTCTGAGGATTAAGTCAGGATCATCGAGCTCGTACTGATCGTCGTAGACCGGTTGATCCGGATCTTGGTTGGGATCACCGTATGGAGCAAAATTATCAACCCATTCGACGATCTCATCAATTTCGTGTTGATCAAGGGTGTTATCGTGAGCATATTGCACTTTTTCCTGACTGGGCGGAAATGGGGGCATACTAAGTGCCTGCACTGAAGCAGCTATCGAAAACCGATTGACATAAGCATCCTCATAAGTCATAAGCGGAAATGGAGCTATTCCCTGATCATTATGACATGGGCTACAATGTGAGTAGATGATACAAGCTATCCCATCTGTCCAAGTTGGAGTGTGCTGTACAGAATAAGAGTTTAAAATGATTCCAAAAAGAAGCGCTAGTACAATTTTTTTCATGACTTATAGTTATTCTTTAGTTTAAACGAATTTGGGCATTAATTCAATGCCTATGCGTTTTTAGCGGATAAACGTAATATATTGTGTTTTCTTTCAAAAAATAATAGAGATGAGAGACGATCAAAAGACGATGAAGAAATGGAGTCATATCAAAGGAGAAAATGCTTGGACCATGTTCAAGGTGCAGGCAGAATTTGTTGAGGGCTTTGAAAGAATGGATAAAATTGGTCCTTGTATTTCCATTTTCGGTTCAGCAAGAACACAACCAGATGATAAATACTATAAGATGGCCGTCGAGGTTGCCCAAAAATTAGTCGAAGAAGGCTTCGGTGTAATAACCGGTGGTGGACCTGGAATAATGGAGGCAGGAAACAAAGGAGCGTCCCTAGAAGGAGGATCTTCGGTGGGATTGAACATCGATCTTCCTTTCGAGCAAAATCACAATCTATATATTGACAATGATAAGAATTTAAATCACCGCTACTTCTTTATTAGAAAGGTGATGTTCGTCAAGTATGCTCAGGCATTTGTAGTTCTTCCTGGAGGGTTCGGTACACTCGATGAATTGTTTGAGGTATTAACGCTTATGCAAACCAAGAAGATATCCAGAGTCCCTGTAGTTCTTATGGGTGTTTCTTTCTGGAGTGGAATGATTGATTGGATCAAAGAAACCTTACTTGAAGATCATAAGAATATTAGCCCAAAGGATTTGGATCTGTTTACTTTGACGGATTCTGTGGATGAAGTGGCCATACACATTAATAAATTCTACGCTACTGACAATAGTGATTTGAGTCCTAACTATAAGTTGTAATAAGCCTTAGCTAATAGTGCTAATGTAAAAAGGGGGACCTCTGTAGTAGTCCCCCCATACTAATTACATGAATTCAATCAAATATCTATTGCATTAGTTGAGGTTAAAGTTTACTCTGGCAAAAATATGTCTACCTCCATAACTGAACTGAGGTGATCTTCTTGAGTAAATGAATCTTCCACCTGATCTAAAGGCGGCATCCGCTTCATCCGGATAAACATCCAATAAATTATTCGCACCCAGCGTCAAACTCAGATCATCACTAAATCGATAACCAAAGCTCAGATCTGTAATGATCTTGCCATCGTAAACACCGTCGTTTGCGATATCGGTCAGATCCTCATTTGTGGCCTCTGTTACCTCACCGAAATAAGTGTTTCTCAGATAGATGTTAAAATCACCAAAGTCAAAAGTATTGTTTAACGTGATTTTCGTTCTTGGAACCGCTTCTTCTAAATAGATTCTTGCTTCTTGATTAAAGTAAGTACCAACCAGATCTTTCTCTATAAGTAAATCAGAGGCATTGATCAAAACATTTCCGTCTCCATCTCTTTCCGCTTCAGTTTGAGAAAATGTGGCAGCAAGATCATTTCTCAATGTAAATCCTTCTCCAAGTATAGCAGAATGCGAAATCACAAGATCAAATCCCTGTGAACTGGTATTGATAGCATTTGCAAAAAATGCTGCTTTATCTGCGCCGGCATTGGCAAAAATTTGTTGCAGTTCCGGATCATCTCCTGCTTCGAAACTACCGGTATACACGATTCGGTCATCTATATCAATTTGATATAAATCTGCCGTGATTTTCAAATTCAAGTCCGGAATAGAAGCCGTAACTCCCACGCTATAGTTATTAGAAGTTTCTTCCTTGAGTTCCGGAATGCCTAGCAGTTTTGCGGCTCTGGATGTATTGGCAAATGTGCCCACCTCCTGAGGAACAGAAACTCCATTGACGATGCTAAAAATAGTAGAGGTTCTGCTGAAGTGAATTTGATGTAAAGATGGCGCTCTAAACCCGGTACTATGGGCAGCCCTTAGATTAATATTCGAGGTGATACCAAATCTACCTGCCACCTTATAGTTGAAAGTACTTCCGAAGTCAGAATAATCCTCGAATCTCGCCGCAGTTCCTATCATAAGTCGGTCGGTAATATCAAACTCAAAATCAGCATAAGCTGCCACAGAAGATCGATTAGCATCTACCGCATTAAATGGTAAAAATCCAGCGAAGCACTGAGCTCCTGAAGGTCTGCTACGACCTAGAAAATCAGTAACGTAAAATTCAGATTCAGTTGCAGAGTTAACAAGATTACCATTGACATCATAATTTCCATACGAATCCTCAGAGCCCGGATTCATGTTGAAGTTTTCATAACGATATTCTGCTCCGAAGGCCGTATTTATTCCTGCCAATCCATGGGCATTTTCGAAATACTGGTTTAAATCCAAATTACTTGTTGTTTGACTAAACTTATGTCCACCTGCATTAAATTCAGTTGGCGAGGATGCCCCAAGTGTTGCATTATGCGTCTCGGTAATGTAGAATTGAAAATCATTGCTACCGGTAACTGTAGAAAAGTCAATATCCCATGTTCCGACTTTTCCTCTAATCCCACCAGCGATAGATTTATCCGTAATATTCGAGTTGATCAAAGGAACAGTTCCATCAATATAAATGGAAGTAGAAGTTCTTGATTGATTTGGAAGTCTATAAAAACAACCGGATTCTCCGCTTCGATATCCCATTCCACCGAATCCATATAGAGCCAGGCTTTCACCCAAAGGAATTTCCATATTTGCAAATAACTTTCCTCCTCTCACTTCTGATTGACCTACCCTCATGTTAAAATCCGATCTTTCCTTGCCTCGGGCAGCCAGTTCGCTATCCGTATTGTCTTCAGAAAGTACCGCCTGTAGTTCTGCCAAGGTCTCAGAACCATTGGTAAAGCCCGCAGCATCGGAAAGAGATCTTACCTGAGTCTCATTGAGCGTTCCGATATCCATACCTGCATCCATTGCCAGCCTTTCAATCGTGTTCATTTTATTGTAGATTTCTCCTTCCCATTCCAGCATTCTATTGGTGGATCCTCTGTAGTCAAATTCTCCAGTCATATTGATGAATCCGCCATCATTACCCAAAGGAAGCCCATAATTCAAGCCGACGACTACCTTTTCTCCATCATAATCTTTGGTCTCACCTCCAAAAGCACCAATGTTATCTGAAGAAGTCATGTTGGCTCCTACATTAACACTTAGTGACAGTTCGTTGACGGTTTCCTTCAGTCCAATATTGATAACACCTGCTATCGCATCGGAACCGTATTGTGCGGATGCTCCGTCCCGTAGTACTTGTATTTGATTAATGGCCGAAACCGGGATGGCATTCAGGTCCGTACCTACATTACCTCTACCAAATGTCCCATTGATATTGACAAGGGAAGTATTATGTCTCCTTTTTCCATTCATCAATACCAAAACTTGATCAGGCCCAAGTCCCCTTAAAGATGCAGGATCTATATGATCCGTACCATCCGATATAGTTTGAGTATTCGAACTAAATGATGGCGCAGAATAATGCATGATTTCATTAAGGGAAGTTTGAGGTGCGGCACCGGAAAGTTTGTCAATATCTATTACATCAACGGGAACAGCCGAATTTACATTGGTTCTGTTAGAAGCCCGAGTACCCAATATTACTACTTCATCTAGAACAAGGCTGGACGTCAAAATTACATTCACATTATCCATGCCCGCGATATCAATTGTTTGTGCTTGGTAGCCAACATATGAAATCCTTATAGAATTAATGCTAGATGGAATATTTAAGGAGAAGTTTCCATCAAAATCAGTAACAGTACCAACGCTGTTGTCACCAACAGCCATTACCGAGGCTCCAATTAGGGGTTCACCATCTTGATCTTTTACATTTCCACTGATCGTCTGAGCTTGAACCCAAAAGAACAGAATACTAAACAATACTGTAATACTAAACTTCATGACATTTCGATTTAATTAGATAAACGATTCAATAATTTTTCAAGCCTTGTTACGGATTCTACAATTTTAGGGGCATGGGATTCTACGGAATAAGTACCATTTTCTGCTGCCTCTAAGGCCTTGGAGCCATCAAAATCCACTAGAGAAAGTCTCACGGAGATTTGATCGGGTTGAACTCCAAAGTTTGATCCGGGTAAACATGCGATGAGATAATTGTCAAGAAGGAAATTGCTCAAATCATTAGAATTAAAAATATTTAGCTTTTCCAATTCTTTTTGATAGGCATTGAAGTTTAGATAGGCATAGAATCCTCCTTGCAAAGGAGGAAAGATTAGCTGGGTTTTTTCGAGAAAGCTGGTAAAATAGTTGGCATTTTCTTTTAGAACGTATTTGGATAACTGAAGGTATTCGTTGATTTTATCGTGATCCTTATAAGCTTCGCAAGCGGCATACTGAATGGGCGCGGACACGCTGGAATAGGTCTCTGAAGCAAGAGCAGCCACTGTGTTACAAAGTCTTGACAATTTTTCCGGAAAGAGAAAGACGCCAAGTCTCCAACCTCCTGCGCCGGCCCATTTGCTAAGACCTGTAAGAATTATGGTTTGATCGGGGAGGTAATGGGCCATGCTCAAATGTTGACTTGCAAAATTTAAATTACCATAGATTTCGTCGGAGATAACAATCAAAGAATACTTTTTGCACACCGAAGCCAAATCCCTCAATTGGCTCTCTGCAAAGGTATTGCCTAAGGGATTGGATGGAAAGTTCAGTATAAGTAGTGCTCCGGTTAATCCATTTTCGACCAGAAAATCCTCCAAAGTCTTCGCGTCCAGTAAATAACCGGACTCTTCCTTTGTCGGTATAGAAAGCGGTTTGCGTCCCAGTACCGAAGCTTGTTTTTTATAACTTACCCAATGCGGGGCACCGACGATCAATTCATTTTCATAGGCCATTTGGGTTAAAAAAAGCAGCTCTTTAGAGCCCGGACCTATTAAGATATGATCGCTGTTGAACTTGAGTTCGTACTTCAAGCTATAATGCTCGGAAATCAATGCTCGTAGTTGAGGTAATCCCTTAACGGGCAGATAATCTTTCTGATGTGCATTTTCTTGTAAAGCCTTGACCAGAATAGGTGGAACCGGGAAGGGAGATTGTCCTAATCCAAAAAGGATGATATCTTTTCCCTGTCGGAGAAACTCCTTTGACTTTTCATTGATAGCCAGTGTAGGCGAGATGCCCAGATTATTTAATGAAGGCGTTACCATTAAATTTAGATTAAATATTTGTTAAATATAATCAATAAATATTAATTGATGATTTGTTTGAGGAAATGGAGAAAAGGCAGATTAATGTTTTAGGAGATGACTGGTTTAAAACTTATTCATTTGTTTCTTAGGCCAAATGGCCATTTTATTTAAGGCTAAAACTGAAGAAAATAGGGTGTGATAGGGAAGGTATTAATTGTAAAAGGACCAAACAATTCCCAGCCTAAAGTAGCCGGTGAACTGTGGCTGTCTGTAAACCAATTCCGCAAGAGGGAGTTGGTTATCGAATTGAGCCAGCGCATTTTCCATTCGAACAAAAAATCTAAATCCACTAACATGGATACCAGCATAAATATCGAGAATGGGGTAGTCTGGACTTAAGTAATTGTCTTGTAACCCGAATGTATTCACTATGGGTAAAAAGCGATAGGGCCGATATGTATTGATTACTCTGACATTGGTTCCTACAAATAGATCAAGATTATTTTGAAAGAGCTTCTGACTATAGTAAAGGTCTGCATCCATCAACCAAGATGGTAGGTAATAAAAGGATGGAAGCTGTTGCCATTTGAGGGTGGGTCTAAGTCGAAACCTCCAAAGCTCAATATCGGCATCAACGGCTGCCGTAATAGCAGAGTAGTTGCTCGTTCTTTGAACAAGAGCGAAATTCTGATCGAAGTAATAAGGATTTTGAAAATTGAAATAACTAATGTCTAAGTTAAGCATTCGAAAAAACGAAACTTGTCCGCTGATCTTTTGAGACACCGGATCGAGTATACTTCCTTGATCTATTTTTTGTTGGCTAACAATCAGGTTTTCGACCGAATAATGAGGGGACTGTTTTAAAAACTGATAAGCAAGGGTCAATTCTATCTTGTCTTTAATCAATGGACTATGGATGTTACCATTGATCTTAATTCTGCCCACATTCGAATAAAAAGGAAACTCGAGTTCAGCCTGGTATTTCCCCCATTCTCCAACGGGCCCCTTGGCTTTACCATTTATCCTCAATTCTTGCTCGTTAAACTTGTCAAGGTCGTTATCGATCCAAAAATATCTATGGTTTATCCCAAATCTGAAATCATGATCTTCCCATAGTTGCAGTCCCAATCCAAATTCATTAATGATTTGCCTGTTTTGAAACCAAAATCGCATTGCTCTAGAATCGACTAGAAAGTTTCCATAAAAAGTATCCGGGGAGTTATCCGTATAGTGATGAATAGAATTAAGGTACTCGATTTCATGATAAATCAGTCCATTGAATAATCTATTCGAATCCGGCTTAAATAACTGATAATCCTGTAGCACCGAAATATTGGTGGTTTCATATGCCCCTTCAGCAGTACTGGAAAATGAGTCAAAATTCAGACTGTTTTCATCTTGGGGAATTCTGATCGAATCGGGTTCGATTAAACCCCAGTTGAATTGCTGTTGAACTTTGTTACGAGTGTAAAGCAGATTCAATCGGTAGTTCCCCGCAGGAGCTCGATAGTCAAATCCTATCCCCAATATCGTATTCCGCGTTGCTTGATGATTAAACTGTCCTTCTGCCTGACTCATTCGATCGAAATCAACGGTCATGCTGAGATTATCACTCCAATTCTTCAGCACTTTAGCTCTAATATTAAGATCTGACTGAGCACCAAGGGCTTGGTTATACTTAACGATGGAATAATCAAGTGGGGCTTTGAGGAATCTAAAATTATTCCTGTTGATCTCATAGTGGCGATAGGGATTGAACAAACGATACTGGTCTATGCTATTTTCCGTATCGAAGATAAAGTCCTGAGCAGGGGACCCAAGATTTCCAGTTGTAGCTATTGACCTTCTATCAAACCTGGCTCTCTCAAAGTAGAAATCCTTGATGTAGTTATTCTTACTTTCAAAGAATACTTCCCCGTATTGATCCAGGGCATAAGACATAACCGCAGCGGTATCGGCCACTGCGAGCGTATCATAAACAATCTCTATCGAATCGGATTGTCCGACCAATTTTATTGAAAAAAACAAAAGAACTGTACCAGCCCACCATAATTTAAGCGAGTACCGAAGACTCATTCAAAATACCATTTAGGTCCATTGATCATAACAAGTACAACTTAAAACTTATTTTCTCACCCTTCGAATTTCTGTAATTCAGGAAATAAATTCCACTGTTGAGATGTCCAATCGAAATCGGGTGAGTATCCACAGATTGAAGTTTTTCAGCAATCATGATCTGGCCGTATGAATTAATCAAAGTTAAATGACCGTTTAAATCTTTTCCGGAAAGCAAATACTCTCCACGATCACTCAAATGTGCCAAATAAATACCGAGATCCGCAATTTCCGATTCATTCAAATCTGTTACTTCCGGTTCACATAATGGAGTTCCCTCATTAAAGAAGGTATCTGGTTGCTCCAATTCCGGCAAATCTATAATAAATAGCCCTTCTTCCATATCCGAAACCAAGACCAATTCTGAGGGTAGAAAAGGGTAGACACCCCACGCTCCTCTGAAGCTAAATTCGGCCGGCTCAAAAGTAGAGGTAGCAAAAGAATATGCTCTACATGCCGTAGTATCACCACTTACATCAAATACCTGCAAGCCATCAAAATAATAACTCACAAATAACATATCATTTTTTACAATAAGGTTATGCGGAATACTTGCGTCAGGATCTGACTCTGCCTCTATCAACTGCAATACCTGCATTCGTGAAAGATCAGAAACATCGATGATTTTTATATCCATTCCCCATGTTTCATCCGCCATATAATATCGGTCTCCTCGCTCATTCAACCATCCGCTATGATTATATCCGGCATCTTCATACATGGCCAGAACGCCCAGGAGTTTGGGATTCATAGGATCTGCAAAATCCGCTACAAAAAGTCCTTGATTTCCAGCATTCATAAAAACAGTATCACCTCTGGCAAACATGTCATGAACATATTCTATCGGCGTACCGTCTATTTCACTCACATTGTTGAGCAATACCGGTAGTGCCGGATTTTCAAGCGACCAAACTTGTATGGAAACTCGGCCGCCACCGTCTGGCAAACGAATTCCGCAGGTATACAGCGTACCCGCCACTGAATCAACAAAAAGGTTGTGTGAACGCATCAAATTAACTGAGTCCTCATGAACGAGCATAGCCGTATCCGGAAGATTGCTTATGTCGATGACTTGAAGCGAGGAGGTTCCCTGATCACAAACTCCATAGAGATAGCCTTCATAATCGTGAAAATCTCTATGAACAACCCTACTTCCCGCAAATTTCCCTGGCACAAATGCTTCTTCGAAGGCCATTTCAGGTTCATTCACATTGATAAAATGTGTTCCCATCGTAGAGCCAATAACACCATACTCGATTCCGTTGATTTCAAATCCCCAAACCTCATTGTATCTCGCACCACTATTTCGAGGCTCAATGTTGACAGTATCACCCCAATTGTATAGCAGCAAACCTTCAGTTTGCGCAAAAAGGTTTGAAGCAATTAGTAGGAGGTAGAATAAGATCAAACCCCATTTAAATTTCATTTTTTGTTTCATGTTCTTGGTAAATTAAATTGCTTTGAATTTATTGATTCAATTTGGTAAGATTGGGATTGATACCCATACTGGAATATCCCCCGTCATGGTATAAGTTCTGCATAGTGACCATTTTAGATAAATCCGAAAACATCATTACACAATAGTTTGCACAATCTTCTGAATCCGCATTGCCTAAAGGTGACATGGTCTCTGCGTAATTAAAGAAATCATCAAAGCCATCAACACCACTTCCGGCCTTGGTATAAGTCGGGCTTTGCGATATGGTATTTACCCGGACCTTGTTTCGCTCACCAAAATGATAGCCAAAAGATCTAGCAAAAGATTCTAACAATGCTTTTGATTCTGCCATTTCACTATAGGAAGGAAAAGTTCTCTGCGCTGCGATATAAGTTAGGGCCAAAATTGACCCCCAATCCTGCATAAGATCCTTCTGATATAAGGTCTGCATCACTTTATGGAACGAGATGGCACTGATATCCAAGGTTTTCTGCATCCAATCGTATTTTAAATCCGTATAGGCTCTGTTTTTTCTAACATTGAGAGACATGCCTATGGAGTGTAGGACAAAATCGAACTTTCCACCTAACTGTTCTTGAGCATTGTCGAATAAGTTTTCAAGATCTTCAACGCTGGTAGCATCAGCCGGTATGGCTTCAGTTCCCATTTTTTCGGCCAATTCTTGGATTTTTCCAAATCTAAAAGCTACGGGAGCATTAGATAATACGATTTTTGCTCCATGTTCCTGACATTTTTCTGCAACTTTCCAAGCTATGGACTGCTCGTCCAATGCGCCAAAAACAATACCTTTTTTACCTTCTAAAAGCATATTTTATCCTTTGATTTTTTCACAATATAGTAAAAACAGCTTGATACATTAACGGTTTTTAGACAGCACTAAGATGTTTTGTTAGGCAGTTTACAATGTTTTTAAAACTGTATTCAGACAATAGAGAAGCTTTTGTCTTTGGAAGTAGTTTATGGACATGTCCCATACGTGCCATAGATCCAACAAACAGGCAGAACTTGGAAATCTATCTGTAAAAATATCTAGTGCGTATTTGTCGATCATAGTAGGAGTATGCTGAAACTTACATTCCTTCCCTTAGAATTTCTATAGTTAAGTAAGTATACTCCATTGTTTAAATGACCAATTGAAATAGGATAAGAATTTTTTGATTGAAGTCTTTCATTGATAAATACTTGTCCATAAGAATTTATTAAGGTAACATCTCCGGTTAAATTCTTGCCAGACAGTAAATACTCTCCTCTTCCATTCATATAAGACAAATATATGCCTATCTCTTCCGCCACTGATTCAGATATTTCCGTAGATATGGGTTGGCACAAAGGAGTTCCATCATTGAAAAAAGTATCGGGTTGCTCTAATTCCGGTAACTCAATAACAAATAAACCTTCTTGTCTATCTGAAACAAGAATTAGTTCCGATGGTAAGAGGGGGTAGACTCCCCAGGCTCCGCGATAATGAAACTCCATCGGTTCGAAGCCTGAAGTTGAATAGTAGTATGTTCTGCAAGCAGAAGTATCTCCACTTACATCAAAGACTTGTAATCCGTCGAAATTGTAACTGACATAAAGCATGTCATTTTTAACAATCAGATTATGTGGAAAACTAGCCACGGGATCAGATTCAGCTTCTATCAGCTTAATAACGTACATTCTTGAGAGGTCAGAAACATCGATAATTTTAATATCCATACCCCATGTTTCATCAGCCATATAATATCGGTCACCCCGTTCATTTAACCATCCACTATGATTAAATCCGGCGTCTTCATATGTAGACAGTGTTCCCAATAGTTGTGGATTCATTGAGTCAGAAAAATCTGCGACAAAAAGCCCTTCTGTCCCCGCGTTCATAAAAACGGTATCACCTCTCGCAAATGCATCGTGCACATAATTGATACTGGTTCCACTTATTTCGTTGTAACTGTTGAGTAAAACAGGTACGGACGGATCCTCAAGTGACCAAACTTGAATGGCAGAAGATCCATTCGGTGATTTTACTCCGCAAGTATATAGTTTGCCTGCGACGGAGTCTACAAAAACATTATGCGCTGTCGTAATATTAATAGAATCCTCATGTACTATCCTTATTGTATCTGGAAGACTACTTAGATCAATGACTTGTAGGGAAGATGATCCTTGGTCACAAACGGCATATAAATACCCTTTGTAATCATGAAAATCTCTGTGAACAACTTGAGAACCCCAATATTTTCCACGAACAAAGACTTCTTCATAAGCATAATTAGGATCACTGAGATTTATAAAATGTGCTCCCATAGTGGATCCAATGATGCCATATTCGATACCATTTACTTTAAAGCCCCAAACCTCATTGTACTTTGAGCCGTTACTTCGAGGTATGATATTTACAGTGTCATTCCAATTATATTTCAGCAAACCTTCCGTTTGGGCCAAAAGACTGGAGGCTCCCAGTAGTAGGAAGAATAAACTTAATCCATATATAAATTTCATTTTTTGTTTCATTGTTTAGGCAGAATTACTCGTCATCGAAAAAATATTTGTACCTGGAAAGAGTCGCAAAAATCCTTGTTAATATCTTTCTGTATTCAGTTAAGTATGTTTAAATAATAGCAGATGCTTTAGCATCACTACTTCTGAAATTTACTAAAATAATACGATAAATTAACGATTTTCCAGGAGTACAAGTGCATTTTGTCGGGCAGCTTCTGTTGTCTCCATTCCGCTTAGCATTCCGGCGATTTCGTCTATTCGACCTTGTTCATCTAGAAGAATTATTTCTGAGATTGTTGCATCCTCAAGATCTTTCTTAAATACTTTCCACTGAAGGTCTCCCTTAGCCGCAATTTGTGGACTGTGTGTGATGCAAAGAATTTGCCTGTGGTTGCTCATACTTTGCAAAAGAGTACCCATTCTACTAGACACCTCTCCACTTACCCCCGTATCGATTTCATCAAATACCAAGGTTGGTGTTTTCATCTTGTCACTAATCATGCTGTGCACGGCCAATGCCATTCTGGAGATTTCCCCTCCACTTGCTACATCCGAAATAAGTTGAAGTTCACTTCCTTTATTGACGGCGATCATCAATTGCAGCATATCTTTCCCGGTAGGGCCAAAAGTATTCAACAGTTCAAGTACACCCTCAATGCGAATATTGGGCATTGCAAGTTCGGCCAATATTTTCTTCCAATCTGCAGTGAATTTTTCGATGGTAGCCCGTCTTCGATTGGTCAGGACATTTGCCTTTTCTTCCAGGACTGCAGTTTGTTTGTCCAGGGCTATTTTGGCGTGCTCGAGACGGTTTTGAAGTTCTTCAAAGCCCGAAGAAAACGAACTCAACTCTTCCCATTTATTGAAAAGCCCGTCAATGTCATTCTGTTGATGTTTTCTTTGTAATTCATTGATCTTATCCAGGCGTTCTCTTTTTTCCTGAACTTCTGATTCGTTGTACTCTAGGTTGTCCTCTATTCGATTGGCATTGCTTGTTAGCTCTTCAAGCTCCACAATAACAGAATGGAGTTGCTGCTGAAATTCCTGTACACTCTTTTCTTCAACCGCTATCTCACCAAAAGCCCTTGCCAGATCTCTCAACTGATCCAAGATAGAAGACTCATTTTCTGAAATTTCAAAGTTGAATTTTCTAAACTGTAGACTCAGGTTTTCTGCATTCTCAAGTAAATTCAGTTCTTCATGAAGCACCTTATCGTTTTCCGTCAGATTCAATTCATCCAATTCGGCCAATAAAAACTCGTTGAGTTGGCTATCCTTTCTGGATAGGTCCAATTTTTTGGTGAGATCCTGCACTTCCCGTAGAAGATCTTGATAAGTTTCGAAGCTGGATTGGTAATCTAGAAGGTCTTTCTCGTGCCCACCATACCAATCTAGGAGTTGGATCTGATGATCCGGATCTGCAATTTGGCTATGATCAAACTGCTGTTGTATGCTCAATATCCCGTCTCCTATTTCTTGTAAGAGATTTAATTTAACGGGAGTATCATTAATAAAAACCCGAGATTTTGAAGAGGGTAAGATCTCTCTGCGAATAATGGTTTCCTCGTAGAAGTCTAAGTCATTGTCTGCAAAAAAGCTCTTCCATTCATTGGCTAGAATAACGGTAGCCTCAACAACACATTTGTTCTGTTTATCCTTGAGTGTTTTGGTATCCGCACGTCGACCTCTGATTAAACCCAGAGCACCGAGAATAATTGATTTTCCGGCTCCGGTTTCCCCTGTTAATACGTTCAATTTAGGTCCAAATTCAATGATCAAATGATTGATCAGAACGTAGTTTGATATTTCAAGGCGTTTTATCATCTCACATTACTTCTTTAACCTTGCAGCAGCTCTTTGATCTTTAGCTGCCTCTTGCTGGCGACCTAAATCTGTGTATGCTCTTGCTCTCTCTTGATAGAATAGATGTTGTGATTGATCTCTGTTGATGGCCTGAGTAAAACTTTCTACGGCTTCCTTATCTCTATTCAAATTTCTAAGGGCCAGGCCTCTTTCATACCATACATCTGCTTGACTTGGATTGATGCTTAAATAGCTGTCATAGTCTTTCAAAGCTTTTTCATTCTGACCTGTTCTAAAGTAAAGCAGCGATCTGTTGGCGTAAGCATTCAAAAAAGACGGATTTATTTCCAATGCTTTATTGAAATCTTTCAATGCGGCTTCAAGATTATTCTGTGCGGCAAAAACAACCCCGCGATTGACCAATAATTCTTCACTTTCAGGTTCTATGCGCAATCCTTCATTAAAGTCTTTGATGGCCTCATTAACTTTTCCCTGATCAAAATACATTTTACCTCTTCCGATATATACTTCATGTTGTTTGGCATTGACACTGATCGATCGCTGGTAGTCTTGAATGGCCAAATCATTTCTTCCTAAGTTTCTATTCCATTGAGCCCTGTTATTGTAAGCAGTTGTCGATGTAGGATAGAATTTTAGAACATGGGTCCAAAGAGATTGTCCGTCTTTCCACACGGGAAGTTGCCTTTGAACGCCAAAAATGCTCAGAAGTATGATCGCGGTTCCGACACCATAATATAAAGTCTGTCCTGATTTTTTTCGAAGCAAGTATTTTTCTAAGTAATGGGCTACGCAAATAAATAGACCTAGATAAGGAACGTAGCTGAATCGATCGGCCAAAAAACCTTGACCTGCACCTACTATTTGAAGTAAGAACATGATGTTTACCGTGAAGAAAAGCATTCCAAAAATGAGGTAATGTAAATTCTTATCCTTCCTCTTCCATATTAGGAATAACACAATGAGGATAGAAGCAATACATCCCGCATATATGCTCCAGTCCAAATCTGCCTTGTAAGGATATAGGGGAGACATGGGATAGGGAATAAACAACTTGTACAAATAAACCAAGTAACTGTAGCCTCCTAGCATTAATCTCTCGAAAAAACTGAAGGTCTCTGATGCATCGAGAGATTCGCCTTTATCCAATAAGTATAGACCTAGAATACCGGTTGCCAAAGATCCTATGAAGAAGGGAATCTTATCCCAGAGGATAGAAAGTTTAAATTCTTTATGTCTTAAATACTCAATAGCGAGCAAAGCCAAAGGTAAACTTACCGCCTGGATTTTTGACAAGAGCGACAAGACGAAACAGACCAGTGAAACCGCATATAGTAGCCACTTCTTTTTCTTCGAATCTTGATACATTAGATAAAGGCCAGCTGAAAGAAAAAAGAAAAGAGCAAATAAAACATCTTTTCTCTCCGTGATCCACGCTACAGATTCAACTCTCATAGGGTGGAATGCGAATAAAAGAGCGCTAAGTCCAGCGATGTTATTAGACAATCCTATTTTTTTGACCAACCAAAAGACCGCCATTGAACAGAGTGCATGGAGAAAGACATTATTGAAGTGAAACACTCCTGGATCTAGCCCGAAGAGATGATGTTCGACAGAAAAAGTAAATATGGGTAAGGGATTATAATTGGCGATAACAGGTTGGGTGAATATTTTCTTTACACTATTCCAGTTGAATTCCAGAACGTAGGGGTTTTCTACAAGGTTCTGAAAATCATCCCAATTGACAAAATCGTAATTGTACGTAGGGGAATATATGAGCAGACAACTAACAAATAAACCGAGATAGAATGGTAAATGTCCATATTTTTGGTGTTTTTGTCGATTCTTCGAAGTAGTTTTTACCATTCCGATCTAAATTGAGTGAACTTATGTTAATTTTACACAAATATATATAAGCTACAATTTATCAGCTTAAATATAGTTAATTAAAAGGTGTGAATATTAGCTCATGAAAATATCCGTGGCAGCTATTGCTGAAATGATTGACGGAGTGGTGGAAGGTGATGAAAATTTGATCATTTACAGACCTAATACGATAGAAAATGCTGGAGAAGGAGAAATAAGTTTTCTAGCAGATTCTAAGTATGAGGGTCACTTGTATGGATCAAGGGCGTCGGCTATTTTGGTAGAAAAAGACTTTCAGCCAAAAAGCGGTGATCATCCTACTTTAATTCGTGTGGATAACATTCGGGCCAAGCTCATGTTATTACAGCAAAAATTAAATGGAATAAATGATAAAAAGACGGGAGTTTCACCCAACGCTTCAGTGCATTCTTCCGTCTATGTTATGGATTCTTGTTTTATAGGTGATTTTGCAGTGATTGAAGAAGGGGCAGAGATCGGTGAAAAAACAAAGATTCACGCTCATGTTTTTATTGGTAAATCTTGTAAGATAGGTGCTAATGTTGTTTTGCACTCAGGGGTGAAATTGTACCCCGGGACCGAGATAGGGGATGACTGTATCATTCATGCCAATGTTGTAATTGGTTGTGATGGTTTTGGTTTTGTTCCCAATGATAAGGGTGAATATCAAAAAATGCCGCATAGTGGAAAAGTTGTGATAGGAAATGATGTGGAAATTGGGGCTAACTCCGTTATTGATAGAGCGACCATGGGAGCTACGATTATTAATAGTGGAACGAAATTGGATAATTTGATACAAGTTGCCCACAATGTCGAGATCGGAAGTCATACAGTTATTGCAGCTCAGACTGGAATAGCGGGCAGCTCGAAAATTGGCAATTATTGTATGATAGGAGGTCAAGTTGGAATTGCGGGGCATTTGGTTATTGAGGATAAGGTAAAGATTCAGGCGCAGAGCGGTATCAATCGAAGGCTTGAAAAGGGGCAATCATATTATGGATCTCCTGCGTTGAATTATGTTGATTTCTTAAGAAGTTATAGTTGTTTTAAAAATTTGCCTTCTTTTGAGGATAGATTGACCAAACTGGAGAAATCTATTGAGAACAATACGAAGGCTAAATAGAAAAATGAGGCAGAGGACACTAAAATCAGAGATTGTACTAGAGGGAGTCGGTTTGCATACTGGAGAGTATTCCAAAGTACGCTTTAAACCGGCAGAAGCTAATTACGGAATTCGATTTCAAAGGCTGGATTTAGAAGAGGCTGTTGAGATTCCGGCTCTTGTAGAGTTTGTTAGCTCTACAAATCGCAGTACAACCCTTAGCAAAAATGGAGCTTCCATTAGCACGATAGAGCATGCGATGTCAGCGATGACGGGATTGGGTTTGGATAACATTTTAATAGAAGTTAACGGACCGGAGATTCCAATATTAGATGGAAGTGCTCATCCTTTTGTTTCGGCTTTCTTGGAAGCAGGGATTGTCGAATTGGAAGAGGAAAAATCTTATTATGAGATCAAATCACCCGTGAGTTTTAGAGATGAATCAACGGGTAGTGAAATAACGGCCATTCCGTCAGATGAATTTGAGTTGACTTGTTTAATCGACTTTGACTCAAGCGTTCTGGGACAGCAGTTTGCCAGTATAAAAGGAATGAACGATTATCACAAGGATGTTGCTCCATGTAGAACATTTGTATTTCTTCATGAGTTGGAACACTTGTTGAAAGAAGGTTTGATCAAAGGTGGAGATTTAGATAACGCCATTGTTATTGTTGATAGAAAGATTGAGCAGAAGGATTTAGATGATCTTGCTGCGAAATTGAATAAGAATTCTATCGCGATAGAAGAAGAAGGTGTTTTAAATAATATAAAACTTAAGTTCAAAAATGAGCCTGCAAGACATAAGCTATTGGATCTGATAGGAGACTTGAGCTTAGTGGGTAGGCCGATTAAAGGAAAGATTATTGCCAATAAACCTGGACATAGTATAAATGTAAAATTTGGAGAATTGTTAAAAAGCAAGGAACTGACAGAATTCAATTTTATCGATCGACCGGACTTGGTCGACCTTAATGCAGAACCGGTATACGATGCCAATAGAATCAGGAATACACTTCCTCATCGTTTTCCCTTCTTATTAATTGATAAAATTCTTCACGTTGATAGTAAGCATATTATAGGCATTAAGAATGTCACCTATAACGAGCATTTCTTTATGGGGCATTTTCCCGGAAATCCTGTAATGCCAGGTGTTTTGCAGATTGAGTCTATGGCTCAAACTGGAGGTATTTTTGCACTTCACGATAAAGAAGAACCACATCTTTGGGACACTTATTTTGCTAAAATTAGTGATGCTAAGTTTAAGCGCAAGGTTGTTCCCGGAGATACATTAATATTTATGTTAGAATTATTAGCTCCAATTAGACGAGGAATTTGTTACATGGCCGGTAAAGCTTATGTGGGTAATGAATTAGTTTCCGAAGCGAAGTTGACAGCAAAAATTATAAAGAGAGTAGATGATTAACACTGAACTTTCGGTTGTACATCCGAGTGCCAGAATTGGTAAAAATGTAAAAATTGAAGCATTTGCAACCATCGGAGCGGATGTAGTAATCGGCGACAATACTTGGATTGGACCTAATGTTTCCATCATGAATGGAACACGCATCGGCGAATCTTGTAAGATCTTTCCCGGAGCTATTATCGGTGCTATTCCTCAAGATCTTAAGTTTCACGGTGAGAGTTCTACCGTAGAGATTGGGAATAACGTAACGATTAGAGAATACTGTACCATCAATCGAGGAACAAAGGCTAGTTTCAAAACAAAGATTCACGATAATGTTTTGATCATGGCTTATGTGCATGTAGCTCATGATTGCATCGTGGAGAAGAACTGTATCCTTGCCAATAATGTGAACCTAGCAGGTCATATTAGGGTGAAAGAATATGCTATACTCGGTGGATTAACGGCTGTTCATCAGTTCGTTACTATTGGAGAGCATGCCTTCATTGGTGGAGGTTCTTTAGTTAGAAAGGATGTTCCTCCATTCGTCAAAGCGGCGAGAGAGCCATTGGCTTATGCTGGTGTTAATTCTGTTGGGCTTAAGAGACGTGGATATGATGCTGATCAAATTCACGCTATTCAGGATGTTTATAGAATGTTATATGTAAAAGGATATAATACTTCTCAAGCTATCGATAAGATCAAACATGAATTAGAACAATCGGAAGAGAGGGATATCATTTTAGACTTTATAGGAAACTCTCAGCGTGGAATTATGAGAGGGTTTAGAGCTCTTAATCATAAGAGAAGCAATGGAAGTATTAATCGATCAGTTGGGTAAGCAATTTGATCAGAGATTTGTTTTCCGAAATATTAATTATCATATCAAAGAAGGTGTTCACCTCGGGCTTAGAGGTCTGAACGGTTGTGGAAAATCTACCTTCTTGGCTATACTTTCTCAAGATAGACTTCCCACGGAGGGAAGTGTTAGCTTTCTACTTAATTCGAAAGAAGTAGATATGAAACGGTATGCTCATATTCATATCGCAGCTATGGGACCCTACCTTAGGTTTCCGGGAAATTTCACAGTTTCCAAATTGGTTTCATTGTACGAGCAACATAAGTTGAAGGAGGGTGTTTCAGGACGAGATATCCTTGAATTAGCTGAATTGGAGAGATTTGCGGATAACAAATTCGATACCTTGTCTAGTGGAATGCAGCAGAGGCTGAAAATATTTCTAAGTCTTTATTCGAAGGCTGATTTATTCCTGTTTGATGAGCCGGGAAATTTTCTCGATGATCATTGGAGGCAGGTAATATTTGATAAAATGGCCTTTGTTCTACAAGATAAAACAGTTATTACCGCATCCAATGATTCACGAGATTTTACATTGTGCAATGAATTTATCAATTTAAATCGTAAGAGTGCGACTTGGGTAGAGTAGGGCAAACATTTTTAGATTTGATCTTGTACGTCTGAGAGAAATTCGCGTAGGGATTCAAGTTTATCTATCATCTGATTCCTATACTTCAACCTTTCTTTCTGATATTTCATCTCTTTCTTAGCACCTTCCAGTGTAAATCCACGCACTTTAACGAGATGGTAGATGACATTCAGTTCTTCAATATTTTTTTTGGTAAAACGGCGGTCTCCTTTACTGTTCTTATGTGGTTTTAGGTTATCGAATTCTGTTTCCCAAAATCGAATTAAGGAATTAGAAACATTGAACATTTCTGCTACTTCACCAATGCCGTAATACAGCTTAGTGAGTTCCAAGTTTTCCACAGGAGACTCCAAGGTAACCTGTTCTGTGACATTACTCATAATCTGACCCCCTTTTTATTGTAGTTCTCTCAAAAAGACCTAACAAAGTTATGAATTCATATTAGAAATAAAAGTAATATCAAAATATTTTTTAAATCAAAAATTTCAACCCCCTTATTTTTGTATAAAATAGGAGGGTCAAAAACATGCCTAATTGAACTCCCAGTCTCCTGTTATAGAAAAGAGTTCGTCCAAATAGTACTCTCTATTATTTTGATTGTAAGCATCTCGGCAAGAACCGAGTCCACTGCGCATAATACTGATATAGAATCGATTAGCTGTACATCCTTCTAGGTGATCTCTTATCAGAACACAGTGACCTAACTCGTGAAATACGACAAATTCTCTTCCGAGATCAGAGCTTTGATTCCAGTACTCTCGGTCTATGCTGATATGATTGGGCTCATGACTGTTATAATTACATAATCCGGCTACTCCTTGATCCGGAATTGATACAATTTCCACTGTTATTTCATTGAGGGCCTGTGCCAGATTGCTATGTCCTCTTCGCTCACCCTCTTCTTGAAACCGTTCAATATATGGAAGGACTGCTTCTTCAATATTATTACTGGGGATTGGTACTACGCCTAAATCGTCACTTTCAGAGTCGATAGAACAAGCATAAACTGTAATCAGGGTAAGGAAAACAACAAGAAATCTCATAATTCGCAAATTTTAGCTTTGGAAAAAGTATGAGTATTTCTTATAGAATATAGTTTCGTTATTAATGGATATATAAATTATAACACAGAGAGTTCAACTCGTATTATAATTGAATCCAATTATTTTTACTAAATGAAAATGAACCAGCTTTTCTGAATGTCCGCAAGAAGCCTAAAAAGCTCTTACATATTAGTCGAAGGATTGATTGATCTTGGCTGCTTCTTTAACCAATTCCTGGTATTCCTCAGTAGTCAAACCATCCATTACGAAGTGAATTGGATCCAAAGCTCTTCCTTTGTATCTCACCTCGTAGTGCAGGTGAGGAGCTGTAGAGGTTCCTGAATTTCCTATTTCACCAATCTTCTGTCCACGAGTGACTTGCTCACCGTGCTTCACATCAATTTTAGACAAGTGGGCGTAAAGTGTTTTATAACCGTATCCGTGATCTACGATAATATGATTGCCATACCCTGTTTTTTTCCTGGATATTTTAACAATTTTACCGTTACCTGATGCTTGAACTGCTGTTCCGCTAGGAGCTGTAAAATCAATTCCCGCATGCATTTTTCGTACCTTCAGAATTGGATGCATTCTCATACCAAATCCGGACATGGCCGTAATTTTTCTTTTTAACTTATCCTCCCTAACCGGCTTAAGAGCTGGAATAGAAGCGTACATTTTATCTCTTTCCGAGGCCAAGCTAAGCATGGTGTCTAAAGACTTTGACTGAAGAGTGAGCTGCAGACCTATTCGATCCGATTTCTCTTTGATATTCTTTATAATACTAGAAGATTCACCGTAATTAACGATGTCTTTGTATTTATCGTAACCTCCTTGACCACCGTTCCACAGATCCTCATCAATTGGGTCCATTCCAAAGATCATTCGATGAACATTGGCGTCTCTATCATTGAGATTATTAACCACTTTGTCCATAAGATCTAGTTGGTTATCCAGAAGAACATACTGGTATTCCAACTGCGCAATTTCTTTTCTTAAGTTCTGCTCGACAGGCGAAGGGAAGAAATAACTAAAGGCATAAAGTAAAATAGCTCCTGAAACGAGGGCTGCAGAAAGAAAACCAAATACCCTCATCGTCTTCTGCTGAGAAGATAATTTTTCTTTTCAAAACTTAAGGTAGATGGATTGTAAACGTATCTTTCTTTACGCATAGATCAAGATTAATTCATTTGGTGTGCTATCTTTGCATCAGCACGAGTGCAAAATTACAATTTATTTGTGGCTCTCGAAAATTTTAACATAAAATTAATCCCCAGTCAATCACAAAAATACTTGGTATTTTATGGATTCTAATGAAGTGAGAAAACGTTTTTTGGATTATTTTGAAGCAAAGGGACATAAAATTGTTCCCTCTGCACCTTTGGTTAATTCTGATGATCCAAGTTTGATGTTCATTAATGCCGGAATGAATCCTTTCAAGGATTTTTTTCTAGGTAATAAGAAGAGTGATGTTAAAAGAATCGCAGATGCCCAAAAATGTCTGAGGGTTTCAGGAAAGCACAATGATCTTGAAGAGGTAGGACTCGATAGTTATCATCACACCCTCTTCGAAATGCTGGGCAACTGGTCTATTGGAGATTATTTCAAAAAAGAGGCCATCGATATGGCTTGGGAGCTGCTTACTGATGAATTTGGCTTGGAAAAAGAGAGGTTGTACGTCACGGTATTTGAAGGGAACATAGAAGATGGTCTTGAAGCAGATGTAGAGGCGGAAAACCTTTGGTTGGAACACGTCAAAAAAGAGCATATTTTAAGATGTGATAAGAAAGATAACTTTTGGGAAATGGGGGAGCAAGGCCCATGTGGACCATGTTCGGAAATTCACATCGATCTAAGATCAGATGATCAGCGTAAAGCTTTACCTGGAGTAGAGCTGGTTAACAAGGACCATCCATTGGTAATAGAAATATGGAATCTCGTATTCATACAATTCAATCGCAAGGCTAACGGAGAGTTGGAGAGTTTGCCGGAAAAGCATATCGATACCGGGATGGGATTAGAGCGACTGGTTATGGCTCTTCAGGGCAAGAAGTCCAATTATGAGACGGATATTTTCTCTTCCATCATCCTTGAGATGGAAAAGATAACCGGCAAGCAATATAAAGGTTCTTATGATGCAGGAGCTAAATCCGATATTGCTTTTCGAGTCGTTGCAGATCATTTAAGAGCTGTCGCATTTGGTATCGCGGACGGAGAAATGCCGAGTAGTACAGGCGCCGGATATGTATTGAGAAGAATATTGAGAAGAGCAGTGCGGTATTACTATAGCTTTCTGGATTATAAAGAGCCATTGGTTTCGAAACTTGTTCCTGGTTTGAGTGCTAAGATGGGCGAGGCTTATCAGGAGATAAAGGAACAAGAAGACTTCATTAATAAAGTTATAGAGGAAGAGGAGAAGTCCTTTTTGAGAACGCTTTCCGAAGGTCTGAAGCGAATGGATAAGCTTGTACAGCTGAAGGAGACAATAAGTGGCAAAGTAGCATTCGAAATGTATGATACTTTCGGCTTTCCTATCGATTTGACCAATTTGATTGCATCGGAGCATAACTTATCGGTGGATTTGGAAGAATTCAAAGAGGAACTAGCCAAACAAAAATCGCGTGCTCGACTGGATCAGAACAAGAAAACATCAGACTGGATTCAGGTGAATAATCAAGAAGGTGAAATTCAGTTCCTAGGTTATGATCAGACTGAGTTAAATGGAGCAAAACTGCTCAGATATCGAAAAATAGAAGATAAAGAAGGCGAGAAATACCAGCTGGTTTTTGACAAGACACCGTTTTACGCAGAGTCGGGAGGTCAAGTGGGCGATACTGGAAAATTAGGGTCGAATGGAGAGGAGATTGTCATCCAAGACACACAAAAAGAGAATGACTTAATCATTCATTGGACCAAGACATTGCCGGGCCAGATGGAGGCTGATTTTCAACTAGTAGTCGACAAGTCTAGAAGAGAGGATATAGTGCTTAATCATAGCGCAACGCATTTACTTCATGCTGCCTTGAGGCAGGTTTTAGGAAATCATGTCAAGCAGAAAGGATCCTTAGTCCGCAATGATATGTTGAGATTCGACTTTTCTCATTTTGAGAAGATGACGGATGAAGAGATAAGAAAAGTAGAGTCAATTGTCAATGCTAAAATCAGATCGAACATAGCCGTAGAGGAGGATCGATCTATTTCTATAGAAGAGGCCAAGGACAAAGGGGCAATGATGCTCTTTGGAGAAAAGTATGGTGATCAAGTTAGAATGATCACTTTTGATCCTGAGTTTAGCCGTGAATTATGTGGAGGCTGTCATGTCAAGCGAACCGGAGATATCGGAGTATTCAAAATTGTTTCAGAGTCCGGAATTGCCGCAGGTGTTCGAAGAATAGAAGCGATAACAGGGGAGCATGCTTTAGAGCGCTTGACGAATGAATATGAGGAAAACAGAAAGCTGAGTTCTTTGCTAAAAAATCCCAGTTCTTTGATCGAACAAGTTCAATCAGTTATAGATGAGAACAAGAGGTTGCAGAAGGAATTTGAGAAACTCAAGCAAAAAGAAGCATTGGGTAAAGTATCTGATCTTCTTGCTCAAGCAGTAGAAAAAGAAGGAATAAAGTACCTTATTGAGGGTATTTCCATAACGGAGTCGAAGCAGCTGAAACCAATGCTTTTTGATATGGAGAAAAAGCTTGGAAATGCCGTGGTCGTATTGGCAGCGGATCTCGGTGAAAAAGCACAATTAGGAGTAATTATCACCAAAAGCTTATTGGAGAATAAAGAATGGAATGCTGGTCAACTGATCAAGGAATGGTCCCCACTGATCAAAGGCGGTGGAGGAGGACAAGCATTTTTTGCTGTTGCCGGAGGATCGGATCCAAAAGGTATCAATGAGGTATTGGTTAAGGCTAAGGAGTATTTCGAATTATAAAGACGAAGAGATTATGCAAGAGAAAATCAAAATTGGTTTATTTGGTCTTGGACATCTGGGAAGAATACATTTGAAATGTATTCTGGAATCGGATATGTTAGAGCTCGTGGGAGCATATGATCCTAATCCTGAGGCTCATGAGTTGGCCAAGGCAAAGTATGAATACGAAGCATTTTCTAGTGAGCAGGAGCTTATCGACGCTTGTGATATTGCAGATATAGTTGTGCCTACCGTCTATCATTTTGATCTGGCAGCCAAAGCATTAAAAAGTCAAAAACATATTTTTGTCGAAAAGCCACTTACACAAACTGTAGAAGAGGCAAAAGAACTGCTCAAACTATGTCGGGAAAATAATTGTAAAGCGCAAGTTGGGCATGTAGAGCGGTTTAATCCTGCTTTTTTGGCGCTGCAAGAAATGCAATTTAAACCGGCCTTTATTGAAGGACACAGATTGGCTTTCTTTAATCCCAGAGGAACGGATGTATCTGTAGTTTATGATCTCATGATTCACGATCTGGATATGATCTTGAGTTTGGTGGATTCGGAAGTGGAAAGGGTTGATGCCAATGGCGTATGTGTGGTAAGTAAACAAGCAGATATTTGCAATGCCAGAATATTGTTTAAAAATGGTTGCGTGGCCAATTTAACTGCTAGCAGAATCTCCTTAAAGAATATGAGGAAACTGCGTCTATTTCAGGAAGATGCGTATATTTCGATGGATTTTTTAGATAAAAAACAGTGAGATAATACAGCTTAAAAACGCTTCGGAATTGAGTGCCGAAGAAAAGGAGACGATGTTTCATTTAGAATTACCGGATGAAGACAAATATATCAAAGTGAACACACCGGAAATTGCTCCGGTCAATGCTATAAAGATGGAATTAGAAAGTCTTGCTCATTCTATACAAGAAAATGAAAAAACTATCGTTACAATGGAAGACGGACTGAAAGCGTTACAATTAGCGCAAATGATTTCCGAAGAAATGGAGCGAAGTGCCACTAAATATGTCAAGCTGTAATTGATAATTTTATTTTGTACTAATCAACACTAAGCCATTGTCAAATTATTTAGTTTTATTCATTTCTGTCCTTTTATTGTGTTCTTGTAGCGCACTTGACGACAAAGAGCAAATACCTTCTTACATATATATTGATTCAGTAGCTTTTGAAGCTCGACCGAATGAAGGTACGGATGTACAATCGATCCCTTATTCTTGGGTTAGTCTCGAAGGGGCTTCTTTTGGAGATTTTGTGGGGGCCTATGAGCATCCCAGATTGATTCCTTTAAACTATGAAGGAGATGTTGACTGTATAGTTCAGCCGGGAATAGTTAATAATGGTATCAGCGCTTTATACGATATCAATGAAATCATGACACCCTATCGAGTGCCTGTAAATCTGGTACGAGGAGAGATTGATACTATATATCCGGTTTATCAGTATGATGAGGATGCAGGTTTTGGATTGATCAATGATTTTGACGATGACCGACATGATTTTAATGAAGATTTAGATGGTGATTCATTCACCAGGATTGCAGTAACTAGTAGTGGTGCTTATAGCGGGAAAAGTGCGAGGATTAGATTATATGAAGGTCACGAATTCATATATATGACCACTAAAACGGATATTGAAAATATTAACGTTGGTTCAGGCCAGAAAATACTCGAAGTTCACTACAAAAATGATGTTCCGGTGGAATTTGGATTAAGGTACTATGAGGATAATGGTGATTCGGTTGACGTGCCTGACTTGTTCGGTTTAAACCCTTCAGAAGAGTGGAATAAAGTATACATCAATTATACAACGGTAATCAATGGACTTGACGCAGATAGAGTCCGGATATTAATCCGTGCCATCCTACCAGTAGATATGGAAGAGGGTTTTGTTTATTTTGACAACATTAAGTTTACCTACGAAAATCAAAATTGATCCGAACTGAATGTTGAGTCAAAGGCAATTCCATACATTATTATATAAGATTTGCGATTGGTTGATGGCCTTTATCGCGTGGACTCTTTTCTATTTTTATAGAAAATCACAAGAGCTGGGAGACTTTGATTGGCGGGAAGTTGTTCAGGAAGGCAATTTTATGATCGGAGTTTTAACGATTCCGCTGGGATGGTTGATTTTGTACTCCATATTTGATCGGTACAAGGATATCTATAGGCTGTCTCGTATGAGTACCTTGGGCCGTACAATTTTGATCAGTTTTCTAGGAGTATTGGTCCTGTTTTTCATGCTAATTTTGGACGATTTTGTCAATGATTATACTTCCTACTACCAGTCATTTTGTAGACTTTTTATTCTGCATTTTGGATTGACCATTATTTCCAGAATGACCATATTGACACTTGCTTCAAGAAGGTTGAAGGCGGGTCATATTAGTTTCAAGACCTTGATCATAGGAGGAAATCAGAACGCTGTAGATCTCTACAAGGAGATTCAATCTCAAAGCAAAAACTTAGGTTACGATTTTATTGGATTTATTGATTCGAATGGCAATTCGACCAATGAATTGCGGTCTTATATTCCGGAGCTGGGAAAGATAGATAATATTGCGGAGGTCATAGAAACTAATAATGTAGAGGAAGTAATTATCGCAATAGAGAGTTCGGACCACGATAAGTTGAAGAAAATCATCAATATTCTTTTTGATTTTGGCTCTCGGCTTTTGATAAAGATCATCCCCGATATGTATGATATCCTTTTGGGCAATGTCAAAATGAATCATGTATTTGGAGCGATCTTGATTGAAATTCAGCAAGAGCTAATGCCCAAATGGCAACTGGTTATCAAGAGAATCATTGATATATGCATTTCTGCGGTAGTCTTAATTATTCTTTCGCCACTTTATTTATATATTATCTTCAGAGTAAAGCTCTCCAGCACAGGCCCCATATTTTATCTACAAGAGAGAATTGGATACAAGGGAAAACCTTTCAATATCATAAAATTTCGGTCGATGGTGGTCGATGCTGAGAAACATGGACCTCGCCTGAGCCACGAGAAAGATGATCGCGTAACGACCTGGGGAAAAGTAATGAGAAAGTGGAGACTAGATGAATTGCCTCAGTTTTGGAATGTATTGAGCGGAGATATGTCGATTGTTGGACCACGTCCGGAAAGACAACATTATATTGATCTTATCATGGAGGAAGCTCCTCATTATAGACATTTACATAAGGTAAAGCCTGGAATTACTTCATGGGGACAGGTGAAATTTGGCTATGCTTCCAACGTAAAAGAAATGATACAAAGACTAAAATTCGATATCTTATATATTGAGAATATGTCTTTGGCCCTAGATTTTAAAATTATGTTTTATACTCTTCTTGTATTAATTCAAGGGAAAGGGAAATAATTTGATAATTGAAAATGAATAATTAATAATTGCAAAACCATTGAATTATTAATTATTCATTCTCAATTTATTTCTATCTCATTAATGTAATATCTCCTTTATAGAATTCTTCGATTCCATCCTTGTACAAAACAGTAAATGTCCATACAAAGACTTGGGGATTCATGGTCTCTCCATTGAAGTAACCATCCCATAATTGTACCCGCTCTTTCGGCAAGATAGTTTCCGCGGAAAATACCAAGTTACCCCAACGGTCATAAATCATGAAATTATTGACTTCCTGGATAAAGTCAGGATCTGCAAATGAAATACTGACCCAATCATTTCGTCCGTCTCTATTCGGCGAGAAGGCCGATGGAACAAAGAATGGAGGCCTTTCCGTTCTAATCCCTACAAATCTCGTATCTGTGACGATACAGCCGCTTTCAGTAACGACGGTAACCTCATAATTAGCTGGCACTAATGGAGTTATTTCTACATATGGATTGAAGCAGTTGGTACAGCTAATCTCATCTACAAAACTGATGTAAATGGTATCAATCCCGATGATTCCTTCTCCACTAGGATCAGTGATTTGGGGCTGTAGTATTAAGCTTTCTCCTTGATCAATAATGGTGTCATTGCCCATCGTGACTTCTACGCTCGATGGTGGATCCAACACTATGGTAATCGACCATTGACATCCGTTTTGATCTCTTACTGTAAGGAGATGTGGTCCTTCCGCCAAGAATATAAATTCAGGGTTAGGAGAAAATCCTCCTCCGTCAATGGAGAATAAATATGGACCTGTTCCCCCTTCAACCTCGTTCACCATGATTTCACCATTTCGATCTCCCGGACATACGGGACTCAATGCATCGTAAAGGGCATTATAGATTGCACTTGAATCCACCCTTACCAAAACCGAATCAGTAGCCCTACAGCCGTTATTGCTATCAGTTATTTCTAACAAATAAACACCAGGAAGTCGAGCTTCCAGAGATAAACCGGTAGCACCAGGTATTGAGCTGGCATTGAGATACCATTGTGCATCAAATGATCCGGAAGGACTATTAGCGGTTCCGTTCAGTATGATAGAATCAACACCACATGCCAATAGTCCACCTACACCTGCATCTACAGTTGGAAAATCAAAGTTTTCTTGGACAACAACCTGTGTCATTGCTCTACAATTATTCGTGATATCCGTAACAATGAGCGTATAAGTTCCACCTTGAGTTACTTCAATTTCATTGACGCCATTGATCTGACTTCCGTCTGCTAAGATCCAGTTACTGGTATAGTTTGGTCCTATACTTGAACCGTTATTGGTTAGTGTAATTCTATTTCTCAGGCAATTGATATCCTGAGGAGTAGGAATATTGGCCGTAGGAAGGTCTCCATCATTTTGGATCACAACAGTATCAGCAGAAACACAGAAGCCATTTCCTACCGAAACTTCTAAAATATAGGTACCTGCCCCTCGGGCCACAATACCTGTTGATTGGAGATTAGAGCTAGAGCTTGCTCCATTTTCTAATCGCCATTGGAATTGCGCACTAGATGGGATTGATCCTGAACCATCCAGATTCAATATGGTATCCTGACAATCTAAGAACTGAATAGGATCTCCGGCAATCAATGCTGTTGGAATTTCATACCACACAACCGGCTGTCCGATCGCAATATTTTGGGTACATGGATCACTGAGATCTACTCCATCAACCCCGTTGAAGTCACCTACTATTCTACTGATATAATAAACCACCCCATACTGCATTTGACCTGGTATGAAGTTGAAGGTTCCATTGATGTTTCTATCTAGAATATTTCCTAGTGCAGTACCAGAATTGTCGTGTAAGAAGTACTCAAAAGTATCCTGAGCGAATATTATAACACCGTCATTTGGAAGACTAGTAAATTGTATGCTTTGATCTCCACACGATTTAAGGGTATCCGTTGACATCAGTCCAGGATTAGGACAATCGCAGTCAATCTCACCGCTAATACTGATACCAGGACAAGAAGAATCATCTTCAACGCTGATATTCCAATTCCCCATTGTGGAAGGAATAAGACCGCTGTTATAGCTTGACCCCGCAATAGGAGTGGTATTGACGAAATAGGTTCCAGTACCTCCTATGATATCAAAACTGATCGTATAGTTTTGTTTATCCGGTTCACACTGAACCAATAAATTGGTGATTTGAATGGAGTCCAAAACAACACCATTGATGGCGATGCTCGTGTCCAGCACACAACCACCTTGATCGGTCGCATTCGTAATGGTATAATCAAAAGGACCAATTCCCAAATCAGTGTTAGGAATTACTAGGTCGAAGTTCGAACTTGGGATATTCCATTGGCCATTGCCAGAAGAACTGGTGTAGTCCACCGTGTAGGGAGAAGTCCCAGTAAGTAATTGGAGTGTTATTCGAAGATCCTCATCGAAGCATAGTTCAGCTGGGAAGTTAACAGAGATCTCAGGAGTAGCATTCCATATGATCTCAATAACATTGCCAATTCGAGCACAATCGTCGGTTAGTAGTACTTCACCATTACCGTCATCATCACCGGCGATAGGAGCAATGTAATACGTTGTTCCAAAGTTCATTCCCGGAAGGAAAGTTACAGTGCCGGAAAAGAATCCGAGGATAGATCCAAGTGGATCGGCCGGATCCGAGAATAGTATATAACCACTGACGTCATTTGCATCTAGCGTCGGCGGAGTGGATACCGTAGGAGTGAAGTCGTCACCAGAGCACAGAGATGGACTATCATTATTAATGGTTCCAGGATCTGTTGTGCAATTACAATCACGGGTTTCATTTATTTGAGTCTCACAACCATTGGCATCTTCAATGGTCAGAGTAATTGGAGTTCCACTATCGACGTAATTGGATTGATAAAAATTGCCATTAACGACGTCGGTAGAATTAATAAGGAAAGGGGCAGTACCGCTGATGAAAGTAATATTGAGACGGTATTGAGTTTGATCGCCATTACATTCCCAATCAAGGGTGTATAGCACCGGTGCGTAGACCCTTGTCCACATGTTATCTTGAACTCCATCACTACAACCCTGTGCATCCCTGATCTGAGTAATGCTCCATTCGATGTCATTGGTCAAAGAAACGTTAAGCGTAGTATCTCCTGCGTAAACAATAATGGTACGGTAAAATACACCATTGGTATCCAGGTCAATTTCGATAGGATAACTACCGGTTAAACTAATATCTAATGTGGCATCATCTCCGGAACAAACCGCATCATCATTACCGAATGTCGCTGTAGGTAAGGCATAGAAAATTACTTCCTGACCAACTGAAACCTGGAGACAAGAATCCATCCGTGATGCCCCTCCGCTACCGTCATTGTTTCCAGTAATAGCAGAGATAAAATAGCTCTGACCCGTATTCATAGTCGTAGGATCAAAACTAAAACTTGGCATGGCAGAAGAATCGATCAAGGTACCAAGTGTAGTACCATTGCCTGTGTGAAGTATAAAATAAAATACATCACCAGGGAATACCGTTTCGTCTGAATTGTGGAATCCATTGGCCACTTCATCAACGCAAACATTGATGGTGTTGCCACTCATTGTCCCAGCAGAATTATCACAATCACAATCGTAGGTGCCGCTTATTTCAACAGGCCCACAACCGTTGACATCGGATAAGAAGAACTGATAGCTATCTCCACTGGCAATCGGATTAGAAGTGAAGCTGTTGCCAACCACAATATCATCGATGGTATAGGTTCCATCAACCCCATTGCTGAAGTTGATTTCCAAAACATATTCCTGTGTTGGTAAACAAGAGATATTGACGATTTCGTATTCCGGAATTTCATAGAGATCTACCGTCACTTCTCCTTGTACCTGAATTAGGCATCCCGAAGTACCGTCGGCAAAAGTGATGGTATAGGTCGTAGATTCATCCGGAGATACCTCTACAAAATCTCCGTCTTCAATATTTTCTGCAGTAAAGAAATTCGTTCCATCGGTATATTCGATCGTGAGTGCATCAGAACCATTGTATTCGAAATACAATCTGGCTGTATCTCCTCGACAGATTGTTGTGTCTTCATACATTCTGACAAATGGACTTATCGGTGGAGCAATAAAGATCGAATCCCCATTCACCGGTTGACAAAGAGAGCCGTCCAGTGATGCGGAGTAGTTGATCTTAATCCAAATGGTATCCGTAAAGTTATCGACCGTCAGAAGTTCAATTTCTTGAGTATTCGTAGTGAAGATGGTGTTGCCGTCTCCATTCGAAACACTGTAGTCTATTTCAAATTGACCCGATTGGCTGATATTGAAGATAATTCTAGCATCATCTTCGGGGCAATTCGGTGAAAACCCTTCCATGGTAATAACCGGAGGTCCAACTGTGTCGATTACAATGGGCACAGGCTCGGAAAAACAGAATTGTCGAGTACTGGAATTCACCGGAACCAGAACAGTAACCCAATAAGTTCCAGGTTCTGTAACTACCGTATTGATCAATCTGTTGTTCAAGTTACCTTCATTGGGTTCTATATCATAGTATCGTATCTCGTAGTCATCCAGATTGAAATCTCCCGTTAACTCGATCAACTCAATATCCTTAAGATCTATCCTTAAAGTGTCCAGAGCACAGATAGGATCCGGATTAGTCAGATCAATTTCAGGAACATCGACGATATTGACATCGAATGATGCGATGGTTGTACAAGTCGGATCAGTATCGGAATCAACACGCACCCAATAGGTTCCACTTTCATCAATAATCGGAGGATTTATCTCACCTGCATCCACTTCTGCATCTCCTTCATCTCGGTAGTAACCAATATCGGAATAACCAGTACTAAATAGATCTGAGAGTTGAATAAGGACACTCATATCGAGTTCCGCCGGACCACAGAAGTCATCCAACATAATTTCGGCGAATCTAGGCTGCGCATAGCGCACTTGAAATGATTGTACAGAGTAACAACGTCCAGCAATTAGAGTACGAATGTAAAGAAGCTCTAGACCGGAATTGCTCATGTCATAAGGACATGTTATGGGATTATCTCCAGTTTCTGCATCGTTAAATGATGTGTGAAAACTGATATCCCATCCCATGGAAAAAGGGTCCGGATTTAGGCCTGGGCTAAAGAAATTCTCATAGTCACAAAAGTCAACCATTGGATCACAGACTACAATGGTTTCTACAATGGGATCTATTCTTGGAGTTGGTAAAACTTCTATGTCGTAACAATACTCTTCACTAGTACAAGCAGTTACAGCGTTTATACATATCTCATAAAGACCTGGAGTCATACCAGTTCCTGAACCTGCGATGTCACCAGGAACCACATCAAGCATAATTCCTCCACCTGGTCTTACACCAAAAGAATAGCTCACGCAATCCTCAGGATCCGATATTTCAAAATCGAATGTTTCACCAACACATATCTCGGTTGGTAAACCAGGAGCAATGGTTGGTTCATTAGGTAAGTCCGATAGATCGGCAACACCCTGGGCTTGTATGGTAAAGTCGCAATAATCAAACATGTAGCCATCTACCATCAACATATAGTAATTACCCGGTGTAAGATTATTACGAAATCCGATTTGATTCATAGGAACGGGTAGTCCATTGGTAGAAACACAATCTATTTCCGTAAGAACGGAGTTACAGTCAGGGTTCATAGGATCGAATCCGGCCTGATCCACTTCATACAGCACCATTTCCAAACCTCCTACGAGACCCATAGTGGTACTTCCGCAATTAGAAAATTCCAGACCAATACCAACATCTGCATCTGCTGCACAAAAAATATAAAATAAATTGTTGTTGGTTTCCGTATCCCCGCATCCTATAGAGAGAGGAGGAGTAGGTTGTGGCGGATTACTGGTTCGCCATTGATTATTTTGTGGGTTGCCCAATTGTTCATGCAGACACATGGCGGTAAAACATGTAGCCCCGTTTCCAGGAACTTGAGCATGCCCAATCAAAGCGAAAAAGGATAATAATAAGATAATGGGGTAGTAGATATTCTTCATGGTTATTAAAGCTTACAAACTATCAAAATCACAATTCCGTTGATCAAGAGTGGTAAAGCATTCAATTTACTGAATATTATCGAAACAAACTCAATGATAAAGCAAATTGATAGCGAACACCGTATATCAACGTTATATAACCCCTTCAGGTTGAAAAACGTCCCGAGAAAATTGGGTTTTTTTAGTTCGAATTGGGTATTTCTCCGACGATGTCTTTGGTGGTCCCCCAGTTACCATGATTGGGGACAATAAATTTACAGTCAGTATAATCCTTGGAAATTTTGGATATAAGCATAGAATTGCCAAAAATATCGTCCTTTGAGGATGTACTTTGTGTGCTCAAACCCTGTCTTAGATACAGCAATTTATCTTTGGCAAACCATATATAGTTATAGCCGTTGTCGGTCATTCCGGATAACTGAAAATCGTAGTTTCCAATCGTATAAAATGAGGCGCTCATCGGCATCAGATTGAGCGAAAGCTCTTGAATTTGGGCATTGCTTTGTGGGTAGCCTACTACAGCTCCTAAATCGTTGATTAGTTCAATACTCTCAGCAGCTACGAGATAGTAATCGCTCAAGATAACGAGTGCCACAGGTTGCTTCAGCACCTGTTCTGTCCATTGAAGTAGTTTATTTAAATCTTGTGCAGCATGAGGAAGATCAACGATCAAAACGCCTTCATCAGTTAAAACGATCAATCCATTTTGAGCAATTTCGTCAACAGTACTTTGGTGAACATAGATACTATCGTTAACCGGAATGATGTTGAAGTCATTCTGCGCATTGGAATAGAGGCATGTGAAAAATAGGCAAATGGAAACCAAGAATCTATTCATTTCAAGCAGTAAAGTTTTAAATGGGACAGAAAATTCTAAAAAAAGTTACAAGAAAAAAGCCTTTACTTTCAGAAGTAAAGGCTTTTTATGATTTCGTTAACCACCAAAGTCATCGAATGCTATATTCTCTTCTGGAACTCCTAATCTGTCCAGAGAATCAATAACCGATTTGTTCATCATCGGAGGACCGCAGAAATAATACTCTATTTCTTCTGGTTCCGGATGATTTTCGAGGTACTGCTCGTAAAGCACTGGCATGATATATCCTTTAAATCCATCGCCATCAGCTTCGATATTTTCTTTGATTTTCCAATTGTCTTCCGGTAGAGGATTATCCAAAGCCACATAGAATTTGAAATTAGGGAATTCTCTCTCTAAAGCTCTGAACTGATCGATATAGAACAACTCCTGTCGCGTTCTACCTCCGTACCAGTAACTGATCTTTCTATTGGTAGTCTTCAATGTGTGGAATAAATGAAATAAATGAGATCTCAAAGGAGCCATTCCAGCACCACCACCGATGTAAACCATTTCTTTGTCTGTATCCTTGATGAAGAACTCTCCATATGGACCAGATATAGTAATCTTATCTCCGGGTTTTAATCCAAATACATAGGAAGAACATACCCCTGGATTGATCGCTTCATAACCATCCCATTCTCTTTTACCTCCGGATGTTTTCCACTTAAAGGGTGGGGTAGCGATTCTAATATTCAACATGATGATATTTCCTTCAGCTGGGTGATTTGCCATAGAGTAGGCTCTAAACTGAGGCTCGTCATTTTTCATCTTAAGACTCCATAGATCCCATCTGTCCCACTCATCCTTGAATCTTTGAGGATCTTGGTGGTGTTCCGGATGTGCGGTAATATCCATATCCTTGTAGTTCACTTCTATTTTGGGAACATCAATTTGAATATATCCTCCAGACTGAAAATCCATTGTCTCTCCTTCCGGTAATTTCACTACAAACTCCTTAATAAAGGTTGCAACATTGTAGTTAGAAACTACCTCACATTCGAACTTCTTAATTCCAAAAATCTCTTCCGGAATTCCAATCTTCATATTTTCTCTAACCTTAACCTGACAGGCCAAACGCATTTTTTCGGCTGCTTGCTTTCTGGTAAGGTGGTTCATCTCAGTAGGTAAAACATCTCCTCCACCTTCATAAACATGGCATTCGCACATGGCACAAGTTCCACCACCTCCGCAAGCAGAAGGTAGAAATACACTTTTAGCGGAGAGGGCTGTAAGCAAAGTATCACCTGGCTTAACAATCAGAGGATTCTCCTCATCTCCGTTAATAGTAATATTGACATCACCTTGAGGTACAAGTCTCTTCCTCGCCCAAATCAACATAAAAGAAAGAAGAAGAATTACTGCGGTAAAAACTAGAACCGCATATATGATAGGTACGAAATTAATTGCTAGAATCATCGATAATATATTTTAAGAACCTATTGCTCCGGGATCAATTCCCATTAAACTCATAAAGGCCATTCCCATAAGACCGGTAAGTAAAAATGCCATTCCTAATCCTCTTAAAGCCGGAGGAACATTAGAATATTGTATTTTTTCTCTTATCGCTGCAATGGCAATGATGGCCAAAAACCACCCGAAACCTCCTCCTAATCCAAAAGAAACAGATTCCGCGAAGTTATATTCCTTCGAAACCATGAATAAACTTCCTCCTAGGATAGCACAGTTTACGGTGATCAGAGGAAGGAAAATTCCCAAGCTGTTGTACAATGCGGGAGAGAATTTCTCCACTACCATCTCTACGAGCTGTACCATGGAAGCGATTACGGCAATGAACAGGATAAATCTCAAAAAGGTGAGATCAAGACCAAAAATTCCCGATTCACTTAGAAGATAAGTATTGATTAGCCAGTTGATTGGCATGGTTATTCCCAGTACGAAAATGACCGCCAAGCCCAATCCAAAAGCTGTATTTACAGACTTCGATACGGCGAGATAAGAACACATCCCAAGAAAATAGGCCAAAGCCAGATTTTCAATAAAAGCCGATTTGATAAAAATATTTAATAATTCATTCATTTCTCTTCGTCTTTTAATTATGAAATGTCAACCAATTTAGGATTCCACGCACGGTGAATCCATATCAGAATTCCAATAACAAACATAGCTGATGGGAACAGCACCATGAGGTTGTTGGCTTGGTACCAACTCAACCATGATATCTCCATCGTATTCAACATGTATTCGCCCGTTGGGCCAATAATTTTAATTCCGAAAATAGATCCTTTACCAAAGAACTCCCTGAAGAAGGCAACAATGATAAGAATGATACCATATCCAAGTCCATTTCCAATACCATCTAAAATGGATGCATAAGGTTTATTCGAAGAAGCAAAAGCTTCCAGCCTTCCCATGATGATACAATTGGTAATGATTAATCCGATAAATACCGACAGCTCTTTATAAATAGGATAATTGACCGCCTTAAGGGTCAACTCAACTATAGTCACTAGCGTAGCAATAATAACAAGTTGAACAATCATCCGCACCTGATTAGGGATAAGTTTCCTAAACAAGGAGGTGATTAAGTTTGCGAAAGTTGTTACAAATACCACGGCAATGGCCATAACAACTGCTTTTTCTACCAAGGTTGTTACCGCTAGTGCTGAACAAATCCCCAATACTTGAACCGTAATAGGATTGTTATCATTTAGAGGATCGGTAATTAATTTTCTTTCCTTTTTCCCGAATAGGGGCTGCTTCTCTACACTGGGTGTTTTTACTTCAGCCATATATCTTAAGCTTTTATTTTTTAAAATAAGGGAGGTATGACTTCATTCCTCTTTTAATCATTTCTTCAACTCCATTCGCTGTAACTGTAGCTCCTGTGATACCGTCAACAGCGTGAGGATCATCGTCTTTTGCACCTCCTTTTATAAGGCTTATGCCCACGAATTCTCCATCTGCATTTAAGATCTTTTTACCGATGAACTGTTTTTTAAATCCATCGTTATCTTTTATTTCTGCTCCAAGACCAGGAGTCTCCGCTCTATGGTCGAATGCCACTCCACTGATCGTTTCCAAATCATCATCCAAGGCTATATTTCCCCAAATTTCATCCCAAAGTCCATTGCCAATTACTGAAGTAATATAACTGGTCTTACCATCTTTCTCAAAGAGGAAAAGAGGATAAATTCTATTTTCCTCAGGCTTCTTCTTCTCACCACTCATATCCACATTTTCCGCAGTTCCTCCGGGATAGCCCAAAGCAATTACTTCTTCTGTGCTCAATACTTTGCCCTCACTATTAACAACCAATTGCTTGATTTGATTAGAAAAAATATCTGCAACTTCTTCGTCAGACATCTCCTCCAGTTTTTTGTCTAATTTGTTCTTAACCGCTGAAATGATTGCCCTTTTATTATAGACCGATTCATTCTTGTCATGAATGTCTTTCAATCCGGTAGACATCAATGAAAGGATCAACGCAACCAAAACAGTCATTACGGTTACAAAAACAATAACATAGTTCGTTTTATGCACGGTTCAATCTTTTTTTCATGTTAGCGCTCAAGACATAATGGTCTATAAGAGGCGCAAAAGTGTTTAAAAATAAAATCGCCAACATCCATCCCTCCGGATATGCCGGATTCAATACTCTGATGATCATACCTATGGATCCGATCAGAAATCCGTAGATCCATTTTCCAGTATTGGTTCCGGATGCTGTAACTGGGTCTGTTGCCATAAAAGCCATAGCAAACAGAAAACTTCCCATATATATGTGAGACAACCAAGGAACTTGTAAAAATGGTGTAGCGCCCCAAAGGTTGAATAACATCGCTGTAAGAACACCTCCTATCAACATAGAGACTATGATTCTCCAAGATGCGATACCAGTAGCAATAAGCATGATAGCTCCTGCGATGATAAGCGGCTTGCTCGTCTCACCTACAGATCCTGGAATGGCACCCCAAAATAGTTGAGATTCGGAATAGACTTGAGAAACTCCAGCCCATCCCTCATAGGCGGCAATACCAAGTGGCGTAGCACCGGTATATCCATCGATCACCGCAGTGCTGGGATCGAAGCCTGCCCAACCCAGTGCGTTGAAAAGTGGATTGAGTACGTTCAACTCGAACCATCCATAATCCACTGCAGCTCCTGGGCTTGCGCTTTCCAATCCGGCAACCCAAACCTGATCACCTGAAATGGTAGTAGGGTAGGCAAAGAATACAAATACCCTAGCTAATAGTGCAACATTCCAAATATTCATACCTGTTCCACCAAATGCCTCTTTACCGATGATCACTGCGAAAGCCACTGCTACTGCCAATATCCAAAGTGGAATATCAGGCGGCATGATCAAAGGTATTAGTGCTCCTGAGACTAGGAATCCCTCCTCAATAGCATGTCCTTTTTTGGCGGCGAAATAAAACTCTATTCCCAACCCAACGACATGAGTTACAATGAATATCGGAAGCATTTTCGTCAATCCGAAGGCTAATTTGAGGTGGAATCCACTCAAAAATCCTAAATGTTCTCCTAAGGCCACAAAATGTTGGTGGCCAATATTATATGTTCCGAAGACATAACACAACTGCAGGGCCAAAACAACAAAAACCATTGTTCTTTTAAGGTCCATACCGTCTCTAATATGTACTCCTTTACCAGATGTTACACTGTTCGGTGTATAAAAGAAGGTAAAGAATCCATCATATAAGGTGTGCAAGAATGGAGATTTCTTTTTATCCGGTTCTATTTTCTTTAATCTATCTATCAATTTGCTCATCAAGCCAATGTTATAATATCACCAATTCTGTTCTTTTTATCCTTGTTCTCTTACTTCCTCAAGACCCTGTCTCAAGATTTTCTGGAGTGGCATTTTAGATGTGCACACGAATTCACACAAGGCAACATCTTCTTCCACCAATTCTCGAATACCCAGTCCTTCCATTTTTTCAAAGTCATTCGTCAGAATTGACTTAAAAAGCTGCTGTGGATATATATCCATCGGCAATACTTTTTCGTATTGACCTGTAACTACAAATGCACGATTTTCACCGTGGGTGTTAGTATCAGCCTTATAATTGATGTCCTTGAAAAGGAAATTAGGAAAAGTTCGAGAAGCACTCGGTCTAAGTTTTTGTGGTACCAACCAACCGAAAGCCTCATAATAATCTCCTTCTTCCAGTACAGTAATTTGATCGTGGAAGAATCCCAAATATCCCGAGTCTGAAACCTTATCTCCGGATAAGACATCACCGGAAACAAAACGCTCATTGCCAGTAAGGCCGTCAAAATGCTTCATTACATCAGAAACACTAGCACCTATATGGGTCTTTATGTGTCGTGGATTGTTCAACATGGATCCACCAACACTAATTATTCTAGAAGAATCAAAAATACCATCCGTGAATAGTCTACCTAAGCTGATTAATTCCTGAAGACCTAGTGTCCAAACAGTTTCATCCTTTCTCAAGGGAGAAATATGATGAATTTGAACTCCAACATTCCCAGCTGGGTGAGGACCTTTAAACCACACCTTTTTGGCTGAGTCAGAATCAAAATAAGAAGACAACTCTGGTTGTTTTCCATTCATGCCCAGATATACCTTACCAGTAGTAAGCGTTCCCAGTATTTCCAAAGCTTTTTGAATTGCGGCTTCGTTACCTTGTACCACAAGGGCAGAATTTGGCGCGAAAGGCGCAGTGTCAAATGTACTTACAAAAATATTGCTTGGCACCACTTCGAAATCAGGAGTAATTCCGTAAGGTCTTTGTTTGATCAAAGTCCAAGCTCCTGTGTTCAGAAGGAATTCAATGATTTTTTCCCTGTCCAGAGATTCCGGAATACCGTGATCAAAATGTTGTATTTCTTTATCAGCTAGAATGACCAATTCTTCTACCCTTCGCTTCTCTCCTCGATTAAGCTCAATCAGTTCTCCACTGACTGGAGCTACGTATTTGATATTCGGATTCTTTTTATCAAAAAATAATGGTTCTCCCGCCAAAACATTGTCTCCAACGTTCTTGAATAACTTTGGAATAGGAGAGATACCCAAAAAGTCAGTGGGCTTTATCGCATATCTAGAGCACTGCACCTCAGTAATTTGATCAGAGGGCTTGCCCTCTAAATTGATATTCATCCCTTTTTTAAGTCTAACTGTCTGTTCACCTCTAGCTGAAACATCTGATTTTCCAGCTCCCTTTATATCTTTCATATTCGGTAGAATAGAAAGATTGTGATTTTCCGTACCCTTTATGTTTTTGGCCTCAATACCAATAAGCCTTTCACCCATGAGTAAAATGGCTAATAGAAACAAAGCTAAGATGACCATTAGAAGAAAAAATGGCCCTGAGAATACAGAACTACCTCCATTCGCCATTAAAAATGGGCCTTGAAGAAGAAAGTAAATCAGAATTAAAACGACTGAAATATTTTTCAAGATTCTATGATTTAATAAGACTTTACACAAATTGCCGCTAAGATAACATAGTATTTAAGTTTTTGTAATTAAATAAAGGCTATATTGTGGCTATTTAGATCGAATCTAGATAGAAGGGAAAGAGTTGATTCTTACCGCTTTGTTAGCTTTCACTTGGAAGGATGATTTCGGTCTAATTCCTTTTTCCAAGATATCCATCCATATACAGACATTGTTATATAAATGATCATCATCAAAACAAAGAAATAGGCTTTTACACTGGCGTAAATATAGATGTAAATACTGTTCAATACGATCCAAAAAATCCAGTTCTCAATTTTTCTTTGAATCATCCAGTAAGTAGCGAGAATAGAAAATACCGTTGTCAAACTATCGAGGATGGGTATATTGGCTTCGGTATAAGAGCTTAAGCAATAGGCATATATAAAGCTTATGATAAGTGCAGGGATTCCATAGAAGCTTAGCTCAGACAAATTCAGTCTAGAGATTTCGAGCGTCTTAGACTCTGACTTCCTTTTCCATTCGACCAATCCATAAACACCCATTGCTACATAAAAGAGCTGTAGCACGGCATCTGCAAGGAGTTTGTAGTGGGTGTAACTCAGCCAGGCCCAGAGCAAGCAAGAAAGGATTCCGAAAACCCATGCATCCCATTTCTTCCTTGAAGCACGGAAAATATAAATTAAGCCTAGGAGAAAGGCTAAGGCTTCATAAGCCACGACTGCATCAAAACACATTAATTCTCTATAACCGCCCTATATTCTAAAAGATGGGAAATATCTTTGGTATTGGTAATGACATCGATGTCGAAATTGTGTTGTCCTGATCCCTCTTTTTCCTCACTCTTAAGAATAGCGCGAACCTCTCCTTGTTTTCCCGGAGGTATTGGATCTTCTGTCCAGCTCAATTCAGTGCATTCACAACCACTAACGATCTCTATGACGAGATCTTCGCGTCCATTGTTCGTAAATTTAAATACCATCTCCGGATGATCGCCTCGTTTCACCTTTCCAAGGTCAATAAAGCTCCTCTCAAACGAAATATGAGCTCCGGGGTATTCTTTGCGAACCGTTGGTTTCTTTTCTTCCTCAGTATTCTTTTTAAGTTTCTTTCTCTCTATGACAATTTCCTGTGGACCTTCAATGATCTTGAATTCCGTTCTTCTATTTAGTCTGTGTTCGTCATCCGTACACTGAACACCATTGACGCACTGGTTCAACAATTTTTTCTCACCATATCCAATTGCTCTAATACGACCCGGGTTAACAGCTCTTTTGACCAACCATCTCTTAGCCGATTGTGCTCTCCTTCTAGATAATTCTTCATTATAATTATCCTTACCACGCGCATCCGTATGCGACGATAACTCAATGACCATTTCAGGATATTTTTCTAATAGTTCCAAGAGATAGCCCAAGTCTTTCTCCGCATCACTTAGAATTTTGTCGTCATCAAAATCGTAGTAAATATTATTTAGTCGAATCGTTTGATTGATCGTAATAATCTCTTCTTCCGGTTCGTCCGGCAGATCGTTAAGAACCAAAGAATAATTGTAGACCGTATCTTCTCTTATCCCAACCGTATTGATATTGATGGAGTCGGAAAAGAAGCCGTCCTTCATTCCAACGATTTTATACGTTCTATTTTTATCCAGGCTGAAAAAATGATTGTAACTCTTCGAAGTATTGGTTTTAATCAGTTTCCAATCACCGTTGATATTCTCATATAGAGAAAGCGTAGCATTCTTCATGGGAAACTTCGAACTAAAGCTCTCCAAATCGGCTGCAATGGCAACAGATTTTCGATCTACTATATATATGTCATCACAACAAGTCTCCGATCGAAGGAACTGGCCACCCTTTCGATTCGATAAAAATACAGCGCGGTCTCCTGAAGGACTCCACTTTAAGCCAAAATCATCATTTACAGAATTAATACTTGATTCCATGTTCGAAATTCCTCCAAATTCCCCACCATTCCATGTAGTTTTAAAAACGTCAAATCCTCCCATCCCGGGTAAGGCGTCACTGCTGAAATAAAGGGTGTTGTCAGAGAAGAACGGAGTGATTTCATTTCCCTTAGAATTGATCTTTGGTCCAAGGTTTACAGGGGTTTCCAGTCCATCTCTATCTAGAAAGGCATAATATAAGTCGTCTCCTCCATAACCTCCAATTTGAGATGAGTTAAAGAAAAGTGCTGACCTGCCTTGGAATGGTGCAAAGGAAAGATGCCTTACTTCCCATGTAGCTGGAACTTCTAGTATTCTGGGCTTGGACCAGTTACCTTCTGTGTCTTTTGAACTCACCATCAGTTCCGATGTAAGAATGTTATCACCAATGGATTTTATTCGGTTGTAGTAAATATAGTTTCCATCCGGGCTGAAAGTCTGATGAACGATGTGGTATTTCTTATCGTTGATTTCAGATTCTAAGTACTCTTTTTTAAATTCCGATTGATCTCGACCAATATTGGCTGTGTGAATCTGGGCATTTTTGTCTTTCCCTCCTGGCTTTAATTCATAGGCACTTCGCGCATCAATACTGGAAAAAATCAAAGTTTCATCGTCTAAAAGAACCGGACTCAACTCCCCAAATTTTTCATTGATTCCATCTCCCGCATTTCGTGTAGAAAGTTTAGGGTTTTCCTTGAAGCCATCTGCTTGCACCATTCCTTTCAATTCCTGCTGTGTCAACCAAACAAGGCTGTCTTGGTTACTGGGCAATACATGTTTGAATGCTTTTCTAGCTGCATCATAATTGCCCAAATGTCTATGAATTTTACCCCATTCGTAATAAAGTTGGTACTCCTCCTCTGGTTCCTTTCGTAGTAATCTGGCGTAATACCTTTCCGCCCTACCATAATCTCTTATAAGATAATAACAGCGTGCCATTTTTCGATAGATGTCTAAATCTTTCGATTCGTTGTAGGCCTCTCGATAGAAGTTGATCGCACCGTAATAATTGTGGTCCTCGTATAGCTGGTCCCCAGCTCTGATGTTCATTTCGAGGTTTGGACGATTAAGTGGCTGTGCTTCTAGTTTCGAATCAATTACAATGATTGCAAATAGAGCAATGATAATATAATATGTCTTCATGGTTCAATCTTTAAAATCGAGGACAGAATATGAATGGATTCACCTGCGGTTGTTTGTATTTCTTAATAATATAATAACCGCCTAATTCGAAATTTATTGGAGTGTAATTAGAAAGTTCTGAAACTGTTAGATCATAACTCAATCCAATTCGATAATTATGGTCCATTAATCCCAGGTAAAAAACTATTGCATCCTGTAATCTGTATCCTGCTCCGTATTGAAGTATGTTGGTTTTTTTACCGATTGGACTGTAGGCGTTAAGCCCGATTAGCATTTCATTGTCACTGGAGATAGATTGTATCAAAAACAAAGGTTCCAAATTGAGTTTTTCCGATACGCTCAATCTAAATCGACCCGAAATAGTAGATTTTCTTGGAACAACAGGAGCACTTAGACTATCAGGTAAATTGAAAAAACTCACTTCGGGTTCCGTGATATGATACAAAGCATAGCCTAATTCTATACTCATTTGATCGTTCATGACTTGTCTCCAGTTTATTCCGGCAGACCAATCGCCATAACTGTCCGATTGCATATTTAGTGCAAGCGCATCTCTCGAGACACCTCCACCTCGAATGCCATCTTCCCAAGTTAATTGACTATCATCGATATTGATTGTGCTATTGGTATATTGTCCTCCGATACTAATAACTGAAGTCTGATCTTTATTCAGGCTGAGATGATAACTCAAGCCGACATTGACATCTATATTATTGATCAGTCCAATACCGGCAACATCATTGACCAGGCCAACGCCAAATCCCACCCAATCATTTTCTCTAAATCCCTTAGTAATAGGAGAGTCTATAAATAAAGCTGTAGAGTTAGTGCCATCTTCTTCAATGTTGAGCCACTGACTTCTGTGAAGCCCTCCAATCCTCGCAGTACCTTCGAACAAGCCCAATTGTGCTGGGTTAGTGGTTGCCGGGGAGAGAAAAAATTGCGAAAAATGCAGTTGTTGAGCGCCGGCTTCGAAACCTGCAGAAAGGATAAATCCTAAAATCAAGAAAAAACTAATTAATCTCGTCATGGCATTGGTTAAAATCATTTCCTAAGGTAGAAAAATAATTGCTTTCGATTCAATTTTAAATTAAAAAAGTATTTCCTGGTCAGTGTGAGGACTCGATACCCTAATGACGACTATAATTTGTGCTGAGCCTCGATAATATCTTCCGTTTTAATTGTATTCATACAGTTAAAATGCCCTTTGGGACATTTGTTATAGCCAATTTTCGAACATGGTCGACAGTTCAAATTTTTGATTTCAATTGCAATGTGATTTTGAGGATGCTGTGGTAAGTTAGGACTCATTCCAAACTCCGGGATCGTATTGCCCCAGAGACTAATGATTTTCTTTTTTAAGGCAGCAGCGATGTGCATCATGCCGGTATCATTGCTTATAACAAGTTGTGAATGAAGAATCAAAGCGCTGGATTGTGGTATGGAAGTATATCCTGCCGCATTCAGCACATGATCGAATTTTTTAGAGATTCTATCGCCCATCTCCATTTCTTCAGGACCACCAATGAGGACGATATTCACACTTGATTTTTCAGCGAAATCTACAATTTTTTCTTCGGGAAGTCGCTTGGTGCTGTGCGTACCTCCGGTGACCCAAGCAATGTAGTTGTCTTCTATTCCCCTTTGAGATAACCAGCTTCTCCAGTCGAATTCGAAATCCTCCGGAAAGAAATAATCCAAGCCCTCATTGTCATTGTTCAAGCCTAAAACCTCAATGGGCTTGATATATCGGTCTACAATATGAACGTCGGGTAATTTGGTACGCTTGAATTTCACCTTCATCCACTTTTGCAAGTTGATTTTGGGAAAGCTGTAACTCTTCACTCCAGAAAATAACTTCAAGCGAAGAGTCCTTAAGTTTTTGTGCAAGTCAATAAGAACATCGTATCCTTCATTTTTTACTTCCCGGATCAAACTGCCCCAGTTTTCATCAAAAGCTAAGACCTTGGAAATGTAAGGACTCGGTTCTAATAAATGTACATAAGACTTTTTACTCAAAAAATGTACTTCATGACCAGCCTTGTACAGTACGCGAACTACAGGACTACAAAGAACAATATCTCCTATCGAACTAAGTCTTACAATTAGGACCTTCACAAAAATTACCCTATTTCTTCGTAACGGTTCTCACCGTTTTGGATCCATTCATTTCGATAGTAAGGAAATAAGTCCCTTTATCCAGAGCGAAGGTATTAATTACCCCACCATCAATGGACGGGTTAATTTGTCTATCAATACTGGTCCTACCCAATACATCCGTGAACTGTACTTGAGCTGTAAATGGTAGCGCTACTTTCACGAAGTCCTGAAACGGATTTGGATATATATTGAGATCAACAAAACCTTCCTCTTCGGAACTAGTTGAAAGATCCCGGACTCCATTGCCATGGATCACTCCCCAGCGAGCGCCATTGACTGCAGATAGAAGTCCACCTGTCGCGCTGATCTTATCGTTGTTTAATTCGATCGCATTGATTTTGTAGGTGTCCCCACCTGTGCCTGCGTAATCGAAATAAAGGAAGTTATCCATTAGACCATAAGTAGGGTAGAATAGTCTGTCGCTGGATAGTATTGCATTCGAAGTGCTGGTTTCCAGATTGGCTCCTATTAAATAATTGGTGCCATCAGTATCAATTAGATCGAATGCAATGATATAAGGACTGTTCTTCGAAAAAGTAGGATTACCAATACTGACTCCTTCCGGTAAAGAAGGAAATAGTTTAAAGATCTCACCGTCAGAATCGAAGTTGTCACTTCCATTGTCCCATACTTTTAGGAATCCTATATCCCAATAACTGATATCCTCACCATTGGCAGAATTCAGCTCATTGTAGGAGTCGTACATCACATATTCGCCACTGTAATCCCATTCTAAGACATCCGCATAAAGCACATCTCCAGTATTGACCCCTTCTGAGTAACTTGGATTATATAGAGTGAATTCGCCCCATTGACTAGAGTTAAAATCATAAACCCAGATTTTATTTTCCTGAACATTCCTAACTCCGGCGAGTTTAGAACCATCTTTCGAAAAGGCTACATAATCCCATTCCGGAGAACTGATCAAGATAAATTCGTCAATATTCCCTGAGTTGTAATCGAGGAATAGATAGTTGACCTGGTCAAAATCATTGACATAAGTGATTTCTCTTCCATTGTCCGTAATACTTGGTTTGCTTGCAGGCCCGTCTGAAGAGATTCTTCTTGTACCATTGGCGTCCAATTGATATAGATCATTTCTATCCTCGTCTGCCAAAACTAAAAATTCATTGCCGGGATTAACCGGAAGGTCGTTTTGGTAATCTCCAGGATCCGTTCCACCGCCTCCTGAACTTCCAGGTATACCAACCTCATCACAGGCTCGATGACAAGCACCTGATTCTGTGTTGCCATAAAGATCAGTCGCGGCTTGAGCAATAGCGGCCCTAAAGTCAATGAACCTACTGGATCTGGTCAAGTATCCCACTGTCAGTGCTCTATAAAAAATCTCTTCTGCCTTGGACTTTCCAATATCCGTAGCGATCTTGAAAAAAGCAAAATTCGGTATTCCGCTATTGATATGAACACCTCCATTATCCTGAGAGCCGGTATATCTTTGATTGTAGTGATCCGGCTGATAACCATTGTCATTAAGGCTGTTTCCTCCATTGTTGGGATTCGACATATCTCGCAATGCTCCCGATCTGAAAACCGATGAGTTGACCACTTCTTCGCCCAATTGCCAGTCATCTCTATCCATCATAACACCGAATACATCGGCAAATGATTCATTCAAAGCTCCTGATTCGTTGCGGTATTCCAGATTAGCAGTGTTTTGAATTACTCCATGAGACATTTCATGTCCGGCTACATCCAAAGATCTGGAAAGTGGAGAAGAAAATCCTACATCGCCGTTTCCATAAAACATTGCTATACCATTCCAAAACGCATTGTCCATATCCCTTCCGCTTTCATCAGCCACATTGATATAACTTAATATTCGACCACCGCGACCATCTATGGAGTTTCTATTAAAAGTATTCTGGAAATACTCAAAGGCTCGACCCGCATTGTAATGGGCAGAGACGGCTGTTCTATTGTTCCATGTATTGGACGTAGTAGAAACCTGTGCTGGATTAAAGGAATTGTTAGGAAAGGTATTTCTTGCATCCAGTGTCCAAATTACTCCTTTTGGATCATTTGGAATGCTCGAGGCTCCGGCGTTAAACATAGATCTTGATGCATCGATCATATAATTTCTCCCTCCGGAACTATAAGTATTCAAACTTCGATTAATTCCCAACAAATCAGTTCCACTGGTCACGTTAGGAGGTGGCATTGCATGAGTGCATTCGCTATGTGAAGCGCAGCTGGCACCATGATGAGCAGCTCCGCAAGTATTCTTGAAGTGATCGATGACTTTACCAGAATGCGCATCGACAAAGACCTCATAACGTTGTAAAGCATTCGGCATAGCATTGAATTTCCATACTACATGATTGGAATTATTATGGTGGTACAAAAAGAGTTTACCTTGATTAGCGTCTTCTGGCATATAACCCTTAAGTGCTTCTGATTCTACAAAATCTTGCTGGAAATTTTTCGTGTACCAAGCTTTAACTTTTTCGAAAGCGGCTCTTTCCGTTATGATATTTTCGACATCCACATTTTCTTTGATATCCAGAAATCTGCCATTCCACAAATAGAAGTGATTGGCTTTGGAGTGCAGGACAGACTCATTATAATATACTGGAACATTGTTGTAGTACTCTTGAAGATACCAATGCGTAATACCAAGATCATCTCTCTCAGAATATTTTACCTTCCAAGTCAGATCTTTGCTTTTAGAAGGGAATTGATCTTTAATAGTTGAAAGAATATCATCAATCTTTTCTTCTGGTGTAGAAGTTCGAATAGCCACATGCATTTCTAACCATTCCGGTCTGTTGTTCTCATCTGTTCTTTCATTGATAAACTGTACTGGAGTATTGTCCAGGTTTGGTAAAGAAATTGGTTGGGGATCAAATTCTTGTGGATCCAGGTCGCTGTCCAAAACTTGCTTCTGTAGTTGTGGATAGTCGAATGGTTTTGGGTCATTCTTCTGATCGGATCCTTTTTGAGCAATCGAATCGGTTGACAAAAACGCGAACAAAAACATACCAATAATAGTGGCATATGATTTGGATTGACTTAGATTAATATACTTCATGGTACAAAGTTTGTAGATACTTAACATCGAGTAGAAATAGACTTAAATTTACGCTTAATTTTTAATACTTGTTGTTTGTCTAAACGAAGACATTGTGTTAAAAAAACGATAAAATGCAGTTTTTTTCTAATAAAAAGTCAATTTTTGTGTTGTAGAATCGTAATTCAATTAAAAAGAAAAATACTAATTATGAAAAACTTACTTTTATTACTTGCTTTTGTTTTGGGTGGAGTTGTTGTATCTGTTGCACAATCTGATGCTAATTCTGCTGTTACAGTGAATATGGATGCAGTGGAAATGGCTGAAAAAGCGGCTATGGCAGATGACAGCATCGAGAAAAAAGTTTGCTCTAAATCTGGAGAAGTATCTTACTATAAAACTTCTGTTTGTCCTGCTTCAGGAAAAGTTTCTGCAGAGCCAGTTCAGTGGGATGAGGCTAAAGCTACTTTCGTAAGTACAAAAATGGAAGCTGGAGATTCAGCGAAAAAATCTTGTTCAAAGTCTAAAAAAGAGTGCTCAAAATCTAAAAAAGAGTGTTCTGCTAAAGCAATGAAAACAAGTGCTTCTGGTAAAAGCTGTTCAAAAAAATGTGAGAAGAAATGTTCTAAGTCTTCTTCTGCTATGAAAGCTGAAGCTAAGAGTGATGTAAATACACTAAAAGCTAGCTCTAGCATATAATTAGAATAAAGAATATGTTTTGGATGCCATGGATAGATGTCTATTCATGGCATCTTTAATTAATATAAAATCGCAAAGACCAGCAATTTCACGGGTATAATTTAGAAAATAGTTAAATTAAAATTATTTTTGCCTATCCGTAGATCAAAAGGATGTATATGAGTGTATATGATAATGTACTTCAAACTATTGGAAAAACACCCCTTATTAAACTAAGTCATTTTTCTAAAGAGCTAGGATTAAACATATATGCTAAAGTAGAGGCATTCAATCCAGGCCATTCTGCTAAGGATCGAATAGCACTCTACATGATAGAAAAAGCAGAGAAAAATGGTTTGATTAAGCCGGGAGCTACTATCATCGAGGCTTCTTCAGGAAATACGGGGTTTGCGATTGCGATGGTTTGTGCCATCAAAGGATACAAAGCACTCATTACTGTTTCGAGCAAAATATCTGCAGAGAAATTGAACCAATTGAGGGCGATGGGAGCAGAAGTGATCATTTGTCCTAAAAATGCGAAACCTGAGGATCCGCGTTCATACTATTCTCAAGCAAAACAAAAGCAAGAGAAATAGAGAACAGTTATTACCTGAATCAGAACTTTAATTTTGGAAACCCGGAGGCGCATTATTTTTCTACAGGCCCAGAAATATGGGAACAAACCAAGGGTAAAATCACACATTTTTTATGTACTTCAGGAACAGGTGGAACCATCAGTGGAACCTCTATGTACTTGAAGGAGCAAAATAAAGACATCAAAGTAATAGGTATTGATGCTTATGGTTCTATTATTAAGAAGTACCATGAGACAGGCATGATTGATGAAACGGAGAATTATTCGAACACTTTAGAGGGAGTAGGTAAATCCATAATTCCATCAAATGTGAAGTTTGACTTGATCGATGAGTTCGTGAAAGTTACAGATAAAGCAAGTGCACTTAAGGCGAGGTCTTTGGCGAACAAAGAAGGGCTTTTAGTCGGGTATTCTTCGGGATCAGTCTTAGAGGGATTGTATAAAATGAGAGATCAATTTTCTAAAGATGATGTTCTTGTTCTATTGTTCTCTGATCATGGAAGCAAGTACATTGGAAAGATATATGACGATCAGTGGATGGAAGAAAATGGATTCCTTGAACCACAATATTGTTTGAAAGAACCAATCACTGTATAATTATCTAACAAAAATTTTGTAGACTCATGTTAGAAAACAACATGAGTTTTAATTTGTAGGGAAGCTTTTCCCAGTAAAATTTAATTTAATGAAAGATTTATTCGATAAAATAAGAGAAGAAAAAGGGCCTTTGGGACGATATCAAGATGTCGCAGAAGGTTACTACATTTTCCCACAGTTGGAGGGAGAATTGGGAAGTCGAATGATGTTTAAGGGAAAAGAGGTCGTTTGCTGGAGTATCAATAATTACCTGGGATTGGGTAACCATCCTGAGATTAGAGAGATTGATACTAAGGGCTTCTGAAGATTGGGGATTAGCTTATCCTATGGGAAGTCGAATGATGTCCGGAGAAACGAAACACCATATTCAGTTAGAAAAAGAATTGGCTGAATTTGAGGATAAAGAAAAAGCCGTTCTGGTTAATTTTGGTTACCAGGGTATCATGTCAGCGATTGACACCCTTTTGTCTAGAAGGGATGTTGCGGTTTATGATTCTGAATCACATGCTTGTATTATCGATGGCTTGAGAATGCATATGGGAAGAAGAGTGGCCTTCAAGCACAATGATATGGACCACTTGGAGCAATGTTTACAACAAGCTACTAAATTGGCAGAGAAAAGTGGCGGTGGAATTTTGGTTATTTCCGAAGGTGTATTCGGAATGAGAGGAGATCAGGGGAAACTGAAAGAAATTGTTGCCCTGAAAGAAAAGTATAATTTCAGATTAATGGTCGACGATGCTCATGGTTTTGGTACCCTGGGTAAAACTGGTGCTGGAGCGGGTGAAGAACAAGGTGTCCAAGACGACATCGACGTATATTTTGCAACTTTTGCTAAGTCAATGGCCAGTGTTGGTGCTTTCTTAGCCGGAGATGCTGAGATCATCGATTATTTGCGATATAATATGAGATCTCAGATCTATGCTAAATCTTTGGCGATGCCGGTTGTTATCGGCAACTTGAAAAGATTGGAGATGTTGAGAAGCAATAGCGAACACAAAGATAAATTGTGGGCTAATGTTCGAAAACTTCAAAACGGATTGAAAGAAAATGGATTCGATATTGGAGTGACGAATAGCTGCGTAACGCCAGTTTATATGCAGGGCTCTACAGAAGAGGCTATGAATTTGGTTTACGATTTGAGGGAAAATCACAATATCTTTTGTTCTATCGTAGTATATCCTGTTGTTCCAAAGGGAATGATCATTCTAAGATTGATTCCGACAGCGGTACATACGGATAGAGATATCGAAGATACATTGGTTGCTTTCAGAGCTATTACCGACAAGCTTCGGTCAGGAGCTTATTCGAAAAAAGAAGAGATTACCATATAATTATTGGTTGCCTGATGTATTAGTTTGAATGGTGTTTTGTCATTATTCAGACCTGGCAGTGCGTATTTCTTGTTTTTAAGTTTAAATTTGTTCAATTTTGGAATGAATTTAAACAGATATAACATGAAACAATTTTTTATTCTATTTGCTTTTTTACTAGTTGGGCTTTCAGGCTTTTCACAGGCTGATGAGTTGGATATTTTGACGACAGATGGTCAGAGCATGAAGTTGTCTGAGTATTTGGACCAGGACAAAAACCACTTGGTTATTTTTTGGGCGTCGTGGTGTTCTATTTGTAGAAATGAGAAGAACCGACTAAGTGATTATTATGAGAGCTGGACTCAGGAATATAATACTGAGGTAGTTTCTATCAGTACGGATGTTGCTTCTGCCAGACCTAATGCCGAAGCTTTATTCGAAAGCAACGACTGGCCTTATCAACTTGTATTTTCTACTGCAGCTGATGCGGCTTCAGCCTTCGGTGCTTCAGGAGTACCTTATACCTTTTTATTAAATGCTGACCAGGAGATCATTTATTCTAAGAGAAGTTTTAGATCTGGTGATGAGGTGACCATTGACGAGGAAATAAGGAATGCTTTTGAGACAAGTAGTAATACAGAGCTAGGATTGAATGATTTGTCTTTTGAAGTGTATCGTCAGAATAATGGAGTAGAGATCGTATTTGATCAGGTTTTGAATACTGAGGCCAATCTAAATGTATTCTCTTTGGATGGCAAGCAATTGGGTTCTAAAGAGCTAAGCCTTGGAAGTGAAACTTACAATGTAGAATTTCCGGTTAATGCAAATTCTGTTATGGTTGTAGAATTGCAAACCAAAGAGGGAAGGAGCATATCTAAGATTGTTGGATTATAGAATCAAAGCTCAATAATATATATAGAAAAGGGTCGAAGTATTTCGACCCTTTTTTCATTTTAGGTGCTTGTTAAGCTTGTGGTTTTTAAATGGGGCTGACTTCCTTTTTTTTCATTGGTAGATAGCTGCTTACAATGACTTGAGTCAGGTATCGCTGGATTTTTTCGTCGTCCTCATACTGGTGGTGTTCTAGCTTTCCTCTGACGATGACTTGATCTCCTTTATTGACATTGTCCGCGATCTTTTGGGCTACCTTTCCCCATGCCATCAATCGATGCCATTGAGTATTGCTTTCCCATACGCCTGATGAATTCAGGTAATTGTCGTTGGTTGCCAGTGAAAAACTTAGGTAAACCTTTCCGTTTTGGGATTCTTTGAGTTCGGGCTGGCTGCCTAGGTGTCCAATAAGTTGTACGTAATTATTGAGCGCATTCATAACTAAAAAATTTAATTAAACAATGACTCAAATATCAGGACTATCCTAAATCATAGCAAGATATAAACATTTGCTTCCGTAAGTAAACGAAAGTAAACGTAAAACAAACGTTTAAAGTCGAACTCTAAAGTACTCTTGGAGTGCGTACGGCGTATTTTTTAGTAATTTGGATGGTATCTCAATTCATTAGGTCTATGAAAAAACTTGTCAATTCCGAAACCGATAGAAATGTCGATGAATTTATCGAAGCAGTTAGCAACAAAAAACGCAAGGAGGACGCAAAGGTGATGTTGAATCTCATCCGTGAGATTACCGGCAAAGAACCCAAGATATGGGGAACAAGTATAGTTGGTTACGGTAAATACAAGTATCAACGCAAAAATGGGGATGAATTCGAATGGTTCAATGTGGGATTCTCTCCGGCTAAATCCCATCTTACCATATATGTTATGTATGATCTGGAAAAGGAAAATGAGCTCCTCAAAGAATTAGGCCCGCACCGAAAGGGTAGGGGTTGTCTTTACATTAAGCGCTTAGAAGATATTAGTATGGAGGCACTGAGGAAGATCATCGAGAAGAGTGATATGTGGTGATATTCAGTTGTAAAGCTTTTCTGTAATATTGTGGAAATAGTGAAGCAGAATTTGTTCACTCCTTATACTTGTGACATGAAAGACATTCAGGACAGAAAAGACATAGATCACCTAGTCGATGAGTTTTACAAGAAAGCTAGGAAGGATGACCTAATCGGCATTTTTTTCAATGAAGTCATAGAGTTGAATTGGGAGGTGCATATTCCTATCATCTGTGATTTCTGGGAGAGCGTTGTTTTTAGAACGAGTAAATACAAAGGCAATCCCATGATCAAACACATTAAATTACATCGAATGAAAGCCCTGGAAGATCGACATTTCGATAGGTGGTTGAGCTTATGGAAAGAAACTGTGGAAGCCAATTTTGAAGGAACAAAGTCTGAATTGGCCGTACAAAGTGCTCAGCGGATTGCACAGTTGATGCAGTTTAAGATTGGGAGCGCAGGAGGATTGATAGGGTAAAATATGTTTTTGTTTACAGCTAATTAGAAAACTGTAGGGCAGAGGATTATTTATTCATAAATTCTTCCTACCTAACTTATTCCAATTTTTCCCTGGATCAGAAGCCCCAATAGACATAACATTGTAGTAGCAGATAAAATCTTGATCATTATTCTACCAGGTTTGATAACCGCCCAAATGGAGAATATTGATAAGATCAAAAAGACCAACCCCCAGGTCAAGCTTACGGTTGAATAGAGTTCAGCTGTTTTGTAATAATAAGGAGTTGGTCCTTCCGTACCGAAAGGGTACTCCCTTGTCCGTCCAAGAACTTTTATCTTGTACCATTCTAAGAAATTCATTGAAGTCAATGCCGCATTAATTATAACTGCCATTGAACTCCATAAGATAAACGTAGACCTTTTCATTCTATACAATTCTTTTGCATAAGTAAAAATTGCGATTACCGGTTCTCATTCACCATCCTCTAACAGTTATTTCTCTTCTACTAATTGGATATTATTACCACAGGTATCATTGAAAACTGCCACGATGACTGTACCCATTTCTGTTGGGTTCATACTGAATTCAACTCCTAGATTTGTCAAGCGTTCAAATTCTTCTTGTAGATTATTGACATAAAACTGGGTATAGGGTATCCCTGCTTTCATCAGTTCGTCTTGATAGACTTTTGAAGGTTTAAAATGATTTGGAGCCGGCTCAAGAAGCAGTTCCGGACCGTCTTGATCGTATTTAGAAACCACAGTTAACCATCTATTTTCCTCGCTCAGCGGTATATCCACCTTTTTTACAAAGCCCAAAATATCAGTGTAAAACTCCAAAGCTTTTTGCTGGTCCCTTACAGGAATACTTACTATTCTAATTTTCATAATTTATTTATTAACGACTTAGTCTGCAAGGTAAACCTAATTCATAAGTTGGATTTATCGAAAGTTGCTCGATTATAAGTGGAGGGCGGTACTCCGGTTTTAGCTTTGAACAAATTTGAAAATGAGTTGATGCTTTCAAATCCTACCTCGTAGCAAGTTTCTGAGACAGAGTTACCGGACTTTAGAATTACTTTTGCCTTTTCAATGCGCTTGCCAACAAGGTATTGTCGTGGTGTTATCCCATAATACTTCTTGAACATTCTTATCAAATGGAATTTCGAGGCATGATGCAAACGTGAAAGTAAATCCAGGTTTATGTTTTGATCAAAATTGGCATCAATATACTTTTTAGTATTGATGGCTACATTGAGTTGAGTTTCATTGGAGAAACATATTTCTTTTATTCTATGTACTTCTTGAATATAGTGGTTCATATTTACTTAGAACTTAAAACCTTGTATCAGGGAAGAAACGTCGACTAAACACCCATTAGGGTCTTTGAGCAATAGCCTTCTTTGTCCATAAAAAGTATCCATTGGTTCCTGGACTACTTCAAAATTTTCTAATCGGGCTATTCTATATATTTCGTCTGCATTATCAACCACAAAAGTCACATAAAATCCAGTTGGCATAGTTTGGAATTCTTTCGGTACCAAATCATTGGTTCGGTCAATTAATCCCAATTCGAGCTTCTTGTCTTTTGAGATTAGATGGACGAACCAATCACTGTTATAAGCTACTTCCAAACCAAATAATTTAGTATAAAATTCTCGACTTTCCGCTAAGTTATCCGAACAGATATTCGTCATGATTCGATTAATGGTCTTCATCTTTCTTCTCGGTATTTATTAACTCTTGTTCCTTGTTTATAAACAGTTTTTGATCTTTTTTGCAATAATATAAATTCTTTCGACATCTATTTCTGAATGATATGGTCGTCGGGTTTCTTGAAATTCAATTTCAAATCCACTTCCAATCAAATAGCTTTCCAGATCGGTCTCCATGTAATTGGTGAAATATATTTGCCTGCCCTCGTACCAGTCATCAGCTACAACTCCTTCATGTTCTCCCTTTTTGGTGACCAAGAGGAGTTTGCCATTCATTTTTAGTATTCTATTGAATTCCTGAAAAATTCTGGGCACTTCCATTTTAGGAGTATGTATGATGGAATAGAAAGAAATAATACCATCGAAATTCCCGGTTTCGAAATTTGTTTGCATCATGTCCATACAATGAAAGTCGATCTCTTTTTCGTACTCAGAAGCTATTTCGATACATTTCGGAGATATATCTATTCCCGTAACTTGTGGGCCCTTCTTTTGCAAGTATTTCCCGATATGACCGGATGGTCCACATCCTGCATCGCATATTTTGCTATTGGTATTAAAAGACTTCGAGAATTTATCCAGAATAATTCTGTCGTATTCTTTTTCTTCCATTTCATCCTTGAAACTTTGATGATATTTTAACGCCAGTTTTTCATAAGCATCAATTGTAAGTTGATTAATCTCTTCAAGTTTCATTGTGTAATATTCAAATTCTTTGCTAAAGTTGTGAACAAGTTATTAATAAGAAAGGATACCAGCTTATTTAGATCATTATTGACTAAATCAAGGGAAATTATTTCGGCAATCGGCCTTCTAAAAACGCGTTCTAATAATATGGATGGAAAGATATTTTTGAATTTTCGGAATAGCTCCTTATTGATCATCGCAATTTTCTGTGTTGGTTTGTTATTTAGTTGCGATTCCGAAGAGGTATGCGAATTGCCCAGAGAGGGAGAATTGACAACATTAAGTGCTGATATCACCAAGTGGATTGAGAATTATTCTAATGCGAATCGAATAATATTCAAAGATCAAAATAATGAAGATGTAGTATTCAATGTGTCCAACATTAATAGAGCAATGGATGAATACCAATACGCGGTAAAGTGTTCTGAGGATACATCTAGGTTCCAAACGGTCATTGGAGATTCCGAGTGGTTGGAATTAGTGATGAGCAGTGACGAAATAAATTTGGACTCTATTTTTATCACGCTATTGGAATTGCCCAACCCAAGTACTGAAACATTTACGGAAAGCCTAACCGTATCTTGTGGAAAACTATTTTCAAACGACTATTCTCAGGAAGATGGGCTGTTGGGTTTCTCGTCGGCTATGGAAAGAGTAAAATTGAATGACAGCTTAGAGATTAGAAATAAAAAATTCTTTTCTGTGTTGGAACCGGTAAACCTTCCTTATACCCCAAAATTGGATATAAAGTATACTGAAGACGAAGGAATTATCTACATATCAGACCCAGGTACTTCCTTAGAATTAGTCTATGATCGGAAAGAATAAGGGGATAACATTTGAAAATAAGTAGTTCAAGTAATGCTCCACATTCTGATCAGATATTTTCGCGACAGACGAATAGATTTTTAACTATAAAACTAAAGGAAAGACCTATTTCGAAAAAATGACGGCTAACAGGAGTTTGCACAGCTGCTGTACTATAATACATCTCTTACAAAAGACCTATTAAAGGGCCATTTCCAATCGTTTGGTGACATTTTATGGCATTTATGATGCCCTGCAGCTCTTTTAGGAGTGAACTTCGACGTTTTCGATCTTTACGGCGTCTTTATTCGGTAGAATATCATAGCCTAACCTGTTACTCATTATTTTGACGAATGAAGCTCCGAGAAAAATAATCTGTGAAGTATAATATACCCATAGCATTAATAGAGCCAGAACACTTGCTGAACCAAAGGTGGGAGAAACATGATTATGCCCGATATACATGGCAATACCGAGTTTTCCAAAGATAAATAACAGCGAAGTGAACAAAGCTCCAAATAGGGCGGCTTTCCAGTTAACTATGGCGTCCCCTAATATTTTGAACATGATCATGAAAATGATGCTCATGACTACAAAGGATAAGAGGTGTTCGAATAGCGGTAAAGATTGATAGCTGTCCGATAAATTATGTGAGTGTTTTACTAAGAAGCTATTAACGGAGGTACTGATCAGAATGATAAAAAACAAGATGATCAGGGTTGCGAAGGAGAAGAAGTGCTTGGTAAAATATTTCAGTATGCTGTTTCTTGGTTTGGCCTTGATATTCCAGATATCATTAAATGCATTGTGTATCTGGTTGAACATTCCTGAAGCACTCAAAGCCAAGGTAACGAAACCTATAATCGATGTAATCAGGCTGTTGTGATTGGTGTGTTGGTTCTTGATGATATCCTGTATTTGTATTGCCCCCTCGTTTCCCAAAGTTCCCTTCAGTTGTGTATAAATTTCTCCCGATACCGCTTGCTTCCCAAAAAACAAACCCATGAAGGAAGTAATGATAATGATAATTGGTAGTAAGGAAAAAACAGCATAATAGGCTAGGGCAGCTCCCTTTTGAAAAGTATTACTGTTAAAGAAATGAGCGAAAACCTCTTTAAGGAATGATATCATTTAGATTTGGTTTGTATTTGATTTAATCTATTATCAATTGTAATGATTTTTTAATTTACACGATCAAGAATAAACTTCAAATTCGATAACACTACATAATCTGGAAGTTTGTTTACGCCTTTTTTCATTTCAATTTTATTCCTTTAACAAGTATTTTATCTATCAATTCCCTTTTTTGAACTAATTCTTCCAATCTCTTGTCAACGTATCCTTTTCCACCTTTTTCAATTTTCCTTTCCTCCTCCCTCATAGTAACCAAATAATCATTGACATATTCATTAAATGTTCTCTTTGCTTTTCTTATTTGAGATCGAATATATGAATCTACAAATCTCTCTGTTATATTATTTGCATTATTATTTAAGTCATCTATATTATCTAGCCAAAATCTTTGAATCCTATCTTTACTTACTTCGTATTCTTGAACAGTCTCTTTTTTCCAAGTTTTTTCTTGGGTATAATATCCGTCTTCACACCAACTGCCAGAATGGTAGGTAGATTTTAATTCTTCAACTAATTCCTCCTTTTCCCTCTGATTTATAAATCGATCTATTTTTTTGTTGACTTCAATTAAAATTGATTCAGTATCGATATCTTCAAGTTTCAAGCCAATTGGCCTAAGGTCTATCTTTAAAGATTTTTTCAATTTATCTTCAAATTCTGTGGCTAACCGATTGATAATTATTCTTAAATCTTCAAATAGGTCTTGTTGTTTATTTACAATTTTTAACTCTAAATTGGATTTAAATGCCGTAAATTCTGATTGTAAATAAGCAAATATCTCATTGTTTAAACTTTCGACCTTTTCAACAATGTTATCTTTTTCGCTCTCTACCCCTAAGAATATTTTTATTTTATTTTTGATTTGTTTTAATCCAAATTTGGAATCTTCAATTAACTGTTCTTCAAAAACAGAGTTAATGTCTTTTGAAGCTTTTTTCTTGAAACTATCAAATTCATTCTTTATCCAAATTTTTAATTCACTTTCAAAAGATGATGACTTTTCGTCGATTTCATCAGATTTTTTTTTAGCTTCTTCCATTTTTAGTTCTAGTTCTTCTAAAGTTGCCTTATTAGAGTTTAAGGTGCCTATTGCTGTTTCAATTACTTTGTTCTTGAATTCAGAAATCTGCCGTTGTAAGTCGGTTAATAAGGCGTTGAATAGAATTTTCATTCTATTCTCATATATGAAAGAAATTATTTTGTCTTCAATTATAGGAAAAGCACTATCCTCAAGCATAAAAACTGCTTCTTCCTTTAAATCTTCATCAGTTACTCTTTTGTATCTTCTTCCAAATGCGTTCTTCTTAAAATCTGTTTTTGCGTCTTCACTTGCTTTATCCGATAATATTAATCTAGCCAAAAGAGCATCACTTGAAGATGTAGTGAATATTTGACTGCGCTTAATTTTATTAACTTTTGGCTGCACTAAGTTGAAAACATAATCAATTGTTTTCTCAGGTGATAGTCCAGTTCTATTTTCTAGGTCTATTTTGTTTATTATAAAGAAAAGTCTTTCTTGTACATTTTCAAGCAAATCTTGCCTCATACTAGATAATTTATTTATTACCTCTTGTTCAGCACTGGTTTTTAGTTTTGTATAATCAAGTAGATAAATAATAACTCCTATTTCTTCAATTAATTCTTCATTCGTTTTTTGTAAAGTTTTTCCCTTGCTTTTTAATATTTCAATTTCAGCTTCTCCAAAACCGGGAGTGTCAAGTATTTCAAATTTTATTTGTCCAAATTCTTTGTTCTCCAGGATTTTCAGTGGAGCCAAAAGAGAAAATGAAGACTTCGCGAGTTTATTTTTACCACGTCTTTTGGTGTTAATCTCTCTTAGATACTCTATTATTTCCTCCTCGCCTTGGGCAACAGCCATTTCATCTTGTTTCAATAAACCTGTTTTGTTCTCCTCTGAATGCCTTATTTTTACAGTTACTGCCGTTTCTGGTACGTTTGACATCGGTAAAAATTCATTTCCCATTAGGGCATTTAAAAATGTTGATTTTCCCGATTTTACTAATGCCATTACTGCAATTTGAAAAATCTGATTTTCACATTTTTGTTGAGATTTTTGTAATTGTCCATGAATTTTGAAGATTATTTTAGAATTTGTCTGTCCTTTACTTATTTCTTCTTCCACAATTTCTATTGATTCTTGGAATAGAGTATTTATTTCACCTATTCTTTTTCTAACTTTTCTTGCTTTCTTGTCAATCGACTTTGCATTCTCATTTTCGTCTTCACTGCCTAAATGATTGTCAATTATCTGAATTAAAGAATCTACAATTTGGTTGGTTGTTCTGTTTTGGTCATCATGGTTAATAGTACCCTTCCTTTGTTTTTCTTTTAGTATTTCATATTGATTTGATATTATAGAAACCTCATTTTTCCCATTTTCATCATTGGTAATTTTAAGTAAAGCCTTGATAACATCATCTATTATCCCTTTACCTAGTAAAGCCTTCAAATCATTTTTGTAATGTTCATTCATTTTTGATGTTTATTGTGTTTTCTTTTGTTAATTGACTTAAGCGATGATATAACAGAATTTTTTATGATATTTTTAAATCAAAGCAAAATATGATGTATCAAAGGACTTCCTATATAACTTTTGTTATATACAACAACAGACAATATTTAAGTAAAAGTAGATGGTTTGAGTGGTTGGATTTATAAAATATGAGCTTTTAGAACTCGTCTTTGGTGTATAGGTTCTAACTAAAAGTCATAGTATATTGCAGCAACTATAAATGCCAATAAAATAACCATAAATACAATTACAAAGACTTGTAAAATCTTGGTTTTTCCTACAAGTTGGTAACTGTTATCGAATTCCTTACGTAAGACTTCCATTCTCCTATCTTTTTCAAAATACCTAATGTACATATACAGTTTCCCAATTGCTGAGAATAAGATATCGAATAGAAGAAACTCCATTATTCCTTTTTTACCAATTGAAGCAGATGGTTTTGAAATGAAAATATTCTCTAAGAAGTACCAATTTGATGCTTCATTAAATCTTCAATTGTTTGCTGCTCAGTTTTTCCAAATATGCCTTCTAATTGATTCGTTTTTAACATGTATGCGTAGTTCTCTCCAAATTTCATTCTGTCAGATACGGAAACTCTTTTGTTCCTGATCCATTTCCTGAATTGACTTATTCGTTTATCTCTGTCCAATTTTACAATTTCATACAGACTATCCAATTTGAACTTCAATTCTTCATTGTCATAGTTTCTTATGGGCCTTGTGTACAGATCATTATACACATCAATGGCTTGCTCTACATTCTTAAATCTCTTTTGAGCTATGATTTTTTCAAAGGTTGGTTTTCGGTTAATCCGGATGCCGTTTTTATCAATAAGATTCCAAAACTTCTCTGTTTCTAAATTCAAGTAGTTATTCCAATAGCTTAGCAACTCATTCTCTATCGAATTCAGTTGATAGGAGCTTATTTTTCCATCAGAGTCGTTTATAAAACTTTCAGAATAGTCCACGATGATCAATCTAAATTCAATTTCTTCAGGGTCCAGAAGTTCGGATTTTTTAAGGCAAGAACGAGCTATTTTACAGGCTTCCAATAGATCATTAATCCTTTGGCTTTTTTTATTCATATGCTTTGATTAGGTGTTCAAGATACAAGGTGCATATTGCAAATTCATCATTTTAGTATTTGTCCATATTAAATGCTTTACTCAGATATCTGAAGGTCATAAGCATCAGTAGATATGGTATATTTAAAAACAATATAATTTTTGTAGGTAACGAAAGCTAGACTTCCGTTAGAAACCCTCTCTTTATCAAAAAAGTGACTTGTAATAAGCCCTACTATTTTGGCTATTTCACCCTTTTCTGCTTTTTCTAATTTCTTCAAATCCGAATTAACAAATGAAACAACGATGTAAGATCCATTTGATATGTTCGTTCGAATATCTTCGTCCGGAAAAACTTGAGATAAGCTATCTCTGAGCTTGGACATATCACTGAAATCTTTTACAATCCCATCTTTTGTGCAGGAGCAGAGTAGAATTGTTATTAGGATTAATATTATAGCTAGTAGTTTTTTCATTTTTCTAGTTAAAATAGACATTGATAATGTATCGCTACAATCTAAGCGCATTATTTTTAAACTGCTTAAGTTCGAATGCTAGAAGCCTTAAAATGCATAAGAAACAGTCTTAAAGTCACCATAGACTCGTTAGGTCGAACTACAACGATGCGGTCAGCCGATAGCTAAGCAATCAAAGCATTCTATTATAATTCATTTTTTGGGTTCGATGTGTTGGTAAAAGTTATTCAATCCAATTGTCAAACCTATGTAAATGTCATTCAATTTTCACAAATTGCTGAGAATGCCATTCTTCTCCAATCTTTATCAATAGAAAATAAACACCTGGACTCAAACTATCAATGTCAATCGGAATTTTATCCTCATATTTAAAATTCAAAACGACCCTTCCCTTCGAATTTAGAATTTTACCAGATTGAATTGCTAAATTATGTTCTGGCAAAGATTCAATATTTAATTTAGTCCCTGCCGGGTTAGGGAAAACATTGATTTTACTTGTATGAATTGGATCGTTTTCGACAGAAGATGTAAAGTCATAAATTCTTGTAATCAATTTACCTTCTCCTTTACATAGATCGAAATAGGTATATGGGCTGTAAATGCTATTTACAGTTTTTTCATGTTCTAACATTATTTTATGAAAATAGGATAATTCGACAGGCGTCAATAGTCGCTGACTTCTTACCATCATAGCGACTCGCTGTTCCCGCCTTGCATCTAGATAGTCAGGACTTCGGATTCCGAGTTTTTCAATAAAAAGGTCTTTAGTAATATACAACAAGGTATCTTCAGAATACATTATCGTACTGCCGTCCGTATCTGCTCCCATAACAGTCGGATTGAGTATGACTTTGATGGGAAACTTAATATCATCTACGGAGCCATACCCCGCCAAATACATATCAATAGCATGAAACGAATTCCAATTCCTTGTATCATTATAATATACATTATAGGTGCTATCTCCATTAGCGACGATTTTCTCCACAATATCTGTAGGACCTCCACCGCCACTCATTTCAAACGTACGTAGCCAATGACCTCCAATGCTCAGGTGAAATTCTGTTGGCATCGCAATTCCCCATCGATGGTGCAATTCATGCAAAAGAACCCCACCATCCTCTGATCCATTGGCGAGTACAATACATTGTTCTAATACACCATTTGAGTTATGTATGTCTGAATAGTCAAAAATACTCAAACCTATTCCTTCGACATCATTAGCTACTCTGTTTGATTTCCCTGAAAATGTTGGTGTGTTTTTCGATATTTCCGTAGAGACAACAATAATGGAATGCCGGTCATCAGGTAAATGCTCGTAGTAACTTTCATATGCTTCGTGCAGATTGTATTCTTCGTACTCCAAATCTTCATCTACGATATTAACAACATAGCTCGTATGTTGAAAATTCGAATTCACATTATTTATTTCAGGAACGGATGTTGGATTATAGAACCTCACTTGAAAATTCATATTAGATGGCTCCGTTAAGCTACTTCCTCTGGAAAAGAACAATATTTCATTCATTTCAAAGTCGTAAGACTTGGGAATATTAATGTCATCGTCTTCCATAGTTAACAATGATTTGAGATTGGAGGCGGTATAAATTCCATCACCCATCAGTTTGTCATCCGCTAAACCATCATCCAAAAAAACGATTCTATCGGTAATATTTCCATATTGAGAAAGTATAGGTTCGCCGAATGGTAGGGGGATTCCAAATAGCGTTGCAACTGCTTGAATAGAATCAAATTGAATATCATTTGCTTCTATTTGGAAGGAAAAACTTTCATCGTGTCCCTGTAAAACGTAAGGAGCAGTCCACATTCTTTTCAAAGTGTTTTGCTGGGCTATTAGTTGTAAGCTACAGAACAATATTGCGAAAAAGAGGCATGCGTTTCTCATAATTTAATATTTGAAGAAATCAGTAATGTAAAATACAATTATATTATTTGATTTTAAACCCATATGTGATGGAATGAAAGTAAAAGATGGATTCGTCGCGTTATATATTTCGTTCTTGTGATTAAACAGCTATTGTTACCCTCTGGCTTTTATCCAATTATTCTCTTTATCATTGCTATTTGTCCATTATGCCACATTTGGTGTTTAAATGTAAAAGTCAATGCCTCATATTTAGTTTTCGCAACCGGATTTCCAATTTCAGTTTGGTCAGTAAGATTATTTTCAGTCAGTATTTTTAAAATCCTACTTGTTCCGAGGTCAATTTCGTTTTTATATTCCAGTAACTGTTTTTTGTTTGGTCTGTTTTTCCAATTTTCGAGCGGGTTACTTCCTGCAAAATAATATTTAAACAGTTCAGCTATTGGCATTTTTTGGTTTAATTCAGTTATAATTCTGTTATCCTTATCAAGAATAGACTGAACCGAATGAAAATATTTTGAAATTATTATATGTCCGATTTCCCAATTTATACTGGTATTCAGGACTTCAACTATTCCGCAATCATTTTCGTCAATGTCTGAAATTAGATTAAAAGTCCAATTATCAACCCAGTCTATTTGTTCTTTTATAATTTCTAGTTTCATTCGTTGAAGTTTTTTTTCATCTTGCTTGTGAGTGACGGATGATTATATGGATCCTCTCTGAGGAATAAAGAGACATGATCTGATATATATTGTTATGAGCTGGCATTGTTTCTTTTTGTCCACATTACATAAATATCAAATACAATATATGACAATCCCAAAAGGCATTAGAACAATACTAAAAAACTGAAGCCATCAGAAATCCAGAATGCAATTCCAAGGCTTAAAAACCCTAAACAAAACAGATATGCAATTAATCTCTTTAGAGTATTTTTAAAATTCCATTCTGGTTCGTTTTCTATCTTTTGTTCTTCGTCTTTTAAATGTTGAATTACTTTTTCGTTTAAATTTTCAATTTTGTTTGAGTGATAGCAGTAATGAAGGAATGTATTTATATTTCTTTTGTTTGTTCCGAAAACATCTGGAATTGTAAGAAAACCAGGCTCATTTATACTACTAATTTGAATTTTGCTTTTTTGTCTTGAAATTTGAATTAATTGAGAATCTCTACTTTTCCATGGCTTGATCGCAATGGCATAAACATTGCTATTATTCAACTTATCAATTCTCCAATTTAGTTTGTTCGCAGAAGCTAATACAGCATTTTCAAACTCTTTATCAGTTCTTGACTCTTCTAACGAATAATAAAATAGTTCTCTCCATTTAAAGTATCCGATTGCCAAGCTGACCAAAACACAAATCAATTGAAATGTAATTGAAAAAGAATTAACCGTTGTTTTGCCACTTAATTTGTTAAACAATTCTAATGCTGGAAATATTAGAGGCACTAGCATAAATGAATAATGTCCAATTGTTTGCCAAGTACTTAGAATTACTCGTTTGTCTGATTTTATATGTACAGTTCTATTCTTCATTCTGCTTACTCATAACGGTTAGTACATGCAGCGTGCGACGTCAGGAGCATGATCGTCATGAACATTGTTATGGATAGTATTTATTTCATTACTTAGAATCTATATTACGGTTAAATAGAATTCACTTTTTTCGAGAATTCTCTATTCATAAGATCGAGCATTACCTTTGATAATTTTAAATTCATTATGCACATTAGTTCAGAATCTACCCCTCCAGGATGCGCTGTCAGATGACCATGAGCAAAAATGTGTCTAATAGCTGCCCCAAGTGCCATTATTTCTGACTTAGTTCCGCCTTTCAAGTTTATTAATCTTTGATTTAATCGATAATTCACTCTTTCTGATAGGAAATGTGTAAGCCCATCATTGTAATCTGTCGGATGAAACAGTTGATTCAGTGTATCGATATCTTTTTGAGGAATTAGAGAAGCACAAGAATGCCATTCTTGACCAATAAATTTGACAAATCTCTCCAAAACAGAAAAAGTAAAAAACACTTTAGTTAGAGCCGTATAGCCCATTATTGTGCTTTCATGATAGTCCTTTAGTTCTAAGCCCTTAAACGAATTTGCAAATCGCCACCTATAACAAAATCGTCTAATTTGTCCAAGTGTTGTGTCAGAAGTAAAACCCATTTCTTGTAGGCTAAAACCTGAATCCAACTTTTCGAAACATTCTACAAAGGAATCTGGACCATTACGTGTTGATTCTGGTGACGGCTGCCAATGACCTAAGAACATAAATTCATTTTTCGTTTTTAAATTATTTAACCTCAGTTAAATTCATTATAATTTAAATATTTAGCGCTCTATATTATCCATAACGGACAAGTATACCTAGCGGACAACCGAAGGAAGTCTGATTTGGTC
>CBDDLT010000004.1:0-218743 GCA_965230755.1 Saprospiraceae bacterium | reverse complement strand
AGTTTTTGTCGGAGGAAACACCGCAGTAAAAATCCATCCCACGAATGAAGACTATTTTCTTGTGGCCTCGAATAGACGAATCTTTCTTTCCTTAGACGGAGGTCTTACCTGGACAGAGAAGTATTTTACGGATGGCACAGGTAGTGAATTTAAATTTCACCCGGAAAACCATGACACCATTTTTCATGTAAGTACTACAGGATTGTTTCGATCGAATGATGGTGGAGATAACTGGATGCAAGTATATAGCGAAGCCTGTTACGATATCGATTTTCATCCTAATAATGCAGATACTGTGTACTTGCTCAAGTCAAATGCTTCTGCCGTCCGTGCAGAGTTGTTTCGTTCTGATGATGCGGGAGATACATGGACATTAAAAGACAATGATTGGTACAGTCCTGCAGATGTTCCTAATGCCAGTGAAGGAGGTGGGAAAATTGGAGTTACTCCTGCTTCGCCTGATTTGATCTATGTTTGCCTTATTGGCGCTTCCAAGTCGGGAGATGATGGTTGGATAGGTATTTATAAGAGCGATGATAAAGGAGAAAATTGGACTGATCCGGATGGACAAGACGGAGGCCCATATGGAGCGATCAATGGTGCTTCTCCATGGAATGTAGCTGCTTATTCAGGAGGTTATCATCAGGGCTTCTATAATTTTGATATGGAAGTATCGGCCAACGATCCTGATAAATTATGGGTTGCTACGATCCGTCTGGCGGAATCCTCTGATGGTGGAGCAAGTTTTCAATCGATTGGTGCGGCAAATTCTCTGAGGTTTGCAGATGTACATGCGGATGTACAAGACATCGAAGTTATCGGCAAAGATATATGGGTGGCCACGGATGGAGGGCTGAATTATTCTAATGATGAATTGCTTACCCAGACCGTATTGCATAAAGGCATACAGGCATCGCATTTTTGGGGATTCAATACAGGTTGGAATGAAGATACTTATGTAGGAGGAAAATACCATGACGGAACTACAGGCTGGTTTGAAGATTACGGTTTGGGTAAAGCACATCATATTGGTGGAGTAGAGGAAGCAACAGGATATGTAGACCCAATCAACAGCAGGAAACTTCTTTATAGAACGCATTACAGCAGTCCAAACACTTCAGTAAAAACAATCCCAAAAGTTTTGGGTGATCCAGTGATCAATCATGCCAGCTTCCCACTAAGGGCAAATGAAGCATACACTTTGGGTCAGTCCAGCGGCGTTTACTATGACTACAGATATTCGAATCACATCTATATCGGTCGAGACAATAAAATATATAAGTCGACCAATGGAGGTATTTCCTTCGATGTCTTGTACAGCTTCGCCAACCCAAATTCTATGGTCTACGAAATAGAAATATCTAGAAGCAATCCCGAGGTCATGTATTGCATTCTAAATCCGGATGGAGGTTATTGGACAGAAGATGAAGTGTGGAAATCTACTGACGGAGGGGAATCATGGGTTCGAACGGACAATTTTTCCGGAAATAGAAGGAGAATGTTCATTACAATCAATCCCTCTGATGAAGATGAGGTATGGATATGCCAAGCCAATGGAGCGAATGGTACCAAGGTGCAGAGAACAACGGATGGAGGAACATCGTGGACCAATATGACGACACCATCTTTAGACGAAGAACCCATGCGCGATATACTCTTTCAAGGTGGTACTGACGGTATCGTCTATGTTGCTGGTGTATATGATGTATTTTACTGGGATAATATGACAAGTGATTGGGTCAATTACAGCCAGGGCTTGCCACTAATAGTAAGGTCGCTTCGACTGAATCCTTTTTATCGCGATGGGGAACTCAGGCTCGGTACCGGAGGTAGAGGTGTTTGGGCTCGAGCCATGGAAGATACCTTGTTCTCCCCCATTGCTCAGGCCATTACATACAGTGATAGTATTTTCTGTGCACAGGATACCGTGCAGTTCGAATGCTATTCTATTCTAAAACATGAGGGTGCTTCTTGGGATTGGTCGATAGACCCTGTTCCGGATTATATTAGTTCTACTTCAGCAAGGAATCCAAAAGTAGTTTTTGGGCAGAATGGTTCCTATGATGTTACGCTGAGCATAATGGATGGAAAAGGAGATATGGATAGCAAGACCTGGACAAATATGGTTGCTGTCGAAAGTCTATGTGATGTGGACACGATACCGGGCGATGCATTGAGTCTGTCCGGAATCTATAATAGCTATGCCAATATACCTGCCTTGGATCTCAATACTAATACCTTAACCATTACAGCATGGATAAGAGCAGATGGCAACCAGAATGATTGGGCAGGTATTGTTTTTAGTCGGGATGGAAGTACTACGGCTGGAATAAATATTGGCACTAATAATCAACTGAGGTATCACTGGAATGGGGGTAATTGGGGCTGGAATTCGGGTCATACGGTGCCATTAGGAGAATGGACACATATCGCTTTGGTAGTCGATGCAAATAGAACCGTGATTTACATGAATGGAATTCCCTCCACTCATGTAACTGCCAATAACATTGAAGAATTCAACGGCGTTACCCGAATAGGGGCGGATAGCCATAGTAGCGGTAGACGATTTATTGGAGAGATAGATGAGGTCTGTATTTGGAATCGGGCCCTGGATATGAATGAGATTAGAGAATTGCGTCACTTGACCAAGGAAGATGTAATTGATGACCTTGACTTGATCGCTTATTACCAATTCAATGAAGGAAAAGGAGAAATAGCTTACGATAGATCAGGAAATGGATATCATGCATCACTGAAATCGGAGAATATTATAAGAGTGACTTCGGATGCTCCGATTGGTGGTGGACTAAGCCATCGTCAAAGGGTTGATGCTCAAGGAAGCTACTATTTTGGAGATACTGGTGTAGAAATGCAATTTCCTTCAGGAGCTGCTTATCCTGATGGAGACTTGGTCGTGAGTAGAATCAATATGCCTCCGAATGTTCTTCCGAATGCAAATGACCATTTGAATTATTATTGGATCATCAATAATTACGGTACGAATGATGTTTTCACTGCCTTGGAAGAGATTAGGTTTTTACCACATGACAGAAAACCTTCCATTGAAGCCATTAATGATCCATCGGTAGTTCAGCTACACAAGCGCGGTGATAATGAATATTTGAGCAATTGGAGTCATATGTGTAATGCCTCATCAGTAAGTGGGGGAGCTAATCCGCATTTCTCATTCGACAATACTTGTAATCTTACAAGCTTTAGTCAGTTTCAGCTGACATCCAATGATCCGCAAACCGAAATCTTACCTGTTGAACTCTTGTCATTTGAAGCTCAATTAATAGATGAAGACAAGGCGAAACTGAGATGGATCACAGCTACTGAAATCAATCTGGATCGATACGATATTGAGCATTCTTTGGACGGAATTGATTTTAAAATAATTGGAAGTGTATTACCTCCTAGTCCCAATAGCCGAGAAAAAAGAGACTATACTTTTGATCACGAGGACTTATCTAAAGGGAATAACTACTACCGACTTAAGATTGTAGATCTAGATGGCAAATTTGAGTACTCTAGGATCGAGGTTGTATCTGTAAATGAAGAAGATGAGCAAGCGATTCTGGTATATCCGAATCCCGTCGATAACAAGGGAGAATTAATCATCGATATAGGAGACTACCTAAGCGGAAGGATGCATATCTATGATGCTTCCGGGAAGCAGATAAAGGATGTGATCCTCCAAAATTCTCTATCCAAGATTTCAATGGAAGAATTCTCAAAAGGGCCATACTTCTATTCTGTGATTACAGATGGAAAAATCCTTAACGGGCATTTAGTGGTTAAATAATATTGGCACTCATATTCCTATACCATGCTCTTCACTGCCGATACTAATTGATCCAATTCAGCGGTGGTGGTGTATACATTGGGAGTTATTCTGCAACCAATGATGGGATCATTATTGATGGGAACAGTCCAAATGTTGTATTTGTCCAGTAATATATTCGCCATTTCTCGTGGCTTCATTCCCTCTATTCCAACATTGGCAATGGCACATGATCTGCTCTCTTCTACAGGGGTGTTTAGTACTACCCCGGGGACTTCTCTAAGTTGGTCCGACCAATATCTCTGTAAAAATCGCAGCCTGCTTTCCTTGCGTTCAGCTCCCATGATCTTATAATATTCAATGGCATTGAGAATACTTAGGTCGGTATGTGGTGGATGAGTGCCGGTATGATTGAATTTGTTAATTCCCATATTGGGCCGTTCGTGTTCTGCAAACATAGGCCAGAGATCATTGATCTTTTCTTTCTTCATATACAACAATCCGGAACCTATGGGTGCACTGAGCCATTTGTGAAGACTGGTTCCGTAATAGTCACAGTTTAGATCGGATATCGAAAAATTCAGATGGGCAAAAGTATGAGCGCCGTCTACCATGACATCTACTCCATATTCGTGAGCCATATCACAGATTTTCCGAACAGGTAGTATCTGACCCGAAATATTGATCATATGACATACCATTAGCAGTTTAGTTCTAGGGCTGATGGCCTGTCGATATATTTCGACTATTTCCTCATCCGATTTTGGGTGGAGAGGCAGGGTCACAATTTTATTGGAGATTCCCCATCTTTTCTCCATGAGTAAGAATTGGTCTTGCATGGATCCATAATCATGGATAGACCATATGGCTTCATCTCCCTTTTTCCATGAGTAGCCGCTGATCACCGTATCCAAAGATTCCGTTGTATTTCTTGTAATGATAACTTCTTCAGGATCCGCTCCCAATATTTTGGCCAGTTCCGCGGTAATCTTTTTCTTGTCTTCTATTCTATTCTTCCGCATATAATAGGAACCTTCCAAATTGATATGGTCAATATGGGCTTTGTATGCGTTAAGGATGACTTTCGGAGTGATACAATAGTATCCATTTTCCAGATTAATGTATTCTGACTTCAGATCATATCCATCTCTGACATCTTGCCAAAACTCTTCATTCGAAGACAATTCCCTTGCACCCATATGACTCACACTCTGAAAAAGAGAGTAGTAGTCCTGAAGCAGTAAAGAGGGAATGAGTAAGCCCGCTGTATTTTTAAGGAAAGACCTTTTATTCATGACATCGACACTTTATTTTATCTAGAAATAGAGTTCCTTACACTTTCATGTTTTATAGGCTCATAAGGAATTTCCACATTAGCGAAAAACATCACCCCCCCTGGTTTGTTTCTGATTTTTCCTAAGAACTTGGCGAGTGCCGGGTTCCATACAAAGATGTGCGTTACTATTTCTAACTCTCGTATGAAATTCTGAACTTCTAACACTGGCGTAAGACTAAACTCTATAAAAACTTTCGATTAAATTAAGTTTACGCTGCACGAATCCAAATTTAAGTCAATTTATACTATTTTACTAGAGAATGCGTATTGAAAGTCTTATTCTTTTGAACTCGATTTTTCTACTTTTGATAAAAATGGGCTTATTTTGATACCATGAATTTAACTCCTTGTAATGAGAGCGTCTTCAAAAAAATATTTGATGACCATTCTTCTCCTTTGAGAAACTTCATTTATTATCGATCGGGCAATCTTGAACTATCCCAAGATTTAGTTCAAGAGGCATTCGTCAAGTTGTGGCAGAATTGCGCTAAGGTACCGGTGGATAAAGCGAAATCCTACTTGTACAAGATTGCAAAGAATATGTTACTCAACAATGTTGCCCATAATAAGGTACGGCTAAAGTATGAGAGCAGTATCAGTAAGGAAAACGATAATGAAACTCCTGAATTTAAGATGGAGGAAGAAGAGTTTAAAAAAAGTCTTCTAAGCGCCATAGAGGAATTGCCAGAGGATCAAAGAATCGTTTTTCTAATGAGCCGAATAGACAAAAAGAAGTACAGAGAAATTGCTGAAGAACTGGATCTGAGTGTTAAGGCTGTAGAAAAAAGAATGCACAAGGCATTGATGGCATTGAGAAAAATTTATAAAAAAATTTAGGGTAAACGCGTGTTACCTTGTTTTAGTATAAAACATTGTATGATATGGCAGAAAAAGATACACTTTATGCCAGATGGCTGGAAAATAATATTTCCGAATCAGAGCTAAGAGAGCTCGAAAAGTCAGGAGAATTAGAAGAATTAAAGGCAATCATTGAACAGACGGATGCCTTAGCAACTCCCGACTACAATAAGGATGAAGCTTATCGAGAATTAAGGAAGTCTATAGATTCTAAAGTAAGCGTCAAGAGACTCTGGATGAGATATTCTGGAATTGCAGCATCTATTTTGTTAGTAGCCAGTGCCTATTTCTTCCTGAGGGATACCTCGCAGACCATTCAGTCCGAGTATGGAAATGTTAAAGAATACGCTTTTTTCGAAAGTAGCAAGGTGAAATTAAATGACGGTTCTAGTATCGAGTTTAACACCAAAAAATGGGATGAAAGTCGAGAGGTAGAACTTAAAGGTGAAGCATTTTTTGAGGTGAGCAAAGGAGTGCCCTTTATTGTTAGCACAGAGTATGGAAATATCGAAGTTTTAGGAACTTCATTCAATATTCGATCTTGGGATGGGACATTTGCGGTAGAATGCTATTCTGGAAAAGTACGAGTAACAAGGAATGGTCAAGAAATCATATTGACTGCGAAGGAGGAAACACGTATGGTCAAAGGTCAACTGAGCGAGAAAGAAACTTTTGAGCAGACTAAACCTTATTGGACACAAAATTCTTCTAAATTTTCTAATGAAAAAGTGACGTCCGTTTTTAGGGAAGTAGAGCGACAGTACGATGTGGAAATTCAGGTGCCTAGTCTTGATCAGTACTTTACAGGGAGTTTTACTCATGATAATATTACAGAAGCAATGAGTCAAATATGTGTACCCCTAGGACTTAACTATACAATAAGTGAGGATGGTAAAAAGTTAGAAATTTCAAAATAATCCAATTTGCGTAAGAATTTCTGTTTGTTCTTTTTTTTGAGCTTTTGCTTATCTCTGGCGCAAGGCCAGGTAAGTCACTTCGAGGATATGGGCTTAGAAGAAATTTTTGATGAAGTCGAACGCAACACAAAGTATACTTTCAACTATGACCCCCAATCACTTCAGGGATATCGCTACTCAGGAGATTTTTATTTGTCGAATGTATTGAGGTCAATGGATGAGGTTTTGGCTTCGACGGATTTGGAATATGAACTTACAGGAAATACCATCTTAATCAAGACTGCAGAGTCTGTTACTCATCGCATATGCGGATACATCAGAGATAATTCTCTGGATATTCCAATGGAATTCTGTCATGTATATGTTGAGAACCAAAACGTAGGAGTGTATACGGATTCTACGGGATTTTTCGAATTCGAATTTTCAGGGACAAAGAACACCAGAATAATATTGAGTTATGTGGGCTATTATTCGAAAAAAATAGCCATTTCAAACTGGAATAAAAGCACCTGTCCTACCGAGTATATAGAACCCAATCTGAACACGCTGGGAGAAGACATTACCATTACAGGATATATTCTTCAGGGAATTGTCGAGGGTGAAACTTACGGAGGCTACAAAATGAATCCCGATGTGATGCGGAGAAAACTAGCTACACAGGGAGACGATATTCTGAAAATGATCGAAATTCTACCCGGGGTTTCAAGCCATAACGAGAGCACGAATAATATCAGCATGAGAGGAAATAATCCGGATCAAAACCTAATCGTATGGGAAGGAGTGAATCTTTACGACGCAAGCCATTTCTTCGGAATGACATCTTCGATCAATCCTTATACGGTTGATCAAGTCAATGTTCACAAGGATGTTTTTGATCCAAAATACGATAATCGAGTAGGTGGCCTGATAGAGATATCACTAGGTGATGAGATTAGAAAAAAGTCGAGCGGAAGCTTTGGATCGAATCTGACCGAGAGTCATTTTAACATCAGGGCACCGATTGTCAATGATAAACTGGGCATTAGTCTATCTTATAGAAGATCGATAACGGATGTATTCGAAAGCCCTACGCTTACCAGTTATTCTGATAAGACATTTCAAAGTGCCAACCTGAATGAAGAAGTTTCAGAGGAAGGAGAAGAAGTAGAGGGTTTTAGCGATGCAGGCCCTATGTTCTACGATTTTTCTTCAAAAATCATTATTCAACCTTGGGAAAGATGGACAACGAGTATTTCCTTCCTCCAGTCAGAGGATGACTTTCAGACAAGGATTGCATTTGAGGAGGATGAATTTGATATTACTGAAGGATTCGAAGAGAATACTTCGGCTTTGGCAATTAACTCCTCAATCAGTTTAGGTACTCGTTCTTCTTTAGACTTATTTTACCATAGATCCGCCAACGATAATGAATCTGTTTCCTCCTTGAGAGATTTTGAAGATGAGATGGATTTTTTTAGTACGAATATTTCAAGTAGTGTTTTAGATCAGCAATGGGGTGTGAAGACGACCTATCAATTCAACTCGAATGTCATCGCAAAACTGGGTTACTCTTGGGAAAGCAAGTCTGTAAATTACGGAATTCAAGAACGATCCAGTTACGAAGAGCCCTACGATGAATTTGTAGAAAGAGATGATCAATTCAATAATCTGTTTTCTGAAATCAGGTGGAGCAGTGAGAAATTTCTGGCAGAAGTGGGCTTTAGAAATAGTCTTAGGGAATCGGATCAGCAATCCTATTTTAGTCCACGACTAAATATGAGATATAAGATAGATGACCATTTTAAATTAAAATTTTCCGGTGGTCGCTTTCATCAGTTCATCACCAAGCGAATTGAAATTGCAGAAAGCAATATTCCCTTGATCGATATTTGGACATTGAATGATCCTAATGATGACGAGTCCCTTCTATCCAATAAGCTTTCTCTTGGTATGATTTATTCTAAAAATGGTTGGCTGGTTGATATTAATGGATATTGGATTGAAACAGACGGACTTTCTTCTGTTAATACGATGGTAGTACCGGATAATGACAACTATTATACTGAGTTTATTAATAGTACTAGGGGAATAGAACTTTTGGTGAAGAAATCCTGGAAGAATTATCTGATGTGGGTCAATTATGATTGGAGCAAGAGCACATCCAATGAGTATGAGGGGAGAAGTTTTCCTTCCATTTTTGATCAACCACAAAAGCTGAGTTTTATCAATAGTTTGACCTGGGACAAAGTAAGAATTTCTTTAACTTATCAATACCGAAGCGCATTGCCTTATTTTATTCCGGAGGATGAGGTGGCCTCAGAGTTTAACGAAGAAGATGAGGAAACTACTTACTATTTGGACTTCGAAAATTTCAATAATAGTAGGCTAGACGAATATCACAGACTGGATTTTTCCGGTGCATATACTTTTCAATTGAAAGGGGATAATCTGAAAGGAGAATTTGGCCTTTCCATTCTCAATATATTGAACACAAGCAACCAGTATTCGCGCAATTACTTTTTGAGAGATGTTGAAGAAGAAGAGGAAGGTGAAGAAGAAGTTCCGGAGATCATAACCTTAGACAAATACCTTCTGGGAATCACGCCACAGCTCAGTTTTCGAATTTTTTGGTAATTTTTTTTCTTTTCCGGTAGGGTAAATAAAGATGAGCTTGTTTTAGCATTGAAACTTATTTTTAAAACTAAAATTTAATGAGATGCTAGTTAGTTCAGTGATGAAGAAATTATGGTTGCTTTTACTTGTAGGTCTTGCTTTTTACGCCTGCAACAAAGATGAAGGTATCGATCCGGTTACTAATACTGCTTCTACGAATCAATCCACGATTCAGCAGTTGACAAGTAGGGATACGACAGAGAAAGAACTTGAGGATGATTGTTTTACTTTCGAATTTCCAGTAGAAATTGCCTATCCCGACGGTAGCACTTTGGCTGTAAATTCTATGGATGAATTAGAAGAAGAAGTGGATAAATGGTATGATGCAAATGAGGATTCAGATGAAGATCTTTCTTTGGTATATCCCGTAACTGCAATTTTTCAGGGTCAAAGTTTGGTGCTAAATTCCGATTCTGACTTGGAAGATCTTTTTGATCAATGTGAGGAACTAGAAGGTGATGATGAAGAAGGCGAAGATGAGGATGGTGAGGATGATGAAGAAGGCGAGGAGGATGATGAAGATGATTGCCCGGATGAGGAGTGGTTGGATGACTGTTTTGAGATAAACTATCCTATTACACTTGTGTTCCCAGATGGAACAACATTAGAAGTAGGAAGTGATCAGGAATTAGAGGAGGCATTGATTGCATATTATGATCAAGAGCCAGAGCCGGAAGAAGACTTAACCGTTCAATTCCCGATATCGGTAAGCTTTGAGGATGGAACTACCCTGGAGGTCAATTCAGAAGAAGAATTAGATGAGCTTTTCGAGCAATGTGAAGATGAAGAGGATGAAGATGATGAGGAAGACGAGGACGAGGATGAAGATGACGAGGAAGATGAGGACGAAGAGGGAGAAGACGATGAGGGTGAAGAAGATGATGATGACGGCAATTAGAATTGGTGATAGAGTGGTTCCCTTTTTTTAAGGCAGTAAAAGAGAGTGCATCAGCGCTCTCTTTTTTTGTTTTCTGTACCCGCCTAGGTTTAGCAAATGCTAATTATCTATGATAGATAAGATGGCTTAATGTTATTAAAAAACTATTGAAGAAAAGAACATAATACCCGATGTAGCGGAGGGACAAATGACTTGTTTAATAAGCATTCCAGCAGCTCAGGATGATCGCTTTATTGTTAATTTAATATTAATTAATTGTAAATTTAATGTAAATCATTTACTTTTGTAATATAATCATCACCTTCTTCAGAGTCGGTGACATCATTTATTTAAAGTAAATGAAATGAAAAAGAGATTTAAAGAGAAACAATATTTCAGTGATAGGATGACCTATATTTTTCTGGGATCGGTCTTGATTGCTTCGATAATTGGATTAGTGAAATCTGCTTTTTTTCAGGCGGGCAGTACGGCGAATATGATCATGTGTTTGGCTATCGCTATTAGCTGTATCGTTGGGTTGCTTTGGTTTCAAAGATTGCGATTGAATTTGTCTATTAACTCCAAGAGAATAAAGTATAAGTTCTTCCCACTTCATAAAAAAGCTAAAAGGATCTTGTGGGAAGATGTTGAGTCTTGTCGAATTGTAAGAACTTCCGGAATTTCGCAATGGTATGGAGGAAATGTCAGATTTGCTAAAGAAGCTTGGTACTCTCTTACGGGGAGGAACGGTTTGAGCATAAGAACTAAAGACGGAAAGCATCTTTTTATAGGTTGTAATGACATCGATCAGCTGGCATTTTCCTTAGAGGGATTATTGGACGAGAATGACTTATAATCGTTATAACCATTGTTAGACAGGTAGCGAAGACAGATTGTCTTTAATGGAATAAACCTTCTCAGAGTTTCAATGGCTTATAGATAAGTGGACGACTTATTCCTTAAGATCTATTGCGTAATGTCCGACGAGAGCGTGGCGTTCGAAAGATAACAACCATAAATGCAGTCTTTTTCGCTGTTCATCGGTATAATGGAATATCGGTCCGTCAATACCTATTTTATGACTGTCCAACCACTTTCCATCTTGATCCAATATCAGTGCATAGTATGAAGAATGTTGAGTCGATCTTCCAATGTGATCTTGATAGGATTCGTAAAAAGTATGGTTACCAATTCCCATAGAATTTTTCCAGGCCTCGTTGCATTCACTTTCATCAAGGACTGGAAATTCACTGAGATTTAAGCCTCCAAAGACCAATGAAGTAGTTATACCATCTCTATTGGTAAATTTCAATACTAATTCATGTAGTATCTCTTCAGAAGGCGGGGTTTTAACTTCAAAAATTTGGATGTCTTGCAAGGTGTGAATTCGACCCAATTCTGTTTTTCTGGGATTTCTTTTATCGTAGAAACCCGGCGGTGAGAACGTAGCAAATTGTGTGGAGTCGGATTGTAAATCCTTCATTGTTCTGAAACTCGCAGGGCGAATGATCTCCTTGTACTTTTTCTTTCTTGCAGCTTTTACTGGATACATGGTGTTCGACAAATCTCGAAAATCAATTTCTACGGAATCGATAACTTTTCTCAATGTCCCCAGTTCTATCTCCTCGCTCTCTGGATCTATCCAGTCTTCTAGCGGCTTTTGGTACACAGCAAAAGGAATACTATTTTTTGACTCAAATAGTTCTGCATAGAGATCAACAGGAAAACTAAACCAGCCATGGGAATACGGCAGAACAGTCCCTTTTTCCGAAACGTAGACAATGATTTCCCATAAGTATGCATTCAAGCAGTTACGGGCTAAATCCACTCGAACGATAGAAGGCATATTGCTTGTAAATTCAGATTTATTGAATCTAATCTGATTTCTATTCCACTCCTGATTTACACAAGACAAGTAACTCAGATATTGATTCGACTTAACATGTTCCGGAATGGTGGGAATCAATTCAGATATATCGATATTTTTTAGTTCAATGGAATCAGAACTCTTGGTAAGAAAGGTGAAATTCCAATTGAAGTCACCGGAGGCCTTAATAATCTTGCCATGGCCAAATAAGTCTTCATGATAATTTTCGGACCTGAATCCTATATCTGGATTATCCGGATAGTTTTCGTCGCTGAGATTCTCAATCTCGAAAGAGTAATCATTTTCATCATTCAGATGACGGGAATGATTATCACTGGAGCCACATGAGCTCAGGAAAAATCCTATCAATGCGAACAATAATATATTTAGGCCATTCATGCTGAGAGATTTTATCTAATGTTTGTTCAAGTAATCGTAAACAAGGATTATTCCATAATCCTGAAATTGATCAAGGTTGCGAATATATCTTTTTAAAGAATTATCCTGATTAAACCAAGTGGCAGAAAATTGATATATTTATTTGCAAGCGATTTCACATTCATGGAAAAAACGGATAAGAAAGGGTTTAAAAAATGGTTGGAATATCTTCAGCAGGAAAGCTGGCAACTGGAATTAATCATTTCCAGTATTTTATTGGTAGTGCTGTCTTCAGCGGGAGATGAAATAGGGTCGTGGATGTTAAATATAAGAGCGAATGGAGGCCAAACCGCTTCTTCCTTCATTATCATCATCCCTTTCTTACTTTTTTTGGCATCCACCATTGCCAAGACGAATTTGGTCATCCACATTTTTTTAAGAGGTTTCTGGATAGGATGTATTGGTCTGAGATATGTGTCAGGCGAAATAGACATAGACTCTTTAAAGTATGCTCCGAAATTTTCAAATTATCTTAAAAGGCGAGGAATGAACTTCGATCGATACCTTGAAACTTTGGAGAAAATTTGTAGCATCATTTTCAGTTTTACTTTCTTGTTGGTATTCTCTGTGTTTTCGATATTCCTCTTTTTTATTACAGTTTTTTTGGTGGTTAAGTTCTTCAATTACGTCAAATCTCCTGTTACAGATTTCATTGAAAAAGTAGTACTTATCGTACTTATGACCTCGGCCATTTTGAGTCTGATTGACTATACTTTATTGGGCTTTTTTAAAAGGAAGAAGATTTTGGCAACAATATTTTACCCCTTTTACAGGCTTTTTAACTTTCTTAGTTTTTCCTTCATCTATCGACCACTATATTACAACTTCATAGACAATCGCTTTGGACGGAAGTATTTGATACTGGTCATACCCTATATTATCATATTGATCATTTTTGGAGACGGCCTACAATTGGGAGAGTATAAATTTCTTCCAGGCAAAGAGGCTACTCAATGGATTAATGCCAATTATTATCAGGATAAGTGGAGAGGTGATTACGAAAAGTCAAATGTTAAGATCGCCATCCCTTCTATGGAAATAGAAAAAGATTTTTTTCCAGTGTACCTGAAATATGCAGATACGGATATGGTCAAAAATGCACTCGAGGCAAGCTGCCCTGATTTTGATGGCTATAAGCGATGGTCATTTCAAACTGAGTTTATCAGAGGAGTAAATGTAAGTATTGATAAGGATGAAAAGAATACGAAAACAAAGGCTGATAGTGCTTTGTACTGCCTATCCCAAATATTCGATTTAAAAATTGATACTGTTGAACTCACCGATTTAACTTATCATTTCTACCAACACCCAGAGCTAAAATCAAAGGGTTTGCTAACTTATATCGATATTTCCAGCTTTGAGCGAGGTGATCATGTACTTCACGTAAAGCAAAGAGTGAATTATAGGGATTCCGTGTTTTCCCATGAGTACCATGAGATTCCTTTTGTCAAGTTTAGGTAGCACATTTTGATTCGAACAAAAAATCTTACCCATATAATTTTTCATGACCCGCAGAGGCACATGTATCTCTGAATAAGCAAGGTAATGACCCTAATAAATAAGGGCATATCACAAGGATAGTAGGGGTTTTAATTTTTGAATTTTGATTGACCGGAATCTAACTTCATTTCCAAAAAGTAATGAAAAAAGAAAAATTGTTGATCGCCCTATTGGTATGTTTATTTTTTAGTGATTTACAAGTGGCGCAAAATGTTTGGCTTGGGGATCAGGGCAATGATCCCTGTTCTTGGCCTGTATGGTGCAATGGAACTTGGGACTACGATGCAGAATCAATGTTTTCGGGAGGCAGTCCTCCTAATTCGAGTAATGATCAGGTAGAGGATAAGAACCATAGCTTTTTTGATGACCTCAGGTGCTTATTTGGACTTATAGATTGCAGTCCTGAAGAGGAGTATCCGACTTCTCCCATAGAATCAGATCCAATAGAGGAAGAATACCCAAGCTCTCCTACAGAACCAGATCCGGGCGAGGAAGATTATCCAGGTTCTCCGGTAGAGCCGGACCCAATAGAAGAAGAGTATCCAACTTGTCCGGTAGACCCGGATCCAATAGAAGAGTATCCTACATGCCCAGTTGAGTATAATGCTGGAAACAGTGCTGCTCAGTGTTTGAGTTGTAATAGGCCAGTAGATTATGCAATACCCTTGGAATATCTGGGTATTAAAAAACCGACAAAAAGAAGAATTAATAGGAAATACAACAAGAATAGGTTGGTTTATATGGGTAGTAGATTTGAAATTAGTTCTTCCAGGAAAATACTTTTAAGGAATAAAAAGAAGAAAAATAGAAAGTCTTATTTGTTGGAGTTTGAACAAAAAGATAAATACACAGAAAAAGAAGGGAAACTGTACCTGCTGTTTCATAATAAAAAAGTGTTCTTTTTCAATAGAGAATTTTATGATAAGTACTTGATAGAGAAGTGATAGGGTAAGATCAGATTATCTTTATTTTTCCTTGTAGACATGGAAATTCGAAATAGTAATCGAAAGGATGTTTAGGACAACCATATTCACTGGGATATTCTTTTGAAAAATCATTAATAGACTTATCTTTGCGCCATCTTAGAAAATTATAATCGCAAAAACATGGCGTTAAACGGTGAAATCAGTCAGGTAATTGGTCCAGTAGTGGACGTTAAGTTTTCAAATACAGGAGGAACTTTACCAGATATATTAAATGCACTTGAAATTAAAAGACCCAACGGAGATAGATTGGTTCTTGAGGTACAACAACATCTTGGAGAGGATAGCGTAAGAGCTATTGCCATGGATGCTACCGATGGACTAAAGAGAGGAATGCAGGTGACGGACTTGGGATATCCAATTTCTGTACCAGTTGGGGAAGAAGTAAAAGGGCGTTTGTTCAACGTAATTGGAGAGGCCATCGATGGTATTGGTCCGGTTAGTACTTCAGAGAAGAGATCTATCCACAGTAAGCCACCATCTTATGAGGATCTGTCTACGGAATCAGAGGTTTTATTCACAGGAATTAAGGTTATCGATCTTATTGAGCCTTATGCGAAAGGGGGTAAAATTGGATTGTTTGGAGGTGCCGGTGTCGGTAAGACGGTTTTGATTCAGGAGTTGATCAACAACATTGCAAAGGGATATGAAGGTTTATCCGTATTCGCTGGAGTAGGAGAGAGAACGAGAGAGGGGAACGATTTGATGAGAGAGATGTTGGAAGCGGGTATTATGAAGTACGGAGATAAGTTCATGGAGTCCATGGAAGAAGGTGGATGGGATCTCAGTGCGGTCGATACGGAAAAACTTAAAGAGTCTCAAGCTACATTCGTATTCGGTCAGATGAATGAGCCTCCGGGAGCACGTGCGAGAGTTGCTTTGTCAGGATTGACTTTTGCTGAGTATTATAGAGATGGAGATATGAGTGATCCTACGGGAGGAAAAGATATCTTATTCTTCGTTGATAACATCTTCCGATTTACTCAGGCTGGATCTGAGGTATCGGCCCTATTGGGAAGGATGCCTTCTGCGGTGGGTTATCAGCCAACTTTGGCTACTGAGATGGGATTCATGCAGGAGAGAATTACTTCTACTAAGAGAGGTTCTATTACTTCAGTTCAGGCGGTATATGTACCTGCGGATGACTTGACGGATCCGGCTCCGGCGACGACATTTGCTCACTTGGATGCGACGACAGTTTTGAGTAGAAAATTAGCGGCTTTGGGTATTTATCCTGCGGTTGATCCTTTGGATTCTTCTTCTAGGATCCTTACGAGAGAAATTGTAGGTGATGAGCATTATGACTGCGCTCAGCGTGTGATCAATATACTACAGAGATATAAAGAATTGCAAGATATCATCGCCATTCTTGGTATGGATGAATTGAGCGAGGAAGATAAAATGATTGTTTATCGAGCTAGAAAGGTTCAGAGATTCCTTTCTCAGCCTTTCCACGTTGCTGAGCAGTTTACAAATATTCCTGGTGTATTTGTTCCAATCGAGGACACGATCAAAGGGTTTAATATGATCATGGATGGTGAGTTGGATCACATTCCGGAAGCCGCGTTCAACTTGAAAGGAAGTATCGAAGAGGCAGTTAAGGCCGGAGAAGAAATGATTGCTGAAGCTAACGCATAAAACATAAATAATGCAATTAACTGTATTGTCGCCTGAAAAGGAATTGTATTCAGGAGAAATTAGAAGTATTTTGTTACCAGGGGTTGAAGGTAAGTTTCAGATTTTGAAAGATCACGCCCCTTTGGTCGCAGCGCTTTCCCCTGGGAAGGTCGAAATCAAGAAAGGTGATGGAGAGGAATTTTCCTACATGATTGATCAGGGAATAATAGAGGTAGTAGATAATAAAGTTGCCTTGCTGGTGGAAAATGCTAATATTTTAGAATAGTTTAATATTATTTAAGGATATTTTAAAATTGCCCAATAGAAAATGTTTTCTATTGGGCAATTTCTTTGTTATCATTACTCGTTCGAGAAGACAAGGTTTGTGAACTAGGCCGCCCATCGAAGTAATTTCATAGATAATAATTCTACGATTCGGCAGCGAAAAGGACGATCCCTGGCTTTTAGTAATATGTGCGTTATTCAAATTATTGATAAAAATGATAGAATTAATGAGAAAATGTTGTTGGTGTTTGGTTCTGGCCTTTGTTCTGATTTCTGGAGGGCTTTTTGCTCAAGGGGTTTCGGAACCGACGGAGATTAGCATTGAGGCATCTGATCTTGATAGAGTTGTGGGGACCTGGGAGGGAAGCTTAACATACATTGACTATCAGTCTGGGAAGCCATTTTCGATGCCTGCAAATCTAATCATTGAAAGAGGCAAGAAAAACACCTTAGTTCTTCATCATCAGTACCCCAATGAACCCAAAGCCAATGGTAAAGACAAATGGACGATCTCAAAAGACGGTAAGAGTATTAATGGAAAATCACTGAAGCTTAGAGAAACGATAAAGGAGGGTGAAGTGAAATTCATTACAGAATATCCGGGAAAGGATGGGAACGATAACAGAAGCGCATTGATAAGAGAGATTTACATCATGGGAGTAAATAGACTGGTCGTAAGAAAAGAAGTTCAGTTTATTGGGGATACCAATTGGATCAAGAGAAGTGAGTTTGAATACCAAAGGAAGGAGTAGGGCAAGAAGTTGTTGAGCCTTGAAAGAAATAGTCAATGAAGTCAGAGAAAATCATACTAACTGTAACGAATCGATACTTGTCGGTCGCGCTGGTTATTTTGATTTCCTGTGGTTTTTCTTGGGGACAGACCATTGATTCTATTATTGTTGTTGGAAATAAAAAAACCAAAGAGAGGATTGTTCTGAACGAACTATTCTTTAAGGAGGGAGATATGATTGATGGGGAGTTTACCAACAAAATAGAGCATAGCAAGGCAGCACTAATGAGACTTAAGATTTTTACAGATGTGGATATTTCTATGACCCATCTGAAGGAATCAACGGAGGAGAACATCTTAGTAACCGTTACCGTTAAGGAGCTTTGGCCATTGTATCCTATCCCAAAATTCGATATCATAGATAGAAGTTATACGGTTTGGATAAAGGAACATGGTGCTTCTATAGATCGGGTATTGTACGGTTTAAACTTAACGCATATCAATACAACGGGTAGAGCAGATCAACTTAATTTGGATTGGCAAATGGGCTTCAAAAGGCAGTTTAAATTAGACTATCATTCCCCTCCACTTACACAAGACCAAAAACTGAGAATGAGCACACGCTTTGAGTATTCATCCAGTAGGGATGCCGATATTGGCATTACAGACGATAACGAGTTGATCCGATTAAGGGATGAATCTCAATCCTTGTTGAACGAATGGAGCTACGGAACAAAGTTAATATATAGACACACCAGAGAATTTTCCATAGAAACCGATATCAATTTCGTCCATTTGGATTACTTGGATACGATCAATGTCGTGAATCCCATGTTTTACAATTCCTCTATAAACTGGCATGACAACTGGCATATCAAGTTGGTCTACGATAGCAGATCGAATGTGTTATTTGCAACAAGAGGGAATAGAATAGAATTGGAATATTCGAGATCAGGACTTTTTCAAAAGGGATTACGCTCGCAAGGGTTTAAGTCGAATTGGATCCAAACCTATACCCTACCTTATAGAACCTCCGGAATAATCAATGATTTTCGTCTGGGCCTAAGAGATTGGGGCGAGGAAAATTATTATTATTTTCAGAAGAGTATCTCGCGAGAACTATCAGATTTAAGGGCCTATGAGACTTCTTTTATACCCGGAGAAGGGTATGTTATGAATAGGTTCAAGGTATACCACATGCTATTGGACAAGAAGTTTAACTGTTTTCCAGCGATAGTCAGAAAGCATATTCCCTTTGTCCCTTATCAGTTATATTTCTCTCTCAATTTCGATATGGCATATATTAAAAACAGCGACGAGAATATTACCAATCTCAACAACACATGGTTATACAGTTGGGGCCCAAGCCTGGAATTTGTCTTTTTTAACAACTTCAAGTTTGCAGTGGATTATAGCTTGGATAGAGAAGGGCAAAGTGTATTTAATCTGAATTTTGATACATCGTTTTAGGGTGTTGGTGTGTTGGCGTGTTAGCTTGTTGGCGTATTGGCGTATTAGCATGTTGGCGTTTTTTAGCTTGTTTCGAATAGTAATATTTCGAAATAAGTAATAGCAATATGATAATGTGCACCAAAAAGATCCTCAATTATCCATCATTCAATGAACAAGAATATCTGATTTTAGAGGAATAGTAGATCGGATATAATGTATCATTTTCTGCCCTATAATTTTGATTTACAGTCTGTTGTCGGGTTGCCGCATTTAGAATATGTCGTGAAATAGTGTTATATTGGGTATGAGAAAAGACTTTTAAACAGACAGGACCAGCTTTTCAAACCAAATCAAGTAAGCAGGATAGTGTGTTTAAACGTTTAATGATAAGAATATTATACTTAAAGATTTTCTTTAATACAATATTCTTAAGAGTGCGAATGAGAAAATATTAGCAATGGTGGATAGGAGGGTTGTCCGCTGTTGTGTTCGTTTTCTTTATCCACTTGAAAATGAGAGAACTATAATTTAATGAGATGGATAGACATCTATTCCTGTGGCTTTGGGTAATAGTAATTCCTGCTATTAGTGGTATTTCGGCTATTGCTGGTTATAGCAATACCACCACTTACGAATTTTCAGATGGTACATATATTTCTTTGGATCAAGTCCCTATGGATACTTGTGAATATGAGGTAGACTCTGCGGGAGAGATATGCTGTAATTCATCTGGTTGTGGCCCTGGATATGATCCGGGATTAATCTTTGAGGTGAGCCCACCTACCGGTGGTACGGGTAACTACGTTTACATGTGGCTGGTAAGTGAATTGAGATTCGACCAAAATGGAAATTTTTATTGGACCCCACCTGTCCCTCTCTTGAATCCTGACGGAACACTTTACGATGGCAGAGAATTGGCTCCAGGTCCTTTGGATGTTAGCACACGATATAGAAGATGTGTGTCTACCCGAGAATGCATTGAGGCCGGCTTCAACTTTTTCATGGAGACCAATATCGTAACCATTGAAGTACTGGATTGTAACTGTATGCCTTCGAATGGAGGTGAAATTGCAGAAGATCAGTCCACTTGTGAAGAAAGTATAGACCCGGATACTTTGATAAGCATTCGGGAAGCAGTCCCGGCAGATCCTAATGACCCTATTCTATATCAGTGGTATTTCAATTACTCTAATACTGCTTTTGACAGAGCTATCTGGGTTGAAGTAAATAATGCTACGGATCCATTTTATGATCCTCCTGTGACGGACAGAGATATCTACTATATCAGATTGGCTTATAATCCATTTTGTCGCAATGATTATGTTATTTCTAATGTGGTCGCTATCGACGTGGGAATAGATATTAATGTGATCGAATTTGTCACTAATCCATTGTGCCATGACTCCGATGATGGAAAGATACGTTTGGATGTCAATACTCCTCATAGACCTTTTGACTTGGAGTGGGATCATACATCTAGTACAACAGATACGCTTTGTGATTTAGGCCCTGGAAGCTATCGCTACACCGTAACCAATGATAAGGGATGTGAGTACGAAGGAGAGATTGAAGTTACAGCTCCGGATTCTATTAATATCGAAGGAGATGTTGAAGGAAATTTATGTGCAGGGGTCGCTAATGGATCCATAGATATTACTGTAACAGGCGGTACCCCGCCTTATCGATATATGTGGAGTACAGGATTTTCGGAGGAAGACTTGGATAGTCTGAGAGAGGGGCAGTATTGTGTTACGGTAACGGATGACCATGATTGTGAGGCTGAGGCCTGTTTCGATATTGCACCAATGGATACCTTGGATATCATGGCTGATATTGATTCCGTGTCTTGTTATGGAGAGTGCGATGGATCTATCGATATCACAGTCACAGGAGGTACGGCTCCGTATATGTATATGTGGGATGATGGGCCAATAACCGAGGACCGTGATAGTCTGAAAGCAGGTGAATACTGTGTAAAAGTCACGGATGATAATGGCTGTATGGTCGAAGAGTGTTTCGAAGTGGGAGAACCGGATTCATTAAAGATTACGGGAGTTGTGGAGGATGCAGTTTGCTATGGAGATTGTAACGGATCAATAGACGTAACAGTCATGGGTGGGACCCCTCCTTATACCTTTATGTGGGATGACGGGCCAACTACTGAGGATCGCGATAGTCTGAAAGCGGGAGAGTATTGTCTTAAAGTAACGGATGCGAACGGCTGCATGGACGAAGAGTGTTTTATAGTGGATGAAGGGGATTCCATCATTGTTAGCTTACCGGACACCATATATAAATGTCCTGGTGATAGCATAGTTTTTCTTAATCCGGATGGAAGTTCTGATTATGAATATTCTTGGTCCCCACCGGACTTGGTATCGGATCCGACGGCTGTAAATCCTTTTACCTGCCCTGAAAATGATACCTGCATTTTTGTGGTCGTCACTGATCCTGAAACTGGTTGCTTCACAGAGAGAAAAATAGTCATCATAGTCGGAGACTTTCCCGATTTCGATCTTCCTGATGTTGTTGTTGCTTGTGATTCATTTGTAGAGATATGCACCAAGGACTTCCCGGATTATGACATAGACTGGGCATGCGATATAGACTTTATTGATACCCTCGAAATGGATACTTGTGTTTTGATCAACGTATTTGAAAAAGATGTGATTTATTTTAGGGCCATCGACAGTTTGGATTGTGAATACATCGATTCTATCCCTATTGACAATCAAGTCATCAAGGTGTCTTATGCGGATACTATCAGTTTCTGCGAGGGTGATACAGTGATGTATAAGATTACGGATGTCTACGGAAACATTGATGATTGGATATTTGATTGTCTGGATTTCATCGTTGTTGATGAGGAAAACGGATGCCTGTTCTTATCCTACGACACCGATACTATCGTAGAGTGCATGTTCACCGTGTCGAATCAATTTTGTACCGAGACTTTCACATTTGTAATAGAAGTATTCGAAAACGATCATAATGTGACCGCCACAGCAGATCCTACTGATGTAAACAAAGGTCTCATGACCATGTTGATGGCTTCCAGCCCCAATGATGACGACACGTTCATCTGGTCGCCTGATCAATATCTATTGGATCCGGTTACTACTCGGAATCCTAAGGCAATGCCAGAGGAGAGTATTACTTATACGGTGCTTTCAGAAGACAGCAAAGGATGTACAGCTATTGATTCTGTTCGAATCAATTATACTTGTATTTGCGATGATCCATTCATCTTCATCCCCAATGCATTTACACCGAATGATGATGGGCTAAACGACACCTACAATGTCGTAACGGAAGATGAATTGGTAGAAGACATGTACCTTGCTGTGTATAATCGCTGGGGTGAATTGGTGTTCCAAACTACTAGTTTAAGCAACAGTTGGGATGGGTATCACAACGGAGATCTGGTCAATCCGGACGTCTACGCTTATTATGTTCGAATCAAGTGTTTTGGCAATGAAGAAGAATTCACGAAAAGAGGAAACGTGACGGTTCTTTATTGATTGTCTAAATTAATCATATTCGTTTAGTGTTATACTTCAAAGTATAGAATTAATATTAAAGGACATTCAGAGACAATGTCATATGCCTTCCTCTTTGTAAGAAGTACTTTCTCTTTAATTTGCGATAAGTAGCTTTAATATATTAGTATCCTCTCCTCGAATCTTCACATAGTGCAAACCAGGGGTAATATTCTCTAGATCCAAAGTAGCATTTTGAATGGGTTTGTCAAAAGTTCTAACAGTTTGCCCTAAGGAATTCAATATGGAAAGCTCGGTAATGGAATGGTTGTCGTTATTCCCAAATATTAGTTGGACATACTTTGAAGTAGGATTAGGATACAGAACGAATTGCTCGGTGGTTGACTCTTCCGGATTGCTAGAAATGTTACAGTTACTGGAAATATTTGCAATGGCAAATGCAAGGACATTATCAATATCCTCGTTCAAGGAATCCAGACTTTCTTCTACAATGATATCGGGTATAATGCCTTTTTGTTCGTAATTAATTCCATTAATATCTAAATATCTTTCAGGACTAAAAGATAACGTCCAACCATTGGGTAGAGTTTTTAATTCCGTATTTGAGAATACACCATAACTTGTAGTTCCCATAGTTGTTACACAGTCTATTTCCTTGGCCATCATGGCAAATATATCAGCTGCACTTACCGAGTTTTGTCCAGTTAGAACGACTACCGGCCGATCTACAAATTGTAGTCCTTTGGGTTCAATGTAAAAGTCTCTTAACGCAGAGAAAGAATTATGCTCTTCTTGTAATCGTGCTTGTTTAGAATATGCCAATTGTGGTCTTTTTGTTAATCTATTTGCGATCAATCTCGCATTACTATCAAAACCCCCTCCATTATTTCTAATATCGATAATTAGTCCGTCTACATCTTCAAGATAAAAGAATACTTCATCTAAAGCTGAATTAAGATGATCATTATCAGTGAGTTCATTGTCACTCCCATAAGTCATACTATTTAATTTTAAATAGCCAATATTATCATTCAAAGTCCCGTATAATAATGACCCACCTAATAGTTGAATGAATTCTGATTCGATAATATACTTTTCTTCTATTAGCATTTCAAGTTCTTGTGCATGATCTAACCAAAGACTTGTACTTTGTGGTCCACCAATGAATACTTGAGTGTTTTCTTCATCTAGCAGTAGGCTGTGACCATCATTTAATTTTTGCAAAGAACTCGAAATAAAAGTGAACAATTCCTGATCTGATGTGGTGGAGTCTATTAATCCAATATTATTCTGATATTCGATATCCCAATCAATATTTAAAATTGGAAATAGGGCACACCAATCATTAATCGTATGCCAGAAGACATCATAATTCGTTTTTGGATCATTTCCTGGACTTATCAAGGTAGGAAAATCTATTGTAGATGCAAACTTAATAAAATCGTCAGCTTCAGTTTCAAATATTAAGAAATCATCATCTAAACGTAAGAATCCAACCTCGGGTATTTCATTTCCATCTAAGGGAATACTCCCTCCATGTAACATTCCTAGAGTAGTATATTCATAGAAATTTAGAGTTGAGTTTTCTATTTCAAGAAAAATTCCATAGCCCTGTGACTTCCAAAGACCATCGAATTCTTGACAATGGAGTTGAGGAAAAACTAAATAGGAGACAAAGAAGAAAATGTACTTTTTCATTTCATTTAAATTGTTATGCTATAAAAATGAATTTCCTTATTGAAATTGGATTTTGATGTCAATTTTAAAGGAATGGAATCTAGAAAGTGTTCTAATTTGGAAATCAGAACCAAAAAGAATCCAATTTAAGGATTTTTTAAGCCATTTATATAAGTTTTCGGTACTTAGTAGGAGTTGTATTAGTCAATCGTTTAAATGTTGTATTGAACACTGTTTTAGACCCGAAGCCGGATGCATAACCTATTTGCATAATATTTAAATGTGTCATTTCAGGATCAGATAAAAGTCTAATAGCTTCTTGAATCCTAAAATCATTAATAAAAGTAGAAAAGTTCTTTTTGTAGTATTGGTTCAAAAGATAAGATAACTTATAACTACTTGTTTCAACATAATCAGCCAATCGCGCTATGTTTATATCTTCTTCTAAATATGGTTTGTCATTCTTCATACAGGTGTCAAGTTTCTCTACTAAAGATGTAAGTTCTTCATCTTTAAGAATGGGTGCTTTTTTCGAGATTCTAGAAACTTCTTTCTTTTTTTGTTGAATCAGACTCAATATTTCTTTGCGCTCTCGAATGGAGCTTGGGAAAATACTTCGTTGTTTTAAAGAAAAGTAGGCTAGAAGAAAGAGTCCTACGAGTACAAGCAAATTAAAAAGTAATGTGACGATTCCAATTTGTAAAATCGTTTCAATTAACCAAAATATAATGAGTGAAATAACTATTCTAATAAAATCTCGGAGCCAATTTAATTGAATCTCACTGTCGTTCGCGGAATATATAGATGTGATTTTTTTATGCTTACTCCATATTTGTATCATAATAAACCCATAAATGAAAGCCTGCATAAAGAAGGTTATCATTAACAAGCTATCAAGACTTTCTGATCCGAAGGAATCTTGCTTGTATGCAATGAGTTTATCTTCCGTACTTGAAAAATAGAACGTTATATTAAGAATGCAGTATAGTAATAATGGAGAAAAGTGAAATATATCAGTTTTCTTATATTGATAATTGGGTTGGGTATAAAATATAGTTGCAAAGTATAAACTAGGAATTAAAATTAAAGCAGCTATCGGAACAAGACCATAGGTATGTGGATAAGAGAAATAAATATTTTCATGTGAAAAAATATCATCCATGAAGAGAGTAAAAATGCCCATGACATGAAAACTCAACCACTTGTTCCCGAAGCTATTTTTATTTCCATAATTAGTGAGTAATAAAAAGGCCAACATAAGAGATGCTCCGGTACCAATAATTTGGATAATAAATTGCATGACAGTATTTCTTAACTACTGGTTAAATATATTATGCAAAGGGTAGATAAGTCTAATTTAGAGAAAATCTAATTTAATATAAAGAGTAAATTATCTCAAGGAATTTAGTCTTTAAGTCAAATTTCTAATAACCTATTTACCTAAGCCTATTAAATTAGTACTTATAGTCAAAGATATACTTACTGAATGCAACCAATACATTTACTACAAAGCATAAGCTCTTTGAACGGGCCATTCATCATCGTATCAGTTAGCCACTTGGTTAGGAGTGTATTTAGTCTTCTAGAATCACTGGAATCTCAAAACTCTTTTTCTCACCGGCTTCATCACCATCTCCACCTCCGGGATTATTATGAATAATCAGTTTGGCCTTTTCCGCTTTTTTAGAATCAAAGTTTAATTCGGTAGAGAACATAACCGGACCTTCTTTCATCCACTCCTCATCAGCACTTAGAATGCCTTGGGCCAATTCATTTCCGTCACTATCCAATAGTCGAACAATCCCAAGCTCTCCCTCACTAGCGAACCAAATACCTTCGGAGTTGACCTTGATCTTCAAGGGAGAACTAATTTTTTGATTGGGCTGGATATTTACCGTAGGAAGTAGGGCAGCATCTTTTTCTTTATTTGGTTTGATCTTCCCTTTTTCTGTTTCCTCTTGAACATTTTCGTCAGCTGTTTCAGTTTTCGTCTGCGTCGGTCCACATGACAAAAACATGCTCAATAGGACAAAAAATCCTAGTTTATAAGCTTTCATTCTTTTTCGATTTAAAAGTTACTTTCTTTTTATCTCATCCATTCTCTCTTGAATCTGCAAAAGTACTTTTTTGTCCGAGAATTGTGAGCAGTGTCCTTCCATGGCAGAGTATTCAAAGACGGCATCTGATCTGGGATTTTGTGTTGTTTTTAAGAAATCGTCCAATTCTCTTGTGCCTGTATTCAAGTAAAAATGATCCATATCACCCATCCATACATATATTTTTTCCTCGATTTTAGGACCTAATTCCGTCCAATTTTCTTGGGCATATAACTTAAAGTCATACTTTTTCCAGTGTTCCGCTACTTCACTGTCTATTGCTCCGGTATTGGGATCAAAGAGTGGTTTGGGCAAACCCATGTCACCCTTTGGACTATAGAGCGCAGTATGTGCACTAAATTGTCCACCTGAATTAAGGTATGTATTCGATGAGCCCAATACATTTTCATAGCGAATAAATTCTCGCATAGAGAGCATGGGTTCGCCAGATGTTTCCCTCATAACCGGTCTTTCATAACCATATTCATTGGTGAAGGCATTTTCATCTTTGTAGATATTGATCAACTGGTAGTTTTCGAAAGCGATAGCATCCGGACTATAAGAGAAAACACCATTGAACATATCGGGATAATATAATTGCAATCCAAGGGAAACCCAGCCTCCAGTAGAACAGCCATCGACAAATCGATAAGTTGAAGACTGCGTGCCTCGATATTGATCTTCGATGTGAGGAATGAGTTCGTGCATCAGAGCATGTCCATATGGACCGCTGTTTTCTGAATCCATTTGATAGGAATCCCCAAATGGTCCCTCTCCGTCTAGAAAGACATTGATAATTTCAGGGGCTTCATCCGAATCCCACCAGTTCATGAATTTTGTATTTCTAAGCAGTCTGTTGACTCTGGTGTATCTACCGCCGTAACCGGCCACATTATATCGAATGGGATATTCTTTTTCACTATCATAATTATGTGGAAGTAAAACAGATGCCTTCAAAGACATATTTTGGCCCCACCACTTAGTCAGCGCATCACTTTTTATTTCAACATAACGAACCAAAGGGTGCTCATCAATAGTTCTATTTTCAATTTGTTCACTGAGCGCAAGTGATAAGTTCTGTTTCTCGTCTACCCTAACCAGCTTTTTCTTGCTGTAAATATTACCCGGCTCGTCTATTCTGGATTCATTAGAATTCTGATCCCAGACCAATTGTACGTAGTAATCACCTTTAGGAACAACATTCAAACTCCATTGAGGAGTACCCATCCAACCTTCATCTCCTCTGATTTTTAAGGTCTTTTTCGGGTCGAATTCATCAATATTTTTAGCAAATATATGGGTGATAGCCCAAGGATTAGGCCAGATCTGTGTTCGCGGTTCACTCATAGAATCAGTACTCATAAAAATATATAGCCTGCCATTTTCTTTGAAAGATTCTGTTAAATTCTCTTCTACGGATAAGTCTATTGTAAAGGCATAGTTTGACTGTTGGGCGATGTTAAATTGACTGCAGGAAAAAAATAGTATTCCGAACAAAAAGATTTTTTCTTTCAAATTTTTCATTTCAGCTTTTTTAATTGGCGACCATTGATAAAAAAGTGGTTGTAGATATTGTGCTCTCACTTTTACCATATATTATACAATATAGTATAATTGCGAAAATACGATAAGGGCGCAAACTCGATATATCATACTTGATATATCGAGAAGTTTATTCACCTAAAAAACCACCGCCTAAGGCGGTAGGTTAGGGTTAAGAGCGAAGCTAGTAAAGAAGTTCTTATCTTGTAGTGATGCCAAAGAAGATAAGATATAGGAAGTTATCGCATAGTATATATCATTGCAACTATCATGTTGTATGGACACCGAAGTATAGATATAGGGTATTGGAAGGGATAGTTGCGGATGTATTGGAAGAAAAGATACAAGCAATATGTAAGTGGAAATCGGTGGAAGTAATAGAATTAAATATCCAGGATGATCATGTGCATTTGGTGTGTTCAGTTCCGCCAAAGTTGAGCATATCGAATTTCATGGGGATATTAAAAGGTAAGACGGCAGTAATGATGTTTAAGAACTATCCGAGTTTAAAGAAGAAGTTATATTGGGGAAATCATTTTTGGTCACGCGGATACTTTGTAAGCACGATAGGGATAGATGAAGATAAAGTGATAAGATATGTAAAATATCAGGAGAAAAATGATAGGAAGGAAGAGACAGACAATGATGAGTATAAATTGTTCTAAAGGAAAGGCCCTTTTAGGGCCAATTCAAAACTACCTCCTTTGGGGGTAGTAGTTTATTCGTCTGGGATTTTTCCCAGAGTTCATTTTCTATTGATTCAACAATAAGTCTAAAACTTTTTCTAATCTATCTAATGCAGAGCCCCAACCATTGTAGAATCCCATTTCTTCTTGTTGTTTGCAGTATTCTGGTGTTGCATGAATCACGCTAAACTTAAATTTTGTTTTCTCTCCGTCTGCTTCAAAATAGATTTGTATTTCTACATTTTCTGTCATCGGTTTAAAATCTGCAGATGTAATTATTTTCTCCAATGCTACTATTTCTTTGTATGTTCCTTCGGATATGAATTCACTTCCATCCGGCATGGGCATGGCATATTTCCATTTTCCACCTACGCTAAAATCATGCTGAATAATTCTGATATCCATACCCTTTGGTGCCCACTATTTTAATATATGTTCAGATTGTGTCCATGCATCCCAAACTAATTGTACCGGGGCATTAAATGTCTTCTCAATGCTTAAGGTTCTATTCGCTAAATCACTCATTTTTATTGTTTTTTGTTTGTATTTTATTGATATAGTTTTCAAAAGAGTCTATTCTGTCCTCCCATAGTTTGTTGTATTGTTTAATCCATAGAAATGCAGGTATAAGTTTCTCAGGTTGAATTAAACACCAGCGTTCCCTTCCGATTTGATTAAAATCGATAATTCCACATTCATTCAATATTTTTAAGTGTTTAGAAATTGCCGGTCTACTAATCTCGAATTTTTGGGCCACTTGATTTACACTAAGAGTTTCATTCGCAAGTAATTCGATAATATCTCGTCTGACCGGATCTGCAATTGCCTGAAAAACGTCCCTTCTCATATTTGTGTAACTGATTGGTTACAAATATAAGTGTCACCATTCGGTTACGCAAATTTTTTCTGAAATAATTGACATTTTTGAGTCTGAATAATAGTCCTAATCAATCCACACCGCGTGAACTAACGATAAGAATAAGATTTAAAAAGCTCGTCGGACTAATCCAGCTAATTCTTTGATTATGGTCAAATGTATATGCTTAATGAATTACCAATACCTTAATGCTTTACCTTTTTCAAGAAATTCTCTTAATGATTCGTGGATGAGATATGTCCATCCTCCCACAAAATTGGCTCTAATAAAGTCTGGATTTGTAAATGTTTCCAGCCCTTCATGGGTGAGTATTAATTTTGTCTTTTTTTGAATAGAGGATAGTTTAAAAGTAACAAAGGAAAGACCAGTGTATCCTTCATATTTCCATGAATATTTAAGTTTCTCGTACGGGATCACTTCTAAGACCTCACATAAGTGCATATACCGCTTATCCGCCTCACCACCTTCAAATTGAAATTTGAAGCCGATCTCCGGTTTGAAATCTGAAAGCTCAAAATACCATTTCTTCATTAATTCCTTTTCTGTAATTGCACGCCACACGAGTTCTATCGGTGCATTGAATTCATGTTCTATTATTAATGGTAGCTTTTCCATATATATTTAAATTTTGATGTTACTATTCTGGATTTGATTGTAATTCATCCAATAGTTCGTCCAATTGCTTGAGTTTACTGGTCCACATTTTTCTAAATGGTTCTAACCAATCTGCGACTTCTGTCAATTTCTCAACTTCAAGATTGCAATAGCGTTCTCTACCTTCCTTTTTTATCGATATGACACCACATTCCTTCAGGTACTTAATATGAAGAGAAACGGCTTGCCTGGTCATATCAAAATTATCTGCTAAGGCATTGACATTTTTTGATTGACTCGTCAAAGACAATAGAATGCTCCTCCTTGTTGGGTCGGCAATAGCGTTAAACACATCTCTTTTCATTGTTTTAATTTTATACGCAAGTATATGCTTGCAAATATATAGGAAAGTATTTGCTTGCGCAAGTCTTTTTGAAGATAGTTCTTAAATGGAGGTGGAAGTCTGATCTGTTAAGTATAAAATAAAGCCAGGAGTTCATACAGAGGAACTCCTGGCTTTATCTGAGCGGGGTAATCTCTATTGAAAAATTGTTACTGCTTAACAATAATCTTTTTAGTTAAAACCCGATTGTTTTTTTGATCTAAAACCTTTACAAAATATACTCCCTTTTCAGGGGTGGAAGTTCCGATTTTGATCAGTGATTCATGAGATTCGGACTTAAATATTTGATGGCCGGCGGTATTAATGATTTCAATGCTCAGCTGAAGATTTTTTTCATTTTGCACTAAAAAGTAACCATCCATACTGGGATTAGGAAAAACCTCAAAGTCGAATTTCACCCCTTCGAGATCATTCGTACTGGTGACCTCTAAAGATTTGATCCAATTATAGCATTCTAAAAGTTCAGTGTCACGACCCTGAAAGTCCCATTGATGACCGATTCCCGGCATTTCGTTTAATAGGGCAACGCCACCATTATCACTGTAGTCGTTGTAAAGCGCAATATTATTGGCATAAGAACCGTCATTTGTTCCAATGCAAACACAAGTCGGCATCTCAGTTGGGATATTATAGCTGGCATTGAGATTGGGAATCCAGGCATTAAAAGGAATTATTCCGGCAAAAGGATATATCTCACTCCAGCCGTGTTTATATGTTTCCTGGCCATTGCAGGAAAATCCTGTCAAATAAACGGCTGCATCATCGATACTATATCCCATGTCAACGGTCTCGTTGATGGCATCGAGAATCAACTGACGATTCCCGCCGGACATTTGACCTCCGAAGAAATCCGGGCATACAACAATGATATCATTAAAACTCGAGAATCGAACCAGATTATTTCTAAAAGCAGTGCTGTTGCCATTGCATCCATGCAAGGCTACAAATAGAGGGTATTCATTATTACTGTCATAATCCTCCGGAACGTGAAAGGACAAAGTATGGTTGCGGTTATTGAATTCAATCGTAGTTTCAAAGCTACCCACGTCTTGAGCAAAAATACTAAGACTGAATAAGGTGGAAAGGATTATGGAAATTAGATAATGCTTATTCATGATTATGGTATTTTAATGAAGTACTACATAAACTATTGCGTTCATCACAATTTAGTCTCTTTTTGTCAGTTGCGTACAAATACGCCATTATATATTTTGCTACTCATCAATACTTCCCAAACAGCAATTATGGTCTTGAAGGCGTAGACAATAGTCCAATTATTCTTCCCAGAACAAGATAAATGGCCATAAACATTAGAAAATCAATGTCTAAGGTCAGATGCATATAGAGAGGTATTATAGTACGGAATCTAAATAATCGCTTCTCCTGGGGCAATTTTTCGAATTGATAAATTTTGTTGTAAAGAAAGTGGTTATTGGTTCTACATGCAAATGCTCCTCTACCAAACTACGATCGATGCTAAAAAGTATAAAGGAAGACTCTGAAGAAGTAATCGGTATATCCTATGCTCAGATTATAATAATAATCTTTAAACCTGAATTCTTAATTCCAGTCGTAAACACTCATACTATTTAAAACGGTGACCTCTGGAATAACAATGATACCATCAAAATGATGGCCTATCTGGGTATTGTATATTCCTCCTATCGAGCTCATTTTAATCGTATTCTCTTTGAAATAATTATCGTCCAATGAAAGCAAGTTTATTCCAAGGTTATTTTGCTTATGGATCTCGATAATCATGTCATCTTGATCTGCTGATTCTATTAAATTAAACGAGAGGTTCTGAGAGTCAAAGAATCTTTGCTTTCGAATTCCCTTAAATGCAGTAAAGAATAAAGAACTAATATTTTGATTGGTATTCTTCATTCTCAAGCCTAAGGGAATGAAGCCATTATTATCAATTGAAGATAGACTCGCATGTCTCAATCCAGTAACGACGAGGTCTTTTCCATTATCGATATTTTGAATATCATTTCGCACATTTTGGAACATTAACTCCTCTCTTAATTCGTCAGATCCATTATTTCTGAATTCTAAACTTTGTTTTTCTACGCTAACAATTTCAACAATTCTATTGTACCATTCCTCACCCCAATTTGAGATTAGACTATTCATTTGGTTTAATAAATTCTCTTCTAAGCTGACTAGATCAGTGCGATAACTTTCAGAATTAGTGTCGGATGACTTGATATCAGAAAACAAGTTTTGAACCCCAATGATCTCTTCAATTTCGTCAATGCATCGGATAAGATTCGATTCCCAATGGTTCAAATCAAAATACTTATAGCTAAACTTTAGAGAGTCAGGAACATTCTCATTAAACATTCGAATGCCATTTAAATTGGTTTCGTCAAAGTACAAGAGAAACTCAGGTAAACTATCCCTTCTACCATTCACATAATCATTGACCATCCAGGAAAAGCAATGAAATAGTTCATTATGAATAGTCCTGTATCCAGCTAGACTCAGATATTCCAGTTGACTGATATAAAAATCTTGAAATTCTTGAACGTAATGCGATTCACCATAAACGAGAACATCTGAATTTTCGTAAAGTCGTATTAGGTTCGGAGAGGAATTGTCAGTTCCTAACTCAGTTAATTCAGTACTGATTAACGCGGAAAGCTCGGCATCGATCATTTCCTCCTTATTGCATGATACAATGAGAAAGAAACAAATCAAGTATTTAAGGTACATTTTGTTCATAATCTTTATTCTATATACAGAATCTTCTGCACTGCTAACCTATATAGTAGGCCAAACGGACATTCCGTATAGTTCCAATATACAGAATTAATAGAAAAAGCGGTTCGAGCGAAGACTCAAACCGCTAGGACTAATTGCTGATGTAAATTTCTGTGCTCTTAGGCTTTTTTAATTTGGCGAATGAAGTCCGATTTTGTTTCCTTCAGAATCATGGAAAATAGCAAAGTAGCCACTTTCGTCGGCGTGAGGTGTTTTGGGAATAATGATTTTTCCGCCATTTACTTCCACTTTGTCGAGAATGATTTGAAGATTGTCGCCACCATTCAGATAAATAGTTGTTCCAGTAGAAGATGGAATGTAACCATCTCCTTTCATTATTACTCCTGTTACTATTTGGTCTTGATATGGAAATAATCCCATTTCCATTCCCGGAAAATCGAATCTTTCAATTTCTATCCCTAAAATTTCTTTGTAAAAATTTACTGCTCGAGAAATGTCCGTTGCTGGAATTTCAAATATTGAAACATAACTGTTCATATCACTTACATTTTTTTCTGTTGATAAATTTTGATTTACTAATTCCGAATTGGGTTTGCTTCGATGGTTGCAAGCAACAATACCAATGGCAAACACAATGATGACACTTTGAATTATTCTTTTCATTGACCTTGATAATTTTGACAGGGCAAAACTATCTTCATAGCATCAAATGAAATTGTAAAAATGCGACACGAGTTGCTACTTGTAGAAAAGAGTAGCAAGGGCCATGTTTTCGTTTCCTAAGAACTCCTTTGGAGTAATTCCGATAAATTCTTTAAAGTCCTTGATAAAATGGGCTTGGTCGAAGTATTCGCTTTCATATGCAATATTGGTCAGGCTTTCTTTTTCATCGAGCAACATCTTTAAAGCAGTATGCAAACGGAGTACTTTGCCTAACTGTTTTGGGCTAATGCCTATTTGCTTTTTGAAGTTTCTTTCGAGCTGCCTCCTTTTGGAAGGCTCATCTTTCAATATTTTATGAATTGAACTGGTTCCGTTGGTTGCAAGAAGAACATCAACGGTGGTTTGTACCAAATTCTCGATGGTAGAGTGCTGATGAAGTCTATCCAAAAGAAAGCTCTCGATGATTTCAATACGCTCTTGAGTGTTCTTGGCTTGAATGATTTTTTGTTCTAAAGTTTTTCCGGGAATCTCCCCAAATAGGCTTTCAATAGGTATTTCTATATCCACTAATTCTTCGAGGGGAGTACTTACGAAATTGGCGAATCCATATGGATAAAAGCAAATCGCAAAGGAGTCAACATCTCCTATGGGTTCTATGAAATAGGATTTTGTTCTTTGACCCATCACCATGGAATCAGGGTGCACGATAAAATCATTCTCCGATGTGTACCGCTTAATCTTGTCTTTTAGGTTAAAGGTCATTTCAATGCATCCATCCGGAATAATTTTTTGTTTCTGGTTATTCGGGTCAAACGGAACCTCCAAAGTCCAATAGAATTTGACCAAAGCGCTTAAGTCCGAATGGGGTTGAAATGTTTGATAATTCATGTATAGCTTGTTTTCTTAAAGGATTTATATTTTAATATTAACATTGTTAATGGGTGTGATGATTTATCGGATGTATCTTATTCATTTCTAAGTTTATATCGTGTTATTTCCTCATTGCTCATAAAATGAATGCTGTCATGAGGTGCTGAATTTATTGTGAAAAAATAGAAATCTTCTGCTTCCTTATTGGATAAGCCAATTTTCTTATAATAGTTGATATACTCATAGTGAATCGAATCATTTCTGGCAAAATCTGTCGCCTCATTTATTCCGTCATTCCAGGAGTGAACGCCAACTTCAGCCGTTGGTTCAACTATTCGGAATTTTCCCGAGAAAAACATATCGACCCCACCAGAAGCAATGAATGCATCTTGATTATATTGCTCTACACCAGGAAGATAGTGTGTATAAGTTTGTTGATTCAGTAATTGACATGCTTTTAGGTTTGCATCATCATCTTTACTGCCGTCAATCTGCATAAACACAAGAGTCTTAATGTCCGGATAGGACTCAATGAATTTTTGAGTTTTCGCAGGAGTTGTACTATCTATGTAACCATGTAATACTGCAAATTGGCTCGTTTCGGAAACTTGAAACTTTAAAGAGCCATCTTTATCCAACTCAAAATGCGATATGAAATTCGCTAATCCGAGCGTGTCTAATTGAGCTGAATTTTGAACTTCTTTCGTTTTCGAATCGAATTCTTTTTTGGTCTCGGTTTTACATGAATAACAGAGAATAACTAATAAAAAAACATAAATAACTTTCATATCGTCTTTATTTCTCGTGAAGTCTGATGACAGTATAAATTCTATTATAAAAGAATCGTTATCGCATTATAAGTAAAGGTAGAATTTGTATCTGTAACCTCCTATTAGAGTATATTCTAAAAATATTGTGAGGTATACAGAGTTTCTCTCTAGCCTTGTGGTTGTACGCCTAATTAAATAGAAGGGATCAAATCATCTATAAATGGGTGTATTGTAGTAAATGGCAGAAAATCAACGTATAAGATACGAAGTAAGAGGTATATCAAACGACATGATACTATCATATGATACTATCAAATATAGTCTTTATTCGAGGTAAATTTAATGGAACTTACGAACTGGTGCAGTATGTACCTTATTTTTACAAGCTCTGATTAATTAGTAAAAGATTGTTGGAAAACAGTTTTTGTGCCTACTTAAACAATCGCCTCCATCCAAAGACCATCAACAACAAAAGTCCTAGGAATACAATCAAGAAGTAGTGGAACGGAATGTAAGTAACAGCCAACACTCTTATTCTAGTCAAGGCCCAAAAGAAAACGATACAAACGAATATCATCATCATAAAACCCGTGATACGATCAAAACCCGGTACGTAATCCAAGGGGACATTGCGCTTAATGAGAAATAAGGTCAATGCCATAGAAACTAGGGGCAAGAGCGTCACATAGATATTCAGATTCATAAAGCTCTGCCGTTCTATCAGTAAGCTCTGTAAGACCATGGCAATGCCGAAAATTCCAGGGATACACACCATATATACCAAGCAAGTGTACAGGTACTTCCATGGACTTAGATGTCCTTCACCTTTGCCAAATATCAAAGCCAAAAGGGCAATGAATGGCATAGTACTAAAATAGAGGATTAGAATAAACGGATTATTGCTAATCAATTCCAGAAATTCCGCAACGGTCATGGTCGAATCTATAAATCAAGAAATAGTGTCGTCGGATCTTCGAGCAACTTTTTCACTTTCACAAGGAATGTAACCGAAGAACTACCATCAATAACTCTGTGATCGTAGGACAGGGCCAGATACATCATTGGCCTAATTTCCACTTGCCCATTCACCGCTACTGGTCTTTGCTGTATGGTATGCATACCCAAAATGGCCGACTGAGGCTCATTGAGAATTGGCGTACTCATCATTGATCCAAAGATTCCACCGTTGGTTATCGTGAATGTACCACCCTGCATCTCCTTAAGACTTAAGGTGCCCTCTCTAGCTTTGATGGCCAATTCCTTAATCTTGTTTTCGATTTGAGCAAAGCTCAAAGACTCAACATTGTGTACCGGAGGCACTACCAAACCATTTGGAGTGGATATAGCAATAGAAATATCAACATAATCGTGATAGATCAGATGGTCGTCGTCTATGGTCGCATTAACTCCTGGCATCTCCATGAGCGTCTTTGCACAAGCCTTGGCAAACAGTGACATGAAGCCGAGTTTGATGCCGTATTTTTCGACAAATTTCTCCTGATACTTCTTTCTGAGTGCCATGATTTCCGTTAGATCCACTTCGTTGAACGTGGTCAACATGGCCGTAGTGTTTTTCGCACTGACCAATCTCTTGGCAATCGTACGCCGCATACGACTCATCTTCTCTCTTCTGTCGTTTCGACTGAAAAGGGTAGGGCTTGTCGCCGGACTTTCCGCGCTGACCGTGACTTCTTTAGCTTCTGTTTTATTAGCAGTTTCAGCACGTTGCGCATCTTCTTTCGTGATTCTTCCATCTCTTCCAGAGCCATTAACAGAAGCTGGATCTATGTTCTTTTCGGCCATTATCTTAGCAGCCGATGGACTCGGATGATTGCTTGCATATGTGCTTGAAGAAGCTGTTGCAGGAGCTGACGCAGCCACTTCTTTTTCTTTTGGTGGTTCAACTGCCGCTGGTTCTTCAGCCTTGGCCTCTTTAGCAGGAGCATCTTTCGAAGCCGAAGTATCAATTTTTGCTACCAAAGCCCCAATTTCTAAGTCGTCATCTACCTTCGCAACATGAATAAGAATACCACTGGCTTCCGCCGGGAATTCTAAGGTTGCCTTATCCGATTCGAACTCACAAATGTATTGATCCAGTTCTACGTACTCCCCATCACCGATCAACCACTCCGATAAGGTTACCTCTGTAATAGACTCACCTATAGTAGGCACCCTCATTTCTACAATGCTCATATATTGCTTTTTGATTTTATATATCAAAAATAATACTAAAAAATCAATTCTCCGTGAGTCGCATCACTTTGTGTAACATGGCCGCACTATTTTGTCCTTCATTGGATATAAATAGGTTTCCTTTTTCATCAAAAGCGATGCCTTCTGCTTGAGGGTAGAACTTGGGATTGAGAATAAGAAGATCCTGTATTTCACCTTCGGAATCCGTCTTAACCAAGAGTCTTCCCCTGGCGTGAATAATATAAATGGAACCATCAATGGGGTCAACAGCCATTCCGCTGGGCTTAGGTTTTTCAAACTGTCGTTTTATGCCACAATATTCGAAATGATCATCCTCGACCTTCAGTTTCTTCTTTATGGATGAATACTTGTGTTCTCTATTCAATTTTGTTTTCCCATTCCTGAGATTTACTTCGAAAATGCACCTGTTTTTGGTGTCGAATTCCTTGTCATCACAACGTCCTTTCGAAATGATGTACAGAGAGCTATCCGCATAGTACATCCCTTCAAAATCACAGGTTTTAGGAAGCTCGGCCTTTATGCGTACTGCATCCACACCTAAAATTGGGATACAATAAATATGTCCCTTACTGGTAATGGTGTAGAAATTATTGTCATCCCGTGTCAATGCTTCGAAATCTCCCGGGCCCTCAAATTGTAGTCGGTTCTTTATTTTGAACTGATCATTCAATTGATACAAAACCCCCATCTCATCTTGAACGGCATACAAGGTCTGGTCATAAACACTTAGCCCCGAAACTTCAATCAACTCAAAGGGAAGATAAAAAGTAGAATCGGGCTGATTAATCTTAAATGGCATTCCCGATGCTTCCGGATATTGGTCCTGATGCTGGCTTCGACAAGCTATGGCACTCATAAAAATGAGCAACGAGATAAAAAATGCAGTATGATTATAACCGTAAGTCATTCATTAAATTCTTGTTGAGTTCTATATAAACTGTCGAATTGTATATCGAATTGTTCAGGAAGTATTCATTGATGGCCGTGCGCAGGTGCTCTCTATTATTATTGAAGTTCTCGAACCAGGACTTATAAAATCCGGTATAAGGCGTATTGATCGTACGATGAAGTCTCTCCAAAGTCCCGTACCACTTCGAATAGCTGGCTTGATCCTCGCCTAGTATAGCGGCTTTAATAAGAGGAATAAGTAGGTTGAAAGTTGTGCTGTTATGAGCCAAATAATTTTCCGGGATATCGTCGAAAATTTCTTGTATTTTTTCGTAGTCACCCATCTTAAAATGGGCCTCCATCGTACCAGCTACTGATTTCAGAACTCCTTTTGTATATCCCAGCTCAGAGGCAATTTGATGTTGTTTTTTAAAATAGGCAAAGGAGGAATTCGCATTGCCAAAATACAAATGATACTCTCCCAACAATCCATATACTATCGACTTTCCTTGTTTGTCGCCCAGCTCGTTGGTTATGCTAAGGTCAGCCTCCAAATATTCCCATGCCAGCTTATCTCGTCCATTTAAAAGGTAGATCGAACCCAAACTTCCATAGGCAATGGATAGGAATCTTTTGTTGCCGATTAATTGAGCGATGTGAAGACCGTTGTGGAAATTATACTCGGAACCGTCAAAGTCTCCGTATTCTTGTTTGATAATTCCAATATTGATGGATAGAACACATTCCTCAAGTTTACTGATGTCCGGAGATTTTAAATATTGTTCCAGGATATTGATACCCTTTTCGAGCTCACCTAAATTCATGAATGTCAAGCCCAGTTTCCCTATACTGGAGAAATTAGGTAGGCTATTTGGCATATTTTCAACCAATTCTACCGCGCCCTCAAAATAGATTACCGCTTGAGGATAATCACTTTGTCTGAAGCACAAGGTACCCAGAGCATCAAGACAGGAAATGGTCCCCTTCTTATCGTCGAAATGTTCAAAAATTTCCATGGCCTCCTGAAGTGATACTTCAGCTCTTTCGTAGTCTCCTAAAAGCGTCAGATGTTGGCCTTGAAGTCTTTTTGCGATACCGAGAAACAGGCGATTCTCATAATCCGATTCAAGAATTTCAAAAACTTTCTGAATCACTTCACCGGCTTCATCCCAAGCTCCAAGCAATTCATGCAGTTCAAAAATTTGAAAATAAGCTTTAATCTTTTCCTTCGAAGTCAGGTCCAGTTTAAGATACCGGTTGTAAAACTTCAAAGCATCGTAACTTCTATAGTTTTCCTTTGAATAATCTGCTACTAAGAGCAAGTACTTTTTGTATTCCTTTATTCGCTGCGCTTTCTCGTAGTGGTGCAGGAGAGAAAAGTATTTATTCGAAAGGCGATCCGCATATTCCGTTTCTATGGCTTGTGCCGCGACAAGATGTTTTTGTTTTAGATCACTGGTCGCTTGCATATTGTAGATGGCATCCCTCAGTAGGGCATGACTAAAGACATACCTGTTGTTCTCCAATCTTCTCCATACCTGATTCTCCAGGCCAGAGCCGATAACATGCTGAAAACCCTTTCCATTTAGCTGGTTTTCACCGTTCATCTTAAGCATCGTTGAGAATATATTCTCTTCGAATTCCAATCCCAATACTGCGGCATGTTTTACCGCCTCTCGGACATTAAAATCCAGTCGATCGATTCGAGACAACAGAACACTTTGCATTCCGTCCTTCAATTCTATCTCCTTCGACTTAAGGCGTAGTGCACCATCCTTTTGTAACCATCCTTCAGTTTCCGAAACGTACTTGATGATTTGATCTAAAAAAAATGGATTGCCGTTGGAAGCAGCCAATAATACTTCTACACTTTCATCATCTACTTTCTGCTCTTGATGATATTCAACAATTCCTTTTACCGCATCAAAGCCAATTGGATACAGTTGAATGGTCTGATATTCCAAATCTTCGAAAAGGAAGTTGACCAGATCTTCTTGCGCATTTTCATGAGGTCGTGATGAGAAAATCAGCAAAGGATCCAAGGTATTGTTTAGATCCTTCAAGAGCGATATCGTCGCATAATCAATCCACTGAATATCGTCAATTTTGATGATCAACTTTTTCCCGGAAGAAAATGCCTTGAAGAAATTGATAAAGCTCTCCTTAATGATGTTAAACTGAGATTGAGCATCAAGAGACTTGAAAAAGCCCTTTCTAAAAGGCAGCCCCAAAAGGATGGCAAAGACTTCTAATATTCTCTTCTGTTCTAGGGCGTTGAGCGATTTGGTCAAAGGTTGAATCCTCCTTTCTAGAGTCTTGTAAACGAACCCAGGTCTGAAGTCAAAGATGGCCTTGAGGTAATTGATGAATGGGAGGAAAGCAGAGTAATCTATTTCATTACAGTAGAGGCTCACATAAAGTACTTCTGTATTGGCTTTGACATGTTTCTTTAATTCTTGTAGCAGACGACTTTTTCCAACACCTGCTTCTCCAAGGATTAAGAGGTTTTCATTGGCCTCGTCCATTTCGTATTGAGCAACGAGTAGTTTGATGGCTGAAAACTCCTTATCTCTACCCAGTAGGGGTGTCCGGTTTGTATCCCTTATATCTAGGCCCCGAACACTGTAGAGATCAATGGGCTTTTCCACTCCCTTGAGCAGGCTCGTAGTCTCATATTTAATATCTACCCCTGAGATGATCATGCTCTTATCAATAATGATCGAATTATCCGATCCTATCTTGAGAAAGCGACTGGCGCAATTCACACTATGCCCGACAATGCCGTATTGAAGTCTTTGGGCCCCACCGATAAATCCGCAATAAACCCTCCCAAGATTCATCGCTATCTTGAACTTTAGGCCTTTCATCTCCCGGAGTGAATTAGAACAATCCAATGCCCAGGAAATGGCTCTTTTCTTAAGGTTAATGAAAGTGGTAGGAGCACCTAGAAATCCGAAAAGCATAAGACCTTTATCTCCTGACTCAATTTCTTTTATGTGAATTTGGTACTTCCGACACCATTGCACGCAGGACTTTAGAGCCTCAACATCGATCTCTTCCTCAAAACCAAACCGTACAAAAATGCTGATGACATCTCTGAATTCATTTCTAGCATTGAGTATGTTATCTATCTGAGGATAAAACAATTCTAGTAGTTCTTCCTCTGGCCATGAGGCTCTAGTAGAGTCAATGATTTCAGGAATTTGGACCGCTTTGTTGCCTTTCTCTTCATAGGTGTACGTAGAGGCAAGATTAGCTCCAAGTCGAATCTCATTTTTACTCAGTTCAGCATTTAATTCTGCAGTCTGATTGATCAAAGGACCGTAGAAAAGATAAAATTTAGAATCTTCTTCTCCATCTATTAGCCAGTGAACATCACCATAATCTAGAGAAATTTTTATCCCCAGTTTATCCTTGGGAAGTTTCTCATTTTCGTGAAGTTGGCTGCGAAGCTCTCGACATAATTGCACTACTTCTTCCGTGTTGTTCGAATTTTCCGAAGGAAAAATTATGGTATAAGCATCTCCGGCAAAATAAGGTATAAAAGCTCCAAAGTCGTAAATGATTTGTACCTGTGGACCAAAGAGTTGGTTCAGCAATTCTGAAATTAGCTCTACTCCTTCTGTTGGATGATTTTTGATGATCTCCTGCGTGTAACTGGTATAGCCCTTGATATCTATTATTATAGTATAGCCCTTAAAAGAACCGTTAAATTCTTTTTTGCGATATTGATTTAATATAAAATCCGGAATTAAAGGGTGAGCCATGCTTAATTCGCTAACCGTTTTCTGTGCAAAGTAAACCTAAATATACAGCAAGAATCCCTAATAAAAAACTTGTGGTGATATATAGGAATGAGGTAAAATATTGCGCCTTTGTCAGGAGGTCAAAGCTTTCCCAGCTGAAGGTACTGAAAGTACTGAACGCACCGCAAAAGCCCACGCCAAGTAGCAAATAATAAGGATGGTTAGGGTCTTCCATTTTGAAATTTCCAATTATATATCCGAGTAAAAAAGAGCTTATAATATTGGCAACGAAAGTTCCAAAAGGGAATAGTGATCCCGAATCCAGGATTCTATAAAAGCCGTAACGCGCCAGGCTGCCGAATCCACCTCCTAAAAATATAAGTACAACAGTTTTCATTGACCGCGATCAAATCTTTTACTGTATAAATAGAGAAATCCCGAAGCCAAGGAAGCAAATCCAAATAAAAGAAGGGTTAAGAGTATGGGGTCCAGGTATCTCAAGTTCCATGCAATTAGAATAAAAACTATGTTGCTGAGCACCAAAACACCAGTGGCACTCATGTGACTGAGTCCAGTTGCTAATAACATATGATGTAGGTGATTTTTGTCAGGACTGAATGGTGATTTCCCCTTCATCGCTCGCTTAATAAATACACGGAGTGTGTCAAACAGTGGATGGATCAGTATGGCCACTGTAATTACTGGTGCCGATTGAAAATAGTAGATGGAATCCGGTATTGTAGCGTTCAGTTGTATGAATTTAATGGCAAGGAAGGAGCAAGTTGTGCCGAGGAATAAAGATCCCGTATCCCCCATAAATATCTTGGCTGGAGTATAGTTGTATTTTAAAAAGGCGATGATCGAACCCACAGTAGCAAACGCAACGATAGCCAAGTCTAAGAAATCCGTAAGAAAGAACCATGTTCCAAACAAAGAGCAAATCAGAAGGGCAATGCTACCGGAGAGCCCATTGATACCATCGATAAGATTAAAGGCATTGATGATGATAAGAATAACCAAAATGCTTAGAGGAATGGCAATGAGATCAGGTAGCTCATACACTCCAAAAATACCGTATAAACTGTCTATCTTAACATTCGACTTCACCACCAGAATAACTGCAGCCAATAACTGTCCGATTAGTTTCTTCCAGGCATCCATCGGGACAATATCATCCTTTGCACCAATAAGGAAGATGAGAATATAGGCCGCTAGAATGTATTGTAAATCGGCAAAGAAACTAAAAGGTGTCCACATGATAACGGCAAATACTACTCCGGCATAAATGGCAATTCCTCCCAAAGATGGTGTACTCACCGTATGAGCTCGCCGCTCTCCAGGTTCGTCAAAGAGTCTTTTCTTCTTTGCTACCAATATGATAGAAGGTATAGCATAGAAGGTAATGATGAAAGCCGATATAAAGGCTAAAGTAATATCGAACACGATCCTATAATTCTAATATTGTTAAAAGCAGATATGCTCCAAAGGTACATTATAAAGCTAAATATCTGGTTCAATTCAAAGAAATAGAAGTCCGGAGAAAAGGGATTGTGCAGGTGGAGTCGTTTAATGCTTGTCTTTACATTTTTGTTATCTTTATTTTTTACTGAAAATATGAAAGATTTAAAGGATCAAATAGCACAGGGAGTAATTCCGGAACATATTGCTGTCATTATGGATGGCAACGGTCGTTGGGCCAAGAGTAGGGGAAAAGCGAGGGTGTTTGGACATAAAAATGGAGTCCAATCGGTTAGAGATGTTACGGAGGCTTGTGCAGAACTTGGGGTATCATATCTTACCCTTTATGCCTTCTCGACAGAGAATTGGAGAAGACCAAAGTTTGAAGTCAATGCACTGATGAGTCTACTTGTGGAAACCTTGGGTAGAGAGATCAAAACTCTGAATAAGAATGATATCAAGCTTCAAGCTATTGGAGACTTGAGCAAGCTTCCCGAAAAAACTAGAAAGGCCCTGGAGGATGGAATAAAGAAGACGGAAGATAATTCGAGAATGACGCTAGTGTTGGCCTTGAATTATAGTGGCAAATGGGACATTGTGAACGGTATTCGAAAAGTTTCGGAAGATCTGAAAAATGGTATCCTAAAACCGAATGATTTTAACGAAAATAGTTTTGAGCAATACTTATCTACAAAGAATATTCCCGACCCCGAATTACTTATAAGGACCAGTGGAGAGCATCGATTATCCAATTTTTTGCTTTGGCAACTGGCTTATGCTGAGTTATACTTTACGCCGGTCATGTGGCCTGATTTCAGAAAAGAGATGCTTTTTGAAGCCATTTTGAGTTTTCAAAACAGAGAGCGAAGGTTTGGAATGACAGGGGATCAGCTCGAAAATACATCTGAATAAGTAGGGTCTACAATTTAGATCTTTCTTAGTTCGTTAGAGATTTTGTTCAAGCCGTGAAACTTAAAGTGAAGTTAAGAAGAAGATTTAAGTCTTGAGATTAACTGAATTTTGACTAATTTTCCGCGCTTATTACTATCGATGTTACTGAAAAACAAATTGATGAAGTTTATTCTTGGTTTAGTTATATCGCTTTTCGCGTTTTTCCATTTGGGAGCTCAGAATGGATTGGACCTTGACTATCAGAACCCTAAGACCTATGAAGTCGGAGGAATAGAAGTCGTGGGTGCACAGTATTCTGATGCTAATGCGTTGAGGTCAATTTCCGGACTGAAGTTGGGAAGCACTATTCGCGTTCCTGGCGCAGAGATTCCACGGGCGATTAAGAGACTATATAATTTACATCTTTTTGAAGATGTACAATTTCACATAGATAGAATAGAGAGCGAAACTATCTTTCTACGTTTAATTGTCAAAGAGAGATCCAGGTATTCAAGACATAGTTTCGAAGGAGTCAAGAAGCAAAAACACGAGGATTTGAATTCGGCCATCGAACCCTTTTTGGTTAAGGGATCCATTGTAACCGAAAATGATAAGAATAATGCCATCAAAGCCATTAAGGATTTTTTCAAGGAGAATGGATACTTGGATGCCAGTGTCGAAATAGAAGAAAAAGTAGATGAAAGCAGAGCGAATAATATTCGACTGGTATTTAAAATAGACGAGGGCGATAAAGTCAAGATCAAGAATATTAACTTCATTGGAAATGAGGAGATAGTTGAGAGGAAGCTGAGAAAGAAGATGAAGAATACCAAGATGAAAAGGGCATTCCTTAAAAAGTCTGTTTTTCTTGCGGCCGATTATGAAGAAGACCTGGAATCCGTTGTACTTTTTGCTAATAACAATGGGTTTAGAGATGCTCGAATTTTAGGCGATAGTATATGGAGAGACGAGAAGGGCCTTTTGAACATAGATATCTTTTTCGAAGAGGGGAATCGCTACTATTTTGGAGATATAGAATGGAAGGGTAACACGATATACGAGGACAATGCCCTGGACCGAATCCTTGGTATTAAGAAAGGAGATGTTTACAATAGGGAACTATTGGATTCCAGATTGACCTATAATGCGGTGGATGGAAGAGATGTTTCATCCCTCTACCTAGATAATGGTTATTTATTTTTTAGAATTGATCCCATTGAGAAAGCTATTCGACAAGATACGATAGACCTTGAAATGAGGATTTTCGAAGGACCGCAAGCCACTATTGACCGTGTAGAGATCAAGGGCAATGATAAGACTCATGAGCATGTCATTCGAAGAGAGTTAAGAACGAGACCTTCTCAGAAGTTTAGTCGTTCCGATATCATTAGATCACAAAGAGAAATTGTTAACCTGGGATATTTTAATCCGGAGAGTTTGGGAATTAATACGCCGGTTAATGCTGAAAAAGGTACGGTGGATATTATCTATGAGTTAGAGGAAAAATCTTCTGATCAATTGGAGCTATCCGCCGGATGGGGTGCTGGCCAGGTTATCGGTACCATAGGTATGAGTTTTAACAACTTTAGCCTTCGGAATATTCTTAGTAAAGAGGCATGGCAGCCAGTACCACAAGGAGATGGACAGCGATTATCCATCAGAGGTCAAAGTAATGGAGAATTCTATCGCTCTTTGAATTTCTCTTTCACAGAACCTTGGTTAGGTGGTAAAAAGCCTACCTCACTTAGTGTGGCAGCCTTTTCTACCTTGAATGACTTCAACCCTGGAAGTACTACGAATCCAAATAAACTGAGAATATTCAGAACTACGGTTGGATTGTCGACAAGATTGCGTTGGCCGGACGATAACTTTATTATTTCGACCAACCTTAACTTTACGACGTATAAGCTGGATGGATGGCAGCGAGGATTGTTCTTTAACAATCGTGGAGAACCCGTGACCGATGGGAACTTTAACAACCAGAGTTTTACAGTCAGGTTAGCGAGAAACTCAGTTAACAATCCATTATTTCCTACAGAGGGATCTCTGATATCCTTGACTTCGGAATTCACGCTCCCGCATTCGAAATGGTTTAGAAATATCGATGACTATAGTGTTGTAGATGATCAGACGAGATATCGATGGTTGGAATACCATAAGTGGAGATTGGATTTTGAGTGGTATACCACTTTAGTTGGAAAATTGGTGTTGAAGACCTCGACTAAAATGGGTTTTGTAGGTACGTATAACAGGCAAATTGGTATTTCGCCGTTTGAGCGATTTATACTTCAAAAGGATCCTTTGCAGCAAGGAGGAAACTTCAATGGGGTAGTCGGAGCTGATATTTTCATTTTGAGAGGTTATGAGCAGAACCAAATCCTAAACGAAGGTGAAGCGCTTCCTATCATCAATAAGATGAATATGGAACTGCGATTTCCTGTAAGTGCCAATCCACAGTCGACGATATATGTTCTGGCTTTTGCTGAGGGAGCTAAGACCTTTGATAGATTTAAGGACTTTACTCCTTTTGACTTCCAGAGATCCGTCGGTATTGGTGCCAGAGTATTCCTTCCGATGTTTGGTCTTTTGGGTCTGGATTATGGTGTGGGCCTCGATCAGAATATCCCGGATATCGGTCTTCAGAACGGAACCTTTAATTTCTACTTAGGATTCGAGCCGGATTAGAAATTTGTTATTAGTGGTCAGTTATCAGTTATCAGTTATTAGTGATTTGTGATCGGTGATATTTTTTTCAGTGCTGAAGATTGTTGGTCTTTGGTTTTTTTGGAGATAGGATTTGGGATGCATGTTTTAGGTGCAATTCGGATGTAGATTGCCAGAACAGATTAGAAGCCATTAATCACTGATCACCAAAATCCATCCTTCTTGACTATAAACATAATTCTAAAATCATCCCATAATTCTTAATTTAGTGAAGATTTAACATCTCCACTATGGATATACTATACAAAGACACTATTGCATTTGGTATTTTAATGGTCGTTTTGGCTATTATTTTTCAGACCTCTTCCTCGAAGCATCCCGGTTGGGTTAAGTTCTATAAGTTCGTACCTGCTCTATTGCTCTGTTATTTTGTGCCCGCTTTGCTTCATGAGCCGTTGGGCTTGATCGATACGGAAGACTCTAATTTATACTATGTGGCATCCAGATACTTGCTTCCGGCGAGTTTAGTTTTGTTGTGTTTGAGTATAGATTTTAAAGGTATAATGAACTTGGGTTATAAAGCCATAATCATGTTCTTTGCGGCTACCATAGGGATTATCATAGGAGGTCCAATTGCACTCTTTGTCGTCATGAGTGTCTTTCCGGATTTGATCAATGCGGATATCGAGCAGGTATGGAGGGGACTTTCTACTGTTGCGGGATCCTGGATCGGAGGAGGAGCGAATCAGACCGCGATGAAAGAAATATTCGAAGTAGGTGATACTATTTTTGCTTCGATGATAGTGGTAGACGTCATCGTCGCGAACATTTGGATGGGATTCCTTTTGTATGGGGCCAGTATTAGCGATAGAATAGATGCTTATTTGAAAGCAGATAACTCTGCTATTACCGAATTAAAGAATACAATGGCCAATTACCGTGCAAGTGTAGAGCGCATCCCTAGTTTAAAGGATGTTTTTATATTGGTCGGAATAGCATTTGGAGCAGTATCTTTAGGACATTTAGGATCCGATATGATTTTGGGAGCCTTGGAGGGTGTTTCAGAAACCCTTAAATCCTACAACCTCAATTCTCTGCTATCCCATTTCTTTTGGCTAATCGTCATTGCAACAACCATTGGCTTAAGCTTGAGTTTTACCAAGTATCGAAAACTGGAAGGGGTAGGTGCATCCAGAATGGGTTCTGTTTTTATATATATCCTTGTGGCCACCATTGGAATGAAGATGAACATCCTCGAGATCTTTGAAAACCTTGGTTTATTTGCGGTTGGATTTGTGTGGATGATCATCCATGTAATCATTCTACTTGTAGTAGCTAAATTGATAAAAGCTCCTTTCTTCTTTGTTGCAGTGGGAAGTCAGGCGAATATAGGAGGTGCTGCTTCAGCGCCGATTGTAGCTTCTGCTTTCAGTCCCTCGTTGGCGGCAGTTGGAGTTTTGATGGCTGTATTGGGTTATGCTTTAGGTACCTATGGAGCCATTATCTGTGCTCTGTTGATGAAGTGGTGTACTGGTCTTTTCTAATGCGATTTGGTGCATGAAATGATAAAAATTCTCTTTGTATTAGAACATTTTCATCCCTACGTTGGTGGCGCTGAAACGCTATTTTTAAGTTTGACCAGAAGTTTGGTACAGGCAGGTCACGAGGTAACTGTTTTGACTACTCAGCACTCCGCTGAGCTCGATACCGAAGAAGACTTGGACGGAGTAAAAATATATAGGATCAATTGTTCTAATCGCTTTGCTTTTGTATATGCCGCAGTTCCTAAAGCGAAGGAATTGGCCAAACAGGCGGATATCATTCATACTTCAAGTTATACAGCTGGAATACCGGCTTATCTGGCTGCCAGAAGAGCGAGGAAGCCATTGAGCATCAGTTTTCATGAGTATTGGGGTAAGTTGTGGTTTCGCTTACCATATCTGTCCGTGTTACAGAGAATTCTCTATTACAGTTTCGAGCAGGTGGTAGTATCTCTTCCCTATGATCGAATAGTTACTGTATCCGACTTTAGCAAGGGTCGAATAGAAAAGAGAAGACCGAAGGTTGATATAACACGGATATACAACGGCATTGATTACGATGAATGGAATGGAAGCTGGGTTCCTCCTAATGAAGGTTTTAATGCTTTGTTCCTGGGAAGACTTGGAGTGAGCAAGGGCATAGACTTCTTATTGGCCGCAGCGGATAATTTTTTGGCTCAATCAAAGGATTCAACCATAACTATGATCATCCCGGATTATCCCCGGAGATTATCTCAAAGGATCAATAGAAAGATAGAAGACCTTCAGTATAGAAGTCGCATCAAACTCATTGCGAGTCTTCCATTCGAAGAGTTGAAGAGAGAAATGTGCAGGGCTTCTTGTATCGTTATTCCCTCTTATAGTGAAGGCTTTGGTTTCGTAGGAGTGGAAGCAGCTGCGATGGGTATACCGCTTATCTCTTCGCAACAAGGAGCTTTGAAAGAAACAATAAGCGGACAATACATTCCTATGGAAAAGCTAGATGCGCGTTCACTTTCCAAAGCCATGTCAGAAGCTAAAGATCAGCGCTGGAAATCAACAGAAAAAAGGCTCTTTCCGCTGAAAGAGACCGTCGACCAGTATATTAGATTATTTATTGAAATAACTGAGGAAGGAATGGACTAAGCCATTTTTTCCTGAATGACATTTACAATGTCCTGAGGTGTTCTCATCTTCTCAATAAGTTGATCTTCGATTTGGATATTGAATTTCTCTTCGATATCAAGGACAATCTCTACAAGATCAACAGAATCTACCTTAAGGCTTTCCATAATGTTTGAATCCGGTTGAAGTGTTTCCAAAATGGATTCATCTTCAACATAAGGCTCCATTATACTTTTTAGGGTGTTAAATATATCGTTACTCATGTTATAAATTATATTAAAAAACCAAAATTACATGCTTTTAAATAAAATGCAAGTATTGACATCACCAAAAGCAAAATTGGCCTTGATAGCATAGTTAATTTCTTTGTCAATACTCTCTTGCGGAATTGAACTTTCGGGTATCAATTCCTTAATTTTTTCGTGTACATCGGAACAGTTAATGCTGGGGTGGATGAAGTTTTCATTCATCTGTAATAAGGTAGCAACCGTTTCTATAGATCCAGCGGCCCCGATACAGTGTCCTATCATTGATTTTGTAGAATTAATCATGGGAAATTCATCGAAGTCCAATTCCAATGCCTTGGTCCAGGCTTCTATTTCTAGTGGATCTGCCATCGTTGAAGTGAGGTGTCCACCGATTAAGTCAATATCCTTTGCTTCGACTTCAGCCAACTGCAAAACCTTTTTGATACATCGAGTTATAGCGCTAACGTTGGGAGCGGTTTTAGAACCTCCCTGTCTTTGTCCTCCCGAGTTTTGATAAACCGCCAAGACCTCAGCGTATATTTTTGCTCCTCGAGCTTTGGCCCGCTCATATTCTTCCAATACCAGTGCACCTGCACCAGCTCCAGGAACGAATCCTCGAGCAGTTTGAGACATAGGCCGAGAGGCAATTTGAGCATTGTCATTATACGCTCTGGTAAGTACCCGAAGAGAATCAAAAACTCCCCATATAATGGGACCGTCCGTCTCACAACTTCCAGCCAACATGCACTCCGCTTGGCCGGACGCTATTCTGTCGTAAGCCATAACCACAGATTCCGTACCTGTACAACAGGCTGATGAATTGGAAGTTACCATGTTACCAAATCCAATTAAACTGGTTAGGTATGAGGACGTCGCACTATTCATCGCCTCTAGTACCAGTCTACTTCCCAGTTTTCTTACATTTCCTGATCGCACCAAGGGTACCCCAAAATCGTAAGCATCGACACCCAGGGCTCCGGCACCGAAAATACATCCCGTATCCCAAAGGGGTTCTTTATCAGCATCGCTAAAACCAAATCCGGCATCTTGCCAGGCTTCTACACCAGCTTTTACACCGTAGATCAGTCCGTGATTCCTCACTTTGATCAAGCGATATTCCTTCTTAATTTCTTCTAAAGTTTCGGAGTCTATGGGTGGTATGCCACTCACCTGGCATCCAAAACCCAGTACTTCCAGTTCAGGATTAAATTCCACACCTGAAGTGCCCTGTCGGAGTGCTTGGCTAAAATCGGATAAACCAACGGCATTAGGAGACACTACACCCATCCCTGTTACCACTACTCTTCTTCTATTCGACACGGCTAAAAATTATTTTTGACCAATATAGTCTTTTACTTCTATATGAAGTGATTTAATATATAGACTTCAATTTCCATACCATAGTTCCAAAGAATCCCGGACATTTTGTGATATTATTTTGGCGCCGTGATAATTGAGATGGTTATGATTGGCAAAACAGGAGTCGGGAAGGGGATAATCAATAAAACTTAATACTTTGATATGTTCATTTTCTAGATACCCATTTAGTAAGCTTGAGTATTGGTTTAAATAACTTTCTTCGGCTCTTTTCAAGGCATTAGTGTGCAATGGACCTGAAAACAGAACAAGGTTTAATTCATTCGCTCTGGTGAAATCAACAATAGAATCGAGGTAATTCAGATCTATCGAGGAAAAGGGCAGAAGCTCTCCCTTGTGATAGAAATATTTTTTCAGTCCTATTTCAAGTTGAATCGAATCCAAATCATTTTCAATTCTATCCGTGTAAATGCCCTCATAAGGTATTTCGTAATCAAAAGTTTCAGGAAATACGTCGTGAAGAGCATTTTTGATATACTGCACATTAGGAGTTAACTGATATCTGAAGAGAGATTTGATATATGCCTTGTAATTGACTGGATAATCGTTTAGATGATCGTTATCCAACAACGGGTAAATTTTCTCAAATGATCTTGGAGCTAACTTGGGGAGATAGAAAAAATAATCTCTGGAGCCAGGAAGAGATTGTAAAGTGAAGTCCGTAATTACCGTCTCAACCTGAGGATTATCTCTGGTAATTCTCTTAATGCTAAGGAAAAAGTCCATGTAAGATCGACCGGCAATCGAGAGATTGCGCAGGCCTGGGATCAAGCCATCATTGATTGCATTTCTGGTGATCGAGGCGCCACAAACCACAGAAGTTTCTTCTGGCTTCAGTCTGACACCATAACGGTCAAAGAGATAAGCATTCAAAAAATAAAAGCCCAGAGCTAGAAAACAAGCTATCAATATCATATATGCCGTATTTCGAATAAACTTCTTCATGGTCAAAATTGATAGTAGATAAAGTCATTTTCTATGCCATAGAAATGCAGGGTTAAGAAGAGAAGAAAAAGATACAGGCATCTTCTTCCCCATTTGGGCCAATGATCCAATTTGATGCTATGCCAATGATCCCTGTGATTCCATTCCCATATCAGCATCGCAAAAGGGATGAAGAGGCAATTCCATTTCACCGGTACGGAGAAAAGACTTGAAGAAAACATATTGGAGAAGTATCCAAAAGCCGAAGGCATATCTTTTGATATTAAGAAAACAAGCATAAATCCTATGGTAAATATTGCCCTGAATATTCTAGGTATTTCTCTTAGCGTTGCTTTGGGACTCAAGCGCTTGTTCCCCTTCAAAAGATGTAAGAAAAACAAAAAGGCAGCACCATTGAAAAATCCCCATGAGATAAAAGTCCAGTTTGCTCCATGCCAGAGACCGATGGCCGTGAACATGATTAGAATTAGAATATCCTTTCCCAACACTTTCCATTTCGATCGAGACATTCCCAGATACAAATAGTCTCTAAACCATTTGGACATGGTAATGTGCCATCGTTGCCAAAATTCTTCAATGTTTCTGGAGAACAAAGGGTAGGCAAAGTTTCTGGTTAGCTTGATTCCAAACAATCTCGCTACCCCAATAGCAATATCTGAGTATGCGCTAAAGTCTGCGTAAAACCATACCACCGAGAATACCCAAAGCCCTAATAGGAGATCTGAGCCTCCGTACATTTCGTAGTTATTGAATAGGTCACTCGTGTGGTGGGCACAGTAGTCTGCAATTACAATTTTTTTAAATAGTCCATATAGAATAAATCTCATCCCTTCAACCCCTTCTTCATACTTAAAGAATTTCTTTTTTTGGAATTGCGGAATCATCTTGGACGCACGCTCTATGGGTCCTGCTACCAATTGAGGAAAGAAAGCGACGAAGGTAAAGAAGATCACCCAGTCATTGGTGGGTTTCATTCTCTTCCTATAAATATCGATGGTATAACTCAAGGTTTGGAAAGTATAAAAACTAATACCAACTGGCAGTATGATGCTTAATGTCTCCAGATGAAGAGGTATACCCAGAACCGAAAAGGCAGAGATAAAGGACTGAATAAAGAAATTGTAATATTTAAAAAAGCCAAGAAGGCCTAGGTTTAAAGCAAGACTCAAAAACATCCAATTCTTTGCACTGCGTTCCTTCCCCTGATCGTGACAATGCTGAATTCGCTGACCCAGGTTAAAGTCAACAATTGAACTGATAAAAATCAGTATTAGAAAGCGCCAGTCCCACCAGCCATAGAAGAAATAGGAAGCGAGTAGTAGGAGTACATTTTGTTCCTTCAGTCTATCTTTCAGCATCCAGTAAAGGCCAAAAACGATAGGTAAGAAAAGTATAAACTCCAGTGAATTAAAACTCATCTCCTTCTTTTAAATGAGTAAATAATTCCAAACTATCCCTGATCATTCGGGAAATTATCTGTGCCCCTTTGACATTGAGGTGATTGACATTATAAAAATAGTCGTCTGGAAAATCAAAATTGCTAAAGTCCAGCACATCCACATGTTCCTGAGCTTCCAAAAAGTCCAGTCCCTCCTTAAATTTCTGATGATATTCTATCGGAATAATGGTTTGAAAATCCTTATGGACTGGAGCGCAATAGAAAACCAGATCGACATCTTGCTCTGCACAATATCGCACTAGTGAGTCCGTGTAGTGGACATCAATTTCGCTCATAGGCGCCGTTTCTCCGGTTAGATTCTGCATTTGTTTTAATCTCTTTTCGAATACTCTCTTAGAACCCTCCAGGAGATTTCCTTCATGAGGAGAATATGACCCTACATAAGGTAATTCGAAGTCAAAAAAGCCATACTTTTCGTGGAATAGATTTTTTAAATATCTCCAATTGGGAACCCACTCATTTCTCATTTGATTTTTGAAAAAATACTTGTAGTTAATGGGATAGGCTCTGAAATCATTCCATCCGGCAAGGGGATAACTGCCCTCGAACTCAGAAGGCGCGAAAAAAGATAGAAAGAATTTATAGTCTCTATAAGCGGGCAGTCCAAGCACAGAAGCGTCACATATGATTGTATTCACGTGAGGATTGTTTTCAATAATCCTCTTGGTTGCTAAATATACTCCCAGACCAGAACGCCCTTTCATTGAAGCATTGCGAAAGTTCGGAATAATGGAATCCGATAAAGAAAACTGAGAAAAAGATACACCGCATGAAACACGGGTGTGCTCCGGAGCGATTACCGGATTAATGGTTTTGAATAGATATTGGTTAAGCGCATAACTCACCAGGCACACCGAAGTGAGGATAATGCCAAATCTCAAAAGCCATTGATTAAATTTTCTCATGGATCAAAATTGAAAATAAATGAATTCTTTTTCTAATCCAAAATGATACATGGTTACCAGAATAAAAGCAATATAAATGCTCCATCTTTTCCATAGGCTGAGATGATCTATCTTTAGCCCGTGCCAGTGATCTCTGAAATTCCATTCCCACACTCCCAAGAAAGTTGGCCAAAACAAGTATTGCCAGGTTTCCGGAATAGTGAATAGCGACGGACTCAAAATGCCCATGAGGTAATGGAAAGCATCACCTATTGACGGAGATCGGAATATTAAGACCGTACTACAAATTAGGAAAGATGTAGCCATCATATAGGGCCAATGATGTAGTTCGGAGCGTCTATTGAAAACCCTTATTCTGTCTTGCCTTTTTAGTTGAGTAAAGACCAAGTACATGAAACCATTGAGCAGTCCCCAAAGGACAAAAGTGTAGTTGGCACCATGCCATAGGCCGATCAGGCCAAATGTTATACTCGTCAAGATGAGTGGACTCCAATGCTTGATGATCCCGCGGCGCAAGGAGAGGAAGACATAATCTCTGAACCAATTGGTCAAGGTAATATGCCATCGTTGCCAAAATTCCTCTAGGTTTTTAGAGAAAAAGGGATAGGCAAAGTTTCTCGAAAGTTGAACGCCAAATAGCAATCCACAACCAATTGCAATTTCACTATAAGCAGAAAAGTCCGCGTACAATTGCGCTGGGAAGTAAACCAGTACCCCAAGAACCAGATCACTACCTCCGTAGGCCTCATAATTGTTAAAAATTGCATTGGCTTGCTTAGCACAGTAGTCAGCAACGACGATTTTTTTAAAAAGGCCATAAAGGATGAATTTTAAGCCCTCAACAGACTTCTGTAAGTCAAATTCTCTTTTTACTTCGAACTGAGGAAGCATTTTCGAAGCTCTCTCAATCGGTCCCGCCACTAGCTGGGGAAAGAAACTGACAAAGGTGAAAAATAAGACAGGATCAGAAGTGGGTTTGATTTTTTTACGATAGATATCTATCGAATAACTCATGGTCTGGAAGGTGTAAAAACTGATACCAACCGGCAATATGATGTTCAAAGTGTTGATGTCCAGATGTATGCCTAAAGTAGAGAATAAAATGACAAAGGACTGAACAAAAAAATCGAAGTACTTAAAGAATCCTAATAATCCCAGATTAATGACAAGTGAAAGCCATAGAAGTCTTTTGGCTCGAGGACGATTAGTCTTTCGATATTTGAAAATTTCCTTCCCCAATATGAAGTCTGCTGCCGAACTTAGTGTGATAAGGATTAGAAAACGCCAGTCCCACAGTCCATAGAATATATAACTAGCTATAAGCAACAGCAGGTTTTGACTTCGATACGTTCGAGCCAGATACCAGTAGGTATAGAACACCACGGGCAGAAAAAGAAAGAACTCGAAAGAATTAAAACCCATTGATCTTTTGGTTTTTGATCGTTTTTCTATAAAAATCAAAGGTTTCATTCACCGCATTGATCCAGCTAAACTGAAGCGATGCTTTAAATGATCGTTGCTCCATTTCTTCAAGCAATTGTCGGTCCAAAATCAATTGTTCTATGGCTTTGGATATATCTGCGGCGTTCTCCGCATCAACCGGCATGCCGTTTTGACCTACTATCTCACGCATGCTGCTATTGTTTCCATAGACCACTGGTGTTCCACATCTCATGGATTCGAGCAATGGCAATCCAAAACCCTCATACAGTGAACAGTACAAAAAGAAAAGTGCACCATTGTACAAAATAGGAAGATCCCCTTCCGCAATGTAGCCCAAGTGTATGATATCTTCTCGATCCTGATACCCCAGTTTCTCTTTCCAGCCCCTTTTACCGCCAAGGGCAAACTTGATCTCACTTTCCGGATGTCGATCCTTAAATAGGACGAAGGCTTCCAAGGTCCTTTTTAAGTTCTTTCTCGGTTCGAGCGTGGCCAAAGAAAAAATATACTGTCCTGGTTGAAGATCGAATTTCTTTAATGCTTTTAGCAACTTCTCTTCTTCATATATCTTAAAGAACTTTTCTCTGTCCGCGGATTCATAAATTCGACTAATATCAGATTCCTTAATATTGGATAAAGAAAGCGTGTCCTCTTTTGTCGCATTCGACACGGCAATCAACTTTACGGCGTTCTTTTCGATGAACTGAATACCGCGTTCTGCGTTCTTTACATTTTTCTTTAGGTGGTATTCGGGAAATAAACGATGCGTCATATCATGCATGGTACAAGCCATCAGACTGTCTTTTACAAACCTGAAAACATAATAGTTTTGTGGTAGAGTGAAATGAAGCAGATCATAGCTTTCGAAGAGCGAACGGTTCTTCCACAAATAAAACGAAGATTTTAGTGCGTAATAAGCATTGACGGAGCTGACACTTAACCTCTGGATAAATGGAGGAAAAGAGGCGTAAAGTTTCCACATCTTTTCTTTGAAAGTCTTGATCAATGGTCGATCCACTACTTGAAATTCCTCTACATCGCTATAAAGAGGCCTGATTTGACCATTGATCAATAGATCCACCTTTATATCTTGGGACGAATTTCTGTTTTTTTTCATCCATTGCATGTACTTGACCAAGGAGTGCACGTATCTGAATACACCGTCATGATGAATATCCATTAGTTTTTGCGCTTCCAGAAGCACTTTAATATTTGGCGGAGTACCGAGTTTTTTGAATTGGGACAAATTTGCTCTGAAGTTTTCTTGGCTTTCGATATGGCCATCTTCATGATAACCAAGTCTTTCCATGATATCTCCATGGATGGACCAAAATAAATGTCGAATATCTTCCGGCATTTCCTCTTTCCAACTTCCGGATTTTCCTTTTCGGTAGAATTTCTGAGCAATGTTCTTATCCTCTTCCCATTCGGTTTTTACGATACCATAGGGATTAGCGGAGTTCTTCAGTTTTTCGAAACTGGGCAAATTCTCGGGTTTTGCGTCAGGAAGCTCAATAAACTCGCGCAATTTTTCCATTTCTCCGATAGGATCTGTAATAAGATCTTCGTAGCGAATCACCCAGTCTGCTCTCCTTATCCAATGAAATACATGTGAAGACCAGCCTCCAAAATAAGAGCCTTCGGCGGCGATGGTGCTTTCTGACATGTTTTGAATCAAGTGATTGCCGGATTTGGCAATATCCTTCATATGATGAGCAAGCGAGCATATGCAGTCGCGACCATCACGGACCAAATACACAACTTTGTCATCATCCTTGAGGCCTTTGACATTTTCTGGTAAAAAATGCGTTTTTACAATATCAAAACCCTCCCATCCCGGTTCGTCATCATAGGACGAATCCATGGAATATACCTCCTTCAGGATGTTCCTGGTGTAGGTATTTCCCGATCTTGGATAGGAAGCCAGCCAAATCATGAATATTGATTAATTTTGAACTCTATTTTATGGCTGCTAAGATAATCAAATCAATTCAGTGTCTTTTTCAATTCCCAGGTCTCTGATGAATAAGGATTTCCACATAGTAATATTAGCGAATCCCTTGGATGATCAAAAAGCGGGAGTCCATCGATATTTGGATCGGTTTCTTGCTGCATTGGATCGAAAGAATTTTCGAGTTAAAATCAGTATCATACGGTTCAAATCGGTAGAGGCTTACCAGAATATTCATACTGTTGTGATGGCGAGACCAAAGAATTTACTACAAAAAGCATTGCGTTATTTTATTTGGCTTCCTAGAAAAGCCAGCTCAATGGAAGCGGATATGGTTATAGAAATGGCCCATTTCGGTCCTTTTAACCTGCCAAGAAGAGTGAAGAGGGTTGTGTTTATTCATGATTTGACTCCTTTGATTTTCCCTCAATTCCATACCTGGATATCCAGTACTTTGCAGAAAGTATTTCTTCCCTCTATCGTTAAAAAGGCAGACTGGATTCTGTGTAATTCTGAAAACACGAAAAAGGACATCGAAGATCATTTGAATCCGGACTCGAACATATCTGTTCTAAGGCCAGGGTACGATGATGATTTCTATCATGACAATTCTAAATATTCAAAGCAGTTATCTCATTTAACAGATAGAGAATTTATTTTATCCGTTGGTACTCTTGAGCCGAGAAAGAACCTGGATGTGTTGATCAAGGCTTTCGAAGAAATGAAACGGAAAAATTGGTCCGGGCAATTGGTGTTATGTGGTGGAAAGGGCTGGAGGGATACTGCTCTAATTGGTCGAATTAATGCTTCTCCATTCAAAAAAGATATTGTGTTGACGGGATACGTTTCGAAGGATGATTTACGTCGTTTGTACTCTAACTGTAGGTTGTTTGTCTATCCTTCTTTATATGAGGGCTTTGGTTTGCCCATCCTCGAAGCCTTGAGTTGTGGCGCGAAGGTGATAGCTTCGAGCAGCAGTAGTATGCCAGAAGCAGGAGGCATGATGGCAGAATATTTTGATCCTTTATCCGCTGAAGAACTAGAAGATAAAATCATGAAATTGATGGATCTGGAATACGATAGAGAGAAGGCCATTTCTTTTGCCAAGGGTTATCGATGGAGTGAAACCGCTGGGCAGTTCTTGTCTGAACTAGAGAAAATTATGAGCAGATGAAAGGGGTGATGGCATGGTTGAGTGAACAATACTGGTTTTACCGAATAAAATGGTCTAAAAAACCTATCATCTTCATTTTTCAAATGGCTAAGGTAGGGTCCAGTACGGTGCATTTTTCATTGAAGAAGTATTTCGATGGGGTTATTGTTCATTCCCATGATTTTAACGGGCATCATAGATTGAGTAAGGTCAGGGCGCTATTCCGTTATTTCTCCAAATACAATGAAGCAAAGATTAAACTGATCACGCTGGTAAGAGATCCAATCAATAGAAATATTTCTGCTTTCTTTCAGGATTTTCAGCGCTATAATGGAATCAAGTTTGAGGAATCATCCCTATCTCATGATGAAATCAAGAGCAATTTTTTACAGCATTTGAAGCATGAGCAGCCTCTAATATGGTTGGATCGAATGAAAGAACATTTTGATATTGACATATACGAAAAACCATTTATTGGACATGACCATGTTCTGTTCGATAATAGGAAAGGGGTCGAATTGATTCTATTCCGCCACGATTTGGACAATACTAGAAAGGCCGCATTGCTTCGCGAATATCTGAATATGGAAGAACTGGCGATAGAGAATTTCAATACCAGCATTAAAAGGGTCTATGGGTCGGCGTACCGAAGTTTTAAAAAAGAACTTAAGTTGCCAGAGGATTATATTTCAATGATGACGGAATCCAAATACTATCAGCATTTCTACTCGAAGGAAGAGATAGAGGAGCAGGTCAATGCTTATCGCTAATGTTCGGCTCCAGTGAGTTCTAAAAACTCTTGAATTCCTTTATTAACATCATCCACCATTTTTATGGATTTGCCTTTGTCCAGGATCAAGCATTTTGTAGCGACTTTTCGAACAAGGTCCATCTGATGCGAAACGAAAATTACGGCACCATCTTTTCTGTGATCAATGATTCGATTAATACATTTCTGTTTAAAGGCCTCATCGCCAACCGCCAAGACCTCGTCAACGAGTAATATGTCCGGATTCAATTGCGCGACAATGGCATAGCCCAACCTGACCAACATCCCGGAACTAAAATATCGGGTAGGGGTATCCATGAAATCTTCGAGTTCAGCGAAGCGGACAATGTCATTAAAGGAACGATGAATTTCTTTTGTAGTAAATCCCAAAAGTGCTCCATTGACGAATACGTTTTCTCTAGCCGTGAGGAAAGGATCGAATCCAACCCCAAGGGAAACGATCCCTTTGGCCGTTCCAAAAAGTTCGATTTCACCGTGATCAGTACCTAGTATTCCAGCGATGAGTCTGAGCAGGGTAGATTTACCGGCACCATTCGAACCCAATAGGGCAAGGCACTCTCCTTGATAGAGTTCGAAAGAGACATCTTTCAATGCCCAAAATTCTTTGGGTCTCAATTCCTTTTTAATTGGAAGAAACAAGAGCTGTCGTGAAATATCATTGAGTCCATATCGCAAAGACAATCGAAGGTTTTTGCAAAGTTTCTTTGATAGATGACTGGTTCTGAGAAGTAATTTTTTGTCCTTTTCCATAGCTTTCATATTCTCTCTACCATTCTCAAACAAGTGATTCGAAATACTTTAACTCCCAGCATGAATAGCAATATGGCTATACCAAAGATGAAAGTGCTATAAAGCCAAAAATTACTCTGACCATAAATGATCAAATCCCGCGCTAATATTAGGGGGCTGGAAATGGGGTTGAGCAATCCAAATCGTGCAAACCATCCCGTCTCCGGCATAGCATAAACAATCGGCGTTACGAAAAAAGCGAATTGAGTTCCAAATCCGATGAGGCGTGGAACATCCCTGTACATTAGGTAAAATGGCATAATGCACATGCTGAGTGCAAATCCCAATACCAATAATACAAGCAAGGGATAGAATGCCAGGAGCATAGACCAGTGAAATGGTGCTCCCAAAAGTATCAGAAATATGGTTAATAGACTCAGTCTAATGAATACATTAAATGCTGCTTCAAGTATGGAGGCTCCCATCAAAGCCAAATGATTGAATCTGAGGTATTTTATGATATCTTGATACTTTTCCATCAGCTGAAAAGGCACTTGTAGCGCATCTAAAAATACTTGCCAAAAAATGATCCCGGTTAGTGCAAAAACGGGATAAGAAATGGAAGCTTGCTCGTCATAACGGATTATGCCGTTGGCGTGCAATAAGACCCAAACTCCTGTATTTACCAAAGGCGGAATAACAAGCCAGACCAGGCCCAAGACACTTTTTCTATGTGCTGATCTGATATTCCTGACAAACAATCTCCAGGTAAGATCGAAAAAAACACTTAATGATTGATTAGAAAAAGTTTTGAAATTCATTTTTGAGTAAGTCCAGTAAAATCTAATGTACTAAATTTTGCAAAAAGCTTTTTAGCTTATTGGCGATCAAAGTAGGGATATTTCAATATATTGGTATTGATATAGGAATAAAAAAATCCTTTAATAAAATATTGGTCTCTTGAACGATACGGGAAGAATAGGTTTTTGGTTGAAATTATTGGCTGGATTTTGGATGCTTTTTGTTTTTGGAACTTATCTCTTTCACCATCCCTACATTACTCAATCTATTGGTGCGTTTGATTATTGGAAGCCATTGTTTTTTTCTTTGTTTGCATCTGGAGTTTGGTATGGTTTTGCCACCAAGTTTAAGTTTACAGAAGGAAATAACTTTTCTTATAGACCGTGGCAACTGGTACTGGTTTTTTCTCTGATTTGTTTTTTTACTTACTATCAGATTCTGGCTAAAACTCTGCCCGAATCCAGTCCGATCAATGATTTTACGCGTAATTTTTTTGTTCTAAGCGGCAAGCATCTCTTGTTGCTGGGATTATTCTGTCTTTCTGGGTTCTCTATTGGAGCTTTGATACTGCGATTGGTGGATAAGAAGAGAAGGGCCGATGAAGTGTTTCTTATCAGTATAGCACTAGGATGGAGTGCGATGGGTTTGATGGTGTTTTTGGAGTCATTAATTCATCCTGTTAGTTTCGAATTTTCAGCCGCAATTTTTATCATTTCGCTGATATTCGAATATAAGTCCGTAATCCGTTTAGCTACCCAATTTTTTAAACGCAGGGAGGTAAAATTCAACTGGACATTCATTCCAATGTTTGCCACCATTGCGCTGATGTTGAGCTATGCCTGGATTTCCGCTCATAAATTGTATGCTGTGGGCTATGATGGGGTGACGCTTTACGGGAATTTGGCCAATTTATTTGGAAAGGAAGGGCTTGTGGCCAAGGGTTTTCAGCCCTACAATTGGTCTCTCATGATGGGACTTGGTTTGCGTTGGTTTAAGAGCGAGGCAATGATGTTTCTCATCGGTTACCTTCCGGGCTTTCTTCTTGTACCTTTAATATACCGACTGGCCAGAAGATTTATCTCAAGCACCGCGTCTATGGCTGTATTGGTACTTTGGCTTTGTGTTCCTGCGGCGATGTACCATTACGGCAATACGGAAAAGATTGATCTGGCCATTAGCTTTTTCGTTTTGGCGGGCTTAAGCTTTTACTTCGAATACATCTTCACGAAGATGAAAGACATTGGTCGGTCAGCCTTACGCTGGAGTACTCGTGAATATATGATGGTCTGTTGGTTAGTTCTTGGATTCTTATTGGGTTTTGCCCTGGGAGTAAAATTGACCACCATATTTATCCTATTTGCTTTTGCCGGAATAGTCTTCTATCACGGAGGCGGATATCCTTTATTTAGATGGGGTTTCCTCTTCCTACTTGGGCTCTTCTATATGGTAGGGATCTATCAGATTTCGGGTATGCTTTACGGGAGTTATATCACAAGAAGTCTAGGCTTTATTCTATTGGCAGTAAGCATTTATGAATTGAGAAAGTACTGGCCAGAACAGCGCATTTTATTTGGAAACATAACCAAGCTATTCCTTGCTTTGGCAATAGGCATGGTAATAAGTTTTGGTCCATGGCCAGTTAAGAACTTGGTTGAATCTTCGAATAAAAATATGATCACGATGATGCAGGGAGAAACCCAAGCTCCCAGTATCGATGTCATGGCGGGGGTCAATGAAAAAGACCGCTTAAGTGCTCAGGCAAAATTGGCTGGGCTTGTTTTTATGGGAACTTCAAGAAGGGAGGAGATGGGTAAATTCCTTGGTTTTGATGAAGGATTTTACAAGTATTTTACGGTACTTTTCAAAATAAGTACCAATCCGAATGTAAGAAATCGAATATTCGTCGATGCCGGATTCTATCTCTTAATGATGCTTCCATTCTTCCTGTTTTTCTATCGGAAGAAAGAGGGATATGATATTAAAAAGATCCTACCAGCTCTAGCATTTGTATTTCTTTATATTGCCTTGTCCACCTACATCATTTGGCAACAACCTGGAATGCCCTCGATATCAGATCCACGGTCCATGCTAGATCAACATTCCTCAACATGGGCCTCTGCGCTTGGAGTTTTTCCTCACGCCATCGGTCAATTGTTTTATCACATCGGTAGTGTATTTGATTATATTCCTCTTCTGGGAAATAGCGCTTTTCGATTTTTGAATATTATTCTAGCTATAGTATTTCTAGTTTTAATTCGGAAAATGACCCTTCCGTATTTCCAAGAACTAGATAAAAAGTCTAGGGCACTTCTGATTGTTAGCGCATGTTATCTATTTATATGGTATATCACTGGAACGGGGATAGCTTGGTATGCTTTTCCGATAATTCCCGTTTTGTTCATTGCTTGTCAGAAGTATTTCTCTTTGAAAGAATCATTTTGGAATCAGTATAATGGAATAGCTGTTGCCCTGGTCATATTCTTTATGATACCGCTGCGATACTCTAATGTTAGCTCCGGCTCAGCGCAAGAAAATGATCAAATCATACCCAATAGCTCATTATTGTACTCTTCGGGATTTATGGAGGACAAAGAAACTATTCAAAATTCGATCAATCCTTCCTATGTACAAATCTCTTCTATAATTAATGCAGATCCGGAAGCCAAAATATATTTAGCGGGGACCTTGATGAATTATTTTATTGATGGCAACTACAAAAGAGTTCACCAGGATAATCAATTGGCGGAATTTGACGCAATAAGTAGAATTGAATCGGATAATCCTTCTTATTTCGTTGAGGTGCTCAAAAAAAATGGCTTCAAATACATTCTTTTTAATCCTTCTGACATCAACTACGATAAAACACCGGAGCAGTCCCACAAGAAAAAATTCGAGCAATTTTGGAGTCTGATGCAAAATCCTGATGGACTTCGATTAAGGGCCACTAACCATAAAGTTCAGAACATGTCCGGTGAAGTGATGACAGGATTAAGAGGACCAGTGGCAAGCTATGGCACAGTGGCATTAATGGAGATACTATAAGCCATGGAAAAAAAGGAATTGGTCATAGGAATTCCGGCCTACAACGAGTCAACAAAGATAGGAGAGGTCATAAGTCATATTAAGGATATGGGTTTCGAAAAAGTATTTGTTGTAGATGATGGGAGCATAGATAATACTGGAGATATCGCACGGAGAAATGGAGCAGAATTGGCCCGTCATTCGATCAACTGCGGAGCAGGGTCTGCAGTTCAGACTCTAATTACAATAGGTCGAAGGCAGAATTGGAAATACCTGCTGCTTATTGATGCGGATGGACAGCATCGCTCTGAAGATATCGAAAAGCTTATGGAGAATATGACAAGAACCAACGCAGACCTAGTAATAGGTGACAGGTTTTCTAAAAGCATTACCAATGATATTCCGAGAATCAAAAGGGTTTACAATAGCTTGGCCAATATTTTAACCAATTGGTTTTGTAAGGGAAGTTACAGTGATACGCAAAGTGGTTTTAGGTTGTTGAACTCCAATGCAATAGAGAACATTAATTTGCAGTCGACAGGATTTGGTTTTTGTAGTGAGATGATCTTTAAAGCGGAACAGGCTAAACTTTTGATCAAGGAAGAGGGAATTGGAGTATATTATACCGAGTATTCCAGGAGTAAGGGACAGAACAATGTATGGAGTGGAATAAAGACAGCATGGCAGTTCTTGGAAAATATTTAATCAGATGAAATAAGTATAAATTTTTAAACAGATGAATATAGCCTTATACCAGATTATTGTATTTGTCCTAACCATCCTCACTCAGTTTCTTATTATAAGGAGATTCATTCTGGGGAAGTTCAATGTTCCTGAACTTGTTGTTTCCAGCGCAGTACTTTTACTGTTGTTTATTGCAACAATGTTTCCCGATAGTTTCTCGAACAAGCTTGCCGATCTTTTGGGTATCAAGGATAATATCAATGCGGTAATGTTTGGGGGAATACTACTCTCCCTTTGGTTGAATTTTAGACTGTGGATGCTGTTGAGGGTTCAAGACAAAAAGATGGCTCGCATAATCAGACTATTAAGTCTTAGAAATTATGATCAAGAGGTTAGTAAGAACGAGGAACAAAAAGAAGATTAATCCGTTACTTTTTTCACATTTTCCGCGATAAATCCCTTTTCATTTTTCGCGAGAGTGAAGGAAACAGGATCGCCAATCTTAAGTTTCTTATCGGCATTCGAAATATGGAGAAAGACCCTTTCTTTTAGGTCCTGACTTTCAATAAACCCATATCCTTTCGATCGATTATAATAATTAACAACTCCAAATTTTATAGAAGAATTACTCGATTTTCTATTTGAGGAAGAAAACCAAGATTTCACGGTCTTTAGTATACTCATATTATTCTGTGGTCACGGAGGTCCGTAACTATCTCTAAAACACCGGCCTCCACTCTTTTCTTTAAAAAATTCTTATTGAGGGAGATTTTTCCAGACTCCCTACTATCAGAATCAACATACTGAACAACAAATTTATTATGTTGTTCTCCAATAATTCTAATTTTTTTTGCCTTAAATTCTGTGTTAATCATTTAAATGGAGTTTATCTATTTTGGCTCAATCGCACAGGAATAGCGCAATCCAAAGCTTGTTTAAGAGTTCCTATAATAAGCAATATAAATCAGAATATCAAGACAAATGCCATAAATAATTTTAATTTAACAATGAATTAATTGAAAAACAAAATTTTCTACTTGATTTCAAATATATAGATAATTGTCCATGAGTTTATTATCCATTAGGATTTAAATTTGCACATTCCAATCCTTCGGGAATTCTACTTCATAGGATAGCACTTTCTTTGCGGTCTCTTTGGCCTTTAGATCAAAGTCCCATGTAACCATTCCTTTCTCTTTGTCAAGTTTAGCTCCGTCCAGCTTAATGTTTTCCACATGAATCTGTTCTGAAGCGGATAAAGGAACTTGATCTTCGAGGCGGATGCGTGCGGCTTTTGATTTATTATTTCGAATGCTTATTTGCCAAGCTCGGCTTGCTCTTTTTCGTGTTCGCAATACTTTATTTTCTCTGAATTCTGCTAATGATTTTCTATCGATGGTTAGTCCGCGATCAACGCCTAGGGAGAATTCCAGATCTTCCTCTATTCTGCTCGGGTCTAAATAAGATTTACCTTGAAACTTTCCTTTGATGAAAGTATTAATATAACCTTGGCTTAACATCAGTTGATCCCAATTCTTGGCTCGTGCTATCAGGTATATATTTTTCGTTATTTTCGGTCGGGCTAAGTAGTAGTAATCGGCATCGACAGATTGACTGAGTAGGGTGAAAGTTTTTGTCCCTTTGTGAGTGGGTACCGTCTTCTTTTGTTTTAAATCGAAAATGGTGACATTCACATCTTCTTGAAAGCTGCTAGGAGTGTTCCTTACTCTTTGCCCATCAATAAAATGTTGTTGTTGATTTGGCCTAAAGTTTCTTACCTGAGATTCTTCCGCATCTACTTCTGCGCTTATCATATAATCTCCATAATCGCCGTAATGCATTTCACGCAACCACCAGGGATGAAGGGGGTTGACTTGTAGGTTGTGGGCGGGTAATCCGGTCGATAAGGACAGCTGAACATCTTTCCACGACTCTCCCGTATTATTGGTCACTTGACCTCGGTATTCCAGATCCAAAGCTTGATCTAATTCTTTCATCTTAAGATCATATATAGTAGTCCAAGATGCTCCCGATACCAGATAAGAAATTCGAACATCTTTTCTAGTAGGTCCTGCGTTGTTGAAGCACTGAATCTGAAGGCTTAAATATTCTTTCGGTTGATGATCATTATTCTTACTGCGTATTTCTTGTAGTCTTTTATTCAGTCTGTTGATTTGACTTCCAACTTTTATGAGTTTTATGCGCAATTCCCGCTCCTTATTTTCGCTGTAATTGGCTAGAAGTCTCAGTTCTTCTTCTCTGGCACGATCACTTGCTGGACCAAGATCTCTATTTAGCTTTAACATTTCCAAGCCAGAATTGATGATCTTCTTTTCTATGTCCAATAATGCGATCGAATCCTTGATCAATTTGATTTCAGGTAATATTTTAACTTCATTTTTTTCCTGTTTCCAGTCCATCGCGATTAACTGAACATCTTCTCCTAAGTCAAATTGCAAAGTGCTTCTATCAAGCGTCAAAGGTAGATTGTCAAAAGAAAGATAATTTTCTCCTGAGGCAATCGCTGTCTCACCACTTCTGACAACGGTTGCTTGATTTCTATAGACGGTAACATTGGTTATGGGTAGTGTTACCGCATTCGCCAGAAAGAAAGTACAAGAGAAAAATAAGGATAAGAAGGTGGGAAGGAAAGTATAATTCTTCATGCTATTAAATGTTTTACTAGGATTATTAAACACCATGAGGTCTTTCGAATATTGTTTGGAGGTCTAATTTTTTGAAATCGACATTTTTTTGGTCATTTTAATTAACTTGTAGAGTATACAATATTTCAAGGTTTAATTTAATTGATATGCGCTTTTCAATATTGGTGTTACTCATCTCTTTAATTTTTTTTTCAGTTGAAACCCTATGGTCACAAACTGGTGGTGACTTGAACAGATCTGTTCCGGCCTTCTTCGCTTATGATGAAACAAGCGGGCATGGTATATTAAAGTGGACATTGGATCCCTCTGCTGATCAGTACATTATTTATAGTAATGAGACTCCCGGAGAGAATAATTTAATCATCGAAGCTGTTTTGCCAGGCACTCAGGACAGCTTTGTTATTCCAGATTTTGCAAAGACTGAAATTACTGAGTACGTATTGGACAAGCGTATCAATGGAAGTACTGTGGGTTTAGGCTCTATCAATGTAGGTGTTGAGATACCTATTGTTCATTCAAGAGGTAATGTATTGATCCTTATTGAAGAGAGTTTACGAGTTCCTTTGTCAATGGAAATAAATAGGTGGATAAGAGATTTGGAAGGAGACGGTTGGAGTGTCGGCACAAGAGATATTTCTAAAACATCTGCAGTAGTGAATGTCAAAAATGAAATACAGAATTGGTTTACTGGTCGTGGGGGTCCACACAATTCCCTTATTTTGCTAGGTAATATACCAGTGCCATACTCGGGAAATATTGCACCTGATGGACATGGCGATCATGTGGGCGCATGGGCTTGCGATGGTTATTATGGCGATTTGGATGGAGTGTGGACCGATAATACCGTCAATAATGTCACGGCTAGTAGGGATGCAAATAAAAATATTCCCGGAGATGGGAAGTTTGATCAAAGTATTTTCCCGAGCAGTATAGAACTTGAAGTGGGTCGAATAGATCTTTCGGATCTTCCCGCATTTGGATTAGATGAAATAGAGTTGACGAGGAAATACCTGAACAAAAATCATGATTTTAGGAATAAGAATTTCGATATGCCAATGAGAGCAGTTATCGAAAATAATTTCCTGAGCTTTGCGGAGGGATTTGGTCAAAACGGATTCAATAATTTCACCCCAATGTTTGGACCTGATCAAGTGGCCTATGGCAATTATGATGAAGTATTAAAAACAGAGGATTACCTTTGTGCCTATGCCTGTGGACCAGGTTCATATCGCAGTGCGGGAGGAATTGGCACAACGGCCAATCTGTATGCCGCTCACGAGTTGAATACGGTCTTCGCCATGAACTTTGGCTCTTACTTTGGTGATTGGGATATTTCTGACAATTTCCTCCGAGCAGCATTGGGGTCTGGAAAAATACTGACGAATAGTTGGGCGGGAAGACCTAACTGGCATATCATACACATGGCTTTGGGAAAACACATAGGTTACAGCACAGCAATTAGTCAATACAATAATCTATATCCAACCGGATTCAGTGGAAGGTCGGTTCATGTAGCGCTGTTGGGAGACCCTACTTTGAGGCTTCATTCTGTTGCACCTCCCACCAATGTAACAGCTGTCTTAGAAGACGAACAGCCCAAAATTAGTTGGACTGCCAGTCCGGATGCAGATTATGGTTACATAGTTTATAGAAGGGGTGGAGGCTCTGGAGGTTTTCAGGTAGTAGCACAAAATATCAATGATACGGAGTTCAAAGATCAATGTTTATTAGAAAGTGGATATACGTACATCGTCAAGGCGATCAAGCTTGAGCAGTCGGCTAGTGGCTCGTATTTTAACACTAGTATTGGTAAGCAAATTCATATTGAGGTAAATGAATCAGGGTTGCCCAGATCCTCATTTAGTTATAGTGCTAATTGGGAAGAGGTGAGTTTTATTAATTTAAGTAATTCTTTTTCGGAAGGATTTAGCTGGGAATTTGGTGATGAAAATTTTAGTAGTGAGGAGAATCCTGTTCATAGATATGCAGAAGGTGGATCTTACGAAGTTTGTCTATATGCCTATGAGGAAAAGTGTAATCGTGGAGATGCATATTGCACGACAATCGAAGTAATGAGTAGTTCGCCTAAAGTTGATTCTGTTTTGATTACCAAACCGCTTTGTTATGGAGATTCTAACGGTGGTATAGAAATACTTTGGAGTGGTGGAGACGGAAGCCCAACTTTTGAATGGAGCGATTCCGGGACAGGTAGTAGCAGGATGGATCTCATGGCTGGTGATTATGAGTTGACGATTAGTTCTACGACAGGAAGAGAAGAAATATACAATTACAGTTTGGATCAGCCGGATTCCCTTTCGGTTGTCATTACTACAACTCCTTCTACTGGAGCTGACGGGGTGGCGATAGTAGATGTAAATGGTGGAACAGCACCCTATGATATAGATTGGGGAGATGCAATTATAGACACAACTGCTTTTGCTCCTGGGGACTATGAAGTCATAGTTTATGATGCGAACGGATGTGCCAGGAGATTAATGTTTACCATAGACATGGCTACTTCTTTGTTCGAATCACACAAAGAGGGCTCGGTCTTGATTTATCCTAACCCTACCTACAATCAAGCCACGGTAATTAGTGATGAAGGTATTGAAGGCCTTCAGATTTTGAGAAGTGATGGCAGAGTATGGAGGGCCAAAAGATCATATTCGAATCAGAAAAGAATTGTGCTCAATGGCTTGAATGCAAAAGGTGTATTCTTTGTTGAGCTTTACACTTCATCCGGGAAAATAGTTGAAAAAATAATTATTGAATAGAATCATGGGCAAAGATCAGAAGGAGATAAGTTTTATTAGTCCTTTGGACAAGTTTGCTGATGGACTTTATCAATATCATTTGAAGGTTCCTCAATCTGTAGTTGAGGAGGTCAAACTCTGGCGTGCTGACAAGCGAGTCCTATGCAATCTGAATGGTAGAATGGAATTCTATGCCGGCATTTTGACAAAGAATGGTATCCATTATATCATGTTGAACAAGACTCGCAGGAAGAAACTGGACATAAATCAAGGCGAGGATGTTACTTGCATATTGAAGAAATCTGGCAATGAATATGGCATCGAAATTCCCGATACCATTGCTTTTTTATTTGAAGAAGATTCAGAGTTCAAAGGGCTCTTTCATCAATTGACCATGGGAAAGCAGAGAAGTCTTTTACACATGATCGATAAAATAAAAAGCGATGCACTTAGAGCGGAGAGAACAATCTTGATGGCTGAACACTTGAAAGAGCTTAATGGGAAGTTAGACTTTAAGATGCTATTAGAAAAATTTAAAAGAGCCAGAGAGGAAAAGAGCTAAAAAGAAGAGGGCCATTACCTAGGATGGTAACAGCCCCATTAAAAACCCAAACACACCTATATCTTAAAAACTATATTTTATTATTGGTAACTCGTTGTACAAATATAACATAATATCCCTAAAAAAGTTCTCTGGGTCAGATTTTTATTCATGAATTTTTGAAATATTCTATGAAATCCAAAAAAATGTCGACAAAGTGACACCCAAAACCCGAAGCATAAAATCTAATATTCTAAACCAAAGCCAACAGCGAAGACCTGTCTCTCAAATGGTGTCGCCTGAGATGGTTCGTCTCTGTTAAATAACACAGTGTAGATAATTTATTTTAGTACCATTTCCCGAAACCACGATGCCATCCAACACACCAATGTGCCAACACGCCAAAACGCTAAAACCCCAATACGCCAATACGCCAAAACACCAACGAGCTACTGTATAAAAAAGCTCATTTCAATATTGGCCCTGAAAGTCGATGTATTGCTCCTTTTTATTTGAAAGCGCAATTCCGTATTGATTCTCGAATTTTCAAACCTGCTTTTCAGATTGACCTCATTAGGAATATAATCCAGGATTCCGTCTTCGTTATTCGGCACTTGATCAATATAAAACGCTTCAATGAAGTCTCTGTCGCTGTTGCCTATTTCTATGGTTGATAGTCTTACGAAGTCAAATTCTTGAGAGGGATTCAGGGAGATGATTTGGGCAAACCTAGGTTGGATGGCTTCTATATCATCAATTGTTATATTGTTGGCAGCCAGCACCTCATCGAGACGTGTTAGCACATTGTTGTTCGGAAAGAAATGAGTCTGAATAGGATCTAGTCCTGCCGGAATTTCTATCGGAATTTCTATGCTTAGGATATCAATAAATTCTATCTCATCTTTCTTACATGACAAAAGAAGCATGGATATCACGAGAGTACCAACAAAGTATCGTATTATTCTCATCGACTTTCTAAAATTTTAAATATTAAATTTATCTTAGAACGATTTTTAATCCTTAACAATATATTATGGGAGAACAAAAAGTTTCTGCTCTTTCGACAGGAGAACAAAAAAATGAATTTCTCAATCACTTACTGAGAGATGTCGATTCTTTGCAATATATGTTGAAGGAGGATTGGTTTGAGAAGGACGTAGTTAGAATAGGCGCTGAGCAAGAGATGTGTTTGGTCAATAGTGAAACACATAAAGCAGCTCCTATTGGCATGCAGGCAATAGAGGCGATGCCGAATAGCCCATGGTTAGAGACTGAGTTGGCGCGGTTTAACTTGGAGATTAATTGTACTCCAAGGGTTTTTGAGAATGATTGTTTTAGTCTACTCGAAGAGGAGATAAGAACCAGACTGAATGCGATCAACGAGGCCATTGCTCCTATGCAGGCCGAAATTCTACTTACAGGAATATTGCCTACACTTAGAAAATTCGATCTGGGGATGCATAATCTCACCCCAATGATTCGATATAAAAACTTGATGAATGCATTTCAGGAATTGCTGAACAATCGGGATTTCGAGTTGCGAATGGAAGGTATTGATGAGATATTGATCCATCATGATTCGCCATTGATAGAGGCTTGTAATACCAGTTTTCAAGTACATCTGCAGGTGAGTCCTGACAACTTTGTCAAATATTATAATATTGCTCAGGCACTAGCAGGTCCCGTGATGGCTATTGCGGCAAATTCACCATTGGTATTTGGAAAGAGATTATGGCACGAATCTAGAATAGGTTTGTTCCAGCAGGCCTTGGATACCCGATCGACCAGCGACCATTTGAGAGAAAGGAGTCAGCGCGTTCACTTCGGTAAAGACTGGATTCACGAGTCTATACTGGAGATCATCCAGGATGATATTATGCGGTACAGAGCTATATTGGCTGCAGAGATTAAGGAGAACTCTTCAGAGCTAATAGGCAAGAAGAAAACACCAAAACTCAAGGCACTTCAGGTGCACAATTCTACGGTATACCGGTGGAATAGACCTTGTTACGGAATCAGTGATAATGGTCAACCACATTTGAGGATTGAAAATAGGGTATTGCCGGCAGGTCCTACCGTTCAAGACGAAATTGCCAATGCTGCATTTTGGCTCGGGGCTATGGAAGGGATGGCATTGAGGTATAAAGACATAAGAAAAGAGATCGCATTCGACGAAGTATTCGAGAATTTTAATAAGGCGGCCAAATACGGTATTGATGCGAAATTCAACTGGTTTGGAGATAAAAAGATCGATCCATGTACATTAATTTTAGAAGAACTATTGCCCATAGCCAGGGAGGGTCTTCAGTCCAGAAAGGTCAAGAAAAAAGACATCGATCGATTGCTTGGAATTATTGAAAAGAGAGCGGAGAAAAGACACAACGGAGCGAATTGGTTGATTAAAGCATATACGAAACTGAAAAAGGAAACGGATAACGACGAGGCCCTTTCAGTTCTAACAGCAGCGATTTTGGATAATCAAAAGAATAAACGACCCATGCATGAATGGAAAATCCCAGATCTAAGTGATCTTAAGGACTATCATCCCAACAAACTAGTGGTATCGGAATTTATGTTTACCGATGTCACCAGTGTTGAAAAAGACGATCCAATTAAGTTGGTAGCGAAAACGATGAACTGGAGAAATATACGCTATACTCCGGTGGAGAGCAAAGACGGAAAGCTGGAAGGTCTGGTAACACTGCGTACCCTGATGAGGTATTTCACAGACGAACAGCAGAATGTAGATAACATGGTGGTCTCTGATGTCATGAAAAAAGATCCGATTACGGTGTCTCCTAATGACGGAATTCTAAAGGCAATGAGCCTGATGAAGAAGCATAAAATAGGTTGCCTGCCTGTTATTGATAAAAATCGTGAGCTCATTGGTATTATAACCGAAGTAGAATTTCTTCGAATCACAGATCGCTTAATGCACAGACTGGATCTGAAGTCCACCAAAAAAGAAGAGGAAAAATAGGCTTGTGGTTATCGGTGATCAGTTATTAGTGATTAGTGATCGGTGGTGTCTCGTCCTTAGTTCGGTTTTCGCGAGTCTTGTCTGGAGATCCGGTATCCAAGAGAAGAGAAAATTATTAATTCTTCATTATTAATTTTCAATTAAAAAGCTGTGCCGTCTGAAAATCATATTGATGAGATTTCATAATAAAAAGACAGCACAACTGAGGAAGTGAATTAAGTTCGCCTCCTAAATTTTCACTCATAGTCTGAGTGTCCAAACAAAATAAATGAAATATAAGTTCCCTGAAAGAGTGTTTTCAAGGGATCATCAACAAAAAAATCCAACTTATTAAGACTACAAAAAAGGCTTTATCCGATCTATATCTCCCTTTTCACATCGAATTGTTCTAAATAATCAGCTACCCTTCTTACAAAAGAACCACCGAGGTATCCATCCACGACTCTGTGATCATAAGAGTGAGATAAGAACATCATGTGACGGATTGCAATGACATCTCCTTCCTCGGTCTCCAATACCGCAGGCTTCTTTCGAATGGCCCCTGTCGCCATAATAGCCACTTGAGGTTGATTGATGATAGGAGTCCCTAAAACATTGCCGAATGTTCCGACATTGGTCACAGTATATGTTCCACCTTGGATTTCCTCAGGTTTGAGTTTGTTTTGACGAGCTCTATTGGCCAGGTCATTCACCTTTTTGGTCAAACCAAGCAGGTTCAGATGATCCGCATTGTGGATGACTGGTACGATTAGATTGCCTGAAGGAAGAGCAGCAGCCATTCCAACATTTATATCTTTCTTGTAAACGATATTTGTACCGTCAACAGAAATATTGATGTCGGGAAAATCTCTGATGGCGTTGACAATGGCTTCAATAAATATTGGAGTAAAAGTGATTTTCTCACCGTACTTTTTCAAGAAGTCATTTTTGATTCGATTTCTCCACTCCACTATGTGAGTAACATCGGCTTCGACGAAAGAAGTAACATGAGGACTGGTCTGCACAGAATCTACCATATGCTTGGCAATCATCTTCCTCATTCGATCCATCTCGACGATCTCTACATTATCACCATGGCTATGACTTGATTTGGCCGGACCGGATGCCGCTCCATTTTGATTAGACTCAACCGCAACTTTATTGGAGACAGATGTATTCACTGCCGGACTTGAAGGAGCTGGTGCACTTCCTCTTTGAGAAATATAATCCAAAATATCGCTTTTGGTCACCCTCTGATTCTTGCCTGATCCATTAATTTGTTCCAATTCCTGCAAACCAATACCTTCATTTTGTGCGATACTTCTCACAAGAGGCGAATAAAATCTTCCGGACGCATTGGATGGAATATCCGAGTTTTCCAAGCTGACTGTTGCAGAATGAGTAACTGCGGTCGTCGGTGCAGCCAAGGGTTTGCTTTCTACAACGACGGGCTGAGGAGCTGGTTGAGGAGTACTTGACTCTTTCTCGGGTTGAGGTGTTGGATCGCTGGATTCTTCTCCTTCAGTTCCGATGATGGCAATTATCTCACCTACAGGAACAACGTCGTCCACATTAAATTTTATTTCCAACAAAGTGCCGCTAACAGGACTCGGAACTTCCGAATCGACCTTGTCCGTCGCAATTTCGACTATGGTATCATCAAGCTCTATGCTGTCCCCAACAGACTTGACCCAATTTAATATGGTCGCTTCAATGATACTTTCACCCATTTTGGGCATTCTCAACTCGTACTTAGCCATAGATTATGATTCTGTGTCACAAAAGTAACTGAATTAGCAATTCTTTAAAAATTTAATAAGGACATTAAGACAAAATGAGCAGGTATACTCGATGTTTTTTTCTCTATCCTTCCAGAGCTGGAGCTTTTTTGTTCTGATATCATTGGTTTTTCCCCATGCTACCCAAATGGTGCCAACAGGCTTTTCAGGAGTTCCGCCGGTCGGTCCCGCTATACCGGAAACTGCAACGCCTAGGTCTGATCCACTAGAACGAATAATACCGGTAAGCATTTCTTGAACGACTTCTTCGCTTACAGCTCCATGGTCGTTTAAAGTAGATTTTCGAACATTCAACCACTGACTTTTCAGGCTATTTTCATAGGCAATGGCTCCTCCCAGAAAATACCTCGATGCTCCGGGAATAGCCACAATTTTACCCGCCAGTCTTCCGCCGGTACAACTTTCAGCTGAAGCCAGATGGAGGGACCTTTGTTGGAGAAGTTCTCCTAGAACATAAGCCTTGGACTCCCCATTCTTACCATATACATGGTTAGAAATTCTCTCTTCGATGGCTTCTTTAACGCTGTAAAAATCCAGATCGTTTTGAGTAGAAGATTCCGTTTGAGAGAGTCGAATTTTTACGTCCCCCAATGCAGGTAGAAATGCAATCTTTAAGTCATCCGTTAACTCATCAATGATGTCAGCAATCATGTCTGACAATTCTGATTCGATAATACCGAAGGTGTGAAAAGTGTGATGCTTTAATGGACTGATATCCCAGGTTTCAACAACAGCAGGGATAACTCCATGAGTCATGATATAATTCATTTCTCTCGGAACCCCAGGCATCGAGATCAGATGCTTATCTCCATCGCTCAGCCACATGCCGGGAGCTGTCCCTTCATTATTCTCTATAAACCTAGTGCCTTCAGGCATATAACACTGCTTTCTATGGTCCTCTCTCACTGATATTTTTCTTTGACCAAAATACTCCTTGATCCTTTGAAATAACGCTTCATCAAAATACATAGGTCGATTAAAGAATTCTGAAATAGCGATTTTAGTAATATCGTCATGGGTAGGCCCGAGACCACCCGTTGTCAGAACGAGGGGTACCTGGCTAAAGGCATAATTAAGGGATTTGATGATGTCTTCTTTTTCATCTCCCGTAGTCAGAATTTCTATCAACTGTACCCCTGCATCATTGAGCATTTTAGCCATCTCGTGAGCATTGGTATTTAGGGTTTGACCAATAAGGATCTCATCACCTATGTTGACAATAATTGCTTTGAGCATAGTAATCAGTTGTTTTCCAAATTCGCAAAGTTAAATCTTACCAAATCTAGCTGTGAAATCAGATGCTTTTTTTCTTTATGGTCCGTAAAACTACTAGTATTCAGGCTGCCATCCGGATTGACCGAAAGTAATTTTTCTTTAACCCATATTCCATCCAGGTGGAGTTCGATAAATTCATTCTTATTGAAAAGCCTGCTGTTGTAAGAATCCATAAGAGTAGAAATGTCTTCCGACTTCAATTGTTCATATCTCCTTTCCAGAGATAGACATAATACATTTAAAATTTCCTGTCGATTGAATGCACGCGAAGATATCTCCATCATAGAACTTGCATTTAGTTCTTGCTTCCAGACTAGTTGATTGACATTTAAGCCAATACTGAGAACGAGATAATCCAATTCACTTTGACCTTTGTACGCTGTTTGAACAAGTATGCCTGAGATTTTCTTTCCTGAAGCAAAAACATCATTGGGCCACTTCACCTTTATACTGGTATTGGAAAGAAATGACTCTAAGGTGTCACATATAGCTAGGCTTGATATCACATTCATCATAAATACATGATGAATTTTGGAGAGTGGAGGATAGAGAATACTGCTAAAAAGTAAGTTTTGAGCTTTATTACTGTCCCAGACTCTGCCTCTTTGGCCTATACCTTGATATTGGAAATCTGCCAGAATGACCGTTCCTTCGGTTGGTCTATTTTTTGATGCCATCCTATGAACACGGGTATGTGTCGAATGGATTTCTTCGAAATAATACAATATATTACCCCAATATCGTGTATTATTGCATATAAGCACAAATGAAAAATTGATAACAAAACTTAAATATAATTGATTAAAAAAAATCCGACCGTAATTGACAACGATATTGAAAAGCTACACGAATGGATTGTGGAATCAATATTGGATATTAAGGGTGAAAATATTGTGAAGCTTGATTTGCGAAAACTGGATGATGCTCCGACTAATTTTTTCATAATTTGTGAGGGAACTAACAGTACTCAAGTAACGGCTATCGCTCAGAATATCAAGAAGAAAGTCAAGTTAGAATGCGGTATTCATCCCTCATTCATAGAAGGATCTAAGAATGGAAATTGGGTGATTGTTGATTATTTTAATACGGTGGTTCATGTTTTCTACAAGGATACCAGATCATTCTATTCTTTGGAAAGTCTGTGGGGGGATGCAGTCATAGAGGAAATCGCTCTTGACAAATCCGATCGTAAAGTTCAGTGAACTTAGCTCCATTAGAACTGTTTAATTAATACAGTTAGAATAATTTAAAATGCTAGAAAATAATAATAATAAAGAAGAGAAAAAAGGCCAAGAGGGTGATCCTCAGAAGCCGAAGTTCAATATTTATTGGATATACGCTATTCTTGCAATTCTCTTTGTTGGTGCGAGTATGTTTAGTTCTGGATTAGGAAATCTGGTATCTGGTTCAGTTAATTCGGCTGAGTTGGATCAAATGCTCAAAAACGGTGAGATTGAAAAGATTGTCATTATTAATAGGGAAAGAGCGCAGATATATATCAAAAAGAACTTTTTTGACAAGCACGAAATAGATAATTCAAGCGGATTAACGACCAATAGCCCTCATTTTTACTACACGATAGGATCGGTAGAAAAATTTCAAGAGAAGGTTGATCAATATCAGCAGGATGGGAGTCCTTATTATACTTTTGAAACCAGAAGTAATTGGGCGGGCGAGATCATCAGCTGGGTTTTACCTTTAGCAATTTTCATCGGAATTTGGATTTTCATTATGCGTAGAATGAGTGGAGGTTCAGGAGGTCCTGGCGCACAAATTTTCAATATTGGAAAATCGAAAGCTACACTTTTTGACAAAAACTCTAAGGTCAGCGTGACATTCGAGGATGTAGCGGGACTAGAAGAGGCCAAAGAAGAGGTAAAGGAAGTAGTTGATTTTCTACAGAGGCCAAAAAAATACACCTCCCTAGGAGGTAAGATACCGAAAGGAGTTTTATTGGTTGGCCCTCCGGGTACGGGTAAGACACTCTTGGCTAAAGCGGTAGCTGGCGAGGCTGGCGTTCCGTTCTTTTCCATTTCGGGTTCCGATTTCGTCGAGATGTTTGTTGGGGTAGGTGCTTCTAGAGTAAGAGACTTATTTAAACAAGCTCGTGAAAAAGCTCCTTGTATTGTCTTCATTGATGAGATTGATGCGATTGGTCGATCTAGAGGGAAAAATGCTGTACAAGGTGGAAATGATGAAAGGGAAAATACGCTAAACCAGCTACTTGTAGAAATGGATGGTTTTAGCACGGATAAAGGTGTTATTCTAATGGCGGCCACAAACCGACCTGATGTCTTGGACAATGCCTTATTAAGACCCGGGAGGTTCGATCGTCAGATTGGTATTGGTCTTCCGGATTTGGTAGGACGTGAAGCTATTTTTAAAGTTCATTTGAAGAACATTAAGATCTCAGAAGAAATAAGTGCCAAAGTTTTGTCGGAAATGACTCCGGGATTTGCCGGTGCTGATATAGCCAATGTGTGTAATGAAGCGGCCTTAGTAGCGGCTAGAAGAGATAAGAAGTCAATTGATATGTCGGACTTCAACTATGCTCTTGATCGGGTTATAGGTGGTCTTGAAAAGAAGAACAAGATCATTGCACCTCATGAAAAAGAAATCATTGCTTTTCATGAAGCGGGTCATGCTATATGTGGTTGGTTCTTAGAAAATGCCAGCCCCTTAGTGAAAGTAACAATTGTTCCGAGAGGGTTGGGAACCTTGGGTTATGCTCAATATCTTCCTAAGGAAGAGTACATTACTAGGACTGAGCAGTTGTTGGATAGAATGTGTATGACTTTAGGTGGTCGAGCTGCAGAAGACATAGTTTTTGGGAAAATTTCGACAGGTGCACAAAATGATTTGGACCAAGTTACCGAAATGGCTTATAGCATGATAACGGTATATGGGATGAATGAAAATGTTGGAAATGTGAGTTTCAAAAGAATGGCCGAGAATTCTTATCGGGTGCCTTATTCAGACGAAACAGCACGTCTTATTGATGAGGAGGTTCGAAATATGATAGATGCGCAGTACAAAAGAGCAAAAGCATTGCTTTCGGATAAAAGAGAATTCCTCAATACTCTAGCGAAGGAGTTATTGGTGAAGGAAGTTTTAACCAAGACGGATGTAGAAAAACTTCTTGGACTACGAGAAGAAAAGAATCCGGTCTTAGAGTTGAATTTGAATGGCTTGAACGATCAAGAAGATTCGGAGGAGCATATTTCGGATTCTGAAGATTTATCACAGGCTTAATGTTTCATCCTATCGATGACTGAGAATCTCATGATGCTGGGAGATCATTTTCTTCAAAAAACAAGAGAGGAATACTGTGAAATTAACAGTACCGGGCTTTCAGATGAGTTGAGTGATTCGCTAAAAAAGCGCACAAGAGATACTTTAGAGAGGTCCCATATGATTTCCGGCGCCCTTCAAGGATCTTTACTTATTTTCTTTTCTAAATTAATTCGTCCTTCAAGGATTTTAGAACTGGGAACATTTACTGCTTATAGCACGATTTGTCTGGCTCAAGGTTTATCTGAAAATGGAGAGATCGTCAGTATAGAGAAAGATGAGCAGCTTAGGGAAACCATTGATAGGCACTTGAGTGAAGCTGGCATCTCAGAAAAAGTTGAACTATTGTTCGGTGATGCCATGGAGATTATTTCTGAGTTGAAAGGAGAATTTGACCTGGTTTTCATCGATGCGGCCAAGAGAAAATACAGAAATTATGTCGAGGGATGTTTGCCCTTGCTGAAGCCAGGAGGATGTATCATAATAGATAATGTCCTCTTTAAAAACCAAGTGATGAATCCACCTAAAAAGTCTAAAATATCGAAATCAGTTAGAGGTTTTAATGAATGGGTTCAGGAACTTCCGAATGTAACCAGGCTGATGTTGCCTATTCGAGATGGTATTACTTTACTTTTAAAGGAGAAATAGAATTCAGGGCTAGTGGCAGGGATTTACATTCATATTCCATTTTGTAAAAAGGCATGCCACTACTGTGATTTTCACTTTAGTACTTCACTCAAGTACAAAGATCGAATGTTGGAATCCCTCTTAACAGAGATCAAGGAAAGATCAGGTGAGATAACGGATTCTATCCGCAGCATTTATTTTGGCGGAGGAACACCGTCTTTGCTGGCCCCGAAAGAAATCGAGCAATTGCTACAAGCAGTAAGAGATAATTTTTCATGTGACTCGGATCCCGAAGTGACCTTAGAATGTAATCCGGATGATGGAGACCTGAACTATTTCGACAAGATAAGAGCTGTTGGGGTAAATCGACTTAGCGTCGGTATACAATCTTTTTCCGATAAGGACCTGAATTTTTTGGGTAGAGCACATAATTCTGAGCAAGGGCAACAATGCTTATCGGACGTTAAGAAGGCAGGATTCGAAAATGTAACTGTCGATATTATTTATGGAATTCCCGGGAGTTCAGATGCTCAGCTTAAAGAGAATGTTGACTATTGTCTCGAAGAGAAAGTGAAACATATTTCGGCTTATGCTTTGACCGCTGAACATGGTACCTTGTTGATGCACTGGATAAAAAATGGAAAGCAATCCGAATTGGATGAAGGTTTTCAAAATGATCAGTTTTATCAGATTCGAGACTATTTGATCAAGCATGATTTCGTTCATTACGAATTGTCCAATTATGGTCAGGATGGTTACCGAAGTGTTCATAATCAGAACTACTGGAGTAGAAATAATTATTTGGGAATTGGACCCTCTGCTCATAGCTATAGCCATGGCATTCGACGCTGGAATGTGAGCAATAATGCCCATTACATGAGGAATATAGAAAATAAGGAGTCTTACTTCGAAGAAGAAACCTTAAGTCCTAATTCCGTTTATAACGAAAAAGTATTGGTTGGACTTAGAAGGTCTAGTGGAATTCAGTTGAGTGGATTGGGAGAATTCGAAAGTTTTCTTCTAGAAGAAATTCGACCCTTTGTGAAAAAAGGATGGTTGGAGAAAGAGTTAGATCACGTTAGGGCCACAGCCAAAGGACTTATATGGTTAGATCATATGTCAGAACATTTATTCAAAATTGAAGAATAACAACAAATGAAACGAGCATGAATTTTTTTAATCAAAAACTACCCACAGTGGAATGATTAAAACAAATACAAGCGAGTTCCTGAATGTATTATAAATTTTTTGAAGATTTCTGCAAAGCAAAAAATTTTAAACAGATGAAAATAATTTGTATCGGGAGAAATTATGTAGCACACGCTAAGGAGTTGAACAACCAGGTTCCATCAAAGCCTTTGATCTTCATGAAACCAGAAACTTCTCTCTTTAAAGGAGAAAAGTATAGGACGCCTAAATTCACTGTAGATCTACACTTTGAATGTGAGTGGGTTCTTAGGGTTGGAAAAGAGGCAAGGCATGTTGCGCAAGATCAAGCTCTTGAATATATTGATGGTATGACCTTGGGCATTGATTTTACAGCTCGGGATATACAGTCAGAGTTAAAGAAAAAAGGACATCCTTGGGAGCGTGCTAAAGCCTTTGATGGCTCTGCGTTGATTGGTGAATGGAAGGATTTTGATGATAAATGCAGGTATTTTAAAATGTATAAAAATGATGCTCTCGTGCAAGACGGTGATATCAATAATATGATTTTTTCACCCTCTGTTCTAATTGAAGAGGTTTCTCGATATTTTACTCTGATGCCAGGTGATATGATATTTACCGGTACTCCAGCTGGTGTAGGACCAGTTCAATCCGGTGATCGGTTAAGGGGCGAACTAGAAGGCGAAAAAGTCTTCGATGTAGAGCTTTTTAATTAAGTCTAATTGTTATTCAATAATTTCTATTTTTGTGAAAATTATTTAATCATATGGCCTACATATTTACTTCCGAGTCGGTTTCAGAAGGGCATCCTGATAAGGTTGCAGATCAAATTTCCGATGCATTGATAGATCATTTTTTAGCGTTTGATCCAAATTCGAAAGTCGCTTGTGAAACTTTGGTCACCACCGGTCAAGTTGTACTTGCAGGAGAGGTAAAATCGAATACTTATCTGGATGTACAGAAGATAGCCCGGGATGTTATAGAACGAATAGGGTATACCAAAAGCGAGTATATGTTCGAGGCCAATTCCTGTGGTATTTTGAGTGCGATTCACGATCAGTCTCAGGATATCAATCAAGGAGTGGAACGAAGTAATCCGGAGGATCAAGGAGCTGGAGATCAGGGGATGATGTTTGGTTATGCTTGTAGGGAGACGGAGAATTATATGCCACTTTCTCTTGAACTTTCTCATCTTTTATTGAAAGAATTGGCGGAATTGAGAAGGGAAAATAAAGATATAAAATATCTTCGACCTGATTCTAAGGCCCAAGTTACAATCGCTTATAATGACGAAAATCAGCCGGAGTACATTGACACTATTGTAATATCTACTCAACACGATCCATTCGATGAGGATGATGATCGAATGCTGGCTAAGATAAAGGAAGATATCATTACCATTCTTATTCCAAGGGTTAAGGCTAAACTATCTGAGAAAAATCAAAAGCTTTTCAACGATAATATCAAGTACCACATTAATCCAACAGGGAAGTTTGTCATTGGTGGACCTCACGGCGATACTGGTTTGACTGGAAGAAAAATCATTGTCGACACTTATGGTGGAAAAGGAAGTCATGGTGGAGGTGCTTTTTCAGGCAAAGATCCAAGTAAGGTAGATCGTTCAGCGGCATATGCTACCAGACATATTGCCAAGAATATTGTGGCTGCTGGATTATGTGAAGAGGTGACAGTACAGGTAGCTTATGCGATTGGTAAGGCGGAACACGTTGGACTTTTTGTCAATACTCACGGAACATCCAATATTCCTATGAGTGATGGCGACATAGCTTCTAAGATCGAAGAACTATTCGATATGAGACCTTATGCTATTGAGAAAAGATTTAACCTTCGAACTCCAATATATTCTGAAACCGCGGCTTATGGGCATATGGGACGTGAGCCAAGGGAAATCACTAAAACCTTTGAGAATGGTAGTAATGGGCCAATCGAAGTTAGGGTCAAGTTATTTCCTTGGGAAGAGTTGAACAAGGTTGATGATATCAAAGTTGCTTTTGGCTTATAATACAAACTGAAGAAATACAGTTTATACCTTTTCTAACTTGACAAATGGTTTGTCGGGATATTCTATATGGATTTCATCTCCATCATTGACCATCCCCGAGCTTTTCACAACGCCCATTATTCCGCATTTTCTTATGATTTCTCCCTGATCATTGCGGTATATGAGTTCTTGCATAAGACCATCTTGGAAATCATTCAACTGACTGCATGGGTTACGAAGTCCCGTTATTTCTATTTCGGCCGAACTACCTATTTTCAAAATTGTTCCCTTAGGGAGTCCTAGTAAATCAATATTTTTTGTTGTGATATTTTCCCCGATCTGTCCGGGACTGATATGATAGTTTTTTTCTTTTAGTTCATCGAATAGTTCTTGATGTATCAGATGGACTTGTCTTAGGTTAACTTGATTGGGGTCCTTTCTTACTCTCGAGCGGTGTTTTACCAGTTTGCCCATATGAACATCACCTTCTACGCCCAATCCTTCTAGCAATTGGATTGTTTTAGAGGGATGCTTCGAAAAGCCATATTCGGGGTTTTTATTGACGGAAATTACGGTCGCTTTCATATCATTCACTTGTAAAATCATTCTATATAGAATAAATGAATCGATGCGAAATGTATTGTTGAAAGTTCTATTTTTTTTAGTATTCCAATACTTGATTTCTATTCTTTGATTAATCGCCAGGTCAAACTGGCTAGAATTGCTCCAAATATAGGTGCGACAATATAAATCCACAAATGACTGACATTTCCTGATACTATTGCCGGTGCAATTGATCTTGCCGGATTCATTGATGCTCCCGTAATGGGTCCTGCAAACAAGGCTTCTAGTAGGACAGTGGCGCCTACAGCTAATCCGGTAAAGTGACTTATTGCCTTATTCTGACTGACAAAAAGAATCACCAACATCAATAAATAACCCAAAAAGATTTCTAAAAAAAAGGATTGCTGCCAGCTACCGTTGGGTATCGTAGTCCCTAAATTTTCGTGTTGAAATAGCATACGGACTAATCCACTCGCTAAGAAAGCTCCTAAGAGCTGTGCGATGATATAATAGAGAAGATCTTTTTTATCAAATCTATCAGTAATTGAAAAAGCAATGGAAACAGCCGGATTGATATGAGCTCCTAAAATACTCTGGAAAGCATAAATCATGACCATGACAATGAGTCCGAAAGTGATAGCAATTCCAATATTGCCAAGCTCTCCGGTAATATCGTTGATCACAATGGAGGCAGTCCCGCAAAATACTAATGAGAAAGTTCCTATTAACTCGGCTACATATCTTTTCATTTCGTCATATATCCTGCCTTTTTCAATTTTTTGGTAATGATCTATTTTCGCAAATCTGATTTCCTTAAGACATACCAGTTGCACTCTGTACCTTCAAAGACGAAGGTCTCCGTGAAGGCCATTCCCAGTTTTTTCAGGATAGCGTTGGAGGCTCCATTGTCGACGTCAGCGGCGGCACAAATTTCTTCAAGTGCCATGTTTTTGAAACCATAATCCAAGGATGCTATAGCTGCTTCGGTGGCTATCCCTTTTCCCCAGTGTTTTTTCTTCAGTCGATAACCGAGATCGTAATAATTGAATTCTTTTCTCAGTACTTGCTCGTATTTGAGACCTGACCAACCGAGAAACTCATTGGTGTTTTTGTCTACGATAGCCCAACGACCAACTCCATTTTCTCGGTACTGATTGAGTATACCATTGACTGCTTTTTCAGATTGTTCTATAGTCGTTACGGGTTTGTTCCCCAAATAACGGTGAACCTCCGGATCCGAATCCAATTCGAAAAAATCCGGAACATCTTCTATTATTATTTCCCTAAGTATTAATCTTTCAGTTTCTACAAATACTTTCATACCATGCTTCTCGTCTGACTCTAAAATAAAAAGACCACTCTTTACGGAGTGGTCTTTCAAAGTTAAGATTATGATATTATTTTTTCCATTAGAACTTTCCGTTCGAATTCTTCCATTCTGATTCAGCAGGGATGGGTTGGATGATATCCCAGTGCTCTACAATAAGTCCGTTTTCTATGCGGAATAAATCATAAAATGCGACATGATCTCCTTTACCGAATTTCCCTTCGCTCATCGTCAATACGAAATTGCCTTCTCCCAATACTTTATGCAGTTTGTGATACTCCATTACCAATCCATTTTCTGCAAAATACTTTAGCGCTGCATCTAAGCCATCTAGCCCATCAGCTACAGCTGAGTTGTGCTGGATATACTTTTCCGGGTTGATGTAGCTGGTCAATTTATCGAATTGTCCATTCAAGAATATATCATTGATAAGGCCTTCTACCAATTTTTTGTTATCCGCTGTTTTTTCTTTGTCTGTAATATCTGTTGTTCCGTCGAATTGTGTTCTACCACTTGGATTTGGGGGAGTTATTTCTGAAAGATTGTCCCAGTGCTCTACGATTTTACCATTTTCAAATTTGAAGACATCAAATCCCGCTTTTGGTCCGAAAAAGTCGTATTCGGTATGTGTGAAGACATAGTCACCATCCTGAAATGCTCTAATCACATTGGCTTTAAAACCTTGTGGTGGGGCATTTTTAACAACTTCTCCAAATCCGGCGAGTCCGTCACCTACACTCAAATTATGCTGAATGTACTTTTCAGGATTAATGTAAGATACCGGGGTTTGATCTCCTGTGTTGAAGCTGCTTAATAATGCAACAGCTTTTTCCTTGTTACTTAGTTCCATAGTTTCTGATTGTTTAGATGAAGAATTTTCATTGTCGTTGGCTTCGCTCGCTCCTTGATTAGTACAGCTACTAAAAACAAAGGCCAGTAATAAAAAGCCATAAAAAGATATCGATTTCATTGTTATAATTTTTGTTCAAAATGTTGATACAAAGATGCAGGCAAGAGGAAGTAAATAAAATATCCAAAAAGGACTTATGACTGTAAAAATGGGAAAATCAGCTAAAAAGCTGCTCTAAACTGTTCTGGTGTCATGCCGACACGATGCTTGAAGTATTTGTAAAAATTGGTCGTTTCTTCAAAGCCAGATGTGTAGGCAATTTCTTTGATCGAAAGGGTAGTGTTGATCAGTAACCTTTTGATTTGTTTGACACAAATGTCATCGATGAATTCCTTAGCGGTTTTGTTTACGATACTTTTCGAAATGGTATTCAATGTTTTTGTGCTTACCACCATCATTCTGGCGTAATCGTTTACTCTCATAGTCTTGTTGGCATTTTTCTCCACGAGCTCCTGAAACTCAATGAATTCTTTTAGGTATTTTTTATCGGAGATCATTTGATTCTTTTGGGTTTTGATTCTGTAGAGTTTTGTGACTAGAATGTGCAGTTCACTTCGGATAAGGCTGAGCGAATAATCGTCATATACTTCGAAGTATTCTTTGTCCATGCGTTCTATGATACTTCTTACCTCTTGAAATTCCGTCTCATCCAACTGTATTTTCGGATCACCTAAAAGCTCATTGAATAACTGCAATGATTTCTGAGCTTCTAATTTTTCGAGATAACTCACCAAAAATTCATCTGTAAATAGGAGCAAATACCCCTTTTGACTTCCACCTCTAAAAAATTTGTGGATCTGGTCTTTTCGAATGGTTAACAGTGTTCCTTTCTCGTATTTGTAATCTGTAAAATCAACAGTATGGTAGCCCTGCCCATCCACTACGAAGAAAAGAATGAAAAAGTCCACTTTGTGCAATTGCTCAGGATTGTGATCTAGCGTCGTTCGATTCAAGAGTTCTTCGAGTTTAATCAAATCAAATGAAGAGCCGGGGTTGATTTGGTTTTGAAATTTTACCTTGGTCAGTTGTTCGCTCATCTTTTCCTGGATAAATCCATTCGATCAATGGATATACCAAAAATAGGAATTAAGTACTTCTTGCTTCGCATAAGCTTTGAGAAACCTCAAAGACAAGAAATTTATCCAACACGGATCAAATCATCCCCATTAGTTCATAAATTAGTCTTTTTCAGCTATTTTAGGGTGTTCATTTTATAAATAAACTAAATACAGATGAAAATTTTGAAATACATCCTTTATTCCATTCTTATTCTGGCGCTCCTGTTTCTTGCCTTGGGATTTATCCAACCTTCCGTGAACTACGGTCATGAGGTTACTGTAAATAAACCAATCAAAGAAGCTTGGGCGGTGCATCAGGATGTTTCCAAATTGGATCAATGGTTGGAGGGTTTTAAAAGTATTGATTTGATCAGTGGAGAAAGTGGAGAAGTAGGTAGCAAGTACAAGGTAGTGGTCAATCCGGGTGACGGTCAGGAAGATTTTGAAATGACCGAAACAGTTGTATCCAAGGAAGATTTTGACCACTTCAGTATGAATTTTGACAGCGATGTAATGGTATTTGATCAAACCATACATTTTTCCGAAGAAGATGGAAAAACTAAGATTAAAACAGATTCCAAAGCGAAAGGAAAAAGTATGATGTTGAGATCCATGTTTGCATTGATGAACATGGTAGGCAATACTTTCCATGCTCAAGAAGTGAAAAATGTTGAAGCCTTAAAGAGAGTCATCGAGGAAAATATCACCGATTACTATCCTCCTCCTCCGGCTCCGGAAGAAGAGATGATGGAGGATTCTGAAGCAACAGTGGAAGATGACGCCAATTGATTCTTTCCGATTATAGAGTTCTGGGTAACTATAAAAAAATACCTTTTAACATTTGAAAATCACTGTTGAAAGGTATTTTATGTTTATCAATTCAATATTCTCCTGTCGGAACTTATTTTTTCACCTTAATAGTACAGCCAATAGCTTTTGTTATCTCTGGTGAAACATTCTCTCCGTTGATCAAAGCATTGACAGCATCGCTTACATAATACTCATCAATATCGCTTGCGTCCGCATGATTGTTGTCAATAGCTCCTATGTACCTCACGATATTTTTGCCCTCTTCTTTATTTAAGATGAAAGTATGAGGAGTTCTTGTAGCTCCGTATTGAGGATATATTTTTTGTCCTTCATCAAATAAGTAAGGGAAATTAAAGCCCTTTTCCTCTGCTCTTTTCTGCATATTCTCATAACTATCCCCGGGTTTAACTGCTGGATCATTGGGGTTAATTGCAATTACGGGATATCCTTTTTCTTCGAAAGCAGTATTCAAAGCAATAATTCTATCCTCATATGCTACTGAATATGGGCAATGGTTACAAGTAAAGATTATAATAAACCCTTTGGCATCTGGATAGTCCTCCAGAGATACCATATTTCCGTCAACATTCATAAGGCTAAAATCAGTGGCTTCGTCACCAATTTCATATCCTATAGCCGCGTTATCGGATTTAGCTTCCTTCGATTCTACTTTTTCTTTTTCCGTTGCAGGTTTATCGCTTTTTCCTACTGCATCGGTACAACCAACGAGCAATAAACCTAGAATAACTGGAATTAAGAGATTTTTCATATTACAAGTTTTTATTGATAATTGTGATTAATTCGTTTTCTGTCATTTTCCCTTCTGTGAAGTGGACACTTTGACCATTTTTATACATGAGGGTAGCAGGAATAGCTCCGCTCCATTCTTCATCTATTAGGGGAATCCATGTATTCATTCGTTTGTTATCATCTAGTAAAAGCACTTCAGCCCTGATATCGTTCTCTTGAAGGAAAGGGATAACCAAAGAATCCTTTTTTCTGGCAAAATCCATAGAAATCAAGTACATTTTAAAATTTTGATTGTCGGCGAAGTGATGATTGACATTCATAAATTCTGGTAATTCTTCTATACATGGTTTGCACCAGGTAGCCCAAAAATTGACCACATATAGTGTATTTTCATCTGAGCTTATTTTCTCAAAAAGTTCTTCATGCGCTATTTCCGGAACATCTGATTGTGGTTTGGATAATTCCGAGTATTGTGATTTGCAGCCGGTAAAAAGAAATATGTTTAGAACTAGAACCCAGAAAAGTTTTCCTTTAAAATTCATTTCCAAAGTGTCGACTTAGAATTAACTTAATAAAACGCAGGTAAGTTTTGGGTCTCCAAGGTAACGAATCATTATTTGGAAGAATTGTTGAAAGATAATAGTAAATATTTTTCAAGATCGCTTTTTTCAAGGGAGATATGTGATAAAACGACCTTGGAATAGAGAGTAGTACTAATTAATGAAAGAAAAAGAAGCCGCAATAGGGACAGTGCGACTTCTTTAGTTTGGTTTTAACAATCACGTTAGACCGCCAAAACTGGATGTTATAATAAAAATATATACTGAAAAAAAGTGAACTTTATGTTTAGCAAACTTCGATGAGTGTTTGCTTCGTCATTCTCAAGTCTAATCCCAGACTCTCCATCTGCAGCATCAAAGTATGCAGTTTAAGATCATTGGGATTTACAATCTCCAAATATCCTTGATTATTCCATCTTACGTCATCAGATGAAAAACCAAGCTTTTCGAGGCTATCCATTACTGTTTTCTCCAGCTCCTTTGTCTGGAACTTTGATTTTGCGCAGGATGCTCTGTGTGTAATCGTGTTAGAAACAGAAATTATCATAATTTATTGATTTAATAGAATTTATAAAATATGTAGTAGTTCGTTAACTTATCTTATTCACCTTGACCTAAGGAGAATCCTCTTTTCCCATCGAATTCGTACAGGTTCTCCGTTTTGATCATGTCAAAACCAGCTTGATTTAAATCACTCAAAAGATGCAATAATCGCTCTGCGGTAATCTCTCGATAATCGGGTACGGAAGATTTAGTGTCGGATTCTGAGGCTACAAAACGACATCTCCAGTGATCAGTGCAATAGGTATATTCCTGGCCCTCGGGATAGACTTTGACTCCTCTATTGGTGATCATTTTTAGTTTCATGCCCTTATTATTCAAGTCGGAAAGCTCATTGCCGATGATTTCAGGATCTGAACCTTGCCAATCAATAAAAACATCTATTCCTACCAAGGTTTTCTTGGATACTGGTCTCTGGTATTCCTTGATATCAATAGTTCTCTTACTTCCTGTAAGTTGGCTCGAATTCAAAGTGTTGGGCTTAGATCCCAGTCTCTTTATTAGGGCTTTAGCAAATTCAGAAGTAGTGACTTTACTTTTGCTCCATCCCTCCTGATAAATATCCGCAGTGTGGATGCCATCTTCGATGGTTTTGAGCCATGCATTTTTCACCTTGTCTGCAATTTCTGTTTGTCCAATGTGGGCAAGCATCATCACGGCGGCATTAATTAGTCCTGACGGATTGGCCATGTTTCTTCCTGCAATATCAGGAGCTGAACCGTGAATGGCCTCGAACATGGCAATTTCTTTGCCGATATTGGCCGACCCGGCAAGCCCTACAGATCCCGCGATCTCGGCTACGATATCAGAGATAATATCACCATAAAGGTTTGAAGTAACTACTACGTCGTACCGTTCCGGATGTGCCGCTAATCTAGCCGCTCCTATATCTATAATCTGTGTTTCTGTTTCAATGGGGGGATACTCTTGAGCGATTTCCTTGAATACTCGGTGAAATAGTCCATCGGTTAACTTCATGATATTATCCTTGACCATACATGTCACCTTTTTTCTTCCATAAGCGGTAGCATATTCAAAGGCATATCGAATAATTCGCTCACAACCCGGTCGAGTGATCAATTTCAAGCATTGGACGACGTCTTCAGTTTGTTGGTGTTCTATACCCGCATATAGATCCTCTTCATTTTCTCGGATGATAACGACGTCCATCTTTGGGTGACCTGTAGTGATAAAGGGGTCTAAGGCACTAACAGGTCTTACGTTAGCAAATAATCCCAAAGACTTACGTAGAGTGACGTTCAAACTTTTAAATCCTTTTCCTTGTGGTGTGGTAATTGGTGCTTTAAAAATGATCTTGTTGTTTTTTATAACATCCCAAGTCTCTTTTGCGATACCGGCAGTGTTACCTTCGAGGTAAACCTTCTCGCCCAGATCGATGAACTCAGGCTGAATTTTAGCACCGGCTGCTTCTAAGATTTTTAATGTCGCTTGCATTATTTCAGGGCCAATGCCATCGCCTTGAGCAACTGCTACTTTAACCCTTTGTTGGATATCGACACCCGATGTTTGTTTTAAATTTGTACTACTGTTCATTGGAATAATTTTCACTTGTTAAAAGAGAATGTTTTATTTGTTTAATAATATTTTCAAGAATTATGAGTGTTATTTCGTTCTACCGATCTAAAAAAAGCTATGCTGACAATGATGGATGAACACACCAGCGTTTCATTGACAAACATGTCATGGCTGTAACACATGCCTATCCATATCGAAGTGAAAGCAAGAACATACAACAATGGAGAAATCGATTTTAATTGAACTTTGCTATGTCCCCAGAATTTTGAAATTCTACTGGACAGTATCGCAATTCTACTATTGCCTAAAATCTGCTGAACTTTTTTCGAGGTATTCATCAATTCTAATTTTAGGTCAAATATCTGTCCTTTGATCCATAAATTAAAATATATGTTTTTTATGTTATTCATAAAAAATTTTTATTTATTTGTAGAATGGTTTTTCGAATGAGAAGATTGACAGATTTATTTTATGGCTTTTCGTTGTGCAACAAGGCTTTGATAGTCAATGGATAAGTCCTTGTAGGATAGAATGAATTAGAGCTTGGGCAAGAGGAATGAATCTGATCGAAATCGAATCAACAAAATTTTATTTTTACTATGAATTTCACCTTACATCAACTGCAAATTTTTTTAGAAGTAGCGCGTCATCAGAGTATAACACGTGCTGCAGAAGGGATGTATATGACCCAGCCGGCGCTTTCCATTCAACTTAGAAATTTTCAAAATCAATTCGACATTCCACTAACTGAGCGGATGGGTAAGAAGCTTCATTTGACTGACTTTGGTAAGTCTATCGCAGAAATCGCAGAAAACATTTTGGAGGAAGCAGATGCTTTAAAATACAAGACCAAGGAATACAATGGGCTTTTAACAGGTAAACTGAGCATTTCATCGGCTTCTACGGGTAAATACGTAATTCCTTATTTCTTAAGCGAGTTTATTCACCAGTATCCCGGTATTGACTTGACCCTGGATGTATCCAACAAAACGAGCGTAATGAAAAATCTGAAGAATAATGAAATTGATTTTGCATTTGTTTCGGTTGTACCGGAGAATTTAGATGTAGAAGAGGAAATACTGGTGGAAAACAGGCTTTACCTAGTGGGAAATACACCTGAGATTATAGAAAACAAGCCTTTGATTTTTCGTGAAGAAGGTTCGGCAACAAGAGGAGCTATGGAGCAATATTTCGGTAACCCTAAAAAAAGAAAGAGCATCGAATTGACCTCGAACGAAGCCGTAAAACAAGCAGTTGTTGCGGGGCTCGGTTATTCCATTATCCCCATGATAGGAATCAAAAATGAACTCGCTAATAACCAGTTGCACATTATTCCTTCAAAAGGACTACCCATCATGACCCACTGGAGACTAATTTGGCTTAGACGTAAGAATTTTTCCCCCATTACAACGGCTTATCTGAATTATATCAAGGAGAACAAGAAAAATATTATACAAAAACATTTTAGCTGGTATACGACCAGCCAATAAATCTTCAGCAATTAATTCGGCTTATTGAAATGTTTTTTTGAGTAAATATTGTTCGAAAAAAAAGAACTGAAGTATCAATAAAACTATTTGACAATGCTAACGTCACCAACATATTGCTTGATTTCTCCATCTTGAAATTGGATTTCAATGAAGTAGGCGAAAACGGCATTTTGCATGCTTGCCCCCCGGACTTCTCCATCCCACCAATGGACATGTTGATCAAATTCTACATCTCTTAAGGCGTAAATCAGATTACCCCAACGATCGTAGATGATATATTCCATAATGTGAGCGGATATCTCAGGTTTTTTGTAGAGTTCGAATCGATCGTTGTGATTATCTGCATTGGGTGAAAAAGCATTGGGTATAAAGATATCATTCTCAATAATACAGCTTTGATTGAAATCGGGGTGATCCGGTGCGAGGCACTTCCCACAATTATCAATGATCGCATTACCATTGGGAATACCTGCACAGTCAAGGCAATCATTGAAGTTAGGATCAGTAGGAAGGAGACAATTGCCGCAATCATCAATTATGGCTTGACCGTTGAGCACTCCGGCGCAATCTCGACATACATTGAAGTTGGGGTCAGCAGGTAAAAGGCAATTGCCGCAGCTATCAATAATAGCATCTCCAAAAGGCGTACCTGCACAATCCAAGCAATCATTGAAATCCGGATCTCCTGGCAGTAAGCAATTACCACAACTGTCGACAACGGCATCGCCAAAGGGTATGCCCGCACAATCCAGACAATCGTTGAAACTCGGGTCCAATGGAAGCAGGCAATTACCACAACTATCAATTTCGGCATCTCCGAATAGGGTACCCGCGCAATCCGTACAATCGTTAAAGTCAGGGTCTGAAGGTAGTAGGCAATTACCACAACTATCGATGACGGCATTGCCAAAGGGAGTACCGGCACAGTCCAAACAGTCATTGAAGTCCGGGTCCGTAGGAAGCAGACAGTTTCCACAGCTATCCACGACAGCATTACCGAATGGGTTACCAGCACAATCCAAACAATCATTAAAGTCGGGATCTGAAGGTAGTAGGCAGTTTCCGCAGCTGTCGATAACCGCATTGCCGAATGGAGTACCCGCGCAATCTAAACAGTCGTTGAAGTCGGGGTCTGAGGGCAGCAAGCAGTTTCCACAACTATCGACAACCGCATTGCCGAATGGAGTACCTGCACAATCTAAGCAGTCGTTGAAGTCGGGGTCTGAGGGCAGCAAGCAGTTTCCACAACTATCGACAACCGCATTGCCGAAAGGAGTACCTGCGCAATCTAAGCAGTCGTTGAAGTTGGGGTCAGAGGGCAACAAGCAGTTTCCGCAGCTGTCGATGACGGCATTACCGTTAGGCGTACCTGCACAATCTAAGCAGTCGTTGAAGTCGGGGTCAGAGGGCAACAAACAGTTTCCACAACTATCGACAACCGCATTGCCGAATGGCGTACCTGCACAATCTAAGCAATCGTTGAAGTCGGGGTCGGAGGGCAACAGGCAGTTTCCGCAGCTGTCGATGACGGCATTACCATTAGGCGTACCTGCACAATCTAAGCAATCGTTGAAATTAGGATCAGTAGGTTCCAGACATACCCCACAACTATCAATGATGGCATTGCCGTTAATTGTTCCAGCGCAATCTCTGCAGTTGTTAAAGTTGGGGTCGGTGGGTAGTAAGCAGTTTCCACAACTGTCAACAAGAGCATCTCCAAAAGGCGTACCTGCACAATCCAAACAATCATTGAAAAAAGGATCATCCGGTTCTAGACAAATATCGCAGCTGTCCAAAACAGCGGTACCATTAGGAGTTCCTTCGCAATCAACACAGGCGTTAAAATCAGGATCATCCGGTTCTAAGCAAATCCCACAACTATCGATAACAGCATCTCCGAAAGGAGTGCCAGCACAATCTAAGCACGCATTATAGTCGGGATCATCTGGCAGGAGACATACCCCACAACTGTCAATAACAGCATCTCCGAATGGTTCTCCATCGCAATCGACGCAAGCATCAAAATCGGGATCGGTTGGTTCTAGGCATTGATCACACTGATCCATTATGGCTGTACCGCCAAGTACTCCATTACAGTCATAAGCGGTGACTCTTACGTTATCTATTGTAGGACCACAGGCTGAATTATCCAAACTAATGAACTCCAATGTCGAGATAGTTGAACCAGCAGTGAACTCAAAACTTTCCGTTCTCCAACCCATGTCCGCAAAAGACCTTCCTGTTGTATTAAAAGTGTAATTAAATGAATTTCCAGCAACTCTAACTTCTGCACTTTTTATGATGGGAGCACAGTCCGGATTACCGGCTAAATCAAACTCAACCAAATACCTTGTATCGATATCAGTCATTAAATCCTGATAAATTGATCCGTCAGCATAGCCACTTAAGTCTATACTCCTAGAACCATGAGAATGGGCCCATAAACCACCAATATAATCGACTGGTTGTCCTACGACCCATCCATTTATATCGGTACTTCCCGCTGGTAATGTAACAAATAAAGGACCTGGATTCACTGGTGAAACCTCAAAGCTGCCATTAATGATTTGAGCAGATAATGTCAGCGAGAATAATGACAAAGTAAAAATGCTCAAGCAAAGTTTTCTTGACAAATATTGGAAAGCAGAATAAGATTTTTTCGGATTAATCACGACAGAAATAAATGAAACGATTCAGTCAAAAGTAAGAAGAATATTGCAATGGATCGTATCGGAGTCAAAACTCAAGATTTAATAATTATTCGTCATTCTTATTTTATACTTAAAAGCAGGGATTACTTTTTAAAATTCATTCAAGAAAATGCCATCTCACGATTGTATTTTGTCCTATATTCTTTAGGAGATAGACCTGAATATTTTCTAAAAGTCTTTCTGAAAGCCTTTTCATCATTATAGCCAATGTCATACATCACTTCTAGAATTGTTTCAGTAGAAGATTCCAACTTCTTTTTTGCGGCCTCGATCTTTACTCGTTGAATATAGACCAATGGAGTATTGGAAGTAGCCTTCTTAAATCGCCTTAAAAAACTGCGGCTATTCAAATGTACCATCTTGGCCAGATCTTCTATATTCAACTTTTTCTCGTAGTTGTTCTCAATGTATTGCTGTGCCGTTCTTATGGATTCATCAGAATGTTCTTTTTGCCCATTGAATATCATGAATTGACTTTGTTCGATTCGATCGAATTCAATTTCGGAAACTTTGGAACACCAGATGGCAACTTCACGACCGAAGTATTTCTCAATGAGGAATAGTGTGAAGTTGAGGAAGGAATAAGCCCCGCCACTGGAATAAATTCCGTTGTCTTCACAGATAATTTTTTCCGGTATGAGATTAATCTTGGGATATCTATGTACAAACAGATTTTGTACGGTCCAGTGCGTCGTACAGGATTTGCCGTTTAATAGACCAGTTTCTGCCAACAGAAATGCTCCCTTGCATAAGCTTGCCGCCTCCGTGCCGTTTTTAATTCTTTGAAGTTTTATCCAATCGATGTACGCTTGATTTTTTTCTATTCCTTCCAGTATGTCACCACTAATGGCTGAGACTATAATGAGATCTGTTTGGTCCAATTCATGAATGGTTGTTGTAGGACTCACACTAAATAAGCCTTGATATTGGACAGGTTCCATGGACAAGCCGACTAAATCTACTTTCAAATAGTCTTCATTCGTTTTTTTAAGTCTTTTATAGTATGAATTGGCCATCCTAAATAGGTTGTAAGGTGCTATAACGGTATCTATTATACTATGCCCAATGGGTATGATGATGCTCACGTGTTTCATATACTACATTATTATGAGCCAAAGGTAATAAGCTATTTTGTCAAAAACAACCCTGCATATTGTCGAAAAAGACACTCCTTTGACATCTAAAACTGCCATAAATTTGACCTATCATATTTTCAAAACAAAAAAAATAAAAATGGATAATCAAGAAGTAATGGTAGTTTACAAATGGACCGCAAGAGAAGGAAAATCAGAAAACTTAAAGGCAATTTACGAAGAGGTTTTACAGCAAATGAATGCTAATGAGCCAGGTGCTTTGCACGTAGAATGTTATTTCGACGAAACAAAATCGACGCTAGTAGTAATGGATTTATTTGCAAATGCAGGCGCTGTAGGATTTCACCTCGGAACAACTGCAGCTGGACATTTCAATAGTCTATTGGAAATAGCAGTTCCAGGTGAATTTCTTTTCTGTGGAGAGGTGCCGGAGGAAATGAAACAAGCGGCGGTTGGAATGGGATTGAACGCCACATTTGCTCCTAGAATATTTGGGTTTAACAGAAACTAAGATCAAAAGCACAGCAAGGAGAAGAAAATGGGAAGCAATGGTAATGAATGCCATTGCTTCTAGTTTTTTAGAATGCGTGCTCTAATTTTCAATAAACGGATCAAATTCATCAATCCCATGTGCCTTGATAAAATCATCTTCACCGATGGTTCCTCCTTCAGTTGAATCATAATCCATGAATATCTTCCAAGCCCCATTTTCTTTTTTGAAGATGACATGAAACTGACCATAATAGACCTTTTCCTGTTGTAGGGCATCAATCCTTATGAGCTTGTAAATCCCTCTTTCACTTGCTATTGAGTCATTGTTAATTCTCTCAAAAAAGCGCAGTGCGATTTGATTCGAAACCTTGTTTTCTTTCGTTTTTTCGAATCGAGTCTTATAGTTATCCGTATAGCTTGTATAATCTGAAATTCTCTTTCCTCCTCCAATTCGAATCAAGTCTTTAGAATGTATTTCTTTCATTGGCCGATAATCCAGAGAGTCGAATGCCAAATAGAATTTATCCCAGACTTGATTGATTTCCTTTAAGTTATCCAGGGATTGGGCATCAGTTAAATTGGTGAGCAAGAATGAGAAAAAAATATATAAAATCGCCTTTTTCATCGCGAGCAATATGATAATTCGAAAATAATCAGCTTTAAGTCAGTTCTCAATTGAGAATATTAAGACCCCACATGAGTTACGTAAATTATTAAATTTTTACTTATCCAGAGAAGTCTGACTAGTTTTCAATTTTAAAAATAGATCCAATCTCACTTCTGCAACTCCATCTTTATTTTGGTAAATGTCCAGAATTCGCTGATTATCCCAAGGGTATTTCACCCAATTGTTTTTCTTGATTTTACTATCTCCTTTAAAGTAGATTTGCGTTACTAATTCTTTATTCCTGTCGGATTCATGTATTAGATAATGGATGTGTTTTGGTCTCCCTTGATATGGAGGCGGGATAAATGTCTCGAACCAGTAATCTCCCAGATCATTGGTGTAAAATCTTCCTCTGCATCTATACTCGGAGCTCGTCATATCGTAGTGTTTTTGATGGTCGCAATGCCATATATCTATAAGAGTATCAGGTAAAGGCATTTTACAATCCGAGCCAAAAACACGACCTACTACTTTTAGTGGAATTTCTCCTTCATTTTTTTGGTATCGAATATTGTTTCTAAAAGGTGCTCCTTCTCGAAAAAAGGGACCAAGCATGTCTCTGCTAGTAGCACAATCAGTTGTAATTATTCCATTTTTTTTGATCAGACTAAAACCCGTTGTAGAAACGGCAATGGCACTGAGCCCAGCTATCTTGGCAAAATTTCTTCTTTTCATGGTTAGATATGATTATATGCCTATATATTAACTGTTTTAGCTACCATTATTATTATCACAATGGGATTTAGATTTTTATAGATGCTATAAATACAGTAACCGCCTTTCCTTTTATTTCTACTCTGTTGTTGAGCAATCGGACCGATAGCTGTCCTGTTCGTCTGGATAATTGTTTAGATTTCATTTCTGTTTTTTGGAGTTTTTTAGCCCAAAGAGGTATCAAAGCACAATGCGCAGAACCCGTCACCGGATCTTCATCGACCCCTAATTCTGGCGCAAAACATCGCACAACGAAATCTTGTTCCGGCGAGTCACTCTTTGCAGTTATCATCATATGACCAAATCCCATCTCGGACAATTTAGAAAATTGAGGATTTGCGTTTTGAATGTCTTTATCACTGTTGGCCACGGCTATTTTCCAGCCATATTGACTTGCATATAACTCCGCAGGCTGAAAACCGATTATATCTCGTAGGTCAGGAATATATTCGATTCTTTCTAAAGTGTATTGAGGCAATTTCATGACGATAAAACCATTGTCATATCTCAGCTCCAAAATACCTCCTTTAGCTTCAAATACAATTTTTTCCGAATGAGGTACAAGTCCAAGTTCATACATAATATGAGCGGTTGCCAAGGTAGGGTGTCCGGCAAGTGGCAGTTCTTGAAGCGGAGTAAAATATCTTATTAGAAATGTTCCATTGGAAGGGCAGGCAAATGCTGTCTCGGACAAATTCATTTCCATGGCCATCTTTTGCATAAAATCCTCGGAAGGCATTTCATCCACAAGCATAACTGCTGCCGGATTTCCTTTAAAAACTTCATTGGTGAAGGCATCAACCTGATAAATGGTATTCTTCGAAAATATTTGCATGAAGAGAATCTTAATGTATTTTTTTAATCATCCTCGTCTCCTGAAATTCTATATCATTGACGATGATCGAAACAGGATGGAGAATTTCATATCCTAGATTCTTATAGAATTCAACAGCAGAGGGAGTAGATGTCAGTTCAAGTTCTGCGATATTGTTTTTCAAGGCAAACTGCTCCAAATAAAGATGCAATTTCTTACCAACGCCTCTACCTCTTTGAGTATAGCTTACATATAAGCCAAGCACCTCCTTCTTTTGTAAACCGATAGTTCCTATTAGTTTGTCTTTTTCGAAAGCACAAAAAATCACTCTTTGCTTTAATTGGTTCTCGATAGCTTTTGGGGTATTGGCCTTTTTCCATGCCCAAATCTGTTCCTTAGAATAATTATTGTCCAATACTTTTTCTGTATTCCGATGTATCAGATAACTTATTCTTTTCACGTCTTGGATACCGGCTTTTCGAATAATCATTCCGTAATTATTGATACTAATGGTCCAGAGATTCCGCAATCACTTCGATCAATTTTTCAATATCTTTTTCGTCATTGAAAACATTGACGGCTATTCTTATGTATTTCCCGCGAACAGACAGGAAAATATTGTTTTTCGCAAAATTGGCTTTGAGTCTTTCCATATCGATCTCTTCAGGTAGTTTTAAGGCAAATAAATGATTGCAAAAAAAGTCTTCCGGTTCGAATACTAGATTGAGCTCTTCGAGATAATTAATTAAAGGTTTGATCAGCTCAGCGCAGTACTGTTGGATATTATTTGGATCCCACTTGAGAATTTGATGTAGGGATTCGCGAAGAATGGGCATTAGGATGAAGTTGCTGGTTTCCCCTACATTATATCTACCCGCTCCCATTCTATACTGTTCTTCATACTCGTTCAGCCTGCTAAATTCTTGAGAATTAATTCTATTCAACCAAGATTCTTCAATAGGGACTCCATCGTTATAATAGTCGCTAAAGTAGGCGACAGACAGGGAGTAGGGGCCCAGTAGCCATTTATATCCGGCACAAACCAGCGCGTCAATTTGATACTTTTGAACATCCATCTCCATTGCACCAACAGATTGTGTCCCATCCACGATAAATTTAGCACCAACCGCTTTACATTTTCGACCGATAGCCTCCAAGTCAAATTTTATCCCATTCATCCAATGGATTGAAGACATCAGAACTAAAGAAGTCTTTTCATCGATTTGCTTAAGGAGGTTCTTATTCCAGCTTTCTCCTATCAATTGTCCCTCGTCCGGTTCTATGGCGATTAATTCATTGGCGTTTTGAATACACCATTTTTTTAAGGTGTGAAAGCCACTTGGAAATTCATCTTTCAAGGTAATTGCATTGCCATTTGTCTTTGCTTTGGTGTTGTTCAAAATCGAAGCAAAACCATAGGACGTCGAGGGAACGAGAGCAATTTGTTGGGCGCTGGCGTTGATGATTTTGGAGAAGTAGTCTTTAACTGTTGGCATTTCGACAAAATAGGTTTCAGGCTTAATATCCATAGGATTTCTTTCCCTCAACAGGGCTTTTAGACTAGCGGCCTCGGACGACTTTAGAAGAGGTCCTTTATAAGCACAATTGAAGTAGTGCTCATCTTCCCGAAGACTAAATAGATCTTTTTGACACCTCATAATTTGTGAATTTTGATACAGCCTGATTAATTCAATTCGATTTGTCCCAGCAAGTATTTCACTGCCTTGCCTTTAATGATTACTCGATCGCCATGCAGTTCGCAAAATAATTCGCCACCGCGTTTGGATATTTGCCTTGCAATGAGCTTAGATTTGTTCATCCTTTCTGCCCAAAAAGGAATTAATGTACAATGCGATGACCCAGTAACCGGATCTTCAAATATACTGCACTGCGGAGTGAATAACCTAGATACGAAATCGACATTTTGAGATTCACTTTTTGCTGTCACAATAATACCACCTGGATCAATGTTGATTTGATTGAGAATGGCCACATTGGGTTCGATGTTTTTGACATCTTCTTCACTATCATACAAGAGTAGATAATCGCGCGCTTTCCATATTTCCGTTGGTTGAATATTCATCCCCTCTCGAATTATATGCGGTAATTCTGATTTTTCAGGGGGTCTTGAGGGAAAATCGAGAGAGAACAAATCCTTATCTCTTTTGACGATCAATTCTCCGCTTAAGGTATCAAACTTAATTTCAGGTTTCGAAAAACCAAGTTCCTCGAAAATAACATAGGCAGATGCCAAGGTAGCATGACCGCATAAGTCCATTTCTATCTCCGGAGTAAACCATCGCAGATGAAATCTTTTATTAGCGCCGGGCATGAAGAAGGCTGTTTCAGCGAGGTTGTTCTCTGCGGCTATTTCTTGTAAAATATGATCCGGAAGCCATGTATCCAAAGGACAAACTGCAGCGGGATTTCCGGCAAATAGTTTGTCGGTAAAAGCATCGATTTGATATATATCTATTTTCATTGTAGAATGGTTTTAAAGCAAATAATTCTCGTCTGGCCGTAGCAAAGTTGAGTGCTGTAATTTAGTGAAACAATGCTGTTAAAGTCGAATTTCGAATAGACAGACGTCGCCTTTTTCATAATGCTTTGGCAGGCCTTCCGTGGTTTTTAACTTCTTTGAGCCCAAAAAATTGAATCCGTGCTTTTCATAATGCTTGATTAGTGATTTATTATCACCTACCGTATCCATTCTGATGTATTCTTTCTGATGCTCACGAGCAAAACCCTTCGTCCACTGTACAATTTTTCCAACTAGCTTATTGCCTCGAAACTCTGGGGCTGTAGCTATTTTATGAATATATACGGAAGGATCTTGGTTCTTTTCTTCCCAAATAGTTGGATCACTGAAGGCTGTTGTCCATATACAGGCTATTTCTTTTTCCACTACAATTTTCCAAAGACTATTTTCTCTTATTTCATTTTCTATCATCGCTTGGGGGAATTCAGGCCAATGGACTTGTTTTTTTGATTTCATTAAGGCAATGGCTTGTTCGTAGAGTTTTGTGATCGTAGGTATATCTTCTTGAGTACAATTGAGGATGCTATATTGAAGTTCCGTATGTCTATTTTGCATATGAATATGTTTTAACCTTTGTGATAGGGATTTCTCTTTTAGTTTGTTTTCAAAGAATCGAATGCTTTGTAAGAATCCCTCATCAGAACACTCCTGAATAATGCGCTGAATATGATTCCATTGCTCTTCAAATTTAGGAAGTAGCTTTTCGCTCTTTTTTGTCAATGAGAGCAACTGTCTTCTTGAGTCTTTTTCATCTTGAATGCTTTTGACATACCCGCGCTCCTTCATTTTTTTGACGATCTTCACAATGGCCGGATGAGAAAACTGCAATTGCTTTGCAATTTCTGTGACAGAAAGCGATTCTTCCTTAAGTGAAAGGAAAACCAAGTGCCAGTTTGGTTCAATTTCAAAATTGAGAAAGCTGTACATTTTCCGAGCCTCACTATTAAGGGAGTCGCTGAGCCTTTTTATTCGTGCACTTAGACCGTAATAATCAATGTCATCTATAAAGTCTTTCATATTCTATTGGTCTTTCTTAAATCGTATTGTAATAATGTTAATCCTAAATTTCGGTGTTGACTGGGTAGCTCTGGACTATTTGGTGTGGTGTAGTTTTCGACAAACTGAAATCCGTAGCTTTTATAATATTCGACAATATTGGGATTGTCGGCCCATGTATCCATTCGAATAAAAGACAAGCCTCTTTCTTGAGCGGTTTTGATCGTCCAATTCAATACTTTGGCGAACTGTCTGTGTCCTTTATGTTCGGGATTGACCACCATTCTATGAATGTAAATTGCATTCCCTTGCTCCATATCTCGCCATATGATTTTGTCGGAGTAACAAATACTGAAAATGCATAAGATTTCCTGGCCGCGAATTACTTTGTACTGAAGCTCGTTTTCAACATCGCTGGTCAGAACATTTTTATCATAACCTTTCCATACGGTGTAGTTGTTTTTCCTTTGATACTCTATTGCCTTTTCGAACAGAAAATAAATGAACTGCAGATCAGATGTAGCAGTGTTGATTACTTTATAGTTCATTTTTGACATAAGCGCTCATTTACTTGATTCTGCTACGGTCCTAAGAAAACTAGTTACTAGTTCATGCGGGTTTTCTGCGGTAGAGTTATCCTGAGGAACGAATAAAGTAGCGATATAAAAAGGGTGATTCTCCAACTCCATAATTCTGGCTTCTTGATGCCTGTCGCTTCCTACTATTCTAAATCCTTGTTCATCGAATTTTGACTGATATTTTGGATTGAGCCCGAAATCGCAATAGTATTTTTCCTTGATCATTTCCGACTGATATACTGAATAAACTTGGGAGCTTTTATCGACGATCTCTATTTCCAGAACTTCGCCTTTAAGCTTGCAACTCAATGGATTGATGACCAATTCCGATGCGTAAGGGTCGTATTCTGCATGACCCGCTTCTTTAATGTTGAATACATTTCTGGCGAACTCGATAATCATATGCTGAAAACCACCACAGGTGCCAAGTGTAGGTATATTATTTATTCGAGTTTGTTGAATTAAGTTTAAAGCACCATTCATACTCTTATATGGGCTTCCCGGTGCTATCCAAAAGCCCTGATAATTATGGAGGACTTGTTCCAGATTGTGTTCTACAAATTCCGTTGAAAGCCATTCTATCTTAAATTCTATTTGCAGTTGTTTTTTCGAATGTTCAATTGCAGAATTAGTAGCTTGATGAGGCCTAAAACTTTCATTGTACTCTCCTATAATTGCGACGTTCATTCGATGGATTTTATTTAAATACGTAACTGGTTACGCAAATATACTAAGAATATGTAACTAGTTACGCTATTTCAGTCGAGACTTTGAAAATAATTACTCGAAGCCCTGAACGGTCAAGTTCTGATGTAAGGAAAATTAATGATTAACGTTTGCGAGGATCTGTATCTCTAAGTTTATTCAAGCGTGCCTTAAATTCCTTTAAGTTGATTGGTTTGTGTAATTCGTTTGAAGTAGGAGGGTATTTTTTCAAATACTTTGTAGGTCGAGAAGGGCGTTTTTCAAAACCACCGCCGCAATTCGGACATACATTGAACAGTATATTTTCCACACAATCTCTGCAAAAAGTGCATTCGAAAGCGCAAATAAAAGCTTCATCACTATCATTGGGAAGAGAGACAGCACAATTTTCGCAAATAGGTCTTATTTCAAGCATAATTCATTTTTTATCGAATTCAATATACTCATTTATTCAGCTGGCTGTTGCTGGGTGACACAATGGGTCATTCCTCCGTTGGCGTAGGCATTTCGAAAGTCAATACCAACTACTGTTCTATCCGGATATAGGCCTTGCAACAATTGTAGTGCAATATCGTCATTGGGATCATTATAAGTTGGTACCAATACCTTGGTGTTCGCTATATAATAATTACAGTATGACCCTTTATAGCCAAGATTTTGACCATAAGTGGTAACGACATTATTTTGAGTAAGGGGTAGGGTCAAAAAACTAAAGGCGACTCCATCTTTGTTTTTAGCTGAGAATAATTGGTCTATATCGGATTGCAAAACATCGAAATCCAATAAATCATCATTTTCCATGGTGACAATAGTAGTAGCATTTCCGAATCTTGCAAAACCATCGATGTGCTGATCCGTTATTTCTAGCCCAGCTTGACCTTCCAGCCAAACAAAGTTGGTCACGCCTAAGTATTTTGTGAAGATTTCCTCCGCTTCTAGCTGTGTCATTCCCGGATTTCTATTCGAATTAAGTATGGAGCTTTTACAAGCCATCAGCGTGCCATTACCATCTAATTCTACACTTCCCCCTTCATTAATCATCACCTGATTTAAATCAATCACTGTTCTATTTTGATCTTGTCCTATTTTTTGCGGGATAGTATTACAATTATCATAATCTGCCTTGCTGCCCCAACCATTGAATCCCCAATCTTGTATGATTAAGTTTCCATTATTATCATGAACATATATTGGTCCGTTATCCCGAATCCAAAAGTCATCATTGGGATAGATTTTGAAATCAATATTGCTAAGATCAATAGAAGCCGCATTGAGAAGACCAGTTATTCTATCTTTTTCAGTATTGTCGTAAGCAATGATATGGACGTTTTCGCTAGTGATTAATTCTCTTGTCATTTCCACCCAGGTCTGGTCGAGATAATTTCGAAATTCTACTCCATATTGATAATGATGCGGCCACTGTAGCCAGGTGCCCTCATGAGCTTCGCTTTCTTCAGGAAAAGTATAGAGTATCTCAGTCATCGTATTTGCATCGTCGGTTTCAGAATCACAAGAACTCAGATTCATCACAAAAATCAAAAGTATCAGTAGGTTCAATATTTTCATCTGAAGCAGTTTTACAATCACTCAATTAAGCCATTATTAAGTTATCGCGTAAATCTAGCAAGATTAAACCACATGGATGATTGAGTGATGCTATTAAGCAATTATTTTGCTCCAGGCCAAACCAAACGATAACTACTGACTGTCCATATTCAAGGAATCTTAAAGCATTCCACTTTTTCAAGAATTGGGGATATTGGATAAACTAAATGGAAAAGCCCCTTATTGTCTTCGTTAAACTTGCGAAAATGCCAAAATTTAATCTAATTCATACATTCATTCTTTTAAGTCTACTAGTCACTTTTTGTGCTTGTGATTCCTCCGATGATTCGATGGATCCACCACCACCAAGAACTTTTGCTGATGTAGAAGCTGATTTTGCTGCCTTGGATATATCCCCTGGAATCCATGATTATTCTCTTGAAGCACTCAATGGGGTGTTCTACAATTTTCGAGTTATTGCCCCGGAAAGGGGTGCACAAGAGGATAGACCGCTGGTTATTACTTTCCACGGTGCTACCACTTCAACGGAGGCGCATAAGAATACCGCTTGTTATGCAGAGCCTGGATTGGATACCCTGAATGCTTTTATTATGAGTCCTTTTGCCGAAGGAGGATTGTGGTATGAAAACATCAACCAGGAGATGATGGGAAATCTCGTTTTTCTAATGAGAAAATATTGGCCCATTGAGGACGATAAAATTGCTGTCACTGGTTATAGCAACGGGGGAAATGCAAGCTGGCTTTTTAGCAAATTTCAATCTAGTACCATTTCTGCTGCTATACCGATGGCCAGTTCATACGATGTTCATGAATTAGATGGTTCTGTGGGAGTTTGGGAAGTCCCTTTATACGTGATCCACGGTGAAAATGATGAACTTTTTCCTGTAGATACGACAAGAGCTTGGGTGGAGGCAACTGTCAATGCCGGTAGCGATGTCACTTTGGTTGTAGCGCCGGACTTGGGTCATTATACACCATGCGAATATGTTCCATATTTAAAGGAAGCAGCCATCTGGTTGAAAGAAACCGTTTGGATGGATTAATGGAATCTCCATGGAATTCATTGTTAGAAGTGGGAACTGGCGAGTTTAATTTTCTAATTTAATCTTTTGCGGTAGATGACTTTATCATCTCCTTCATTCCAAAAATCTCGAATTACAGCTTCCTTGGCGTATCCCAGTTTTTCGTAGAATCTTCTGGTGGATGCGAACTGGTCCGTTCCGGATGTATCTACGATTAAGATTCTATGACCCCTAACTCTTAAATAATCTTCGATAAAACCCATCATACTGCTACCAACACCTTTCGTTTGGATATCACTCCTTACACCTAGTGCATATAAATTATAAGTACCTTCCGTTAGTTTTTCCGGCGCACAGAAACCTATTGAAATTGGTTTGTCATGCTCTAGGGCAGTAAACCATATTTCTTCAGATTCAGGATTATTAAGATAACCCGACATCATATCATCGAGCATCTCGGATGGAAATAACTCTATAGAATCCAATACTTGTTTCAAGTCACTCATATCGCTTTTGACGACCATTCTAATCACACTCATATTTTTCTTCTATATTACAAAATTATCTGTAGTAAGACCTTAGTTCAAATGCCTGTAGTCTCTAGGGCTGAACCCAGTTTTGGCTTTAAATAAATTGCTAAAATGTTGAGGATACTCGAAGCCCAAAGCATATCCAATTTCGCTAATCGAATTATCCGAATTCAACAAACGGGTTTTCGCCTTCTCAATAATGAATAAATGGATGTGCTCTTGCGTTGTTTTACCGGTTTCTTTTTTTAGCAAATCGCTGAGGTAGTTAGACGATAGACTCAATTCCTTAGCGAAATAATTCACGTTTGGAATTCCAATTTCACTGGCTTTATTAGATTGATAGTATTCTTGCAGTGTTCTTTCAAACTTCGAAACAAAATCATTATTTAAATTGGTCCGTGTGTAGAATTGTCGATCGTAAAACCTCAAGCAATAGTCCAACAGGAGTTCAATATTCGATACAATGAGATGCTGGCTATATCGATCTAAATTTTGACTGTATTCCTTAATAATTTTATCAAGTAGTTCTTCAATCGTATTTCTTTCATCATCCGAAAGGTGGAGTGCCTCGTTTACATCGTAGTTAAAAAAGGAATAGCGGTTTATTTTTTCAGCCAGATCAGACTTTCTTATTAAATCAGGATGAAAAACCAGTGTCCATCCTTCGTTACCATCATCGCTTATCTTAAAGTCTCCTTCATATTCGATGACCTGACCTGGGGCAGTAAATACCAATGTACCTTCTTCATAGTCATAGGAATTTTTACCATAGAGAAGTACACCACAATCCAAAGCTTCAAGGTAATTTGGTAATAATTAAAAATAACTTTAAGACGGTCTACATCGGGGACAGCTTGGATCTCCTTTGCTTTAATTACTGATACCAAAGGATGTTTTGGTTTAGCCAAACCCAGCATTTGGTGGGCCTGGCTAATTGTATTTATGATTAAAGAATTTGACATCGATCTTTATTTGTGAAACTAAGTTAGTTGATTAGAAGCCAAATTGTGATTTAACCATCGCAAAGAATTCTTCGTCTTTCATGCTATCTCGGGCTGCAATTAATTGTTCAGCATCTGCACCAGCGTGGTACCTAAGCGTATCCGTACCATCAGTAGCAGCATTGTATATGACCTCAGCTATCAATTCTGGTTTGCTCATGCTATCAGGATCCATTGCCTCGTTCAAGCTTGTCATAAAATTATTTACAAACTCATTGTATTCGCTCAGTTCGGGATTGTGTTGCATGTCCAGTGAACGTGTTCCAAAATCAGTGGCTACTCCTCCTGGTTCTACGATTTTTACTTTAACTCCGATTTCAGCCATCTCCCAGCGCAAAGATTCACTAAAACCTTCTACGGCGAATTTGGTAGAATGATACAAAGGCATTAACGGGAAAGTCATTTTACCTCCGATAGAAGATACATTAATGAACATACCACTCTTGTTTTTTCTGAAATGCGGCAAGGTTTTTTGCGTGACATCGAACAGTCCTTGTACATTGACGCCAAACTGTCTGATGATGCTTTCACGTTTGGCCGATTCAAAAGTACCAATTAGTCCATATCCAGCATTGTTCAGAACAACATCTATTTGACCATATTGGTCAATCCCTTTGGCAATTGCTGTTTCAATACTTTCCAGATCGAGAACGTCCAACCTTGTTACTAAAACATTATCCAGTTGATTCAATTCTTCTTCCTTTTCAGGAGTACGCATGGTTGCAATCACATTCCATCCTTTCTCTTGAAATAATTTAGCGGTCGCTCTTCCAATTCCGGAACTCGCACCTGTAATTAAAATTGTCTTATTCATGTTTCTATTTTTTCTAAAAATTACAATACAAAGCTAGTCCCATTGAACAAGAGCTTTTTAAGGATATTACAGAAAGACTAAATGATATTACAGAAGAAATGCTATCGCATCATTTTTTTGCTCAATTTCTCAGCAAATCGAGGGTCACGATATAACTCATGTCCTTTTCCTACTATAATTTCGAAATTGATTTGCATCGCTTCGTACCAATCCGGTTGTGGGGAAAATTCATCACTTTCACCGAAATACAAGGATATTTCTCCTTGAGGTCTATCAGTTTCGTGTCTAAGCCTGGTAGCAGAAATACCAATAAGTGAGTTGATGTTATCACTGATTAATCCATACTTCCACGCAATGGTGCAGCCTATACTAAACGCCAAAATATTCACCTTCTCCTTTTCCGTGGAAACTAATTTTGCTACAGCTTTTTCGATACCACCCTTCACGAACTGCCTGTGCAAACTATCCTGAGTATAAGCCGACTTATCAACTCCCGCCAATTCACAACTGTCATAATACTTGATGTTAAACCTAGCTTCTAAAATGTGGGTATAATTTGATAGCCATTGAGACTTTTCTCTTCCCCACAAATCCGATATAACGATGAGCTTTTCTTTCATTGGTAGATTACTATTTCGAGGAGTCAATTATTAATTTCATTTCATTGATGCCAAACCATTTTTCCAGCTGTCGGCTGTATTCTTCTTTTTCGAATTCGAGACGCTCTTTCATGATACCACCTTCAGTAATTTTTAGCGTATTTCCGGTTAAGGTAATTCTACCTTGATCTGTTGGTCTTGTGATCAACTTCTTTCTTGTGAAATGTGAATCCGGACTAGTCTGATGAAACCTGCACATGTCTTGAAATTCGCTCAGAGCGCGATTTCTATAGGTGAACTTGTATTCGATCGTTTTATTTGCTTTATCTAATTTAGATACTTGATAATCGTCATTTATTCGCTCCAAAATAAAGCTACCCCTGGGATCCTTTTGAATTTCATTAGTTTCAAGGCGTAAAGGATGCATGGAAAACTCCCCAAACCCTACATCTACTAAAAAATCAATTTCATTCAGTCGGACGATGATGGCCAGGTGGTCATATTCGGGTCCAAAATCTCCCTTTGTATTGTCAAAGACCCTTGCAGAAATTATCCAAGTATCAAAGCCAAGACTTTCTAATAAATGGCGGAACAAAGCATTTAACTCATAGCAGAAGCCTCCTCGTTTTTCAACTACAATTTTTCTGTAGAATCGTTTCTGGTCAAGTTCAATAAGTCTACCATAGTGAATGTCTAAATTCTCAAAGGGAACATTCATGAGATGATGCTTCTGTAAATTCCTCAGCGTACTAATATTGAGAGTAAGATCACCATTGTAATTTATTCGTTCAAGATAGTTATTGATGTCCATAATACCACTTCAGGAGTAGGCCTTATAATAATTTGTGAACAAAGATAAATTGAAAGAACTCATTAAACGTTCTAAAGAGTGAGAAGTATTATTCTCCTATCAATGTTATAAATTGATCAATGAAATTGTCCTTGTTATTGATTATTCTTACAGGATCGTCTTGAATCCGGATATCAGGTAACACTCCTTGTCCGATCTTCTCATTTAAGTCTTTTCTCAAATTGTATTGAGTCTTTGGAATAGTGAATGTTATCTTAGTATTAGGTAATATAGCGGAGTGATTAGGGCCTCCTGAGTTCACATAAGCACTTCCGCCTGACATTTCACCTAGTATTTTTCCTCTGTTGTTTTCTTTAAAAGTGTTGGCTACAATTGCGGAACACGAGTAACTGCCGCCATTTTGGAATAAGTAGACGGAATGATCGAAGTGGTATTTTTTCTTGGGTTTGAAATAATTGTCCCATTTGGAGTTTAGTTTTTTCTTTTCACCCTTTTTTATAACATAATAGCTATCCACGCATTGAAAGGGAGAATTCATAAAATGCTTTAATAAATAAACTCCGTTACTCAATTCCCCTCCCTGATTATCTCGCAAATCAACTGCCAGATATTCTACATTCTTTTTACTTAAAGTCTTAAATGCATTTCTGATTTCCGTTTTAAACTTTTGTTGATAATCTTTCTTCAAGATCTTCTTGTCAAAAGATTTAATACTCAGAATTGCCGCTCTTTCATTTGGTATTAATAGAAGGTCAATTGCCTTTTCCGATTTGTTATTTCTTTTGGTTTTTATTTCATCTCTTTTCAATGCCTTAATCGTCTTCTTTATCCGCTCTCCTTCATCAGCTATATATTCTAATTCATAATTTTCGTGGAAACCATAAAAGAAGCTGAAGTAAGCGGGGAAGAATTGATAAAAAAGATGTCTAGGGTATTTTAAGTTGTTGCCATCACGACTTATATGTTCAACAATTAATGACTGTATATTTTCGGTCGGAATACCATTTATTTGAGTCAATGTTGATCCAACAGGAATATTTTGCTCCAGACTATTATTACTAACTACAACCAATTTGTCGTCCACCAGAAATACATCTAAAGGAAAAAGTGGCGCAGAATTGTAAAAAAAATCCAAATGCTTATCACTCGGATAGATATAAGAATGGCCATCTTTTAGTACGGATGATATCGAGCTTATTATTCGAAAAGCTTCCTTCACTTCAATCTGTCGTGGAAGATTGGAAATGATATTCTTAAACCAATTGTCAAGCTGTTCTTTAGAGCTATAAGTATATAAGTTAGGATGGTACTCTTCTAATTCGCACTTCAAGTATTCTAAATCTGATACAATTTCTTGATTAGAATAGTAATCTTTTTGGGCAAAAAGCTTAGGAACAATGAACAATAAGGTGAGTAAGATTAGGACTTTAGTTTTCTTCATTGCATTGCTTTAATGCAAGTTAAACGCTTATACTTACTAGTATATTTTCGTTTCAGAATTGTATTCACTTCATGGACTTTTTAATCTTCTTTATAGCCCAGTCATAGTGGCTAGAAGTATTCGAAATGAGATATGCCCCAAGAGAAGTAGAGCCGGTCCAGTGATATCTCTTTTTCTCGAATAGTTCTTCGTTGGAATGTTGGACGATTAGCGATTGTACTTTTTGGTAGGATTTGTTGAACAAGTTTTTTACTGTATTTAAATCTTTATCCAAGTACTGTTGCCATATTACTTTGTTTAGTTCGGGCAAAGTTTTCCATGTATACCCTTTTGCTGGCATATGTGGCTTTTCGCCTTTCATTCCCACTTCGTACCAATCTAGCATCATCAGATGCCAATGGTGCAAGTGAGCCAATACATCACGTATATTTCTGTATAATTTGCCAGGAGGAAATTCTTTGTTGACCTTCTCTTCTGGATATGAACCAATTAATGCCATTAAGGTATTGTAGTTTTCTTGACTGGCTTTGATGAGTTCGCTCTTTGTTTTTGGTCTAGGCATTTTTGCTTATTTGGTCCATAATATCTTTATTTTCTAGTACTTCACTTTCGGCTCCAGATAGTCCGACTTGAAACATAGCTTCGGCAAGCTCAGTCGATTTAATACTTGCATTGCTTCCGAAAAGTTGAATCAGAGGATATAAAGTTCTCAATAATCCATACATAAAACTGGGTTCTTTCCGCGGTTCCACGGGATAGATATACCCTGGCCGAAAAGTATGGAACTGTAGACCTAGGTCCGAAATTTGATTTTCGGCCATTCCCTTATATCGAGCGAAGGCGGTTCTACTTTTTTCCGTTCGATCTGCACCTGCACCACTTAAGAGGCAAAGTCGTGCATTCGGGCTATTGGTTGCGAGCATCTTGGCGAAGTTAACGGCGTAATCAACGGTAATTTCTTTGAACAACTCATTAGAAACTTGTCCGGTATAAACTCCGATACAAAAAAAGGCGACATCAATATTCTCGAATAGATCATCGCGCTGATCATAATGCTTGAAATCTTTAATTAATACTCTCTTTAATTTTTGAATTTCTATTGGATCTTTTTCTCGTCGAACAAGATCAACAAGCTCTGTAATTTTATTGGACTGTAAACAATGATCTAAAATCAAACTTCCAATCATGCCTGTGCTACCTGCAATTATTACTTTCATTCATTTTTCGAATTTATACTTACCACTTTAAACATTCCTGGACCATCATCCGGTCTCGTTTTATAACCAAACTTTTCGTAAAAAGCTTTTACACCGGCCGCTGCCATTAGTCCGATAAAGGAGTTTTGATTGGCTGTTTTCGAGATAAACTCTTCTATATTATTCATAATGAGTTCGCCAATTCCACTTCCCTGATAAGCTTTTAACACAATGATATCTTGTATATAGAAGTAAATCCCCCCATCTCCAATAATCCTTCCCATTCCCACTATTTCCTGACCATCCATAATTGCTATAGAAAACAGATCATTGTCAAGAGCTTTCTTTACTGCATCATCATTCACTGGAGCCCAGCCGGCAGATTTTCTTAAACGCTGAAATTCCTGTACTTTGAGACTCCTCTTTTCGACGGTTAAGTCTTTATAATTTGTACTTAAGTCCATTGTATCGTAGAATTTTTAAATCTTCAAAATCACAATTATCAATAATGATGTCGGCTAGGCCTTCAGGATCATTTTCTCGGATATATAGTCTCGACGCTTTATGATATCTATTCTTATACTTCTGACTGGCCGCTTCCTTTCCTCCTAGAAGCTCCTCATCTCTCTGAACTCCTCGGAATTGGGCCGTTTGAAAATCGGTTTTCAGATAGATTTTTAAATCCCAATGCTCTCTATAGTTGGGCTTAAAAAGATAGGCCCCATCTGTTATGATTATCGAATCATCCGCAATTTCAATCGGAGAAATATTGAGATATTCATCTGTTTCCAGATCGTGAGAGGCATGTGTTATTTGAGCAGGATTATTTTGAGAGGAAATGAGCACCTTTTCAACAAACCCAATTTCATCATAGGAATCCTCGTAGTATCCTTTGGCAGAATCCTTTCCCTGGCGATAACGATGTTCTTTGTTGAAGTGAAATCCATCAATCGATATGTGTAAAACAGACTTATCTTGAGCACTCAAAAAAGCAGAAAGTTTTTTCGCAAATACCGTCTTTCCCGTTCCTTCAATTCCGTTAATCGCTATCCGAAGAGGCTTCATTTTACTCTTATCTATCCTTTCGATTTCCTCAAGAATTAATTGTAAGGTCTCCTTTTCTGTCATTACGTTTTGATCCTTTTTCGTATAGAATATATTTAGGAGTGGTTTGTATAGGGTTACGGTCTAAATTTATTCAATCCATTTTACTTTTTTCCTCCATTCATCATATTCCTGCTTTCTTTTCTCTAAATCTTTGGGGGGAGATTGTCCTTCTATCTGAGCACGAATTCTATTAAGTCGAATTTGCTCCTCTAATGTGTTAAGCCCAATTGATTTTCTTCTTTGATTTACTTTAACAATATCGTCAATAGGATGTGGACCTAGTTCTCCCTCTTCATCCCAATCGAATTGCGTCCCATAAACTTGGGGCCTTCCTTCAAATACTGCTATTCTGTCCGTTAGATAGGCCAGCTGGATTGGATTTGCCCTGCTATTTTGTACCATCTTTTCTAGTAGTGCTGCACATTTTTTCATGAATTCAGGTCTACCAATGGAATGCTGAATAATAAGCCATGCCGCTTCACTGGCTTCATGACCTACTCTGTCAATTGTTGGATAACCGATCGAATCAATTATTTCATCCAAAGCTTTGGCATTGCTATCGTGTAATTCGGACATCTCTTCATTATATCCAAGTTCCAATTCTCCTTTCCGAATAAGTTCATTCCTTAATGCCAAGTCTTTGTCCTTCAATTCTATGATTTTCAAGGCGGTTGCTTTAAATTCCATTTTACGATATCGGTTTAGGGTATTATTTAGATTTGGTCAGTGCCATTTTTAGGGCAAGGCTTGTTAATACCGAAGCCATAAACCACTTTTGAATTCTCAGCCAAATCGGTTTTTTAGAAAACCAGCTGGCCATTTTGGCAGCAGATATCACGATTAGAAGATTTATTGTAAAACTTATTATTATCTGAACTAAGCCCAATTGAAAGCTCTGACTTAAAATTGAACCGTTTTCCGGTTTGATGAATTGTGGAAAAAAGGAAAGGTAGAAAATGGCCATTTTGGGGTTTAGGACATTGGTCATCAATCCAATATTGAATAATTTAAGGGGTTTATCAGGCTTAAGATTCTTGTCAGCGTCGAAAATTCTATTATCGGATCGAAGCGACTGATAAGCTAGATAGAGAAGGTATCCAACACCTAGAAACTTAACCGTAATAAAGGCATAGGGAATAGCAAAAAAAATAGCGGTCAATCCAAAAGACACCATAAGTATATGAAAAATAAATCCGCACATTACGCCAAGGAGAGATATTATTCCCGCATTTTTCCCTTGTGATAATGATCTGGAAATTAAATAAATCATATTAGGCCCTGGTGAAAGCACCATTATAAAAGCGGCTAATCCAAATAAAAGTAATTCGTTGACTGGTATCATATCTATTGATTAACTATTGACGTCAATTCAGACTCTATATTAACCCATTTTACCGTCCATTTCTTTTCTTCGATTCCGCCAGTTGTATAAAATAGAAACTTACCATCCGGAGTGATAAAAGGATTTCCTTGTCCTGCATGATTGATTTCATCATTCAACCTTACTGATTCAGTCCAATTTCCTTTCCCATCATTGAAGCTTACCATTAGTTCAAGTTCTTTCCCGATCGTGGCATAAACAAGGTATTTTTCATCAGGTGAAGCAAAGGGGGTACATTTTCCTACATTATGACTGATCGGAATTTTAACCTTTTCAGCATTTTGGAATTGTCCATTCACTTGTTCTGAGCGATAAATTTCCATTTCACTATAATCCGGATTACTGGAGTGAAAGTATAAGGTTCCTGAATTGGTGATAGTAGGATGCGATAATAGTTGGCTCCTTAAATTTGGAATGTCAACATAGTTTGGCTCTTGCCATTGACCGTCTATCTTTTCAGATTTCCAAATATGCCAGGTTGATAGAGTTCCTTCTTTTCTCACCGGTCTTGTCGAGCTGAAATAAAGAGTATTCCCGGAAGGAGAAAAACTCATGCCATGCTCATCATATTCGCTATTGAAAAAAGCCTTTTGGGGTTTAGACCATTGACCTGCTTCTTTTCTAATTACTTGGACATCGAAATGCTCAAAATTTTTATTCGAAATGGTATAGTAATATTCGTTTAGATCTGGACTAAACATACCCTTGTGGATGAGTTTATCTTCGGGTATTGACGCACCTCTAAATTCGATAGGGCTATTTCCTGGAATATCTTCTGTTAAATATTGCATTTTAATATTCTCGGATCCGTTTTCACAGTTTAGAAAGCTTAAGGCAAGTAGAAATACGATTTTAAGTTGGTTCATTTTTTCAAGGTAAAAAGTTCGAATGCATTTGCGCTGGGTTGATAGCCAACTTTTTCTATAGATTCTGTAATGTCCAATCTCTTATAGCTGTTATCAGATATTGCATTCAGAATTTCAAATTGTAGACTTTCGGTTTCAATACATTTTATCAATAATTGATTAAAATCATCGGGATGGAGAAAAGCGCTCAGATCTCTGGCATTCATTTCAGTAAAATCGTCTGGAAATTCATATGCTCCGATTCTTAAACAAATTACGGAGATATCTTTTTGATAGGCATAGTACGCACCCAATGCTTCTCCAAAACACTTCGATACTCCGTATATGTTTTTTGGTCTTACGGGCATATTCTTATTGACTTGTACATCTTCGGGATAAGATTCAATAGTTTGTGCACTACTGGGATAGATTACTCTTTCACATTTCGCTTTTACTGCGGCTTCCTAGATATTTTTAGTTGCAATGATATTTGCAGATAGAATCTCCTCAAATTTGGCATGTGGATCAGCTATACCTGCTAAGTGAACAACGGTATCTATTCCTGAACAAATATTCTCACAAACGGAATAATCCGTTAAATCAGCTTTTACGATTTTTACATTCTTTGTAAACACCCCATCATTGGTGATTAGATCGGCAACCGTGATCTTATATTCTCTTTCAAAGTTTTTGATAAAATATTGCCCAATTTTTCCAAAGCCACCAGTAACAAGAATTTTTTTCATCTCTTCCAATTTTGAGGTTTACTGCACTTAATATTGAAGGCATGCTATTACTTGCTAAGATAGAAAATTGAAGGGGAGTATTTCTGATAGGTGTCATATGTGCTAGAAGAATGTCGAAATGGACGTATTGATCAACTCGAATGCTAAATATCATCAGAAAACTGTTGAAATACAAAGAAATATGACTTGTATTCAACTGAAAGCCAATTTTTTAGTAGTTTAAACGTATTAACGGTTAATTCGATTAAAATACACCACCTATACCTAATACTATCATGAAAAAAAGACTCTGCAAGATGTGTAAATCGCCGTATACTGGTAGATCGGACAAAATTTTCTGTAGCATCGCTTGCAAATCTTCCTATCATTATAAGTTGAAGCAAGCCACAGACAGTGCAGCTTATCAGACAGATGCCTTCCTGCATCGGAATAGATCAATTTTATTAGAAATTATGGGTAAACGGGCCGCTCAAAAAACAGTGCCTATGGAAGTATTGGAAAAGAAGAAGTTTCGATTCAATTACATGACAGGAATATATGTCAATAAGAAAGGGAAACAATATCATCACGTCTATGATTTCGCGTGGATGAAGTTTAGCAATGGAAAAGTGCTATTAATTAGAAGGAATTAATACATGCAAACGATCCTCTTCTATAGATCTCCTTCTTGAGGTCTCAATATTATTTCTTCTACTGTTGCACCAGGCGCCATATCTAAACAAGTCTGTACAACTTGAGCCACATCTTCCGGCTGCATTAATCGATCCTCGGGATGATCGACTCCAGCCCAACTATTCGACCATGTCGCACCGGGCATAATGGCGGTAACTTTAATTTTTGTATTCATCAATTCTTTCCTCAAAACCTTATTGAACCCCAGCATGGCAAATTTTGTGATCGTGTAGGATCCACCTCCGGGATAGGCCATAAAACTAGCTATAGAACACATATTAATGATATGGGCGTTAGCAGATTTTTGAAGCATAGAGTATGTCGATCTAGTCAAATGATAAGCACTGTATAGATTCGTATTCATTTGGAATTCCAATTGGCCTTCTTCCTCTTCCATCAAGGGGCCGCCAAGGAATACACCAGTATTATTGATAAGTATATCAAGGGAATCCCAGACATTTTTGAGATGCTCAGTGCAGCGTAGGACTTCTGATTTCTTGCTCAAGTCTGCTGCACAGTACTGAAAATCTTGGTGAGGATATTCTCCCTTCAGTCGACCAGTCAATTCCTGGAGGTCGGATTCGGTTCTCGATACTAAAAAAAGATGGTATCCATTGTGCGATAAAGATTCGACAATAGCTCTTCCAATACCCTTGGTTGCTCCACTAATTAGAACTCTTCTCATTGTCTTTCGATTTGATTGAATTAATGAACTGAATGCTTCGAGATTTTTATTTCCCTGGATTTAATATAATTTTGATCTTCGTAAAGTAGAAAAAAAATATGTTTTCTTCCTTTCTGGAAAATTTTGGTAGGTACATATTAATGTTGGGAAGGGGTTTTACCCGACCTGAAAAATGGAATATGTTCCTAAAGGAAATCATACGTCAAATGTACGATATCGGAATTGGTTCGATGATTATTGTGACATTAATATCACTTTTCATCGGTGCAGTAACAGCTGTTCAGTTTAGTTATCAGTTGGGGAATTCTTTCATTCCTATGTACTACATTGGATATGTTGTTCGTGATATAACCATCATAGAATTAGCTCCGACCATCACTGCACTTGTTTTGGCAGGTAAAGTGGGCTCCAATATCGCAGCGGAACTGGGTGGTATGCGTCAAAAGGAGCATATTGATGCTATGGAGATCATGGGGATCAATACATATTCTTACTTGATTATGCCCAAGATTATAGCGAGTTTGATTATTGTTCCTATTCTCGTATGTCTTTCGGCTTGTATAGGTATTTTGGGAGGTTATCTCGCCAGCGTTCCAACCGGAATTCTGAATCATGCCGATTATATTCGAGGTATGAGATCGTATTTTGATCCGCATAACATCAACCTTATGTTTGTTAAAGCGGTTGTTTTTGCCTTCATCATAACCTCTATTTCCAGCTATCAGGGATTTTATGTCAAGGGTGGAAGCATCGAATTAGGAAAAGCTAGTACCAATGCTGTAGTCTATAGTGATATAGTAATTTTATTGGCTGATTATGTCATTGCAGTAGTTCTCACCTAAGGTTTTAATTCATGATTAGAGCAACCAATATTTATAAGTCTTTTAACGAGCATAAAGTACTAAAGGGAATCGACGCAACTTTCCAACAGGGGAAAACCAATCTTATCATTGGAAAATCCGGAGCGGGTAAGACTGTTTTGCTTAAAATACTTGTAGGTTTATTCAATCCAACAAGCGGTAATGTTTTCTATGATGATAAGAATTTCTTTTCATTAGAGAGAAAAGAGGTACGACAGTTGAGAATGCAAATAGGCATGCTCTTTCAGCAAGGAGCTCTTTTTGATTCTATGACAATCGAAGAAAACATTCGATTTCCGCTAGATATGTTTACAAATAGAACATCAAAGGAAAAGCTAAAAAGGGTAAACGATTGTCTCGAGAGGGTAGACCTCACAGGAGTGAATAATAAGTACCCCTCTGAGGTGTCGGGAGGAATGCAGAAGAGGGTTGGAATTGCAAGATCCATTGTTTTAGAACCTAAGTATTTGTTTTGTGACGAGCCCAATTCAGGCTTGGACCCCAAGACTTCTATCCTAATAGATGAATTAATCCAAAATATCACAAGAGACAACAATATTACTACCATCATCAACACCCATGATATGAATTCAGTGATGGAAATAGGAGATAATATATACCTATTGGATCAGGGACTCGTGGCTTGGCACGGTAATAAAGATGAAATATACGACAGTGAATCCGAGCATATTCAGGACTTTATCTTTGCTTCACCTTTCTTGAAAAACCTGAAGCATAAGGCTTTCGGGAAGTGAGATGATTGACCCAAATTCTTCTTTCTTTAGTTCTGATGATGTGGTCAATACAGCCATTTTACTTTTGGGAAAATATATTCATAAAATAGATTCATCCGGTGATGAGTCTGTGATGAAAATAGTAGAAACAGAAGCTTATAAAGCACCCGAAGACAAGGCCTGTCATGCTTATAATAACCGTAGGACAAAAAGAACAGAGACCCTTTTTATGGCCGGTGGCCATTGGTATGTCTATCTCTGTTACGGAATACATCATCTTCTCAACGTGGTAACCGGAAGGGTAGATCAAGCTCAAGCTGTTTTGATAAGGGCAGTAGAACCAGTCTTGATGCCCAAGCCTTTCGACGGGAAAAAAGCAAAGAACCAATGGACCAATGGTCCAGGTAAGTTCACCAAAGCTTTTGGAATTGACTTGAATTATAATTCTAAATCCATTCATTCTGAATCCGGTCTTTTTATATCAGAAGGAGAGAAGGTTCGAATGGAGGATATTGTACATTCGAAAAGAATTGGGGTCGATTATGCTGAAGAGTGGGCAGAAAAGCCATGGAGGTTTTATATTAGGGATAATGTATTCGTTAGCAAGCGATGAACAATAGAATAAGTCATAGTGGATCGAATGTTTGGAGTAAAAGGGCTCTATTATTCATCGTCTTTGGCCTTTCCATATTCAGCGCTATACGCCATCAACTATTTTCGAATGATTGCCACGTAATACAGTGGGATGGTTATGGTTATTATGCCTATTTACCAGGTGTCTTACTAGAAGATCACCCTGGAGATTACTCTTTTTTGAAGGATCACTTTGAGAAGTATTCGATCTCAAGTGATAATTACCAAGTGCGAGAACTGGACAACGGCAAATACTATCCCATTTACAACATAGGGCTGGCCATATTGTGGCTACCATTTTTTCTAATAGCCCATCTATTTAGTTTGATAACGTCATATCCAAGTGATGGAATGAGTGCACCTTATCAGTGGGCCGTAGTTATCGCTTCGATATTTTATTTAACCCTTGGATGGATTTATCTGAGGAGGTTTTTGCTTTTGTTGGGAGGGGATAGGAATGTAGCCATAGTTCTTCTGGCCTTGGCTGTTGGTACAAACTATTTCTATTACTCCACCATTCAAATCGAATTAACCCATCTTTATTTGTTCAGTCTTTATGCTGTTTTCCTATATCATTTTAAACAATTCATCAGTACTAGAAGGGCCCATTATTTCATCATAGCTGCCTTGTGCTCTGGGTTATTGGTTTTGGTAAGAAGTTCTGAACTCTTTGTTCTTTTCTTCCCCCTACTTTGGGGAATTACTAGAAAAAATATTTGGGATCGATTGAGGTCCGGTATGGCCTTTTTATCTGTCATGATTCTGATTTTCGGAATACAAATTCTATACTACTACCTAACTACTGGGTATTGGTTCATTGATGGTTATAGCGATCATTCTTTCGACTTTCTCAATCCTCATATAAGGGAAGCTTGGTTTGGCTATCGCAGAGGATGGCTGATCTATACTCCTTTAATGATTTTTGCACTTATAGGCTTTTACTTTCTCTATAATTGGAAAAGGCCTTGGTTTTTACCTATTCTGGTATTCACTGTATTGACCCATTATCTTTTATTTAGCTGGGATGTATGGTGGTATGGGAATACCTTTGGATCCAGACCGGTAGTACAATCCTATGCTATTATGAGCATTCCTCTTCTTGCACTACTTGAGAATTCAGGTCGTTGGCATAGAATAATTCTTCCCATTCTAGGCCTTTTTATCGGTCTAAACTTGTTTCAAACTTGGCAATTCGAACAGCGAATCATTCCTCAGGACCTGGTGAACAAAACATATTATTGGGATGCTTTCCTCAGAACGAAACAGGACAAAACGCGCTATGTGTATTTGGACACGAATCAAAAGCTAAATCGGGAGGTTGAAGGCAAGAAAATCGTATTCGATAAAAAAGAAACTCTGAAAATTACCGGAGTAGGTAGTAGAGGATATAAGGAATTCACAGACATAAAGAATGTATCTGATTTTTCTTCGTTCGATGAATCAGGATGGATAGAAGTCTATGCGAAGTGGGAGTATTTCGGATCTGGTTTTGATAAATGGTCTGCTCCAAAATTGGTGACTGAGCTGAGAAATGAAAAGGATGAGATCATTTTTTGGAAAGCAGTAAGACTACCCTTTGTAATGAATGATAAACAGAAAGATAGTATCAAATACAATCTACGATTGGGGCCAAAAGACAATTTCAAGCTTTTAAAGAGTTATGTTTGGAACCAAAGTCCGGATAGTTTGATTATTCATCAAGTAAAAATAGAAGCACTAAACTTTTAAGAAAATGCAACATAAGAACACAACTTTTTATCTTTTACTATTGATTAGCCTACTGACAATGCCCCTTGTGTCATGTGATGATGACGATTCATCAGAGTCACCACCCGAACAAATGGAAGAAAATACAGGAGCTTTTTGCTGTTCTGGAGCCGTAATTAATTTGGATAGCCTGAACTTTCAAGTATACGTTCCTAATTCTTTTAGCCCGAACAATGATGGGATTAACGACATCTTTTTTCCTTATGTGAAGGGAGTGTCGGAAATTGAGTCATTTCAGGTTTTTGATTTAGATAATTTGGTCCACGATAAAAAGAGCATTGCTCCGGATGATCCTTTTGATTGGTTTTGGCCCGGCCCGGATACGCTTCCCGCTTCGGGAGACAATGTCAAATATGATTATTCGGTTCAGTTGAGATTACAAGATGGAGCTCTGTTGGATTTTAAAGGAGAAATTGTTGCTATTAATTGTCTCGATCAGCTTAGTCATGATTGTGAGCAAGATATCCCATGTTACTTTGCGGATCAGTATTCGGACCAAATTGGATTGCTCAATACGGATATTGCAACCAACGAACCTTGTTATCCGTAAAAATGCGATCTTCTCGATTGTCATCTATGTATATAAAGTGTTCATCTAAAAAAAGTACTTGATGCTATGAATTGTTGCACTTTTATAGAGATCAATTTTTTATCAATTTTAAGCTTGAAATAAATACAAAGAAATTTCGGTTAAGTCTTGTAAATAGAAATTATGATTCGGTTCACTACATTGCTTATTCTCATGTTTTGCACAGGCCCCTGGGGAATTGCACAACTGGAAGATTTGGGCTTTGTGAACAAGGATACGATATATGATCCTCTGGTCGCAACAATTCAGTTGTATCCAGGAGGAACTACTGAAGCCATGCCCATTTTTCAATTGGGGACCAATGAGGGATTGACATTGGAATTTGACGAATTCAGAGATGATATCAATGATTATTACGTCTATATCCAGCACTGTGACCATAACTGGGAACCCTCCCAATTATCAGAGTTCGATTATGTTGAGGGTTTTGCTGAAATGATCATTGAAGATGCCTATTTCTCTCGTTCAGATGGACCCTTGTATAATCATTACGTTTTCCGATTTCCGAATCAAGAGTCAACGGTCAGGGTAAGTGGAAATTATATGATGCACGTATTCAGATTCGATGCGGAAAAGATTCCCACATTTAGCAGACAGTTTTTTGTGGTAGAGAATCAAGTAGAGCTTGCAGTACAATTGCAGTTTCCCATCAAGGAAATGGGCAACGAAAAACAAGAGTTTGACTTTCAGATCGGTTTGGGGACCACAGATTTTTATAATCCGGCCAGAAGCATTTGGGCAGATGTTTACCAAAATGGAAGGACAGACAACACCATCCGCGGTGTTAAGGCCAATTTTGTTGGCAAAGATATCTTGAAGTACAATTACATCGATAAAATATCTTTTCCAGCCTTGAATGAATATAGATTTGTTGATCTGCGCACATTGCGGGTAAAGACGAGAGGGGTATTCGATATTCAAAAACAAGAAAGAGGAGGGACCTATGAGGTCCTAAAACGAATAGATGAGTCCAGGCAGTGGAAGCCTTACTTCCTGGTTCCCGATATCAATGGATACTTTGTAATTGACAATCAGGATAATCCGATCAATAGTGAAGTTTATACCGAATATGTGGATGTTTGGTTCAACTATGCCTCTCCTTACGAATTGGAAGGCAAAGAAGTGCATTTATTCGGTAAGTTCATGGATTGGGAACCATCGGAAAGAAGTAGAATGTATTATAATCCGAGTATATCTGCTTACACCAAAAAGATTAGATTAAAACAAGGCTACTATGATTATGCTTATGCGATTGTAGATAAGGACTCCAAGGTGGCTCAACTTCAGGAGACCGAAGGATCTCATTATGAAACACGCAATTTTTATGATTTCTTGATTTACTATCGCACGCCTATGGAGAGATATGATCGAATCATCGGTAGCAAAAGAATTTCAACCAGAGATTATGAATAATATTTTTATACGACAGATACTGCTCACTTTTGTGTTTTCTTGGATCTTCTTTTCCGTTTACGCACTGGAACAAGAATTATCGCTTGAACAATGTGTGAAGATCGCGGAAGAAAATAATCTTTCCTTGAAAAACCAGTATCTCAATATCGAGAGTTCTAAAATTGCTGAAAAAGTAGCCAAGAATCAAATGATTCCTAGCCTGAATGCTTCTACCAGTTACGGATACAACTTCGGATTTGTGGTTGATCCGACTACCAACAGCTTTGCCAATCAGACGTCGAGTATTCTCAATGGAGGCTTAAATGCACAAGTAGAGCTTTTTCAATTCGGAAGAATAAGACAAGAACAAAGAATTAGTGGTCTTAATGTAATGGCCAGTGAAAGTGATTGGAAACAAGAAAAAAGAAATATAAGTTTATCTGTTGCCAATGCTTATCTACAAACGGTCCTTCAAAAAGAGTTAGTGGCCAACGCGGAGAGAAACAAGTCTTTGAGTGAAGAGCAAGTGTCGAGAATGGAGAAAATGTTAAAGGCAGGCACCATTGCGGAAGCAGAATTACTCAATATTCGAGCGCAGTGGGCAAGGGATGGACAATCTGTGGTTAACGCTCAAAACAGTTATCAGTCTAGTCTACTACAATTGAGATTGTTGATGAGATATGATCAGGAGTTCGAACCGCTGGTCCCTTCGGTTGAGCAGATTGCCTTAGATGATCCTTATAGAGCGGCAAAGCTGGAGAGCATTCTCAGTAGCGCAAGGAATAATGATTTTCGAATCAGAGCTGCTGAATTAAGAGAACAAGTAAGTGAACAACAAATTTCTGCCAACCAGAAATCTCTGATGCCCTCACTCAGTCTATTTGGGAATGTAAATACCCGTTATTCTTCATTGGCGAAAAGGACCAATGGAGTTAGAACCGAAGAAGTCAGCACGGATTTTAGTATAAATGGTCAGGAAGTAACTGCCGTTCAGGAAGTTCAATTTTTTAATTTTGAAGATGCTCCGGTAGGGTATCAGTTACAAAACAATTTGGGTCAGGCCTTAGGTGTGTCTTTAAATATCCCAATCTTCAACCAGTACCGACTCCAGTCCAACGTGGATGAAGCCAAAATCAATAGAGAAAGAAGCGTACTTAATACGGAAACGGTCGAACAACAACTGGAAAGCGAAGTCAATGAAGCTTATCAAAATTACAATAATGCCGTTTCTAGTATGGAGGCAGCTGATTTGACTTATGAGGCCATGCAATTGGCTTTTGATAATGCTCAAACTGCATTCGAACATGGTGCCATCAATAATTTTGAATACAGCCAGAGTCGTATTCAGAGAGACAATGCATTGAGTGATCAGATCAGGGCAAAGTACAATTATATTTTTGCTATCAAGGTATTGGATTACTATATGGGAATTAACCTATATGATGAATAAAACCGCAATTGTAGTTTTTATCAAAAACCCAGTAAAAGGTAAGGTAAAAACTCGCTTGGCTAAGGAAACTAGTGATGAGTTTGCGCTCGATGTTTATCACAAATTATTGGGGTATACTATTGATCTGGTGAGAAAAAGCACACTAATCCCTGTTGTGTACTTTTCAGAGGAAATAGAAAACTGGGAAAGCCTGAAGGACGTTACAAAAAAAAGACAAGAGGGAAGGGATCTTGGAGAAAGAATGCTTAAGGCTTTCAGGATGGAATTGCAAGATTATTCTAAAGTCATCTTAATTGGTAGTGATTGTGGAGAATTAGAGAATAATCATTTAGAACAAGCTGATATTGCTCTTAATGATCATGACATTGTTTTAGGTCCAGCCAAGGATGGAGGTTATTACCTTATTGGCTTAAAAAATGCGCATTCTTACTTGTTTGAGCAAATGCCTTGGAGCCAATCAAATCTGTTTTCAGAAACTCTAAAGAAAATCAACTTTAACGGGCATTCGATAAAGTTACTGGAGCCACTTTCAGATACGGATCATTTATCGGATTGGAATAATTTGCTTGGTCGTGAACCTTTCAATTCCTACCTTTGTTAGGACAAAAAATTAAGCTATGTATCCAATAGAAATGACAGCTCCGATGGCGGAAGAATTAGTGAGATCGGGGTTTGAAGAATTGAAGTCAGGACAAGATGTTGAGCAGAAATTTGAAAATATGGAAGGCACGGCCTTAGTGGTAGTTAATTCGGTGTGTGGATGTGCTGCTGCCAATGCCAGACCAGGTGCTAGAATATCTCTTGACAATGAATCAAAGCCTGATAAACTATTTACAGTATTTGCCGGTGTGGATTTAGAGGCTGTAAGCAAAGCCAGAGAATATTTCTTACCCTACCCTCCAAGTAGCCCTTCAATAGCATTGATGAAGGACGGCGAGGTAGTGCATATGTTGGAAAGACATCATATAGAAGGAAGAGCGGCTGACATGATTGCAGAGAATTTGAAGCAGGCTTACAATGCGTACTGCAAATAAGATATGTATTATTTAAAAGAGCATGAAGAAGTCTGATGAAAATGGTTTTATCAGACTTTTGTTTTGAGCGCCAATCAACAATGATCAAATAAGCGTATAAAATGGATTCGTTAACTCAGATAGTACTGGGAGCTGCAGTGGGAGAAGTTTGTCTCGGTAAGAAACTGGGTAATCGGGCCATGGTTTGGGGTGCTGTTGGAGGAACTATTCCTGATTTGGATGTTCCCATTGGGGAAGTCTTTATGAATGAGATTGATTCACTGGCTTTTCATAGAAGTTTGACCCATTCATTGGCGTTTTCGGTTGTATTTCCACTGGTGATGGCCAGTATTACTAATTATATTTATAAAAAGTCCTGGTATCGAATTACTTGGGTTCGAATCTTGTTTTATATCCTCAGTGTATTTTTAATTGGCGGAGTGCTTTTCGGGGTTAATGCCATAGTACATAATTTTTCTCGTGGAGTAAACTTCGTATTACTGGGACTTTCCGTACTGGCCTTGTTGTGGTTTGCCTACCGCTGGTATAAGCGCTATGTTAAAAGAGGACACGATATCGTATTGCCAAGTTATCTAGAGTGGTACTTGCTCTTTTTCTGGGCCTTTTTTACACATGTATTATTGGATAGTTTTACAGCCTACGGCACTCAAGTTTTTTGGCCATTTTCGAATTGGAGAGTAGCCTTCAATAATATAGCTGTTGCCGACCCGATGTATACTCTTCCTTTCCTAATTCTTCTCGTTGTGGCTTCTGCGTTCTACAGAAAGGAAAGAAGGCGGGCCCTTTTCAATTTTGCTGGAATAGCCATCAGTAGTTTTTACATGGTGCTTACATTGATCAACCATTTCCAAGTCAAGAATACCTTCCGAGAATCACTAAAAAATCAGGAAATAGAATATGAAAGACTGCTGGTAACACCAACCATATTGAATAACGCTCTTTGGAACGGTATTGCCCACAAGGAGCCTGATACGTACTATTACGGCAGATATAGCATATTCGACGAAGAGAAAAGAGTAGAGTATTTCAAGGTTCTTGATGGGAATCATGAATTGCTTCAAGAATATGATGATTTCGAAGCCTATCAAACCCTGCAGTGGTTCAGTGATGACTATTATATCTTGGAGGATCGAGATAGCTGTTATGTATTTAACGATCTGAGATATGGCACTATGAACGATGAACGAGAAGAAAAATCGGAATTCGTTTTCAGTTTCGAATTGAAGCCGAACGAGGAAGACTTCGATGTAGTCGTTAATAGAGGCTCCGACAACGACAGTTTATCCATGTCTGAGCAATTTGGCATACTGCTCGAAAGAATCAAAGGAATTTAAGGCTTGAGAGAATTCATGATTTTGTATTCTTGGAGCAACTTTTGCAGGATATCATCGTTCTGATTTCACAAAAAAAGATTTATGCGCTGGTTCATCAGCATCATATTATTACTTTGTTTTTTACAGCCGGAAGCTTATGCTCAGAAGAGTAGGCTGGCCAGTCAGTACTATTCGAATGGAGAGTATGAAAAAGCAGCTTATCTATATCTTGATTTATACAAGGAGAACAATAGCTTGAGCTACTTCAAGAGCTATGTCCGCAATCTAGATCTTGCTGGTGAAGAAGAAAAGGCCATTGAAGAAATAAAAAAAGAAATCAAGAATAGACCTTCTGAGGTTTCTCTTTATGTTACCCTCGGAAGTATGTTAGAGGGCAATGGAGATCTGGATGAGGCCAATAAGTATTTCAATCTTGCGGTCGATAGACTTAGCCCGAATAAAAATGAAATACGAAATATAGGTTCGGAATTCGTGAGAGCGGTCAAGTATGATCTCGCCATCGATGTATTCGAAAAAGGTATAGAATTAGTGGGGCAGGATCCGAATATCTTGTATCTGCTAGGAGATACCTATAGGAGGAAAGGCAATATGGAGGCGATGATCGACAATTATCTTCACTCTCTGGTTCTTCAACCATATCGCTTGAAGACGATCGAAAGCAAGTTTCAGACTTACTTAGAAAAAGAGGATTTCGATACACTCAAGATTAAGATCTTTGATTTGATCCGAGAGACGGAAAGTCCGGAATTATATGAACTACTCATTTGGAGCCACATCTATACCCGAAATTATGCCGCAGCCCTGAGACAGGGAATTGCCTTAGACAAAAGAAATGCCGAGGCTGGTAAGCGGGTGATGAACATCTCCAAAACAGCCCTGAATGAAGATGCATACGATACCGCGATTAAGGGATTTCAGTATGTGATCGATAGCAAAGGCAATATGAATCCTTATTACTTCGACGCCACAGAGTATCTGCTGAGTGCGAAAAGAGAAAAAATATTGAGTTCGGAATACATTGAGGACGAACTGATTTCCTTGAAGACAGAATATAAAAACTATCTGATTCGCTTTGGAAAAAATAAGTATAGTGCCGGAATTATTAGAAATCTGGCATTTCTTCAGTCAAACTACCTAGGAGAGTTAGATTCTGCGATTGTCTTACTGACAGAAGCACTGGAGATCAGAGATTTGGACAGAAACACCAGGGCGGAGATAAAACTGGATCTTGGAGATTACTATCTCATTCAGAATGAACGCTGGGAGTCTACACTCCTATATTCGCAGGTGGACAAAGACTTTGAAGAAGACCCTTTAGGCCATGAAGCTCGATATCGAAATGCTAAGCTAGCTTATTATATGGGCGATTTCGAATGGGCACAGGTTCAGTTCGATGTGTTGAAGGCTTCGACCAGCAAGTTGATTTCCAATGATGCCATTGATATGTCTGTTTTCATCTTGGATAATCTGGGATTGGATACGAGTACTATAGCTTTAGAGCGGTTCGCAAGATCAGACCTCTATGCCATTCAGCATCATTACGATTCTGCCTTTGCATTGTTGAGACAGATCAAACTGGATTTCCCGGATCACAGTTTGTTGGATGATGTCATCTATCGTGAGGCTGGATTGTATGCTAAGATGAAAGCTTATGACAAGGCCATTGAGCGATATGAGTACCTCATCGATAACTACTACGATGATATCAAGGCGGACAACTCGGTGTTCGAATTGGCCGAAATCTATGAAAAAGTGGTCAAGGACGAGGATAAAGCCTTGGAGCTCTACGAAAAGATCTTCGTCGATTTTGATTCAAGCACCTTTGCAGCTGAAGCGAGGAAGAGATACCGACTATTGCGCGGGGATGAGACTTAGTGCAAATTCATTGATTAATTCCATCTCGTAGATTTCACATTTCATTTGAGGACTTGTTTTTAATAAGCATTGGTAAGGCCAAGACAAAACTATCCTATTTAATAAACCTATTGTTCTCCTATCCTCTTGATACTATTAGATTAGCCTTTTCTAATGATAGCACTAGTAGTAATTAATAGATGAAATATACCGGTAAAGCACAAGAGTACTTCGAAATCATTCGACTCAATGAGTTCAACTGTACCGCACTAAAAAAAACAGCTCCTAGCGAATTGTCATTGCTATGGTTCCAGTCGGATGATAATCGCTTGATCATCGATAATATCCCTTATACTTTTTCGAAAGATGATATCGTATGCCTCACTGAATTCAATAAAATAGAAGTAGTTAATCTGTCTGAAGCCAATCTACTGAAATGGAACAAACATTTCTATTGTGTCATTACGCATGATAGCGAGGTTGGCTGTAGGGGTGTATTGTTTTACGGCGCTACAACTCTTCCGGTTATTCATCCGCGGATAGAAGATTTGGAAGTATTCACTGCAGTATGGAATATGCTGGAACTGGAAATGCGTTCTAACGATAGCCTTCAGGAAGAGATGCTTCAAATGATGTTGAAGAGAATACTGATCCTCTCAACAAGAATGTACAAGGAGCAAGCGGATTATAGTAAAATAAAAAAGGAGAACGTTGAAGTGGTCCGCGAATATCATTTTCTGGTTGAGCAGCATTTTAAAGAAATACACACCGTGGGGGAATACGCTCAGATGCTGCATAAATCACCCAAGACACTTTCCAATCTCTTTAAAAAATTAGGTAGAAAACCTCCCCTGCAGTTCATCAAGGATAGAAGAATGATGGAAGCGAAAAGATTATTGGTTTATACGGATAAAACGATTTCTGAGATCGGTTACGACTTGGGTTTTGCAGATGTTCAGTCCTTCAGCAGATTTTTTAAGAAAGAAGAAGGGAGCTCTCCAAATGAATTCCAAAGAAATAGAGCTTAGGCTTCAAAACTTTTAAATAAGCTGTAAGTCCAGGACTGAGGACCTTCTTTTCCTCTTATTTACCAGGGGATTTTCAATCGTCAATTCAAATTTTTTATCATAAATACTGGAATTTCCGGATTTCAGGAAATATGGACAATACGGAAGGAAATTTGGATAATGCTTCTGGCTTTGAATGGGTGGATATTTGTGTAAGAATTAATTGATAAACAAATAAAATTAAATATTATGCAAAATTTCAAAGTACCGACTAAAGCGGAAGTTTCAAAGAGCAATCAGGCCATATTTGACAACTTGGAGAAATCATTGGGCTTCGTTCCAAACTTGTATGCATACTATGCAAAGAACGAAACAGCATTACCAGATTATCTTGCACTTCAGAACAGGAAGTCTACACTTAAGGCAAAGGAAAGAGAGATTGTCAACCTTGTGGTAAGTCAGTACAACGGATGCAGATATTGTCAATCAGCTCATACCGTATTGGGTAAAATGAACGGTTTTTCAGATGATCAGATTCTAGAATTAAGAAGGGGAAATGCTCCTTTCAATGATAAATTCGATGCTTTGGCGCAATTGACACTTTCTATCGTAGAAAACAAAGGTAGAGCAACGGAAAAGGCGAAAGAAGACTTCTTCGCGGCAGGATATAATGAGGCGAACTTGATCGATGTGGTTATTAATGTTGGTGATAAAATCATCAGCAATTACATTCACAATCTTACTGGTTTTGAAATTGACTTTCCACTTGCCCCCGAGATGGAAACAACATTGACACATGCTTAATTTTTCGCGAAGAGGAAAATTGTAATGGTTATTAGCACCGGAGGTCCCAAGCAGAATTGCAAGATCAGGTAGCTAGGAAGTTGAAGTATCGATTGAATGCGGGTAGAATGGTAAAAATTCTACCCGTTTTTTGTGTTATTTAATGGTGCTGTCTTTTGCGATCATTGATTCTATGTTAGAATTATTCCATATCAATGGAGAACAGATAAATAGCATTATATTCGAAGGAAGAAAACCTTATCAATATGCTTTCAAAGTTTAAGCAAAAACTGAACCTCGGAAGTTCGATTCATGAGGAATTAGAAGAACAAGTTCAATTCATCCAAGCGCAATTCTCCAATGGCATGCTGGAAGCACTTGAGGAAACCTTTCTCGAAAAAATATCGAACGAACAAAATTCGAACTACAACATCGAAAATGTCAAGGAAATAATTGATGGTTATGCCAAACAGAATATGATATTGGCTGCGGCTACTTCCATTGTTCCCGGACCTCTCGGTATTCTGGGTTCTGTCCCGGAATTAATTCTGAATTTTCGTAATCAAATGGGTATGATTTATGACCTGGGCTGCGCATACGGAAAGGAGAATTTTATCAATAAAGATGTGTTGCTAGATATTCCAATAGCAGCTTTTGGCGGAAATACGAACTTGTCTTCTTTGCAACTTTCGGATCTCGATCTAGAAGATTCTCCAAAGAATATCATTGTCGAAAAAATCAAAGACCTCAGTCAATCGATTGTCGAAAGAACGCTTAAAAAATCCATTGTTCAATTCATTCCTGTTGCGGGCCCAATTTTGATGGGGACCTGGTCAAAAATGACAACAAAGAAAATCTCTAATGTATCCTGCTCTTTCCTGGACAAAACGGAGAATTATCAAGAGCACCACAAACCGGATGAGGACGGAGAAGTAAAGCGAAGATTGCAAGTCGAAAAAATTAAGGCACTGGCCAACCTGATCGAATCCAATAACGAAATCAATGAAAATCAGATCGATCTTATCGAAACGATTATCAGAAATTCCGTATTGACTGAAGAAGAACAGGAATTCTACATGAAAGAATCTCTAAGAGTTGGATCGAAGTTCGAAATAGATAAAACCCTATTGAAAGATTTTGAAGAAGAGGATGATCTTGTGATGGAGATGGTTGTCATGGCTAAGAGAAGTGGGTCCTTGGATCAGTTGGAAAGGGATTATATTTATAGTATAGGAGAATACCTTGAGGTAGAAAAAATTTTAATTGATGAGCTGATTTAGCAGTTACCATCAAAACTGTTTTCCGGATAACTTATAACACTTTATTTAATTCTTCCGCGGATTCTTCTTCCTACCATTTTTTGAATTTTTCTACAATTCCTTATAGGTCCTATTGGGCTAAATTCATTGAAGTATAGAAGAGCTAAATGGGTATTAATACCCATTGCAGTCACGCGCATAGAGTTTTAAGTTTGAAGCAAGTAATTCTTTAACCATTAAAACTAATTATGATGATCAAAAAGACCATTTTTCTATTCATGTTGATGTTCCCTTTATTGCTCTTAGCACAAGAACCCAGTATAGAGATCTCCCACTTAAGCGAAGAAAATGAATACAATCCTCCACTATGTGATGACCACATTGATATCAATAGTAATAAAGGCGTAAGCGCTTCAGATTGCTATTGTGGATGGTTGAGAATTGATAAAGATCGTGGGCTTTATTCAAATTCAAACAGTGGTATTTACTTTCAAGCTGTAGGTACAGGTAATTCTTCGGCTTGGAGAATGCGATCCAATGCCGGACTCCAAATAAGAAGGCAAAATAATACCTATGCAGGAAGGATCATGGCTGGATCCAGTGGTCAGCTATATATCCAGAATAAGAATAGTAAAAATGTATTTTACGCAGACGCGAATTCAACTTCGATATACCAAAATGGAGGTACTAGACTAATAGCACAAAGTAATGGAGTGCTGATAAAAGATAAACTTTGGGTAAGAGATTGGGATAACAATTCTCTATCATCAGTCCACTTTGCTGCTAAAAATAATTCCTATGGAGTTGAATGGCAGTATAAGAGAACATCGGGTACACCAGTTATGGAACTTGTTCAAGACAATAAGACAAACGATCCGATTCTAAGAATTTCATGTCGAAATGATGCTTCTGATAATACTCCGAGAATAGGAACCTATAACGGTACCTGGCAAGCTATACAAATGGAGGTGCGTTACGATTCATGGGGCAATTGGCCGGATTATGTATTTGATAAGGATTACGATCTGATGTCCTTAACTGATTTAAAGAAATACATTGATAAAAACCACCATCTTCCCGGAGTAAAATCTAAAGATGAGATTGTGGCTGAAGGGAAAATTAATCTATCTGAACAAATCGAAACCTTGTTACAAAAAGTTGAGGAATTAACCCTCTACACCCTAGAACAGCAAGAAGAAATTGAAAGCCTTAAAAGTCAATTGCGATGATTGGGCTTTTTGTTAATCGGTTAAATAAATGGCTCGTTGTAGTTGTAATTCTTATGATCGGCACATTCCCTGTATTGTCGCAGCAGTGGTGCAAATCAGTTAGTGGGAATAGTGACTGTGAAGAATGTTGTTTTGAGCGAAAATGCAACGTGGCTTGTGGAACTTACTTTAGCTCTCATACTCCTGAAAGTTTAGAGTATATTGGAGCGAGAAACGAAGCATTTCATCGTCATCATGCATGGTCTGCGGCAACAGAACATTTGTTTAAGGCAAGATCTTCAGCTCAGGATATGAGATTGATGACCAATACTAGCGAATCAAGTCTAAGAGACAAAAAGATCAAGATTCATGTTTCTGGGACGAATTTTGGTAACAAGAGACTCTATATGCAAAACAAAACATATAAGAAATGTAAGATTCTTATTGAGTCCACAGAGCATATTAAGGTAATGGATGGTTTTACTTTGGACAATTCTGTTCTTATCATAAAGACCAAGAACGGTAAGGATGTTTCATTTTTCAATACCCAGGATATCGTTCTTTTAAATAACAGCGAATTCAGAGTCTTTAGTGGTGATGACATAGTGTTTGATTCTGGTAATCCATGGTGGAAAATGGGCAATAGTACAACGGATAAGTCAAAAGTAAAGCTTGTTTGCAACGATGATTTTCATGTTAAGAGAAATCTCACATGGGAAAGATCAGAAGGTTTAGGTTCTTTCGAATGGTATTGTCGAGATGACTTTATTATTGGTAATAGTGCTCCGGGGTCAACTAGATTTCAATTGAGAGATTGGGGTATATGTGACGATGGCAGCGGTGGACAAAAGGGAACATGTCCTTTCAAAACCTATAATATTGCTTTCGAGGTGAATCTAATTAAGATAGGAGGCTCTGGTAGTACAAGTGTTACTGTAGAGGATAAAGGTGATGGCAATACAATTAAGAGGGCTGCTGAACCAGATTTTTCTGCTTCTGTTGATATTATCGGAGCTTGGAATTTTTGGGTAGAACTAAGAGATGGCAACTATCAATCTAATACCACATGGGCTCCTAAAATTTGTGGAGATAAATATGCTAACTGGGATTACAACTTTAGTAAGAAATCTGGATACAATTGCAAACCAGGTGGTCTACAAGGCGATCCAACAGATAGAAACGCAGATCTTCCTGCAGATGCCGAGAGAATAGATCCGAGATATTGGATATATCCTAATCCTAATACTGGAAACTTTGCCGTTATTTCAGAAAATAATGTGATTATGAAACAAATCAAAATAACGGATTTTAAAGGACGTATGGTTTATTCCAGTCCAATTATTGAAGCAGGTGAATTTAATGTCAAGTTACCTGTGGGTGTGCCAGCTGCAAACTATATTCTTCTGATCGAAGATTCAGAAAATAACACTGAATCCCAAATAATATCAGTCTCTAGATAGAAGACATTATATAGAATATTATAGAAGAATGGGGAATAATGAATTGTTTTTATTCCCTATTCTTTTCAGGAAATTGCTATATTTAAACTTGCTGTAAAATAATATTTTTCAGTCTGATTATTTTCATATTAAATGATGGGGGATATCAATGAATTAAAGATTATTAAATATAAACTTTCAATGAAAAGATCCACCTTTCTTATCGATGACCATGCAGTAATACTTGATGGCCTTAAGTCGCTATGTATTAGATCTGATAGCCTTGAGTATGTTGGGTCGGCTTCCTGCCTAGAGTCGGCTAAGAAAAAACTCCGTAGCATGCGGAACCTCCCTGATATCATAATCTGTGACTTTAAGTTAAAAGATAATTGTGGACTAGAATTATGGAATGACTTAGTCAAAGGCATTTTTACTACGAAATTCCTTGTTTTTAGCATGATGGACGATCGAAGAACAATCAAGAACATAAGGGATCTTGGGTGTCATGCATTTGTTAGCAAAGGATGTTCTGCTAGTGAATTGTTTAGCGCTATTCAGTCTTGCTTTAGTCTTCAGAATAGATTTCATCTTCGACATCCGGAATTATCAATGACCGATTTGGACACTTCTAACACAAGTTTGTCTCAAAGGGAGGAAGAAGTACTCGAGTATATTATGGAAGGAATGACATCGAAGGAGATTGCCCATAAACTTTTTATAAGTAAGAGAACGGTAGATAACCATAGGCGTAGTATTTTGAAAAAAATGGATGCAAGAAACATTGCAGATGTTATTAGAAAGTTTAAGCAATATCGTGCCTAAGCCAAAATCATTGTTTTATGTTTTGGCCTTATTAGCATTTTATTTTATTGCCTGTTCTGAAGATACGTTAAACCCCTATGATCGAGAATCAAAACTAGAAAGAGCTGGAGAGTTTAAACTCGCACTTCACCGGGTTGAATATATGCGAGCAGCCGAAATTCTTGATTCAATATTCCTGCAAGTTAATGAAGAAGACCTTAGAGATAAACTCGCCTACCTACTTCTAAAGTTACAAATGCTAGATAGATTTGGTCAGCATAAAAAAGCCTATCAAGAACTCATTGAATTAAAGCACTATTGTATTCAATCTAATTGGGTTTATGGTGCACTACGAATAAATGGAGCACTATATGATCATTATAAATCATTGGAGGATACCTTGGGGTTTAGAAATATTTTTACTGACTCTAAAGAGTTAATTAGAAATCATGAAAATAACCAAGTTATTAGAATCGAATTTTTAAGACACCAAAGTGCCCTGGCATATGCTTTTAATGACAGTGAACAGTATTTGAATATAGCGCGACAATTAGGGTCACTGGATGAACAAAATGAATGGGTCCAAGGTCCCAAGCCTAATTTGTTCAATTTAGGTCTCATTTATTATAAATCGGGACGATACGAAGAAGCCCTGAATTCATTTCTCAAAGTGGAGAACTTGAGTAAAGAAGATAATGACAGTACCACACTTTGTAATTGCTATAATTTTCTCGGTAAAATTCATAGGAAACAATCGAAAATGGAAGAGGCAATTAATTACTTTTTTGCTTCAAAGAAATTTTGTGAGCCAATCAATGATTTTGCCATATTATCGGTAGTATACAAGGCACTTTATGAGATATATTATCAAAAAAGAGATTATGAAAAAAGTGTAAACTTTCTCGAAGAATATAACCGGGTTAAGTTAGCCGACATGGAAAGAGCACTTAATAGTCAATTCGAATTAAATCAAGTGGAGTTGAAATTACTTGAGAAGGAGAAGCAATTACAAAACGAAACCTTAAAAGCACGTTTGGTAAATATTAGCTTGATAAGCCTATTCTTAATTAGTCTTGCCATTGGATTAATTTTATTCCAACGGTTGAGATCTAACAAGATTCAGTATGAACAGAATCAAAAGATTCAATTAATTGAAAACCAAAAAGCAATTGCAAAATTAGAATCTGAAAATGCTGAATACGAGAACAGGCTGATTAAATCCAACTTGCATTTCTCAGATTTCCTTCACAGAAAATTTGCTGGAATTCTACATGATGAGTTGGCCGGACTTGTGGTTGGGGCAAAAATTGCCCTTGGTTTACTCCCGCAATCTAAGTCTGATGCCAAGATAGTCAACGATGTAATGGGAAATATGGATAAGCTCTATTCTTATTTAAGGGATGCATCACATAGTTTAATGCCATTTGAAGTGGAAACTCCAAATTTTGTAAGTAGAATGGAGGAGTATTTTGAGATCCATAGTAAATTAGATGTTATCATAATAGCTGTGGATAATCCAAATATTGACTTGCTTTTTACGTCATTGAAGACTGAGATTTTTAGAATAGTAAATGAACTTGTATTGAATGCAAATAAACATTCAAATGGATCCAAAATATGGGTTAATATTCATGCAAAGGAGGATCTAATAATATTGAGCGTCGAAGATGATGGTGTTGGTATTAGGCTGACATCAGCCAAAATAATGGGAATAGGATTACAACAGTTAAAGGAGAGGGTAGCGATGCTCAAGGGTTCTGTTCGATCATCCAATATAAAAGATGGGGGATTTAAAACCGTTGTTAGTATTCCTTTAGTGAGTAAAGTTGAGTGATCAATTGTCCGTCTTTTTTTCTTTCTTAATTATAATTCTTTTTTGGCAGGGGTCTTCTTCTTATCAAGTGAACATCATTGCGTATCTTTGATGCCATGATCAAGTATAATGTCACGGTGAAAATAGAGACGGCCTTATCAGAAGAATGGCTTTCTTGGATGAACAAAAAGCATATCCCTGATGTTATGGCGACAGGTCTTTTTCGGCACTGTTCATTGAGCGAATTGTTCCATCCTAAGGATGAAGAAGGAAGGACTTTTTCAATTCAGTACGATTGTCATAATGAGGATGACTTGAACAACTATTTTGAAAATCACGCCAAGGAATTACAGCAAGAACACGCCGATAGATATCGAAATAAATATGTAGCATTTCGAACAATACTAAAGGAAATAAGCTCTTTTTAGTAGATTTGTTTAGGAGTGCTTCCAGTTAAACCATTATAATTTATAGAGTAATGAACGTTAATTTGACAGAAGAACAATTGAGTGTTCAGGCGGCAGCCAGAGATTTTGCACAGAATATATTGAAACCAGGAGTCATCGAAAGAGATACGCATATGCGCTATCCGACTGAAGAAGTTAAGCAGATGGCCGAATTGGGTTTCTTGGGAATGATGGTTGATCCTCAATACGGTGGATCGGGAATGGATACGATCTCCTATGTTCTTGCTATGGAGGAGTTATCCAAAGTGGATAGCAGTTGTTCGGTAATTGTCAGTGTCAATAATTCTTTGGTTTGCTGGGGATTGGAAGAATATGGTACGGAAGAACAGAAGAGAAAGTATCTGACTAATTTGGCTTCAGGTAAAACAATTGGGGCATTTTGTCTTTCAGAACCCGAAGCAGGTAGTGACGCAACCAGTCAGAGAACGACGGCGATCGATATGGGAGATCATTATCTCTTGAACGGGACGAAAAACTGGATTACCAATGGAGGTACATCGGGAATTCATTTGGTTATTGCTCAAAGTGATGTCGAAAAAGGTCACCGCGGAATCAATGCTTTCATCGTGGAGACAGGCTGGGATGGTGTGAGTATTGGAGCTAAAGAGGATAAGTTAGGTATTAGAGCTTCGGATACACACACAATTATGTACAATGATGTCAAGGTCCCGAAGGAGAATAGAATTGGTGAAGACGGTTTTGGGTTTAAGTTTGCCATGAGCGTATTGAGTGGAGGTCGAATTGGGATAGCGGCGCAAGCCTTAGGAATTGCTTCAGGAGCTTATGAATTATCCTTGGCATATGCTCAGGAAAGACAGGCTTTTGGAAAACCAATTTATAAGCATCAGGCTATTGCATTCAAATTGGCCGATATGGCAACGGAAATAGAAGCGGCAAGACTATTGGTTCATCAGGCTGCCATGTTAAAGGATGCTGGAAAAGATTATGCGGTAGCGAGCAGTATGGCTAAAGTATTTGCCAGTGAGACAGCAATGAAAGTGACAACCGAAGCGGTACAAATTCATGGAGGCTATGGTTTTGTCAAGGAATATCACGTAGAGAGATTGATGAGAGATGCCAAGATTACTCAGATTTACGAGGGGACATCGGAAATTCAGAGAATAGTTATTTCTCGATCAATCATCAAGCAGAATCAGCTATACAACGAAATTGTTTAGACCTGGATCTAAACCATCTGTAGATTTACTCTGATATATGGGAAAATCCCTAAAAATTGGTGTGTTCTTTGGAATTCCCGTATACGTACACTGGAGTTTCGCTCTTCTTATCATTTATTTTGTCTATGATCTTTGGAGCAAGGGAATGGGTTTTACCAATATTTTATGGTTCGTTATCTATGTACTATGTGTATTCTTCTGTATTGCTCTGCACGAGTACGGCCATGCCCTGACCGCACGTAGGTATAATATCAAGACCAAGGATATTATTTTGAGTCCTATCGGAGGAGTGGCAAGGCTTCAAAAAAATCCTCGGTATTGGTATCAAGAATTACTTATCGCACTCGCTGGACCCTCAGTTAATATTGCCATATTTATTGTAGGGCTTCCAATTTTTTACTTTCTCGATCCAAATTTGCCCATAATTATTGATCAACTACGTCACCCTTCGACAGTAGATCATCAATTGCCGGCCATTGAAGAATCAATCCGTTTCTTTTTCATATTCCTTGTTCTTACTACCAATCTTCTTCTGGCCATATTTAATCTTATTCCAGCTTTCCCCATGGATGGAGGACGGGTATTAAGAGCGGTACTATACAGTAGATTGAGCAGATATAGGGCGACTTTGATTGCAGCTAGAATTGGCCAGGCTCTAGCCATAATCTTTCTTGCTTATGTGTTCTTTTTTAATGAATTTAATCCAATTCATTTACTGATTGGACTATTCGTAATGTTCGTCGCTTCTGTCGAATTACAATCGGTCAAATATCAGGATTGGTTGGATCAAACCTATGTTGGACTGCTTGGTACAAGAGCGATAAGAATTGCCGCTGAATCGGAAATTTATTTCGATACACGGCGATCAGAAGTGCACTTTTGGTATACCTCTGAATCAGAAGAAGAACAACTATTTCGAACGGAGAACAGCAAAATAGAGAGCAGGAATTTTACTTGGGTAGATGAAAAGATGACGCTAAGAGATGCGATCGAACTCAAAAAAACTTATCCACGACAAGATCTGGTCTTAAAATCTCAAAATGACGCTGAGTATTACGTGATAAGTAACCACGAAATCAATTCAATTCCCAATCATTACTCGAACAGGAAAAAGAGAGGTCTGGGATTATTCAGAAGAAGAAGTTGATCAGAATTAGGATTCTTTTTCGTTATTGGTCTTCTTTGTTTCGTTCATGCCCTCCTTAATTTCGGATTCGATGGTTTCTCTGGCACTGTTAAACTCTCTGATACCCTTGCCTAAGCCTCTCATCAACTCGGGAATTTTTCTTCCTCCGAACAATAGGAGTATCACAAAAAGAACAATAATCACCTCGTATCCTCCGAAACTGAACAACATTATATGATTCATAATCTCTCTTTAATTGTAGAAGCTAAATTAGTTATTATTTTGTTTAAGTTCCATTATTTCTTCAAGCCTATCTCCCGGAGTCTTTCGTTCAAGTATTCTCCCGCTGTTATTGGAGCGTAATCCGGTTGTTGACCCTCATCAACGCATTGATCCAATACGGTTAGATCCATAGTACTTCTTGGATGCAAAAAGAAAGGAATGGACAGCCTAGGCGTATGCCATAACTCTCTGGGAGGATTTACAACCCTATGGGTGGTAGACTTCAGATAATTGTTGGTCAACCGCTGTAACATATCTCCTACATTTACGACGATTTCATTCTCAGCAGGTTTAATGTCCTTCCACTCATCGTTCTTATTGAGAAGCTGTAAGCCACCCGCTGAAGCACCGACCAACAATGTTATCAAGTTGATATCTTCATGTTGCTCCGCTCTAATGGCAGACTCCGGTTCTTTAGTAATAGGAGGGTAGTGGATTGCCCTCAGAATACTATTCCCCTTTAGAATTTGTTTGTCAAAATAATCCTCCGGTAGGTTTAAATGATGTGCCATCGCTCTTAAAAGATGTCCTCCCGATACTTCAAATGACCGATATAACTGATTCCCTAATTCGAAAAAATCGGGAACTTCTTGAGTCATAACATTATCAGGGTACATTTCTTTTAATGGATCATCCGGTGCCACGGTTTGTCCTATTTGAAAGAATTCTTTTAAGTCGGCAACTTCTGATTGCTTGGCATGCTCTTTCCCAAACGAGGTATAACCTCTCTGGCCAGCTAGGCCCGCAACTTCATATTTCTTTTTTACTTCAGTGCTCTGGTCAAAAAACTTCTTGGCCGAAGTGTAAAACCCCTCGACAAGGTCAAGATCAATACCGTGATTGTGCACAGCTACAAAACCTACTTGATGAAATGCATCGCCTAATTCATCAATAAACTCTTTCCTCTGAGCATCATTTCCATTTATAAACTTGTCCAGATTTACGGACGGAACACCTCTTTCCATAATTATTCTTTAGCCCCTAAAAATATAAAATTAAATTATCACTTGGTATAGTCGCTTAACTCACTACTACATTTTAGGGTCGAATGAGATATTTTCACTTTTAATTATCAATTTACCTCGGTTTGTATTTGGATAAATCCAGTATTTCTTGGCTATCTGACATTTTCAGGATTTCTATTGGCGTCATTTCTGGATTTCTACGCATCAATTCAGCGATAATCTTTGCTCCTATCCAAGATCCGGCTTCGCCGGGAGACTCCTGAGGCATGGTACTCGGACCACTGGGACTTGGACTAACCATTTTGATCCAATCAGCAGTTTTTTGACTATAAAGCCATTCTTGCTTGAGAATCATTGTCCATGTTGGTGCCTCGTTGCCCCGCATCCATTCAATTTTCTCATTCGAGTATTGGAATAAGAGACTGTCGGGGTATTTCGGAAGCAAAAGTCTCATGAAGTGTAAAACCTTCCCCTCGTATATTATTCGATCCAAAAAGCGAAACTTCTCTGCAGGTGGGATGAGATCCTTAATTAGTACTTCCGCTACTCTGGGGGCGAGATATTCCTTACTCATTGTTCTTCTTATGAAATCCGGAAACAAGCTAGGGTGATAAGCCTCAAATGATTCTCCCAGGAAAAAATCAAGTCCGATTCCCAGGCTTTTTTCATCAATGGAAGCAACTCCATAATTAAACGCCGAATGATAGGTGAAAACATCTGGAATTGACTTGCTGGGGTAATAATACTGATAAAACCGGAACAATTTGTTCAGCTCTTCTTTCAAATATTCATTATTTGGAAATCGATCCTGAATAGTATCCGAAAGTTGCCTAATATCATCATTGAGGATATAATCAATAACGGCAGCATAGCTCGAATCTCCAGTAGCATTCCCCAAGGGTAGAATAGTGTTATAATATGCAGCAGCAAAATTAGGATAAGATTCACTCAGTTGAGAAAGAGCGTTCACTAATTCGCTACTGTCTTTATTCCTAAGAAGCTGATCCACTCGATTGAGATCGAATTGAACATTGATATGATCGACATTGGGATGCTCAGATCCTCCCTCACAACCAGCGAGTGCAAATAATAGTAAACAGATCCATAAACTTATCCGATTAAACAGCGAATTATCCCTACTTCTTTCCATGAATATTGTTGAATGCTGAAGAACAATTTAGAAATATTACTAATTTTATATCACAATATTAAATTGAAATTTCAAAATATGTTCAATAAAATAATTTTACTCATTGTTGCGGTTTGCTTTAGCTTATCTCTTCAATCTCAAGATTATCGGTTTGGATTTGTATTCGAACCCACCTCCAGCTGGATCACGACCAATGATGTTGAAATCACCAATGATGGAGGCAATTTTGGTTTTAAGTTCGGTATCATAGGAGAAAAACCCTTTAATGATAATTTCGGTATTACCGGAGGTATTAGAATGGGCTTTGGACTAGGCGGAACGCTCAAACACGATTTTGGAGGTAAGCTTTTACCAGAATCCGAGTTGAGTAGAGATTTGGTCGGTTTTAGAGATAATTTTCCCGATAACACTGCCATTGATTATACAGTCGGTGTATTCGAACTGCCCTTCAGTTTTAAAATGATATCCAATCAGGTAGGTTACCTGTCTTACTTTGCAGAGTTTCCCATCGTTTCTGTTGGGTTTTTGACTTCCGCAAAAGCCGCTGTTAATGGCACGGGTATTAGCTCGGATGAAGAAAATGTGATCAAGGATGTAAGTACTTTGTTCCTTAATTGGGGCGTCGGTGCTGGAATAGAGTATGAGATCAGTACTGGAACTTCTTTGATAGCGGGATTGTATTACAATGCGAATCTTAATGATTTTACGACCAATGATGCGACCAGACAAGTACCTGACGATGGTGGTGTTATTACGGAAGAGGAGGATTCAAGAGGATTGATGAGGGCAGTGTCTCTCCGAGTTGGAGTAAAGTTTTAAGAACTCAAATGGTTGATGTGGACGAAAATTGGTTGAATTGGTATATCCAAGAGGGTTTAAAAGAAGATATTGGCGAAGGTGATCATACTTCTTTGGCTTGTATAGAGGACGAAAGTCATAGTGAAGCTTATCTATTGGTCAAGGACAGGGGCGTTTTAGCTGGCCTCGAATTGGCCAAATACGTTTTTCAGAAAGAAGCTCCCAATGTGAGGTTTATACAACATCTCAATGATGGTGATAGGATCAACGATGGTGATATTGCCTTTGAATTGAGTGGTAAATCACGTGATCTATTGCGTTTGGAGCGGTTTGTACTAAATACCATGCAAAGAATGAGTGGGATTGCGACATTCAGTTATCGATATGCCGAAAGTGTCAAGGATTTGGATGTAACCATTCTTGACACCAGAAAGACGACTCCTCTATTGAGGTATTTGGAAAAGTGGGCGGTTCGAATAGGAGGTTGCGATAACTACCGTTTTGGCCTCTATGACTGGATCATGATCAAAGATAATCACATTGCTGCTTGCGGAGGAATCAGTAAAGCCATCCAAAAAGTAAATGATTATCTGAAAACGAATAATCTGGATCTTTCTATTACGGTTGAAGTAAAAAATCACAAGGAGATTTTAGAGGTTTTAGAATGTGGCGGTGTGAGAAGAATTATGTTCGACAATTTTGATCTGGTAGATTTACGAGAAGCAGTTGCCTTGGTAGGTGGAAAGTATGAAACCGAAGCCAGTGGAGGAATCACCTTGGAAACACTAAGAGATGTGGCCTTAACCCGGGTGGATTATATATCTTCGGGTGCCTTGACCCATTCTTATAGAAGCCTTGATCTAAGCCTTAAAATAAAGGCATAGTATCTCTAGTAACTTAGTGATTAGAACTTAGGATTTTCTTTATTCCTAAAGCCTTCTTACCTGCATTCCGAAGTCAAGTCTGATTTAGTTGGTATATTGATTAAAAATAAGAACCAAATGAAGACATTGTTATGGGTGATCCTAATCAATATATCCTGTGCACCATTATTGGCCCAGAAAACTGTGCGTACTTTTATTTTTGGACACAGTTTGATCAATCATGAACTTCAGGTGAACCCCACTCCTAGTCAAGAGACCTCCGTTCCGCATTGGTTTCATTTCTTGGCGGAACATGCAGACCATCAGTATGCCGTAAGCGGTCAGTATGGCTTTTTGCCGCAACATGCTAACCTACCACCGATAGCCCAATGGGGATTTGATTTCGTTGAAGGAGCCTGGGATTCGGATAATGAAAGTTTTAGCGAAGCCGATTTTACCAATATTTTACTCACCCCGGCCAATTTCGTACAATGGCAAGGCCCATCGGAAAATTATCCTGGAGACAATATTTCACCGGTCGAGGCTACCAACACTATTTTCGACTGGTGTGGGGAACAAGAAGAGGGACTGGAATTTTATATATACGAGAACTGGCCCGATATGGGAGGATATCTCCAAAATGGATTCCCGCCGTCCCAATCCGAATGGGAGAACTACAATGAGTATTTGAATGGAGACTTCCATGATTGGTTTCTCGAGTATTACTCTTCGGTTGCATCTAACTTTCCAAATTCTTGTATTAGAATGATTCCCGTTGGACCTATCATTTCTACAGTTCTGGATAGGGCACCTTTCGATCAAATTCCCATCACTGAGTTATATGAAGATGATGCTCCGCATGGCAGAGCTAGTACCTACTTCATGGCTTCCTTGGTGACTTATATGGCCATGTATGCGGAGAAAACGCCTGCTGATTATATGGTTGATGCCATTATCCATCCTATCCTTTCAGAAAATTATAATGAAATGGTCGATTTGATTTGGGATGAGTTGATCGAATTCAATAATGAAGAAGGGGAAAGCATGGTTTTTTGTAATCCACCTTTAACCAGTACGGGTGAAGGATTGGAAAATGATCTTACATTCAGATTTTCTCCTAATCCTTTTGATGGACAAGTCATGATCGAAGGATTATCATCGCCTCATGTTTTGGAGATCTATTCTACCCCAGGTAATCAATATGGTACAAGAACTATTGGCTCGGACGGCGGCCCTATTGACCTTAGTGCGATGCCTCAAGGGATTTACTTTTTTGTTTTAAAGGATGATTCCGGACTTGTTAGGCATAGAGAAAGAATTGTCAAAGTAAAATAGAACAAGCGTCTGTTATACTAGGCTAGAAAAAAGTCCTCGAGGCCTTGACCTTGCGTCCATTCCTAAAGTAAATCACTTGATAGCTGTCTGTTCTGGGCGTGATGATATTGCTTAGAAACTTCTGTAATTTTTCTTGATGATCGAATTGTACCGGAACGCCGTAGTGTATAATCTCCTTATCAATGAAAATTTCAATGTTTCCGAATTGGGCAAAAATGGGGTGATATAGCATTCTATCCTTTGATCTGACTAGGCTAATAAATTGGCCCTTGAAGTCAGAATCCAATCTTTTTTCAGATCTTAATTGATGGGTGGGATTGTCGATCGTTTTTGCCCTATAATATCTGCTGGGCATAAAAGGATCGTTAAAAGTAGAGCTGACGAGTTCCACCTCCGGAACTTGGGCAGTGAGCATGATACAACATAGCATCATCCCCAAACCCGTTAAAGATTTGACAAACATGGCCTTACGTATTTTTACTAATTACAATATTAGTTGATATTTGGCTATTTCTATAATATTTATGAGGATTTCCGGTCTTCGCATGCTATATTATTCCTTATATTTGCGTTTCCAATCTCTTAAGCCCGGGTGCTGAAATTGGTAGACAGGCATGGTTGAGGGCCATGTGTTCGAATGGACGTGCGGGTTCGACTCCCGCTCCGGGCACTAATTTTTCCTAATAATAATCTTGATGCGGGAGGAGAAGTTTACTCCGAACATGGTTGAGGAGACACCCGCTCCGGGCACTAAAATTTCCAATAATAATCTTGTTGCGGGAGGAGAAGTTTACTCCGAACGCGGTTGAGGAGACACTGGCTCCGTGTGCTAAAATCAAAATTCAATAGCTACAAGTATTGAGTTGCTCTAAGGGCTTGTCACGGCTCGGAATACTTTCAAAATTCGTGGATGATTAGCTGGTCACAACTGATATTGATTGAAATGAAGTGACAGATCTAAATCTTTGAAGAATATCGTTTTGAAATGAATCAAGGGGCTAGATGTTTTAGAAGATGTATTTATAATACTATACCGTATGCAAGTCTTGTTAGAATGACAATTTAGGGTATTAGAGGGCATATTTGCACTTAATTCACTTGCATTCGCGGAATTGTCTCAAAATCTGGTCTTTTGTGATCGTATTGCTTTCGGGAATCTAAAAGAGACTTTCTAAGCCGAGTGATATGAAGAGAGATGCTATACTATTGGTTGAAGAAAAGGGTGTTCCCAAGCATGAATGTAATAAAGTTGAATTATTATTGGTTAGATTGTAAACCACTTAAACATGAGGCTTATTTATCTGATTTTATCCTGTATCATTTTTTCAATGGGTTATGCTCAGACCATCATTGACATTGAAATAGATGAAATATCTCTTTCGTCAGATAATATTAAATTTCTTAATCACGGAGAAGAAGAAACCTATGTATGTGAAATGCATATCGTCCAATATCGGGATTTTGATTATGATTTGATTCAGAGTTGCTATGCAGATATGTATCCTGAGTACGGCAAAAGAACTATGGAATGGAATGAGATAAAGAAGTTTAGTAAGCCTGAAAGACTCAATAACTGGTTAAGTGATAAGAAGTATAGGCGTAAAGGACAAAGACATAATGAAAACTATACATCTCATCTACAGTATTTGGATTCTAATTTCTTCGTCCATTTCAATCTTGAGTTCGATAACTATAGCAAAAAATGGAGAGCTAAAAACGCATATTTTCTAGATTATGTATATCTAAGAATCAATGGTAAATATCTTATCGTATGTCTGATTGACAATGATGGTCCAAGAGAATATGTTGATCCCAGAATTAGAGGATTTATTATTCCCAATAAAAATGGGGATGTGATTTTATTCAAAGGATCAAGATATGTTGAGGCCGGCAGATCCGCTGATTCACTGGGTCTTGTGAAATCATTTCCCTCTAAAGATTTTTTCAGGATCAAAGATGAAAATGGCAAGAAATGGTTATATGATAAACTATTTCAAGAAAGGATAATCGATCAGCCGTTCAATGAAATATTTTTTGGTAGAAGACATATTATTTGTGATGATGATGATGGGTCAGTTGTATTTGATAATTCTGCTCAAAAACGCATTATAAAGAATGCTCAGATAGCACATGATTTCAAAGGTTTGGTTCAATTTATAAAATCTAATAAGATTTACTGGTTGGATAAAGATGGTATTATGTATGATACTTTTCCTAAACCCGCTTGGGCATGGTGTGGTACCATTAGTTCGACCCAGAGAATAATAGATAAAACGGAAGAGGGCTTTTTTGAGTCATACGAAACGGGATATTGGGGAGCAAGAACTTGTAGAGATTCAATACATCTGGTCAATTATGATCCTATACAATCAATCCAATATCTAAATAATGCTACCTACAATGAGTTTGATGAGTATTCAGATATTTACGCTGTTTTTCGTTTTCCTTACAATTACTATATCATTAATGAAGAAAATAAAAAGCGCTTGGTCGCTATTTCGAACAAAAGAGACAGTCTGGAAAGAGAGCTAATTCTCGAAAGGGATTGGGGGATTGGAGTAAATAAAAATATAGATAGCCTTAATAATTTGATTGAGGAATTGAAGGATGAGATAAGGGTGGACTTAAAGTTTGATGGTGATTTTGAATCTTTTGGGTATAATCATCCCATTAAGTTTCAGGAAAACGGCCTCTTCGGTTATTATCCGCAGAACCCTAAAGCCCGTTACAAAAAATTAGGAAAATTCAATTTTCACTTTGCGGAATTTGAAATGATTGATGGCCGGAAGGGATGGTTAGACAATTTTGGGAAAGAACACTTCAGGTAGGTTTGGTGTCGGAGAAAAGTAGCTAAGGGAGCTGATTTATATAAACTTCTTGAGGCGTAAACAATAAAAAATTCCTCCAAATGTTATAACTTTGAAATACAAAGTACTTTATATGGACTACAAAGATCAGATTTCGGAAATACAGCGATTGATTCAACGGAGAACTTATTTTGTAGGAATCAGTGGCTGGTCCGGTATTATAGCCGGAACATTGGCTTTGTTGGGGGCCTTATATGGATATTACTTAAAGAAACAGTTTCGATCAGGTTCCGAGGATTGGGATGGATTAATAGTAGAGATCGTTGTAGTGGCAGGAATAATTTTGGTGCTTTCTGTTTCGGCAGCTTTCTTGCTGAGCTATCGAAGTGCGCAAAAGCAAAATCTTTCCATATGGACACATGCCTCTAAGGCACTGATTCTAAACGCAGGCTTGATGCTCTTGATTGGGGGAATTTTGGCCATTATTATGCTATATAAAGGATACCCTTTCAATATCTTGGCGCCAGCCATAACGCTGACTTTTTACGGAATTAGTTGTTTTGTCGCAGCATATCATACTTTTTCCAGTGTTCGATATCTTGGCATAGGATGTATTTTATTAGGTTTGATAGCCTTTGTTTTCCCCTCTTATAGTTTGCCTATCTGGGCCTTGGGCTTTGGAGTGTTTCATATCATTTACGGTGTTCTGCACCTGAAAAGTCAAACTCCATGAAAGAAATCCATCAATTAAATAAGGCTTTCGAGAATAGGATTCGACTTGGGGTTGTGACCTTGCTCAGTGTGGAGCGATTTCTTGACTTTAATGAGATCAAGAAAGAACTTGGTGCAACCGATGGTAATCTTTCGACCCATATTCGAAAATTAGAAGATCTGGGATATGTGTTGAGTGAAAAAAAATTCATCAAGAACAAGCCCAATACCAGTTATAGATTGACTGATCTGGGAAAAAAAGAATTCGAAAAACATGTTCAGGCATTGAAGAAGATGTTAGATATATAAATTTTTTTGTTCACTTACTTTAAAAAACAAAGTACTTTAAAATTAGTAATTATGTTCAAGAATCAGTTGTTAACCAAAGTGATGATGATCACCGTTATTATGATCCTCTTGTTTATCGGAGCACACCGCGTTTCCCTTCTTGTTTATGAAAGGCAAGGCACGAAAACCCAGGTCGAGCAAGACATCTCCAAAACTTGGGGTCAAGTTCAGAGAATTTCAGGCCTTAGGATCAAAGTCCCATTAAAAAGTACCTACATCGATAACCAAGTTGAAAAGGAGAGAGTCAGTTTTGCTTATTTTAGCCCTGATCAATTCAATGCTCAAGTCAATATTACTCCAAGATTCAAAAAACGTTCTCTTTTCGAAATTAAGCTCTACGAGTCCGAGCTACAATTTGATTTTGAGTTCGAAGATTTCAAAGAAGGAGTGCATCTGCAGGAGAATGAAACGCTTTTTTGGGATCAAGCAAGATTGGTTTTTTACGTCGAAGATAAGGTGGGCCTGAGCAATTATCCCCAGATTCTATTCGATGGGAAGAATTTACCCTTGGACCGCGGGCAGAATGATTCTCGAAACGAGTTCATTTCAGAAATTGTCGATCTGACCGAAATAGAAGAATTCGAATCAGAAATAAGTTTGAGCATTAGAGGGACCGACATGTTCATGCTGGAACCATCCGGACAAGCAAGCAAGGCAGCAATATCCGGTCAATGGCATTCTCCAAGCTTGATCGGTCAATTTGCCAGCAGTTCGACGGAAGTGACCAGCGAAGAATTTAAGGCTACTTGGGAAATCATTGGATTCAACAAGTCCATCCCTCATCACGTAAAGTACAAGTCTGAATTTCCACATGGCGATTGGTACGGGGTTCAATTGCTGGATCCCACAGACGGGTATGCCCTCAACCATCGTGCATCCAAATACGCTTTGTTATTTATTGCTGGAATTATTCTCGTAGTCTTCTTTGTGGAAATATTGCAAAAGCTCAAAATTCATCCGATGAATTACTTGATTTTTGGAGCAGCTATTGTTGTATTCTTTTTACTCTTGCTGTCCCTAAGCGAAGTAGTTGGATTTACAAGGGCATATTTTGGAGCAGCTTTGGCGTGTACCACTATTATGAGTTGGTATATGTACTTCGTAACCCATAATAGGAAGTTTATAAGCGTTCTGGTCGGAAGTTTGGTAGTACTGTTTGGCTTCATCTTTATCATTTTGAAATTGGAAGATTACGCCTTGCTGGCCGGATCAATAGGAATATTTATCGCGCTGACCTTAGTGATGTTTTTGACTAGAAGTATCGATTGGTATGGAACAGTGAACCCAGTCGAGGAGGACACTAGTTCAATAAACAATATTGATTAAATCCTAGGCAGGGATGCAATGTCAGAGGTAAATCATGGTTTACTCCGTTCGATACTAAGCTTAAGTAATACTGATTTATGTGGAGTGCAACTATTATTTATAATTGGCATTGTTTCCTTTTCTGAGGCATAACAGAGGTCTTCCAGTGATGAAGTTTTTCAGGATAATTATCTCGGACCTATTGGACTTATGAAATGAGTCAAAAAAAAGCCTTCCGGAATATATTTACCCAAAAAACAAAATACGATGAAACTTATCTCTTCTGTTCCGGCAATGACTTTCTTACTAATTACTTTATTGTTTGCATGTGGGAATGACGACAATGCCGACTCGCGTGAACCCATAGCGTTGATTATATCAAATCTGGTAGTCACTGATATTGCCGAAAATGGAAATGGGTCAGATATTGGAATAAGTTTTAACAAAATCAGTGATGAGTCTGAAGTATTGGAATATAGAGTCTATGTGGTGAAATCCAACAACTCAGCAGGGTTTGATGTAGCGAATGCATTGTCTATTGCTCTGCCCAATTATTCTGTGATCGAAAAAACCGGAGCGAATATCAGTACAACTTTAATGGCATCAGCTACTGATGTTGACGGAGACATCATCGTTGAGGAAGTGTCCTATACTATTTTTGTGGTGGCTGTGGCTGAAAGCTCAAGCATGAACTTCAGTAGTGGTATTTCCAGTGGTAGAACCCTGACTTTGACCATGCCATCAGCGTCCAATATCGTTTCGAATCTGAACTCAGGATTCTCTGCAAGCGGAGGATTATTAGTCGGTCCGGATGGCGCTATATATATTGCGAATTTTGGCACTGGGACACAAAATGGAACAAAAATTCTGAGATTTACCAGTGATGGCAGCAACTATGAAGAGTTTGCAGATGGATTGCTTGGGCCAACGGGTGGAGCTTTTGATTCGAATGGCAATTTGTATTGGTCCAGTTATTCTGGAAATAGGGTCCATAAAATAGATTCGAATGGGAATCTTAGCAATTTAGCCAATATCCCAGGGCCCGTTGGAATAGCCATAGACAACGCTAATAATCTATATGTAGCAAGTTGCGATGGAAATGACATTAAAAAGATTAACTCAGAAGGAATAGTGACGACTTATGCGACAAGTACATCATTCAACTGTCCCAATGGCTTGACCATTGATGACAATGGCACCCTATATTGTTGCAATTTTGAAGATGGAAGGATTTTTTCTATTTCGAATTTAGGTGAAGTAAATAATTTAACATCAATACGGACAAATAGTAGTGTCAATATGGTTTATCGGAATGGCTATTTGTACGTTACGGGTAGAAATGGGCATGCAATTTATAAAGTCTCTGCTTCAAGCGGTGAAGTCGAAACTTTTGCCGGAACCGGAATTCGAGGTAATGTCAATGGTCCTGCATTAATGAGCGAGTTTTCTTTTCCCAATGGATTAGATTTTAGTTTGGATGGCAAATATTTGTATGTTAACGACGTGGATCCAAATTCAGGAACCAATAGCAACGGCCTCAATTTTAATCCGAATATTTTAAGAGCGATAGAAATTACGGAATAGACCGAGTAGAACTGAATAGTAGAAAGATCGAATAGAGTCGAATTACATGCTCTACTTTGTCAAAGAACAAATTTGGCTTGAAGCGTCCGGAATATGTAAATTGAATTCTATAATTTTCACAAATATCAGTATCTACTATGATGTCTTAAATATGGAATATGGCCATTTGGACTTTATTGTTTTTATTCATTGCTGTTCAGGGCTTTTTCTTATGCTTCCTTGTTTTAATCAACAAAGGATCGAAAAATATATCTAAAGCTCTATTAGGAGGATTCATTTTTGTTTTCTCTGTGATCTTATTGTTTTGGGTGGGTTATTGGAATGATTTCCAGTCCCGATTTGCGGGATTCAACTTTTTGTATAATCCGATACCTCTTTTGCTGGGGCCTCTATTTTTTCTTTACGTAGAAAGTTTTGTTCGGAGATTGAATTCGAAAGACTTTTTACACTTCATCCCATTCCTGGTACTCGCCATATATTTTCTTCCTTTCTACGTCTTGCCAGAAGCGGATAAAATAATTATTTTGCAAGAGAAGAACTTGAAAAGTGTTCTATACGCTATAGATGGGCTTTGGGGTATTATAGAAATACTAAGCGTTCTTTCATTCTCATTTTACGCCTTGATATTCCATGTTAAAAGGAAACAATACGATTTTCTTAGAGAGGATACGGAGTATCCAGATTATAGAATAATACGTTATACCATCATCTTGTTTACCGTGTTTTCGATAATGGCCGTCATCAGTTTCTTTGTTTTAAAGTTATTCGATGTTCCCATTTATTTGGATTTTTTCTTGTCAATCTTGATCTGTATCAGCATATACCTAATTGGTTACTTGCAAGTAAATAATCGGATAGTAGTAAATCACACCAGGAAAAATTCATTGGATAAATATTCTAGATCTGGTTTAAACCCGGAAAATGCAGAGCAAATGATTCAGGAAATTCTGAAGCATTTAGAAGAAAACAAGCCTTATATTAATATGGATTATAAACTGGCTGATCTTGCTGAAGAAACAGAGATCCCAACGCATCATATTTCAGAGTTACTCAATAAATATCACGACAAAAGTTTCGCAGAATTAATCAATTCTTATCGAGTTGAAGAAGCAAAGAAAATGCTTGTTTTAAAAGAGAATCTGAATTTGAAGGTTTCAGCAATCGGATATGATGTGGGCTTTAATTCTCGAACGTCATTCTATTATTGGTTTAAGAAAATAACGAACATATCTCCCGCCGTATATCAGAAATCAGCCATTAAGGACTCTCTTTAAGATTAAAATAACCAATAAAAACATCTATGATTCAAAATGAACATTGAGCTCATGCGAATGATGAATCTTGTCGAAAAGCCCAATCCTGAAATCTCCCATTATCTGTTCAAATCAAAGTTTTTTTAAATTTTTTTTAAAATTATTCTTCGCGTAGGCAACCATTCCAAAATTCCTGCACAATAGGGGTGAACAAATTCTTAATTCAAAATCAAGAAACGATGAAAAAATTTATTTACCTACTATTTTTTATCCTACCGATGATGACCAAGGCCCAGTCTACGGTAGTCGATATTATAGTGAATAGTCCGGATCATGAAACGCTAGAAGCGGCAGTGATAGCAGCTGGTTTGGTGGATGCATTAAATGGCGACGGACCATTTACAGTATTTGCACCGACCGATGATGCATTTTCCCTCTTACCGGATGGAACTGTTGATGCGCTTTTGGATGACCCCCAGGGAGCGCTTACTGATATTTTGCTCTATCATGTTGTTGGAGCAAATGCTTTGAGCACGGATTTAAGCGATGGACAAGTTATTTCCACACTGAATGGAAAGGATATAACGGTAAGCATTGATGATGGTGATGTGTTCATCAATGATGCTTTGGTAACGGTAGTTGATCTAGTTGCAGACAATGGAGTAGTTCATGTTATTGATTTAGTGTTAATACCACCCCGCGAGACAGTAGTAGATATAATCGTCAACAGCCCCGACCATGAAACACTCGAGGCCGCAGTGATAGCAGCTGGTTTAGTAGATGCATTGAATGGCGATGGTCCCTTTACTGTATTTGCTCCTACCGATGCTGCTTTTTCTGCACTACCGGATGGAACAGTTGATGCACTGTTGGATGATCCTCAAGGAGCGTTAACAGATATCCTATTATATCATGTTGTAGGAGCAAATGCTCTAAGTACAGATCTCAGTGATGGCCAAAACATAGTTACCCATAACAATGGTAAGAATGTTACGGTAACTATTGAGAACGGCAATGTAATGATCAATGATGCAATGGTAACAGTTGCGGATTTGGAGACAGATAACGGGGTTGTACATGTGATCGATGCTGTGTTGATACCCCCAACAACAGTAGCTGATGTGATCATAGCAAGTCCGGATCATGAAACACTTGAAGCGGCAGTAACTGCTGCAAATTTAGTGACCACATTGAATGGAATTGGCCCCTTCACGGTATTTGCACCAACGGATGCCGCTTTTTCAGCATTGCCGGACGGTACAGTCGATGCCCTTTTGGACGACCCGGAAGGCTTACTGACTGATATTCTATTATACCATGTAGTAGGTGCCAATGCACTAAGTACAGATTTGAGCGATGGACAAATGATCGCGACCTTGAATGGAAAGGAAGTAGAAGTAACGATAGATAATGGCAACGTGATGATCAATGACGCAATGGTAACAGTTGCGGATTTGGAGACGGATAATGGAGTCGTGCACGTGATCGATGCAGTATTGATACCCCCAAGAATTACTGTAGTAGATGTTATAGTTAATAGTCCTGATCATGAAACACTCGAGGCAGCAGTGATAGCAGCCGGATTGGTAGATGCATTGAATGGCGATGGTCCATTTACCGTATTTGCACCGACCGATGCTGCTTTTGCTGCATTGCCAGATGGAACAGTTGATGCATTATTGGATGATCCTCAAGGCTTGTTGACAGATATCTTACTATACCATGTTGTAGGAGCAAATGCCTTGAGTACAGATTTGAGCGATGGACAGATGATTGCGACCTTGAATGGTAAAGAAGTAGAAGTTACAATTGAGAATGGAAGTGTAATGATCAATGACGCAATGGTAACCGTTGCGGATTTGGAGACAGACAACGGAGTGGTACACGTGATAGATGCAGTATTGATTCCCCCAAGGGTAACGGTAGTGGACATAATAGTCAACAGCCCTGACCATGAAACACTTGAGGCGGCAGTAATAGCAGCCGGATTGGTAGATGCATTGAACGGAGATGGCCCATTTACCGTATTTGCACCGACCGATGCTGCTTTTGCTGCATTGCCGGATGGAACAGTTGATGCATTGTTGGATGATCCACAAGGCTTGTTGACAGATATCTTACTATACCATGTAGTAGGGGCAAGAGCCTTGAGTACCGATCTAAGTGACGGCCAAGCCATTACCACGCTTAATGGCAATGAAGTGACAGTAAGCATTGAAAACGGTAATGTAATGATCAATGATGCGATGGTTACCGTTGCGAACTTGGAAACAGATAACGGAGTAGTACATGTAATAGATGCGGTGTTATTGCCTCCTACTTCCAACGAAGAGATTGACAACAATATCTCTGATAATGTGGAAGTATATCCTAATCCAAGTGCTGGTAATCTAACCATCAACTTCGATACTCCTAATTCTTCTCCAGTTGAACTAAAGTTCTTCTCTATCAATGGGCAGAATTTACTTTCGAAAGAATTAAGAGATCAGAACAACGAAATTAGAGTTGACGATCTTCCTGAAGGAACATATATTCTTCAGTTAAGAGGTCAAAATGTCGAATATATTGAAGAAATTATAGTTAAGTAGTCTTTAGATTCCATGTGAAGTAGGATTTATACGAATCCTACTTCAACTTTTATCTTATATGAGTGTTCATAAAAACATATCTCATTATGCTTTGAAAAGGAAACCATCCGATAGCGACCTCATTAGACTAATTAGAAAAGGTGACAAGAGAGCCTTTGAGCTTCTATACGGAAAGTATTCCAGATTTCATTTGCTGACCTGTCTGAGATATGTAAAATCTCGTTATGATGCTCAAGACTTGTTACAGGAAGCGTATATTTTAATATACCGTGATTTACACCAATTTGATGAAAGTAAGGGTAATTTTTCTTCTTGGTCGAATAGGGTAGTGATCAATGTTTGTTTGCAGCATCTGAGAAAGAAAAAACACTTTGTAGAGTTAGAATTGGATAATGTGCAGCAGATCGCTCAGGTCATGACTGAAGACCATGAAGTCATGAGTGAAATGAGTTTAAAGGATCTTACTCAGGTTATCACTAAATTGCCGAATGGATATCGAACCATTTTCAACATGTATGTGATCGATGGTTTTACGCACAAGGAAATATCAGATAAATTAAACATAAGTATTAGCACTTCTAAGACTCAATTGATGAAGGCAAGAAATTTGCTTCAGAAACAATTGCTTAACTTAAATCATCCTTTGAAGAAATACTATGCTTGACGATAATAACATAAGAGATCGCTTTACCAACTCCAATTGGGGGGAGGAAGACTGGCTACAGCCGGACTCTATTGTATTGGAAGGCATTACGGAAGAGCTATTTCCAGAACGTAAAAAGAGACGATTTCTGTGGCTTTGGATAGCATTGGCTTCTTTGATGATTCCCGTTTTGATTTGGGCCGTATATTCTCGTGAGTCGAATAACTCAACAACGAGCATGGGGGAAACTCCGATTCCGATTGAGGCTGCTTCATTAAAATCAAGCATTGAAAAGACGGACAGTGAAGAGGACATTGACGATGAACTTACTTCTAATGATGATAATATCTACTCAAAAACTCATGGTTTGAGCCAAACGATCAATCTCTTCGACGATGGCTCGGAAAATAATTCTGTAGAGGGATCAATTAGTGAGGAAAAGACGATTGTTAAAAACGAAACTACTCGAGTTGCTAATAATATTGTAAGCAAGAATACCGAGCTTACAATCACATCATCTGCAAATACTACAATTACAAGCCCGGACGATCAAAAAGAAATACGAGAATTGGAGGTTTTACATTCTTTACCTCAACTTGATTTAGTTTTATTAGATAGAGAAAAGAAGGATCAAACACCGGAGTTTGCAAGTGCAGGACAGCCTTCTTTTTCAGGCTATAACTCTAAATTTTCACTCAGATATGGACTGGGTTTTAGTTTATGGGACTTGGATCTAAATCGTTCTTACAGTGATGCGCTTGCTCCGGCCAATTATCAGCAAGTCGTAGGTAAAGCGGCTGTGTTCCGTGTCGGACTGCTATACGATATCAATGATAGGTGGAGTGCAGGAGTCAATTTTGCATATGAAAGAGCATATTTGAATTCTGGTCATAATTCGAACTATACTTACGATACCAGTACAGAGACAGATGATCGAAAAAATTCTAGTGTCCTCAATATGGCTTCTCCTCTTGGCTTTATCTCAACACCCATTAATATTGAAAGAGCAGAAGATCAAAATCAGCAAAGTACTTATGATTTGTTATTGGATCTCGACAACCAGCATGTTGTGAATAGTTTGGATATTGGCCTAAGCACTCAATACAGATTTTTACAAGGAAATCGATGGTCTTCAAGTGCCGAACTAGGCTTTGGATATCAAAGAATTACCTCTATCCACAACGAGCTGACTGCGGTTAGTACGAATCATGCTGATTTTAAAGCGGTAGATCTAGAGGCTGTTGAAGAACAAAAAAATTACAATAGCGACCGACCTTACTTCAGTATTGGGTATATTCTATCCAAACATATTAACGATCGCTATGACCTCGAATTTGCTTATTCTTATCGACGAGATTTAAATGAAATATTCGAGTCCGGAGATTTCAGTGCAGAACTGAGAAGGCATTATTTACAGCTAGGAGTAAAATCTCGACTTTCCAGATAAGTTAGACAGATATAGACATTATATTATCTTAACCGGTATGCAGGTATTCCCTTTTGTTTCCCGGCTTCTGATGAATTTCTATTACGGAAAAGGATAACTTAAGACAGTATTAAAGTATTCTTAAGATCGTGACGTAAAAATGGCTTGGCGTCCCAAGGCTGAAATAAACTTTTACGAAATGAATAAATACATTATTACTTCATTGTTCATCATGGCATTGTTAATATTTGGCCATGAAAGTAAAGCTCAATCCGTCAACCACCCCTGGGCCATAGGACTACATGCTGGTAACGCACAGTACGACGGAGACTTTGGTAATTCATTATTTGATTTTGACCCTTTTCAAGGATTTTTAGGCATTTCAGTTGGTCGTTATTTATCTCCGGCCTTTGACTTGGAGTTCAGAGGTCAACAAGGAAGACACGGTCATTGGGAAGATGACAATATCACCAATAGCTTCCTTACGGATCAATTGCATTTGAACTTAGCCGCGCATTACAAATTCTTAAGAGGTACGGCAGTAAATCCTTACTTAAAAGGAGGTTTAGGCTTTTCAAACTATTCGGCAGTAGATGGTCGTGGTAGTGATGAGAGCAACTTCGCAATTCCTTTAGGCTTAGGTATTGACATTAACTTAAGCGATAGACTGGCATTGAATGTTCAGACAGTATACGGTCTGAATTTCGGTGATGAGTACGATGCCAACACCGTAGAGGATGATAATGATAATTTCTGGCATCATTCTATAGGCTTCAAGTACAGTTTTGGTGCCGGTGCTGACGCGGATGGAGACGGTATTGCGGATAAAAACGATAAATGCCCCAATATTCCGGGGCCAAAAGAATTGATGGGTTGTCCTGATACGGATATGGATGGTATAGCTGATATTGATGATAGTTGTCCTGAAATTGCAGGTTCGGAGTCCAATAATGGTTGCCCTGAGATTGCAACGAGAGACATTGATATCATGAAAGAAGCACTATACGGTGTGTATTTCGATACGGAAAAGGCGACCATTAAGTCGGAGTCTTATACGATCCTAAATAGAGTGGTTTCTGTAATGAAAGATAATCCTTATTACAGACTCAGCGTTCAGGGTCATACGGACTCAGATGGAGAGGCTGATTTCAACCTACAATTGTCAAAAGATAGAGCGCAGTCGGTGAGAAATTACCTTGTTTCGAAAGGCATTAATGCCAGTAGAATCAATACAGCGGGATATGGAGAAACCAAACCGGTTTCAACCAACGCTACGGAAGAAGGAAAAGCACTTAATAGAAGAGTTGAGTTTAAACTTTCCTATTAGAATCCATAAATCATAAATTTATAAGACCACTTGTTGATCAATAAGTGGTCTTTTTTATTTTTACCAAAAAACAACTATGGTTCACGGAACACATAATGCCGAAGCGGACGATCGAAATACCGGAATTTTGATCAATATAAACGGTGCCTTATTTACGCGTGAAGAGGCTAAAATTTCTGTTTTTGATGCTGGATATCTCGTAGGTGACGGAGTATGGGAAGCCATGAGACTTCATCATGGGAAATTGGTCTTTAAGGAACAGCATTATGTGCGATTACAAAACGGATTGAAGGCAACTGGTATCGATTTGGGATTATCCCTGATGGATTTGGACCGTAGAATCATGGACACCCTCGAAGCCAATGGCATGACCGACGGTATTCATGTACGCGTAATGGTAACTAGAGGAAACAAAAAAACACCTTCTCAAGATCCAAGATTGACCGTTTCGGCGGCCAATATCGTGATCATACCGGAGTATAAAAAAGCTTCATTGGAGTCGAAGGAAAAAGGAATTGAATTGTACACCAGTACTATTCGTCGGGGATCTCCGGATTATTTGGATCCCAAGCTCAATTGTCACAGCAAACTTCATGAGGTACTGGCCCTGAACCAGGCCATCCAGGCAGGAGCAGATGAGGCTTTGATGTTGGACATACACGGATTTGTATCTACTTGTAATTCGACCAACTTTTTCATCGTCAAGAATGAAGAAGTATGGACTTCAACCGGAGCCTATTGTATGAATGGGATCACCAGGCAAAATATCATTGATATCTCTCGTGACAATGGCATTGTTTGTTTAGAAAAAAACTTCTCCTTATACGATGTTTACGGAGCGGATGAGGCCTTTGTAACTGGTAGTTTTGGAGGGCTTACACCGGTCATAAGAATTGATGGAAAAACAATTGGTGACGGCACTTTTGGTTCGATGAGCAGGAAGCTCTCTGATTTGTATAACGACAGAATTCGTTCTGAAGTAAATAATGCGAAGTGATGAAAGGAAGAATATGCCTGTGGTCCGGTCCGAGAAACATATCTACTGCACTGATGTATTCATTTGCGCAGCGCATAGATACACATGTAGTAGACGAGCCTTTTTACGCTTGTTATCTAAAGAATAATCCGGAAAAAATAGCGTATCACCCTGGAGCTCATGATATACTGGAGCAAATGGAAAGCGATGAAGAACAACTCGTTCGGTTCATTTTGGGACCCTTTGATCAGGAGGTCGTTTTTTTTAAACATATGGCGCATCATCTGCGCGGAATGAACTTGGAGTTCCTCAAAGAAACCCAGAATGTCATTCTTACTAGGCATCCCAGAGATGTAATTCGCTCATTCACAAAAGTTATTGAAAACCCGACGATAGAGGATATTGGTTATCTGGAACAACTTGATGTTTTAAATTTTCAATTGAAGATTGGACAAAAACCTACGGTTGTTGATGGCAAGTTGATTCGCAATCAACCGGAAGAAATGTTAAGGAGAATGTGTGATGCTCTGGGAATTGATTTTGATCTTGCAATGCTGAGCTGGAAAGCAGGTCCAATCCCTGAAGATGGCCTCTGGGCGAAATATTGGTACCATAACGTACACCAATCTACTGGTTTTTTACCGGCTCCTGAAAACAATTCCCCTCTCGAGAATCGCTATGAGCAGCTACTCCATAAATCCATAGAAATATATGAACAATTGATGCACTGGAGCTTGTGATACTTCATAATAGTACCCAATTCCCAATAAATCCTTAACGCATAAGAGATTAAAGCTCCATAGGAGCGAAATAATAATAGCTCCATAGGAGCGGAATAATAGCACCGCAGGTGCAAAACGACAATATCGCCATAGGCACGGAATTAAAATAGCTCCATAGGAGCGAAATAACAATAAGCTATCATCAATGTTCGAAAAGAGCGCCGCAGGTGCGGAATACTCCGATCCCCATCACATGCGAATAAGCTTAATCTCCTTATACCTCTTTCACAAACAGATATTCCCATTCCGAAGAATGCTCTTGGGATAGATAATATCCATCAAGATCGAAGTTTTTGATATCCTCCTTGTCTTGAATTCCATTCTTCATAATATAAGAGGCTAGAAGGCCTCTGGCTTTTTTCGCTGTAAAAGAAACAAATCTCAGCTTGCCATCCTTTAACTCTTTGAACTTCACATCCAGGATGGGATACTTGAAAAGTTTTCGATCTATGGCTTTGAAATACTCATCACTGGCCAGATTAACCAGATATTTATTCGGCATTCCTTTAAAATCTGCTTTTAGCTTTTTGGTGATCAAGTCACCCCAGAAACGGTAAAGATTATTTCCCCTTTCTGTTTTAAGTGAAGTCCCCATTTCCAGTCGGTAGGCCTGTATTCTATCAAGTGGTTTTAACAATCCGTAAAGTCCTGAAAGAATACGAAGATGATCCTGAGCAAAATTGATAGAAACCTTGTCCCAGGTGTGGAACTGTAATCCCTGATAAACATCCCCATTGAAATATGCCGCTGCTCTGTAGGAGTTCTTTTCGTTTTGTCTTACTCTAAATTTCTTGTAACGCTTTACGTTGAGCTCTGCGAGATTATCCGAAAGCCCCATCATTTTCTTGATTTCCTCTTCACTTTTCGTGCGCAATACTTGGATGAGCTCCTTACTGTGAGAAAAAAATCTTGGATTGGAGTATTCATCGGTTCCCAAAACCTTGTCTTTTTCAGCATCCAAACTCTTAGCAGGTGATATGATACAAATCATCGAAAACTATTTTTGAAATGAAACCAAAGATAAAACAGAATGAACTAAACCCTAAGGTTAGATTCGAATTCCATACAAATTTCTTCTATTGCTTGTTTGGTGAACAATATCTCGAAACAATTGACCATGCTATAATCGTCGAAATTGAAAAATTCGTTCGCATTGTCGACGATATCGTTACAGGGAGAAAAGATGAATTTCCAATGGTCGGTGGAACCATAATTTAAGGCTTCTCCACTTGGATCTTCCATGATATTACCCAAGTCTAAAATAAGCGTCCGCCTTTCATTGTCGAATTTGATCTCGAGAAAGCAATTCTTATCGTCTGAGCAAATCTTTAGGCTGCTCAGATCTGGTCTTACCCAAGATCTGTATTTTTTACGAAAAGCATTGATTAATTCTAAACGATCCAAAACACGAGCACTTAAAAATCGCTGTAGTCCATATATAATAATGACTTCAGCCCCTAAACCTAATTCAAGAGTAAGTTATAATAATATTGGAGATCCTGTATATGTGAATGGACTTTTTATTCGAAAAAATCCTGATTTTCATAAGATCAATTATTCCGAGATCGAATTGAATAAAGAAAATCCCCGATAGTGATTCATGCGAAAACGCTACCGGGGAAGAGATCCATTCTACTTTATTCTTATACCATTTCTACTTCTAAAATTGCTATTAAAAAGGGCTCTTTTTTCCTTATACTGCGTCATAAAATTTAGCCATAACTACTGCTATTCCGAAATTTTCTTCCTTGCCTAAGAAAAAAATACCTCATTTTTATTTACGCATTTCAAAAGTAGAAATGGTATTACTTAATCAAAGTTATATCTCCATATTGATCAAATTTCTCTCCATCCATAGTCTCTAACTGCACCTGGTATACAAAGACATTATCATTCAGCTCTATTCCTTGGAAAGTGCCATCCCAACCCTGCATTTGATCGATCATAACATTCCTTTCTTCATATACTTTATCTCCCCATCGATTAAAAACGGTGAAAGAAATCACCCTGGTTTCGTCCTTCGAGTATAGTTTAAAGCGATCGTTCCAGTTGTCATTGTTTGGAGTAAATACACTAGGCGAAAATACCTCGTTGGTCAAACTATCCTGAGCGGGAATTAGCTCTACTCTGGTGGATAGATAATACGGACATCCGTTCTCATCCCATATAGTGATATTATAATCCTGACTGCTTAGTGGGGTTACATTAGGAGAAAAACAATTCGAACAATCCAGAAAATCCGCTGGCGTCCATTCTACTTGAAGGTTTGGCGCACCAATATCACCTGTTATGATCATTTGTTCACTCGTATTCTCTTCCACTTCATATAGCGGATCAATGTCGAATGTTAAAGTATCTGCTTGAATGATGGTAAATTCTTCAACCCATTGACAATGATAAGCATCAGATATCGTGACAGAATAATCGCCTGGAGTTAAATCTTCCACTAAATTACTCGTACCGACATTGGGTTCCCAAGTGTAACTGAAAGGTCCTGTTCCAACAACATCAAGTGAGATACTTCCCAAAAATCCGGAATTCACGCATGCATGGTCCACTGCGGCCTGTACGGATAAGGTGCTGTTTACCCAGACTAGCTCAACTATTAATAGCGTATCACATCCGCCAACAATCAATACACTGTCTATTCCGGGTTCTGTAAACCAGTAACCATATAATTGAACAGAGTCTCCCTCACAGACAGAAACACTCTCCAAGATGTTTTCATCTACGCAACCAGGTCCCAGTAAGAAGTTGATATTCACGGACCCACAATCATCAGATGAAACCGCAATATTGTCGATCAAGGCCTCATAGCCGGAAGGAAGTAGCGTAGATTCCAATGATATAGTGTATTCTCCTCTCAGGTAATCCAATTCTAATAATCCTGAAGTACCTGTCATCAAGGCATCAAGAAGTCCTCCTCCCAGATTGTTGATATTGAATGATATTTCCGGGACTAAAGTATCGCTGCTGCTTACTGTTCCGTCTCCGTCAACATCGTACCAAGTTTGAATAATCAATTGTAAGGAGTCAGGGGCAAGCAGTTCTACTACAACCAGAGAGTCACAACCTGAAGCACTTAAATAATGATGTTCGAATTGGCCAGGACTAATCCATGTGCTATCTCCAAAACTAAACTCTTCCCCTTCACAAACTTCTAAATCTATTTCAGGTCCGGTAACCACACAATTTTCTCCCAAGAGAAGTTGTATTACCGTCGAATCTCCACAACTCGTTAAACTGGCTTCAACACTATCAATCAAAATATGCCATCTTGGATGCAGTAAGTCTCCATCTATACGTCCCAAATAGGTATTAACGGGTAAATCAACAAAGTCAAAGCTTCCTGGAAATCTGGTTTCTGCACCTCTTTCGGAAAGTGGTGACGAAGAAAGCATATCGACATCAATACCTGTAAGCAAAGTGTCAGATGCGCTGATGATGCCATTTCCATCTACATCTGCGTATACTTCTGTGGTAATGACACCAAGTCCTTGATATAGTCGAATGTCAAGTGGCTCAGAAATTACCGTACATCCGTTCGGTGTGGATACTTCAAAAGTATAGCTTCCATCTTCTTCTATTAGATAATCCGAAGGCCAGGTATTTCCTGTTTCTACCAAAATTCCATCGCGATAAATATTGTATTCTGAAATGACACCCATCGAAGGTAGGCATAGCTCGTAGGGATCGCATAGGTCAAAACAACCAGAAGGAATTCGATCAACCGGCGCCGCAGGAATAATCTCTATCTCATTGCTCAGCATTCGACAACCATTGTCATTAACCGCGTAAACAAAATATCTATCTGCTTCACTAACGGTTATGCTGTGACCAATCTCCCCGTTGGACCAAATGTACTCCAAAAGTGGGTCCGGGCCGATGACCTCAAGAACATTTAGATCATAGGCACATAGAGAACCACTGCTGGCAATGATTTGTGGTGAAGAAGGCATCTCATATATTTCCACAGTGAAAACAAATGGGTCGGATTCACATAGAGTGGAAGGGTTGGATGCCACCACAGAGTAATCCTGGATTCCAGGAGAAGGCAAATCAAGACCCACCCCATCGAATATCAATGATTGCGTGGTTTCGTTATTGTTCCAATCGTAACTCAAGCCTGATTCTGAAAATACTTGCAGTTCAAAAGCTTCACCTTCACACAGAGCAAGACTTTCTCTCCAAGGTCCCGTGCTTCCGTCTGCAAAAATCAACCTTCCTCTCACCATGACCACTGGCTTTGGCAAAATATTGACAAACGCGCTTGGGGGTTCGTATTGACAGTTGTTTTCGTCTGTAATAAAGACGCTGTATTGATTCGTCGTAGTCACTCTAATATTTTCTGTAGATTCTCCAGTGCTCCACAGCCATTCATCTCCATTGGAAGGTGCGTTGAGCTGAATGGTATTGCCTTCACATAATTCGAACCCAGGGCTAGCAGTAATGTCTCCGCTCAGGGTATTGGCTTGTATATCTATGACCACCGTCTCTGTTGAAATACAACCGTAAATATTTGCGGCAGTAACAGCCACATTGTATTGATTGGGGAATTCATATTCGTGCAGCACTGATTTTTTGCTTGCACTGTTTTCAGAACTTCCGGGATCTCCAAAGTCCCAGTTGATATCAAAAATATCTTCAGAAATTTCAAAACGGGTAGCTGTCTTTTCACAACTCAGAGGATCATAAATCACCTGAAGTTCTGGTCCATCATGTACTCTTACTATCCGGGTAATCTGTGAAATACATCCCGTCGTGGTAGTCGTAGTCAGTGTGACCGCATAGTCTCCTGCTGCATCAAACTGATGCATGGGATTTTGATCAGAGCTTGTATTATTGGCTCCACTGGCGGGATCTCCGAAATCCCATTGCCAACTATTGATTTGATGCCCCGGAAGTGTTGTACTCAAATCATTGAATTCGATGAGAACACTGACACATGCTTCCGTATTTTCGAAATCCGCGACTAGAAGAACTGAGTCCACGAAATAGTCTCTGTGCCCACAGAGAGAATCGATATAGTTGAATGGATCGAGTTCTGCAGTGAATGTTATGCCATAATAACCTGGAAGACGGTAGTCATGAGTGAAGACATCCCCATTAAAACTAGCTACATGAGCATCGCTTATTGATCGAATATGCCATTTGCCGGTGCCGGGAACGATACTTGTTCCTTGAATACTATACTCTTTCGAACTACAGCTATTTTCGACGACATTAAAATCATAGCCGTGATCGAGGTAAACACATATAGGACCGGAGCCCGAGCTGGTATCCGGTTGACATAAATCTTCTAAGTCTAGGATTCTGGAAGACGCAGTACAGCCGTATTCATTGGTAGCTTCCACATTGTATCGTGCAATGCTGGTTGCAATATATTCAGGACCAGATCCAACTAGGACGCCATCTTGGTACCAGTTGAAAGTATAATCCACTCCATCGGTGTTGGATACCAGTCGAACACCTTGTGATACTCTTGAGCAATCGATAAATGGAGTAGGAGAAGTCAAATTCACCTGAGGATAGGGCAAGGCCGTTATTTCAAAACTCTCCTTGCTGCTGCAACCCAGCTCATCTATCAATTCTACACTGTAATAACCAGGTAGAAGATCAGCAGTATTATTGCTCGAAAGAACTGCTTCGTTTTCATCTCTCCATATATGTTGAAGAAGGGCTTGATCCGTAGAGATGGTCGTTCGGACATTGCCACAACTACTCAAATTACCCATCACATTAAACACTGGATTAGCTTTAATGTAAATTTCTTTTTGAATGACCCTACCGCAAGCATTGAGTACGAGGGTCGCATCACCGGGCTTGGTCCAGAACACTTCTATCTCACTTGCATTGCTTTTGAGTAACTCTCCCATATCATCAGGGACGATTGACCACTCGTATTGGGCTCCATTTACAGCAGTCATAGTATACATTTCGATGCTTTCATGGCAAACACTGTCTTTTCCTACAATGTCATTGGCAATTCCATTCGTAATGGGTAGGGTATAACTTGTAGATCTACAGGAGGCATTTTGAATATCGAGATGATAAACCTCGATACTGTAGGGCGGATTGATCCCGAAAGTGTGACGAATATTCGATCCTGAATAGTTGAATGTACCAGAACCATCGGTTACCACCCACTCAGTGGAATAATTTCCTCCTCGAATCACCGTATAACCGTATTCGATATTGCTACAGATTTCCGTTTCACCTTCTATACCTTGGGGACTAGCCGGTGTTTCAGTTACTTGGATTGTTGCCTTAGTCGTTTCATTGCAATAATCCGGATTGTCGTTGTAAGCTACCCAGTAATAAACTCCTGCCGGGATATTAAACATAGGCGAAAAATCAGGACTTCCCGCCTGGGAGAAAATGACATTTCCTTCCTCATCCTGCAATTCCCAATCTACCGTAACTGGAGTTGTACTTGAAAAACCGGAGACGGCCCTGGCTGTAGCGAGTTCACCTTGACAGACTTGTTGATCTGCATTCAGGTTTACTGTAGGAGTAATGCTTACTGTGATCTGGTCCGTTCCTCCGCAACCTAAAAAGCAGTGATCATAGGAGACTTCCAGATTTGCTGTGGTTACGGAACTTACTTCATCCCAGAGAATTGCTATGGTATTGCGGTCGGCATCTCCTACTATTACGCCATTGCCGGACAGACTCCAGTTATATTCTGATCCCGGAAAATCCGGTAAAGTATATCTAACTAATTCACCTGAACATACACTTAGATCTCCTTCTAATGGGCCATCAGTGGTGATGACAGGTACTCTAAATTGAGCAACTGAAGAACAGTAAGGAGAGTTACAATCAGATACGGATAATTCGATGATTCCGTCAGGGCCTGAGTGCCAAATCACTTCAATAAAATCATCGTCGGATTCTCCTCCTTGAATAATGGTTCCGTTGCTAGAAATTTGCCAGTTAAATTCATTACACCCATCTGTCATGGCAGTGTATACTTGGCGTGTCTCGGGGCAGACGGTACTGATACAATCCAGTACTGGTGCTGCAGCTTCCAAGACCTGCACGATTATTTCCTTTTCACCCATACAGGTACAAACTCCAAATGCATTTAAGCTTACCGAATAAGTTCCACTGGCATCGAATCGATGGGTGGGTTCGAAATCATTGCTCACATTGCCATCGCCAAAATTCCAACTATAACTCAATCCATTCTCGGATAGGTTTTTGAATTGCAGCAATTCATTTTTACATACTGTAATGGTGTCTAATGACTCATACCTCTCTACTTCAAAATCAGCTGTTGGCTCGGCCAAAATTCGAACACAATAATAATCTTGTCCGCAGGCTCCTTCTACCTGTACGGAACCCATTCCAGGTCCTCCCCATTCTATTTCAACCCTATCCCATAGGAGAGTGACATTTTCTGCTCCGGTTACTAAAAAATTCGCTGTCATTCCGGTGCTATCTGCAATGCGGAAAACATTCGAACTGCCCTCACACACCGCGATACAGTTGTCAATGTCCTCATAGCAACCGTCAATTTCTATTTTTGCACCACCATCGACATAGATATCGTAGCTAAGGGTATAGCTGTTTCCCTGTGCGTCATAAACCAAAGCCGTCAAAGTGTATATCCCGGTCTCATAAAAATTAACCAAGACAAAATTGTCCTGATCCTGAGCGGAATGCAAATCTGCGGCTGGCCCAATGATATCCCAAATCTCAACGAAAACGATGGATGAATCCCGACAAACTACCTGGTAAGGGATTTCGAATTGAGGACAATAGATGTATTCCTCACCTTGAATATAGCATCCTTCTTGGGCCTGAGTGGTCAAAGAAAAAATGAAGAAAAAAAGTGCGGCGATGGTTAAACGTGTAGTAGCTTGCATGATTACAGTTTTTCTATTTGAAAAGCATCATGTTCTATTTCGCTGCAAGGGAGTTGAAAATTGTACTGAAATGAATTAAGATAATAATTGAAGAAAATGGTTAAAATGACTGGTGGCTAGGATTATTTTTAATCTGAAAGGATTCTTTAAATGCTGTCAGATACAAGCAGATCAAATTTGTGATATATTTGGAGAATAGTGTATGGCAGACGAATAGGTGTTGACTATTGAAGAAAAAAACTGTTAAACCTAGAGTTGCGGCAATACATCAAACTCCAAAAAGGCTTTATGTTTCGCATAAAGAATATTACTACCAGTGATTCTATATATGAATTATTCTCTGGATTAATTCTAGTAGCAGTTTTATTGCTGTCTAACAACTTGATGGCACAACTCAATGTCGATTCTATTCTACAGGTCATCGAACACGCTGAATCAGTGGAAGAAAAAACGGATGCGTATATCAATCTTTCCAGCTTTTACATGCACAGTGATCCAAATAAGGCTTTCGAATATGCCGAACTAGCACGCAATGAAGCAGAACGCGAAAATCTATATGAGGGATTGAGCAAAGCCTACAATCTCCTGGGAACTAGTTCTATCTATCTTGGAAAATACGAAGAGGGAATTCAATACTTCGAACAGAAACTGGAAAATGCTGAAAATCATGGTGATTCTTTGGGCATGGCCAATGTTATCGGCAATATTGGGATGATCCACACTTTTATTGGCAACTACAGCGAGGCTTTAAAGTATCAATTCGAAGCACTCAAAATGTTCGAGGAGATCAAAGACACGGCCGGGATATTGAATACCAATTTGGCCATTGGCAGTATCTATATGGAAAATGGGAAATACGAAGATGCGTTGAAGCATGACTCCATTAGCCTGTTAGGCTATCAGCAAATCAATGATCTTCACGGAATCGCTTTGATTAGTGGAAATATTGCCAATGTCTTTGCAGACCTTAACCAACTTGAAAAGGCAAAAAGTTTTCGTGTTAGGGCGATCGAACTCTATAGAGAATTGGATATGCCCTTGGATTTATCTCGAGAATTGACCAACCTGGCCACCACCTATGAAAAAGAGGGCAATTTGGTTAAAGCAATAGAGGCGAACGAAGAATCCATGCAGCTCAACGAAGCAACGGGATTTGCAAAAGGGATTAGTCAATCCAGAGGCAATCTCGGCGCATTCTACCTTACGAGTTATCAGGCTCGAATGAAAGGAGATACAGGTCTTATTATCCCTGATCTTAGCAATGATGTATTACTCGATCGGGCTATTTCGAATTTTAGAATAGCCACAAGTGTGGCAGAAGAAACAGCCGATAATAAAGTTCTGGCATGGCTTTCCGATAGGCTATCAACCGCCTTATCAGCGAAAGGTGAATATGAAGATGCTTATCATTACTTCAAGATGAGTAAAACACTGGCGGATTCAATACATTCTTTGGAGTCTAAGAAACAAATAGAACAACTCACTACCGAGCGGGAAGTCGCGTTGGCCGAAAAACAGATAGAACTCGATCGCCTGGCGGTTCAAAAGAAAAGAAATGAACGGGTGTATTTTATCATCGGGCTGGGGCTTTTGGGCCTGTTGGCAGTTGTAATATTCAGAAATTATCAGAATCAGCTAAAGTCGAATGTTGAACTAGAGTCAAAAAATACAGATTTGAACACGGCTTTGGTTCAACTCAAAGAAACCCAGGATCAATTGGTAGAATCAGAGAGACAGAAGGAAAAGGCCTTGATTCGAACTAGAATTTCTCAGGATATTCACGATGATATTTCTTCGGGTTTGACGAAGATATCCTGGCTTTCTGAGCGGCTTAATAATAAAAGAAGAAAAGGAGATGAAGAAGGTTTGGAGGGAATCGTAGATAAAATTAATCGCACCTCTAGAATGATCGTATCCAAATTGGGTGAAATCATTTGGTCTACCAACCCGACCAGAGATAATGTTCGAAGTTTTTTGTCCTACCTTAAAAACCACGCTATTACATTTTTTGAGGGCTCACCCATGCGCGTTGAGTTTGATTTTCAAAATGAGGATAACGATTTGCCCATCGATCCGGAGGTGAGAAGAAATCTTTTCCTGGTGGTCAAAGAAGCGCTTAATAATGCTTTTAAGTACAGTCAAGCCGATCAGATAAAGATTGATTTTAGTTTGAAGGATAATAATTATGCCTTGTCTGTCTCAGACGATGGTGTTGGAATGGAAAAAGGTGTTGTTCAAGGTGGTGGTGACGGTTTATCGAATATGGAGGATCGAATGAGTGCGATTCGAGGAGACGTCAATATTAACTCGGTAAAGGATCAGGGAACGCAAATTCACCTTTCGGGTCCTTTGATAATTTCGTAAATTCAAACCATGAATAGATAAGATGGAAAAGATCAGAGTAGCCATTGTAGAGGACGATGAGGACATCAGAGAATCAATCGTAGAAATAATCCCGGATTCAGGAGATATCATTTGCGTAAGAGCATACGAACGCGCGGAAGAATTCCTCAAGGAACTAGAAAGTCTTATGGTTGATGTGGTCCTGATGGATATTACCTTACCGGGAGGAATGAATGGTATTCAATGTGTTCGACAAGCCAAGCCCAAGCGAGAAGAAATACAATATCTCATGTGCACTTCGCACAATGATCAAGAAAGAACATTCGACTCTCTGTGTGCCGGAGCGACGGGTTACCTGTTGAAAAATACTAGACCGGAAGCAATGTTTGCGGCCATTAGAGATATTCATAGGGGCGGTTCTCCCATGTCACCGGAAATAGCACGGATGGTGGTCATGTCCTTCCCCAATAAAAACCAGGACAATAACCTCCTCGAACAATTCACTACGCGGGAACAAGAAGTATTGCATGCCTTGGCCAAAGGACTCACCTATCAGGAAATCGCCGACAAGTTGTTCATCAGCATAGAGACTGTTCGAACTTACCTAAGAAAGATCTATCAAAAACTACAGGTTAGATCGAAAGTCGAAGCCATTAATAAGGTGTTTCCCAAGTCATAAATTATACCAATTACCTACTTTCATGTGATTGCGGGGAGCGGGCATCCGCTGTAAATTTGAATCATAAAAAAAATATCAAATGATGAATACAGCCGTGCAATTAAATCCGAGAACCAACTTCCACCTTCACAGAGTAGAATCTTCAACATCTGTTTCCAGAGTAGATCTTAATGGACTTAAGATTCAGGAAAAGATAGATGCTTTTAAATCTGCTTCCTTTTCTTTCATCGAATGCGAAAATCGCCAGCAATACAATCTATTGCCTGCGAAAGCTTCAGAAGTCGTAGCTGCGATGGGAGATATTGTTACTTCGCTCCACCTTTGGTTGGGAAAATACTCCATCCTTAGTCAGGAGGAAAAAGATGCGATAGGCTCTAAAGTAAGACAAGAACTCGCACCATACATTCTCTTGGGTCATGTGGCCAATAGAATGTACCACAAGCCTCGTGGTTATGCGGGAGACTTCCTAACCATTTCTGAAATGTATAAAAATGAGGCAGAAGGCGTTAATCGAATAGGCCAATTGATCGATAGAATAATACTGGATAATCCTGCAGCAAAAGCCGTTCGCAATCGCAGAGGACTTTTAGCGGAGGTCATTGGCGAAACAGTTGATCGCAATTCGAACTCAACAACCAATATCACTTCCTTCGCTTGCGGACCAGCGGCAGAATTGTTCGACGTAAATAAAGACTTGGATGAAGAGAAAGTAACCGCCAACCTAATCGACATAGACCTTCAAGCCTTGGCACATGTAGGATCGAGAATTGAAAACGAAGAGATGAACATCAACATCCGTTTGCATCAGGAAAACTTGATCCACTTGGCCTTGGGTAGAAAAGAAATCAAACTACAGGGACAGGACTTGATCTACAGCATTGGATTGATCGATTACTTCGAAGACAAACTGGTCATCAAACTAATCAACTACACCTACGATCTACTGAATGAAGGGGGACAATTGGTGCTGGGTAATTTCCACGACGAGAACCCCATCAAAGAATACATGGACTATGTCTTGGATTGGAAATTAATTCACCGCTCCGAAGAAGACATGAACAGACTTTTCCAAGCCTCAAAATTTGGTAAGGGGTGTACCGAGATCAGATACGAAAATCAAGGGATCAACATGTTTGCTTTTTGTCAAAAGTAGATGAGGTCTTAGGCTGTATCAATCAAGGCTCCACTTTCGGGGCCTTTTTTAATTAATAATGGATAATTAAAAATGAAAAACGATTGATATCACGGGCAGATCACGTGAAAATTTCAAAATCCGTTACTTTCCTAATCACAATTATAGTTTTCAATCTCATAACTTCCTTCCATTCCTGTCACAAAAAAGGCTTTTCAAGGAATTGATATAAAGACATCAATCAGTTTCAATCCATGATCCTTTAAATCTTGATTTATTGAAGAGTGCGATGTACTGAACTGTAGATCATATAATCATAAAATCTAGTCTTATGAGAATTATAATAGCCTTACTAACTCTAATGCTTTTTGCGTGTGAAACGAACGAAATACAACCGACCGCAGGTGAAATTTCAGACCCACCAAATAGTGAGTCTTGTGAATGCTGGTTGGACAATTGTACTTGTTGGGTACATATCAATATTTTAGAGGCGAATGTTCCAGTTGGAATACACAGATGGTGTAATCCACAACACTCAAGTTCCAGTAACTGTGTTTATTTCAATGGACTTGGTCATCACTCTTACGAATTGTCAGCCAATCAAGGCCCTTTCGCTACTGGTACACAACCGTTTTGGGAGTACTTTTTGAATACCGGAGTTGTTTTAGGAGGAGGCGAATACGCTAAATTCGAAGTTTGGGGTTGTGGAATTCCATATCAAATTATGGAGCTGGGTGATCCATCCTTGGCTTCTGGAGGTTATAGCTATGATTTCTACTCTTGGGATTATTGTTATGGGTATTGATATTATAACACAAAAAAAATCCGACATTTTCACAATGTAAGACTTAATTTCAGCGACCCCGGAAGGATTTTTAATATTGAATATAAATAATTGGTTTTTAGTGTCTTAAGAAAATTTATTTCAAATCTTGTCGGATATTAGTCTTTGATTTATTGCTTTATACCTTGAAGGGACTAATACTTCGATGTTCAGAAAGGGGCAAATCTTATACTAACCTACGAGGACTTAGAAAGGAGCAAATTCAGCCCTAAATTCTCCGCTGGAAAAATGTAAAGTATCAGGACGGTTGGGGTCATCTGACCGCTCACGTTCTCCTGAAAGAAACCGCTCATGTACTGTAACAAAAGAAGCTTTAAATCTTCCTCTTATTTCCGTTGTATCTCTATTGATTTCATCTATTATCAACCAATTATTCTCGTGTTCTATCATGTCATACTCTTCAATAACTGCATCAATATCAACATAATGTAAAACTGCCGTTGGAAAATCTTTACTTGTTCCTAGCCAGCTATACTTTAAATTAATAGTATCACCGAGGTTTAGCTCTATATTGTGAAAGTCCATGTGAATTTTTTCAGCACAAGATTCATTAATGGTGGATAGCATTATTCCCTTTTCAACGGGATCATGTGTCCAACCCCCGTTGACGGTATCTGCTATTCTGTCTCTCACAAAAATGGCATGGTCGCCAAAATCTTCATAAGACCCTTTTGCATAAGCATAGCCATGCTTATAAATGCCCGCCGAATATCCCTTACAATTAGCAGGGTATTCGTCATTACAAGAGATTAGTAAAAAACTCAAAAACAAAGTTGCGAGCACTGTTCTCATTGCTTAATTATTGATTTGACTATGAAGGGGCTAAACTTATCGCCCCTTCATATCAATGTTATCTATATTCTCTTTTACTCCTTAGAAAGGAGCAAATTCAGCCCTAAATTCTCCGTTGGAAAAATGTAAAGTATCAGGACGGTTGGGGTCGTCTGATCTTTCACGTTCTCCTGAAAGAAATCTCTCATGTATTGTAACGAAAGAAGCATTAAACCTTCCTCTTATTTCCGTTGTATCTCTATTGATTTCATCTATTATCAACCAATTATCCTCGTGTTCAATTAAGTCATATTCTTCTATAACTGCGTCAACGTCAACATAATTTAAATCCGCTGTGGGAAAATCTCTACTTATTCCAAGATAACTATACTTTAAATCAATGGTATCGCCTAAGTTCAACAAAATATTTTTAAATCCAATATGAACTTTCTCAGCACAAGACTCATTTATGGTGGATAGTTCTATTCCCTTTTCAATGGGGTCATGCGTCCACCCCCCATTGATCGTGTCAGCTATTCTTTCTCTATAGAATATAGCATGGTCGCCAAAATCTTCATAAGACCCTTTTGCATAAGCATAGCCATGCTTATAAATGCCCGCCGAATATCCCTTACAATTAGCAGGGTATTCGTCATTACATGAGATTAACAAAAAACTCAAAAACAAAGTGGCTAATATTGTTCTCATTGCTTAATGATTGATTTAGTAATAGTTTCTTCTCCTACTTTCGTTTTTACAAAATAGTAACCGCTTTTTAGGTCAGAAATATTGTATTTCTCTTTGTGAAGCCCCGAAGAATATACCTTACTACATAATTCTTTCGTAGTACTTCCCATAAGTTCTATGAGTGTTATTTCTACTTGCCTATCTTCTGTAAGATACAACTCGATGTTCAAATTATTGCTAGAAGGATTAGGGTAAAGAGAAATTTCAGCACTACCATTAGTAACAAATACAGTAGCTTCAGAGTTTTGTTCTATTCTTGAGAAAAGATCATCACAAGGAAAGTCCCCATTATTATTTAGTGTAACATGCCAATCAACCGCCTGTTGTCCGTCAGAACAAGTCACTGTAACTCGTAAATAAAGATTTTCATGTAAAGGCATTTGAGAATCAAAACAAGTTCCAGCAGCGAAGGGGAAATAATTAACCCCGTCATAACTGTATTCCCAATCTACGGTCGTGACCGTGCCATGACAAAAATCCACATTGGCACACCAAGTATAAGTGTCATTATTATTGGCTTTATTTGGGCCTGAAATGCTCACCGTCATCGGCTCAACAAATGGACGATAATCGGCAATCGTACATCCCAATGCACCCAATTGATCTGCGTTCTCTCTTTCATCCGTTACACCAGTTTCTGTATCATCAATTTCTACCTCTGGATTAGATACATTTAAAATTCTTTCTCCTCTTTGTTGACCAATAACAGAAGGGCCAGGCAACACATGCATAACCGTTAGCTTTTTATGCCGAAACGGCCATGTACCAACAAAAAAATTGTGTGCTCTTGCGTCAAATGCAAAATCTGGTGCACCCCTATTGTCATTGTCATGCTTACAACCAAAGTCGTGGGCAATTTCGTGCGTACAAGTAAAAGAGCCACCACCAGCATCCAGTTCAACAACAGCATAGCCGAAGTCAGGGTCTCCCCATTCATCTAAATATGCAATACCAAACGTTTGACCAAAAGTACTAGTCCAATTGCCATCCGTCAACAATACAACAAGATCAGCTCCAAGGTCATCTCGTAGTTGATTCACTTCTGGGTCAGTTCGTAAAAAACCTCTTGTATCTCTTGCAGTTCCCGCCTCCATAAAATTGGGCAATTCTTCTACTCCTGCCAACGAAAAATTAACATCTACGTCACTATTACAAGCAGTTTGCCTTGTTTGTGTCATGTAAAGTCTTGCGCTATTGAAAGGATTTCCCACTGCCTCAGCAGCTTGAGTATAAAGAAACAATACCCTTACATTACATCCACCACCACTTCTGCTTGACGCAATTGCCCTTTCTCTATTCTCTGTTTGAGAACTCGTACTGCTTGTTGATTCTGTCGCACACTCTGCCTCTGTGTAGATATTTTGATCTATTTTGAACAATACATTTTTCCCTCCCCCAAAATCTTGTAAGTCGTAAATTTCGTCTTCGAGGTTGATTTGTCCAAAAATGTTTCCGTTTTCAGCTATTAGATGAATATAGCCCATTCTTTCTGTATCATCACAAGGGTTTAGCTCTCCGTAATAAATAAATTCATCAGAAGATGTAAACTGTATCTCTTTCCCTACAAATAATTCAGAACTGTCTTTGTCGGGTAAGTTTACCAATATCATCCCATTCTGTTGGATAGCGGCGAAGTCATTGACTGATACAAAAAAGTAATCTGAGTAGATAGGGTTTACGGTCATATTGCTCAGCTTAGTGAGTTGTTCGGGGGTAAACTCAATTTCACTTTGGGTTGTGCTTGAAAATAAATCCTGAGCACTCATTTGACTTAAAGCCATAAATAAGGCTATAAGGGTAGCTAATCTTTTATTACAACTAATGTCCATCATTAATAGATTAAAATTATAAATACAAACAAAGTGGCTTTGTACTTCTAGTCTTTAGAAAATATGTTTATGCTTACGTTTAGGTAACCCTTTCTGCTTATAGGGGTAGATTACAGACTGTTTAGGTATCCATATTGTAAAACTATGTAATCGAAACCAAAGTTGATATATAACTTTTGTTATACGTGCAACTTAAGAGAACTGACTTTCAGTGACTTAGTTTAAATATATGTATTTCCAATTCATCATAAGAAAGTTTATTTTGGAATTACACGTATTCTAATTTGATTATGCTTTGGTTCTGGCGGAAACGATGGGGTTTTGTATATTGAAGTAAAAATCGATGAATGTCGAAGATCTAAAGCCACGGTTTGAAAAAGAGATAGTTGTTGATAAAGAATGTAGTGGAAAGATTGTCATTGAAAACTCAGTTTTCAATAATCGACTCAGGCTATTGGATATTATTAGTTGGAACGAAAAAGCAGGTGTAAAACTTCAATTGACTTTCAAGCATTGTGTCTTTAAGGGGGATGTTATTCTCGAAATCAAAAATTTAGTTAGTGAAAGTCTTAAGTTTGATTCTATAGGAATCTATTTCATAGGATGTGTCATTAGAGGATTCAAGTACATTTCGGAGGAAGACACTCCCGAAGATAAAACATGGGTATCCATTAATTATAGCTTAGTAGATGAATTACATGTAACGAAGCGGCTTAGATCCTTTGGATTATTAAGCTCTGTTGTAGTTAAGGGCTTAATATTTTGCGTTGGAAAGGTCACTTGTACCAATTTTTTAGGGAGACTAGAGGTCGATTCTGCGATTGAAGTTGATTTTAAATACAACTCATCAGTGACCTTTCCGATAAGGGTAAATTTCTTATATAAAAAGTGGCGTGAAATTGAAAAGAGAGAAAAAGTCAACAGTATATTCGATTATCGGACGGTTGTTATCCTAAAAAGGATACAAACAATCAATGCGTCTTCTCGTTACGGTTTCCCATCGAATAAAGAGGGCTTGGAGGTTCATAAATATTCTAGTAATCAATATGCAGCTTATTATTTCTCAGAAAGGGATTACAAAAAATTTCAATTAAGCATACTGATTAACAATGGCTTGAATGAAATAGAACAAGCCAATTTTGAAAACCTCGTTTTGAGAGAATTAAATATTCGACAAGCCGTAATTAGAAATTTACATGTAAAAAAGGTTGAACTAGAGAAGCTTTTGTTTTCTAAAATTACTACTACGGAGATATTTCTTGCTATGGTTAAATCTATTGAAAGGGCTTCTTTCAAATCGTATTTCTCAATATGCGATTCCGAAATCAAAAATGGACAATTCGTCCAGGTTGATGCAGATTCATTTTTCAACATTAACTTTTACAGTAGTAGTATTTTCAATATAGAATTAATTCAAACAAGAATTACAAAGGACATTTTCGCTAATAACCATATAGGAAACCCATTAAATAGAAACTACCCGGGAGAGTATGAAACCTACAGGCAGTTCCATAATCTATACAAATCGAATGGAGATTTTTTGGGGACAATTCTCATGAAAGAAAAAATGTTGAAGACAACTAGGTACCTCGCATCTAAACCTTTTGATAAGTTGGTTCAACAAATTAACCATGTATCCAGTAGAAATGGAACAGATATTAGGAGAGTTTTGGGTTGGATTATTATTATGGCCCTATTGCTTTATGGTCTTTTTACTTTTTTCAATCCGGTTGAGGAATACGCCTTAGTCTGCGATGGGGATTTTCGGGCAGTGTTACAAAGAATTGGTTGGGTCATGCAATTGGTGAATTTTAAAGTTATCTGGACATTGATAAACCCAGTTCATCGTGTCTCTGATCTTTCATTAGCTGCGGGGTTTGATTTGAACGGTGGTCATTATTGTGTTTCTTTTATTTCTAGAATAGTAATGTCGTATTTGTACTATGAGTTTATTTCATCGTTTAGAAAATACGCTAAAATTATGTCAAAATGAATAGTGGTTCTTCTACTTAAAAGCTCAAGCGATATGAACCATTTAGTTCTATTGGATTGGGAACCGGGATTACAGTTAAATTAAAGGATAAGTAGAGTTTTACAATCTTGACGCGATAAAATGTATTGATTTGACTTGAGAAAATCTTAATCTTTAACTAAAAAGAAAATCTAGAATGACTATCTTAATAAAAAGCCTGCTATTATTATTGACAGGCTTTAGCTCAGCGACCCCGGAAGGATTCCCGCCGATGGCGGATAAACTTCTCATCCTTCCGGAGCTAACTTTATAGCACAAAAAAAGTCCGACATTTTCACAATGTCAGACTTAATTTAAGCGACCCCGGAAGGATTCGAACCCTCAACCCTCAGAGCCGAAATCTGATATTCTATCCAGTTGAACTACGGAGTCGTAGGTGCAAAGATACTTTGTATTTTTTAATGTTGAAAATATGGGTGAGGAAATAGTGTTCGGCAGAAATAAAACGAAACAGAAAACCTGTAAGTCAAAGTCCGAAACCTGCGCGCCGGCAGGCGGGTCTGATATTCTATCCAGTTGAACTACGGAGTCGTGTGTGCAAAGATACTTTGTATTTTTTAATGTTGAAAATATGGGTGAGGAAATAGTGTTCGGCAGAAATAAAACGAAACAGAAAACCTGTAAGTCAAAGTCCGAAACTTCCATGCCGGCAGGCGGGTCTGATATTCTATCCAGTTGAACTACGGAGTCGTGGGTGCAAAGATACTTTGTATTTTTTAATGTTGAAAATATGGGTGAGGAAATAGTGTTCGGCAGAAATAAAACGAAACAGAAAACCTGTAAGTCAAAGTCCGAAACTTCCATGCCGGCAGGCGGGTCTGATATTCTATCCAGTTGAACTACGGAGTCGTGTGTGCAAAGATACTTTGTATTTTGCAATGAAGAAAATAAGGGAGTGGAAATAGTTTGTGGCAAAAATAAAGAGGAACGAAATATCTCCATTTTGTAAGTTTTTGAGGATAGGTCAAATGCATTGAGTATATCGTCCTAAACAATAAGAATGATGCTTTTTTCTTTTTGTTTTAATAATTTACAGGACTAATAGGTATTAAAAAAATTCCTGATTAAGTCATCAACCACTATTATAAGAATGACGAACGAAAAAGCATTGCAAAAATTCGATAAGACCAAGAAACAGCACCTCGTTTTATCTGTAGTTCTTGATGTTTTGGGGATGCTTACCTACACCGTTCCTCTCTTCGGAGAGCTGGGCGATGTAATATTTGCTCCTTTTTATGGAATTGCAATATTCGCCATGTATAGGAAACAACTCTTCTCCGCTGCAGCTGGAGGGATATTGGGAACGATAGAAGAATTGCTGCCCAGTATAGATGTAATACCGACCGCAACCATCATGTGGGTGTATACTTACATTTTCAGAAAGGACAAAACATTAAGGAATTTTGTGGAAGAAAAGAATAAGGAGATCAATACTTTAAATTCTCCATAGCAGTTACTGTATAGACGAAAAAATGGCAATAGGGTTTTGAAAAATCTCTCGATCAACTTTGTTTGTAATCAATTCCTATCTTTGCCACTCAATCGATTTTAATGAGTAACGACCAGGAGAAAAAGAGAAAATTTACGTGGACCAAAGAGGAGTGGGCAAAGACCAAACGATTGCTTTCTTTCCTGCGTCCGTATTCACTTTCATTTATATTGGGATTGATATTGCTGGCAGTTTCTTCCAGTTTTGTTTTGATCCTCACCGTGATTTCAGGGGAATTGCTGAACGTAGCTCAAGCCAATCCAAGCTATGGATTTTCCATGTCCGAATTGGGCTGGGGATTGGTAATCGTACTTCTTTTACAGGCCCTATTTTCCTTTTTTCGCGTGTTGCTCTTTACTTATGTCAGCGAGCAAACCATGGCGGACATTCGAAAAGCATTGTACAATCGTCTAATCTGTCTTCCCATCACATTTTTCGAAGAAAATAGGGTAGGGGAATTGACCAGTAGAGCTACCACAGATGTCGGACAATTGCAGAGTGTTTTGAGCATTACATTGGCAGAGTTCCTGAGGCAAATAGTCATTTTGGTTTTTGGATTAGGCTACCTATTCGTCGAAACGACAGATCTGGCGCTAAAGATGTTTTCCGTATTTCCAGTGGTGGTGATCATGGCGGTTTTCTTTGGTCGCTTCATTCGTTCTTTTTCGAAGAAGAGACAGGAGATATTGGCGAGTTCGAATGTCGCACTGGAAGAATCCCTACACAATGTAAGCCTGGTAAAGGCTTTCACCAATGAAGCATTTGAAATAAAAAAGTATTCGAAGCTGATCCAGGAAGTAGTTAGGATTTCGGTAAAATTCGGACGATACAGAGGTTTGTTCATTGCTTTCATTATTACGATTCTTTTTGGGGTGATGTTTTATGTTTTGTGGGAAGGAGCCTTGATGGTACAGGACGGAACAATGAGCGCGGGAAGGCTGGTTACTTTTATCGCTATCACGTCGATGGTCGGTGCTTCAGTGGGAAGTTTGGGTAATTTATACTCTCAGATCTTAGCGGCCATGGGGGCTTCTGAAAGAGTAATGGATTTATTGACTACCGAGGCAGAATTGGAACCCAAGGAAGATGCCGATACCGATATTCTGAAAGGGGAAATTGAGATTAAGAATTTGAAGTTTTCCTATCCGACAAGAGAGGATCTTCCTGTCCTCAAGGATATCAACATTGATATTAAGGAAGGACAGAAGATTGCGCTGGTCGGGGCGAGTGGCTCAGGAAAAAGTACCATAGCAAAATTGTTGTTGAGATATTACCCCGAATACAGTGGAGAAATCCTAGTTGGCGGTCAGGACGCTAGAGATTCGAACATCATCGATTATAGAAATCATTTCGCCTGGGTGCCTCAGGAGCTTATTCTATTAGGAGGTAGCATTAGAGAGAACCTCTTATACGGAGATGCCAGTGCCACGGAAGAAGAACTGATCGAAGCGACAAAAAAGGCCAATGCCTGGGAGTATATCAGTAAGTTTCCTCAGGGATTGGACACGATTATCGGCGATCGAGGGATAAAACTCTCTGGTGGTCAGCGACAGCGATTGGCCATTGCAAGAGCAATCTTGAGAAACCCAAGATATTTGATTTTGGATGAGGCTACTTCCAGTCTGGATGCGGAATCAGAACAATTGGTGCAGCAGGCGCTCAACGTGCTCATGGAAGGTAGGACATCGATTATAATTGCGCACCGATTAAGTACAATCAGAAATGTGGACCGCATATATGTACTTGAAGATGGTTTGATCGTTGAAGAAGGAGATCACGAAGAATTAATGGATATTAATGAAGGCAGATATCGGGCAATGGTGGAATTACAATTAATGGACAAGATAGGTGCAAATGGATAAGTCAATGATCATTGCGATCTTTGTCGTGCTGATAATTTTCGGCGGAATTACACTATATGCTTTCGAATTCACCAATCTTTCCAATTACCAAAACCCCTTCTCTTTACTGAAATGGTCCCTGTTGATCGCCCTACCGCTTTCTACTTTGCTTTGTTATTTATTGTACAAGGATAGTTACTGGGTGAAGCCCTTAGTATACAGAGCAATGGCCTTTTTCTCTGTAGTCATCATGATTTTTTCTCCTTTGCTGACCCATTTTATTAATTTTTACCCCAACTCCCGCTTAGTAGATAAAAAGATGGTTCAAGTCGAAAAGGTGAATGGCATCATTGCCAGTAGATTTGGGATGGCTGAGATCAAGAGGAAGACCAAATCGGATTATTATCACCTGCTACTCCGAGATCAGGATGAATGGATTACTTATCGAATGGATGATGTTTCTCCGTCTATTTTACAAGATTCTTTGGAGTTAAATATTTATTTAGGATTTTTAGGGATTCCTTATAATCGAATTTCAAATGCAGGGCAATAAAGACTTCTCACTAAAAGACTTCAATAGTTTTTCTATCAATACTTCGGCTGAGCTTTTCTTTCAGCCCAGATCAGAAGAAGAAATTAGAGAAGTATTGTCGGCTCATCCGGATGTTCGCATTTTAGGTGGAGGAAGTAATATTCTATTTGTCGGTAAAGAAATGAAGGGGCCATTATTGCAGGTAGGTATCATGGGCATCGAACGGGTGTTCGACAATGAAGAATACGCTATTGTAAGTGCTGGAGCAGGAGAGGATTGGCAGTCTTTGGTGGATTTCTGTCTAGAACAAAATCTTGGCGGAATTGAGAATTTAACCTTGATACCGGGAAAGGTAGGAGCTGCTCCGATTCAAAATATTGGTGCCTATGGGGTCGAATTGAAGGATTGCTTCTACGCATTAGAGGCTATTGAAAAAAGCACCGGAAGACTGTGGACCTTTCATGAAAAGATGTGCAAATTCGAATACAGACAGAGTGTCTTCAAAGGCGATAAGAAGGATCAATTCATCATTACGCGCCTATTCTTAAAACTGAACAAAAAACACCAGGTGTCCGTCAGTTATGGTGGTATTCGAATGAAATTAAACACCCTGGGTATTAAAGAACCCAACATTCGTGAAATGGCGCAAGTAGTGGCCAATCTGCGAAGAGAAAAGCTTCCCGATCCAAATCAACTACCCAATGCAGGTTCTTTCTTTAAGAATCCAATTGTAAGTCGTGAGCTACTTCAAGGTATTCAGAAAGATCATCCTTTTGCTCCTTTTTATGAGCTTGATGAAGAGAAGGTGAAGATTCCCGCTGCATGGTTGATAGAGCAAGTCGAGTTTAAGGGTTTTCGTAGTGGAGATGCAGGAGTATATGATAAACACGCCCTGATATTGGTCAACCACGGCAATGCCAGTGGCCAAGAAATTTACGATTTGTCGGAAAAAATAGCTCAAGCGGTACAAGCCGAATTCGGAATTAAGCTTGAGAGAGAGGTCAACATTTTTTCTTAGTTCGTTCTTACAGTTCAACTTTCCACCTTCCTTATTCCTTATTCCTTATTCCTTATTCCTTATTCCTTATTCCTTATTCCTTATTCCTTATTCCTTATTCCTTATTCGATGTTCGGTGTTCGGTGTTCGGTGTTCGACATTCCTTGCCTGCCCGTCGGGTCAGGAGGGTTCTGATCTCCATTTCTTATGCAATTCGTCTCTTAAGCCAATTTTGAGGATGAACAAGCGGACTTCACTTATACAGGATTGGGCGGGAGGAGGTTCTTTGGTAAAATAAAAAGGGAGGAAGTTTGTCCGATACTTCCTCCCATAAACATCATTTGGTATTCGGCAAGGTTATTTCTTAATGATTTTCCTTAGTTCCGAACCTTTTTCGTGTTCTATCTTAATGACATAAGCTCCTGTGCTTAGACTGCTTACATCCATACTAACTTGATTCACACCATTGGCAATTCGATCCTTTCTAGTTGTTACTATTCTTCCTTGAAGATCTAATACCTGAATTTCTATGGTCGAATTAAAGTTCGAAACCATATTGATATTCAAATCATCAACCGCTGGATTAGGACTAACGTCAACAGATAAGGTATTGTTGACAATTTCTTCATTGTTCACTACTTCCACTGGTTCTACGATAACTCCTCTTTCAGGCATCTCTGTGCAGAAAGATGCTCCTTCTGCCGATCTTGCGCAAGCTTCGGAATTATAATTGAACATAGAGAAAATATCAACATCATCCAACATCCAGAATAAAATATTTTGATCTACATTTTCAAAATTCGATCCTAGAGAAAATCTGATCAATACATCCTGTCCGGCATAATTGCCTAAATCTGCATAAGAACCAATATACTCTAACTCCTGGCCCCAGAACGCTCTAATCGGCCCTGGTAAAGCTGGAGACTGTAAGTATCCTCTGTAAGCTCTTCTGAAGAAATTAAGATCTAAATTGTCCCAGCTATTTCCTCCGTCATTAGAGATCTCGATAATTCCTCCGTCCTGAGCCATTTCTGTCCAGTACTTGTGAAAGAATCGAATCACAGGATTGTTTTCAGGTATTCTAACCGTAGACTCTTTGAACAATTGCTGTATGGAGCTAGATCCCGAAACGTAAGAAATCCAATAGTTTTCTCCACTATAAGGAGCCATCACTCCGGAGTTTTCCTGAGTTGGTGTCCAGAATAATCCTGATTCAGGATCGATGGTAATATTCCAGTCTCCTCTTCCATTTTCCCAATCTTCATGCATGCTGAACTCACTTTGATGTATTCCTCTGAAAGAACTGATCAAAGTATAAGAGAAGGATTTAGTCTCTTCCATGGCTAAGTCACCAAGTGAGAAACTAATTACTGATCCATTGATATTGTATGGTATGGTAATACTTCCCTCGTCAACCATTGCTCCGGTTGGAATTGCGTCATCGATAACAACATTCGTTTGAGCTGCACCAACATAATTGGTCGCTTCGATGGTAATTGTAAATTCTTCACCTGCTACAATAAGATCTTTGTCAGAAGTCTTTGATAAGTAGATGCTATTAGAACAAGAAGGAGGCATGTCGAATGCTTCCACACCGTCCAAACGGCTATTGTTCGAACCTTGAGTAGCGCTAAATCCTAATCCTCTATCCGCAAATACTTGCCAAATCAAACATTGATTGGCTCCATCATATAAAGCTACATCAGCCGCAAGAATCGCATCGCGACCATCAACAAATCCTGGTTCGCACACTTGCATTTTCATACCTTCAAATACAAGTTGTATCGCCATATTATTTCCACCTGTTCCGTTGTACAAGTCATCCTGGAAGCCATGCTCTTCAGACATTTTCCAGTAGAGATCCCACAACATTGCATTCCAGACAGAACCAACACCGTGAGGAATACTTTCTGTTATAATATTGTCGTATGTATGTGGATTAACGCCCTTGTCAGCGGAGTAGGGATAGGTTCTAATTCCTCTTCCGTCATTGGCTTCTCTCGTAACATAAGTTCCTATTCCTCTTCTGTCGCCAGGAGCGTCAACACTTGATGTACTTAGAGCCAAAGTCATAAAATCACTCCATCCTTCACCCATTTGCTCTTCGTTTCCTAGACAGAATCCAGTAGTTGGACCTCCTGTTAAACGATTCGAAATACCGTGACCGAACTCGTGAGCAATAATTCCATTATCAAACTCTCCAGTAAGGAAGTCAGGACCACTTTCATCTGGAATAGCCAATCGAATGACCGGATTCTGGTCGAGATATAATTTAATTTGATCGCAGTCTGATTTAGTAATGAAAACCCCTGGGATAGTAACCTGACTACCTTCTCTACCAGCTCCCATATTCACCAAACCATCTTGATAATTACAAACTATAGCGGCAACGGCACCAGCTTGTTCCGCATTTAAAATCTTCGTTCCAAACTCACATACACCCCGGTCTATAATCGCAATTTTTCCGTCGATGTCATTTTCAGTGTCATTACAGTTCAAAGAAGGAGTGGCACTACCATCATCAACCAAAACCGCTTCCGCTTCGATCTCTCCATCCTCTAAATCACCACCGAAGCTCGCTCTAGCCGCAGTATATCCCGAAACAGCTTGAGAAGGACTGATCACGTTGACAATTTGCAAATTGGCACTGGATCTATCCCAAAGATACATTCTTGTAGATCCGTTCTGTCCGTCACCTGGAGTCGCGAAGTTCGCATTGTTCAATAGATCCGGACTTCCTGTCGATGCACCGTATTGAGCAAACGCAATAACGTGGTCACTGCCTGCCCCAGCACCGGAATAATTAGTAGACTGGAAATTTCCACTCTTTTCATCAAAACCATAGTGGTGAGAAAAATCGTGCATCACATTGATCATGTAAAAAAGATTCGTCAAACTCGCACTTTCATTGACTGGATCTTGTCCATTTAAGGTGATATCATAATCGAATATGAACTGCAAGTCCGGTCCACCATCTGGGGTTGGACCATCAGCATTGTTATCCGCATTTCTATCCAATCGGACTTCTACATTATTTCCTCTTAGAGTTGTAAATTCTGGTCCATCAACTCCATTGGTGTCGTGCCATCCAAATGGACTTGCCGCTGGATCTGAAGGTTCATTGACGACCACATGAGGACCGTGCGATGGACTCTCAGCAGGAACGGCAAAAACCTTATATGCGCTTCCGTCCGTAACCATGGTTTCCATTTTCTGTACCGTCTCTATAGAATAAGATGTTTGATTACCTAGGAAATGATGGCTGCTGTTACAGCCACTGGTATGCGCATGTCCAAAAGAACATTGAGTAGTGAAGTCCTTTTGAGCAATTACTTCCCCGGAATTAGCATCGATGATGAAATTCCACAGATGTCCATCTGCGGCATTTTGTATTTGCAAAGACCAGGATAGAACTACTTTATCTTCGAATTCGTAACCTACCAATTTCGCTATAACGTCATCGAAAAACAACTCGCTATTGCCAAACTCAGCCCTTGTCTTTTCCTCTTTTAGCTTTTCCAAAGGAGCATTCATATTCATCTCCAGCTCAGACATCGCTGTTCTCAATGCTTCGACTGGTCTCACGGTATTGGATATTACCCTAAGCCGATCCGGGTAGTTTGATATCGCATTACTTGACACGCGAAGTACCTTGCCATCCTTCGTGATGTGCGCATTGATGATTCCATTATACGCTTCAATTCCATTGTGGGATTGATAGAAATAGATGTTGGTAAGACCACTTTGCTCGCTGTAAGTGATGTCTTTTACAATCAGATCTTTAATTTCGTCTTGTGTTAGATCGTACTCAGCAAAATTCTTCTCCAAATGTCTCAATGCCAAATCCATAGGAGACTGGAATTGAGCTTGGAGCGAAAAGCTAATGAACAAAAACAAAATTAAAAGTAGTTTTTCGAAAAAATTCATGGTATTTATTTTGTTTAAAAATTGGATTAAGATTATTGGGTTAAGTTAAGTCTATAATAAGAAATACTTAAAATAATGACAAGGCTTTTTTGTAAAATTGTCCGATTATGAAGTTAGAAGACAATATATTGATGGGTAGAAAACCCATTCTCGAGTATCTCAATCGGGGTGAAATTTTAGATTCAGTGGTGATATCGAGAAGGGTCAGAGGAGAGTTCGAAAAAAGCTTGAGAAAAGCCTGTAAGGAGAAGGGAATTCCTTATAAATCCGTTCCTGAATCCTTCTTTGATAAGTTTAAAGGAGCTAACCATCAGGGAGTTATCGCTTATAAATCTTTGACCAAATACTTGGGCCTAGAAGAGCTTTTCGAATCACACCAACCGAAAAACGAGCACTGGTTGATTCTGCTGTTGGAAGGTATTACGGATGTGAGGAATTTGGGTGCAATTGCTCGATCCGCTGAAATTTTTGGAGTCGATGCGCTAGTCTTACCGCTTAAAAACACCGCACCTCTAAATGCCTTTTCAATAAAGACGAGTGCTGGTGCCATTAATATGCTTCATATTGTCCGTGAAAAAAACATAGTTTCGGCGATAAGGAAGTTAAAAACCTACGATGTTAAAATCATTGGAACCCACCTATCTGCCAGTGATTCGCCAGACAAACTCGATTACCAATACCACTGTGGATTGGTGTTTGGTTCCGAAGATCACGGGATTAGCAGCGAGGTCCGAAAAAACCTGGATGAGAGCATAAAAATACCTCAGATGGGAAAAACGGATTCTTTCAATGTTTCTGTGGCTGCAGGAATTTGTCTTTATGAAGTAATGAAGCAAAGACACTTATAATAGCTGAGTTGAAGTATCACTTTCAGTTCCAAGGATTTACTGTTCAAATAATTGATATTCAGTTGTTTTCTTATGACAAAAAAGCACTATATTTGTGCTTGGGAAAACAAACTCTTAATAGGTCACATGGGAAACATTATATCACTCCTCAATCATAAAGGAGGCGTTGGGAAAACAACGAGTGCTATCAACCTCGGTGCGGGGCTGGTAGAATTAGGAAAAAAAGTTCTGTTGGTCGATCTTGACCCTCAGGCTAATTTGACTTTGTCTTTGGGAATTCCAAACAATGGAGCTACTATATATGAAGCCGTACGAGGCGAGACAGAGCCTGAACCGGTAAATGTCAAACCGGGTCTGGATGTTATTATTTCCACTCTGGATTTATCCGGTGCAGAGATGGAACTTATCAATGAAGCTGGACGCGAGTATATTTTACGGGAAGTATTCGAGCCTTTTGTGGAAGAATACGATTTTATATTGATCGATTGTCCTCCTTCATTAGGATTATTGACATTAAATGCTTTAACCTGTAGCCGCTATGTAATCATTCCACTTCAGACGGAATTTCTTGCGCTCCAAGGTTTAGCTAAGATAAAGCAGATTATAGACAAGGTTAAGTTCAGATTGAATAAGAAGTTGGAGATTGGTGGGGTTATCTGCACAATGTATGACAGCAGAAAGGTCTTGAATCGCGATGTGGTGAAGACCATTAGAAAATATTTCGGTGAGAAAGTATACGATACCTTGATCAGGGACAACGTGGCTTTGGCGGAAGCACCGGCTCAGAGAAAGGATATATTCAGCTATTCTCCGAGAAGTGCAGGTGCTGAAGACTATTTGGCATTGAGTGTGGAATTTTTTGAAAGAGTGCAAGCAGAGGTAGAAGTCTGATTTATTTAAAACTATAAAGGAATAAGCTGTGGCTAAGAAAAACTTCAACGAAGGGCTGGAAGATATTTTTAAGAATCCGTCGAATAAATCCGCGGGCGATGTCCTTGTCAGATCCAAGAAAGTGACCAATGGATCGGACGAGTCTTCTTCTGTTTCAGGAGCAGCGGCTGAAACTTCTCAAGGGAAGAAGAAATCCTACAAGAAGAATTTTACCTACGATCTCAGCAATCTTTTAGATGACGCATTCCAAGAGTCTAAGGAGGCCAACGAAAGTTTTGTGAAAGAATCCCAGGAAACGAACAAGGGCCCTAAGAAACGAATTAAGAAGGTGCCACTAACTGGAATCAATGCGCTGATAAGAAGAACATTAGATACGGACTACGAACAAATAGATAATAGAAATTTCAAGCGGATAACTTTTATCTGTGATAGAGACAAAATCACTAAGCTGAAGAAGATTGCGAAGACGGAGAAAATGTACTTGAAAGATATTTTATCTGATCTGATCGATCAATACATCAAAGACTTTAACGCCGACAAAACCAACTAAATACCTTTTTGTGTGGGTCGAATGATTGTTACTAGGTCATTGCCTGCTGGAAAAGGGATTCAATTATAATTAATTCCGTTTACTGGATGAATACGGGGTTAAGAATATAGTGTAAAGATCAAAAGTCCTAAAAAAGGCTTAACTTGCAGGCGAACAAACTGTGTTATGTGAACAAGGCCATCCTCTTACTAAGTTTGTTGTGTATTGGTATTTCTGCCAATGGTCAACAACACCAATCTTCCCTATTATGGAAAATTTCTCACCCTGAATCTAAATCAGAGAGTTATATTTTTGGGACCATTCACTTGATTGATGCCCAATTTTTCTATATGCCTGATACTTTGAAGGAAATCATAGAATCAGTGGATGTGGTATGTTTCGAACTCGATATCGGGAACCCCATGGAAATGATGATGGACCTCATTGTATTGGGGGATAAGCTATTCTTGCCAGATACCGTTACCATTGACTCATATCTATCCGAAAACGAAAGAAAATTACTGGACAATAAACTCGCGGATAGTGATTTTCCGAGTACAATGATAAAGAAGCTGAAACCTTTTTTCATTTCGACCTTACTTACTGAGAATGGTGGTGAAGAAAGCAGCAGCTTTTCCTATGAATTAGAAATTAATAAGCTCGCCAGTGATCACGGTAAAGAAATCTGTGGCCTTGAGGGACTCGAAGAGCAATTGTCGCTTTTTGATAGTATTCCTATCGAGGATCAAGTCAGTGATTTGGTATCGCAGCTAAAAAGTGAAACTGTTGATTACAGTGATTCGGAAAACAAAATGGATTCTCTGATTATTTTGTACGTCAACCAGGATTTGGAAGGATTGGATCGGTTGATAAGAGAACAACTGCGTAGCAGCGAGAATACGGTGATGAGTACTAAAAATGTCTTGACAGATCGAAATAAGAACTGGCTAGAGAAGATAGTAGTGGATTTGGAAGGAGATTCTGAGAAGCTCTATGCAGTCGGTGCGGGACATTTGGGTGGAGAAGAGGGATTGATAGAATTGCTTCTGGACCTTAACTACGAGGTAAAGCCCATCTATTTTAACTGGAAAGAATATGGCAATAATTAGGGAGCTTCTAGGCAAGCGTCCAAAAATTGGGCAGGACTGTTTTGTTGCCGAGGATGCAGTTATTATCGGTGACGTCAGAATAGGTGATCGATGCAGTATCTGGTATGGCTCAGTGATTCGAGGTGATGTCAACTCCATTGTTATTGGAAATGAGAGTAATGTTCAGGATGGAGCCATTTTGCACTGTACTTATAAGAAAGCGGCTCTAAACATTGGCAATAAGGTATCTATTGGACATCGGGCCATTGTTCATGGTTGTACTGTACAAGACGAAGTACTCATCGGCATGGGTGCTATCATCATGGATGAGGTAATAATTCCGTCTAATTGCTTGATCGCTGCCGGTGCCGTTGTCACTCAGGGATCTGTTTTAGAATCCAATATGGTATACGCCGGGGTGCCAGCTAGAGCTGTGAAGCCCTTGAGCAAGGATCTCAGAGAAAATGAGATAGCCCGGATTGCCGGGAACTACATTAAATATTCCTCCTGGTACAAGTAATATTTCATTAATACTATTCAATTCAATTCGAATTAATTACCTTTGAGCGATTACAGGATAAAACATTATTTATGCCTAATGTAAAGCTGTTTTCAGGTACTAATTCTGAGTATCTTTCGAAAAAAATAGCCGATTTTTACGGTGAGGATTTAGGGTCGTATGCACTAAAGAAATTCAGTGACGGAGAAATGCAACCTGTAATCAAGGAAAGTGTGCGTGGAAGCTTTTCCTTCATCATTCAATCCACGTTTTCTCCCTCGGAAAATTTAATGGAACTGTTGCTTATGGTCGATGCGCTTAAAAGGGCCAGCGCAGGCTATATCACTGCAGTTATTCCATATTTTGGCTATGCCAGGCAAGACCGGAAAGATAAACCAAGGGTTCCTATCTCGGCCAAATTAATTGCCAGTTTACTCGAGGCGGCGGGAGTTGACCGTGTAATGACTTTGGAGTTTCATTCGGAGCAAATACAGGGCTTCTTCGATGTTCCCGTTGATCACTTGAAAAGTGAAGCCATCTATATCCCATATCTTCAAAAGTTGAACCTATCCAATGTGATTTTTGCTTCACCCGATGTAGGTGGTGTGAAAAGAGCTAGAATGTATTCAGCGCATTTTGATAAGCGCCTTGTGATTTGTGATAAAGTGAGAAAGAAAGCCAATGAGGTAGCGGGAATGACTGTTATTGGTGATGTAAAGGGAAAAGATGTGATATTGGTAGACGATTTAGTAGATACGGCAGGCACACTTTCCAAAGCTGCTGCCATGTTGCTTGAAAATGGAGCCAAAAGTGTTCGAGCTATTTGTACCCATCCAGTATTGAGTGGAAATGCCTATGAAACGATCAACAACTCTGTTCTGGAAGAATTAATTGTTTGTGATAGTATTCCATTGAAGCAAGAATCCAAAAAAATTAAGGTTCTTTCTACTGCTAAATTATTTGCAAGGGCCATTAGAAATGTTCATGAACACAAATCTATTTCTGCCTTGTTTGTGAGTGAGCAATCCAATTAAGTCCCGAAGAGTAGTATTCCTGTGAAAATTTATATGAATAATATATCTTTTTTCCATTAAATCTAGTATCTTTGCACTCCTAAATTAAAGCGGTATGGAATACATCAGCGTTACTGGAGAATCAAGAACAGTTAATAGATCAAAAGGAGCTAAGCAATTGAGAGCTGCCGGAAAGGTGCCTTGTGTGCTTTATGGTTTGGATGAAAATCTTCATTTTTCAGTAGAACCTTTGAAGGTTAGAGATTTGATTTATACTCCTGAATTCAGATTAGCCGATTTGGAAATTAATGGGAAATCTTACAAAGCCATTGTCAAGGATGTGAGCTTCCATCCTGTTTCAGAGCAAATCTTACACATAGATTTTCTAGCTCTACAAGAAAATAGACCGATTAAGGTATCCATACCTGTAGAATTAACGGGTAAACCACAAGGAGTAATAGAAGGAGGAACTCTAATCCCAAAAATGAGAAAAATTAATCTCAAGTGTACTCCTGAAAAACTGATAGACAAAGTTCAGTTGGATGTTAGTAGCTTAAGAATTGGTGAAGTGGGAAGAGTAGGTGATTTGGAAATTGATGACTCTATTGCAGTCCTAGACAATCCAGCCTCTCCGATAGCACTCATCAAGCGACCAAGAGTTGCAGTGACCGTTGAAGAAGATGAAGATGATGATGCACCAGCTGGAGAAGATTCCGGTGAAGCAGCAGCTGAATAGTCATTTTTTAGTGAAAATTAGAATTATTAGCTACCCACGCTAATTGCTCGGATTAGGGATATTCAATCTTATTTAGTATTAATCCACAAGCTGGAACTGAAAGGTTTAGCTTTAATGGTTTTTGTTCGGTGAGAGCGCTTCGAAGTTCTTCGATCTCCATTTTACCTTCGCCAACATTCAGGTGCATTCCTACTATGAGCCGAACCATTCCGCGAAGAAATCGATTGGCTTGTATAGTGAAAACGGCTTTATGGTTCTCTTTGTCATATTGCCATTGGACAAGATCCATACGACAGCGCATGTGCGTGACGTCCGAGTTGCTTTTACAGAAGGGAAGAAACTCGTCGAATTCCAATAGCAATTGGCTGGCCTCTTTTATTTTTCCAAAATCTAAATGATGCAATCTTGGGTAGTAAAAACTGGTCCTTCTTTCGAATACTTGTTTATCACCATGAATGAAATATTGATACTTCCTGCTTAGAGCAATGAACCGCGAGTGAAAATCTTTGTCAACAAGTAGAACAGATCGAATGGCTATATCCGGAGGTAGCATTTTATTGAGTTTGTACTTGAGGTCAATGTCTATCTCTTGAGTCAAATCAAAATGGGCATAGTAATTCTTAGCATGTACGCCAGTATCCGTTCTTCCGCACCCTACGAGACCTTCAAAGTTTTTAAAGACTTTACTCAAATTCTTTTCAATTTCACCTTGTACCGTTCTCTGTTGAGGTTGAACTTGCCAACCCAAAAAATCTGTTCCGTCATAATCAATAATCAGTGCATAGCGATAAAGTGACATATATCAGCGTCTTAACTATTTGTAAAAAAAGTGGTATAGATAATAATGTATGTCGAAATATCGGTATTTGATGAAGATTAATTGGTTATATTTGGATAATTAGTTCTAATAATAAAATAAATACTGACGTTATGGGGAAAGTTGTATTAAGACAGTCTAGAAGTATTGGAGATAGAATTCCTGCAGTTTTTCAATACTTTGTCAATGAATGGAAAGGATTATTAGCTCCGTTTTTCATATACGTAGCTCCTGTTTTAATCATTATTTTGGGATATACTGGAGCGATCATGATGCCCATAATGGAGTCTTTGAATGAAATTATGGCTGGAGGAGACCCGGAAGAAGTAATGGGTGCAATGGAAGAGTTTAAAATGTCCGGTGCGACGTCAGTTGCCATTGTTTTGCTCAGTCTTTTAAGCGGGGTACTATCCTTTAGCATATTCGGTTCTTACATGGCTTTACGTGAGGATAGTGATGATCAACCAAGTGCAAGAGCGGTATTTTCGAATGCCCTACCTAAAATGCTGCCAGTTTTCGTCATGTTGATCATAAGTGGTTTGGCTATCATGGCCGGAAGCTTTTTGTTTATTATCGGAGCCTTGATTGTGTTGGTATTTTTGGCAGTTGCTTATCCTGTTATTTTTATGGAAGACGCCAATGGCATTCAAGCTATAGGAAGAAGTTTCCAGCTCTGTAAAAAGAACTTTTTCGACACCCTGGGATTTTTTGTTATCCTGGTCCTAGTAGTCATTTTTACCTCTGTTGTCCTCAGTTTGGTTTTGACCGCGTTGTCATCCATGGGTTTAGCCATCTACGAAGCGAATAAAGTTTTGGGCATTATTCTCATCGGAATAGTTAGTCTAATCAACCAGATTGTGAATGTCTTGATCTACATTGGACAATTTTTACACTATGGTCACGTCGTAGAAAAAACGGAAAACAATAGCCTCGAAAATGAGATTATGGCGCTTTAGTGTTGGGGTTGGTTATTGGTTATCAGTTATCAGTGGTTTGTTACAAAGACCAAAGACCAATTAATATTCCAATAATTCTCCTATCGCTGCAGATACTTTGTCTCTGTTGGGTATCATGGTCTGTTCCAAAGTAGAATTCAATGGGATTGCTGGCATATTCTCGCTACCAATGACATTGACTGGTGCATCAAGATCCTGAAAGCAGTGCTGCGAAATTCGTCCTGCCAGAGCCTGTGCAAAACTATTATGAACAGGCTCTTCCGTTACCACTAGACACTTATTGTGCAGCTTGACGGAGGAGAATATTTTTTCTTCATCGAGCGGATAAAGCGTTCTCAAGTCCAGAACTTCTACTCGACCAGGATAATCATTGGCTGCATTATAAGCCCAATGTACCCCCATTCCATAGGTAACTATAAGCATCGATTTGCCAGAATCGATCATATCTTGATCAGCTTCAAGCCAAGATTTGGCCTGTCCAAAGGGTAGGATGTAATCTTCCGCTGGTAGTGCGCTCTTAGCGGTTTCTGTTCCCGGGATCTTAGACCAGTAAAGTCCTTTGTGTTCAAACATAACTACGGGGTTGGGGTCGTGAAAGGCAGCTTTCATTAAGCCTTTCAGATCCGCTCCATTCGAGGGATAGGCAATCTTAATTCCTCGTATATTGGTCACAACTGATTCTACACTACTTGAATGGTAGGGTCCACCGCTCCCGTATGCACCAATAGGCACTCTTAGAATCATATTCACCGGCCATTTTCCATTGGATAGATAACAGGATCTACTGACCTCCGTAAAAAGTTGATTCAGCCCTGGCCAAATGTAATCGGCGAACTGCACTTCGACGATAGGCTTCAAGCCTACAGCCGACATACCAACTGTGCTCCCTACTATAAAAGCCTCTTGAATTGGAGTATTGAAGACCCGGTTGTCTCCAAATTTCTGCGCCAATGTAGCAGCTTCCCTAAATACTCCTCCTAAACGGGCGCCGACATCTTGACCGTACAACAGACATTCGGGATTAGCTCTCATTAATTCCTCTATGGCAAATAGGCCACAGTCAACCATTACTTTCTCTTCAGCACCTGCAGGCTTTCTAGTCCCAGACTCATGTAGAATAGGAGTCGGAGCAAAATCATGAGTAAACAGATCTTCTGGCTTGGGATCCGGAGCAAGAATGGCCTTGTTTAAATCTTCCGTTACCCGACTGTAAATTGTTCTTTCCATAGATGCTAAATCCTCTTCTGACCACCCATTGTTTAACATCTGCGACTTGATGATCGGATAAGGGTCTCTGCTTCTATGCTCTTCCAAATCATCCCGGTACCATTCCATTCTCACACCACTCGTGTGATGATTCAAAAGAGGAACTTTGGCATGGAGAAGGAAGGGCTGTCTGTTCTCCCTGACATAATTTACGGCCTCTCTCATATGGTGATAACAGGAGGCAAAATCATTTCCATCGATGGATATAGCTTGGATACCGTGAAAACCCTGGATGTATTCGTAGGCATTCTGCGCCCTTGTCTCCTCAGCATTGGCGCTAATATCCCAGCCATTGTCCTGAATGAGGTAGATGATTGGCAGCTGCTTTAAGGCGGCCATTTGAAAAGCCTCAGCTACTTCTCCTTCTGTAACACTGGCATCTCCCAAAGAACAAAGGACGATACCTTTGGAAGCGTCTTCAGAAGAATATAGTCCTTCTAGATTTTTATATCTTATTCCCATTGCAACTCCAGTAGCTGGAATTGCTTGCATGCCCGTGGCAGAACTTTGGTGTGGTATTTTGGGAAAACCTTCTCTATTTAAACTTGGGTGCGAATAATAGGTTCTTCCTCCACTAAAGGGATCATCTTTCTTGGCTAGTACCTGTAACATCAGTTCATATGGAGTCATTCCGATGGCCAAAAGCATGGCATCATCACGATAATATGCCGACAAATAATCGTGCTCATTCAGTAACAATCCCGCTGCTACTTGAATAGCCTCATGTCCGCGAGAGGTGGCGTGCACATACTTCGATACTTTTTTGAAGTTTTTTTCGTAAACCTCAGTTATACTTTTAGCAGTAACGATTAGTTCAAACCCTCTTTCGAGAATATCTCTGTCTAGCTCCATATTGTGAATTGTTCCTTGGTGATTTTCCAAAATAGCATTTCCCATCGGGATCGAAAAATACGAAATGAAGACGGGAATACCTAAAAAATTGGAAGGGCTGTGTTGGATTCGACTTATAGCATTTTATCTTCCTTTTTTCTTTGATATTTACGTATTAAAGGATACATAAATACGGAAAGTACAATGATAGAAGATCCCAAATAAAAGTTTTGATCTAGTTCTTCTCCGTCATTTAATAGAATCCAAGCCAGAACAACTCCATACACCGGTTCCATATTAATGGTCAGATTACTGGCAAAAGCACTGAGATGCCTTAGCGAAGAGAGGGTTAAACTATATGCCAGCGTAGTACAGGCCAATGCCAATATTACCAGGTACAACCAATCTTTCCAACTGGGAGGGATAATGGTTGTAGCGTCAGTAAAAGACAGGACGAAAGGCGCCAAAATCGAAAGAAAAATAAATGCACTGCTCAATTCGAAAAATGAGATCGTCATCGGGTCATTGGTTTCAATGACCGATTTATTAAGTACCGCAAAAAGACTAGCTAATAGAGCAGATATCAGACCTACAACTATTCCAAGATTGTATTCCATAGGAGATCCTCTCACTATCAATATCATCCCTGGAATGATGAAAAGACCCAGTAACAATTCTACCCATCTGAACTTCTTTTTAAGCATAATGGGTTCGAGAATAGAAGTCATAAATGAAGTTGTTGCCAAACATACAACCCCGAGACTTGCGTTGCTCAGTTTGACGGAACCGTAAAAACTCACCCAGTGGGCAGCGACAAGAGCGCCGATTCCAAAATAGATAAGGATTAACTTTTTGTTATTGATGCGTCTTAAACGAGCCCAGCCAAGGATAATAAGTATGGATAAACTGGCTAGCAAGACCCTCCACCATACCAACCAAAAAGCGGACAGGTTGATCAAGTCTCCCAGAACAGCCGTAAACCCGAAAAGAAGAACGGCTATGTGCAGTTGTAAATATGATTTTCGAATATGATCCATTTCCGCAATTAGGCGGGAAGGTACAAAGAAAGTTACTACTGAGTCGTCATTGTTTTTATGTATTTATTAAAGTGATTGGTTGTCTGTGATCAGTTGTATGTTGGGGTAAAAGGTATCGGTCGGAAGGATAGTTCAGCGGTGTATTCCCTAATAAATTTTCATATGACAAATGGTATTCTGGGGATTAATGGCACAGTTAATAGTAGGCTTAAAATAAGCCCCAATTAGAAAAGATCAAGAACTCGAAATACTGTCTTGTCCTAAAATGCCAACTAAAATAAATTCACTTGAGAGCATGCAGATATAAAGATATTTAGGTGCATTTTATTTATTTTTGTGTATCAATAAGTGTTTATTTTGATGATACAGGAAGACGTATTTGTAGAGGAGGAAATATTAGTTGCAGATGATATCGATCAGGGCAATCCCGCCCAACTCATCGTATACAATGATGATCACAACACTTTTGATTGGGTAATTCAGTGTTTCATAGAGGTATTAAAACACAGTTTTATTCAGTCCGAACAACTGTCCATGATGATCCATTTCAATGGAAAAGCTATCGTTAAGACCGGAAGGTTTAAGAAGCTGAATGAATGGAGACGTGCCTTGGTAGATAGAGGCTTGAATGCCGTTGTTGAAAGAATTCCCGTTTAATGCCCATTTTCAGGCTACCAGAAGACCAAATCGTATTTCCGGACCCTAGCCTTGCAGAAGAAGATGGATTGATAGCCATCGGTGGTGACTTATCCGTTTATCGTCTTGTTGAAGCATATTCCCTAGGGTTTTTTCCGTGGTACAATGAAGGACAAGAGATACTATGGTGGCATCCCAAGGACCGTATGGTTTTGTTCCCGGAGGACTTGAAGATTGCCAAGAGTATGAGGCCCTATTTTAATCAAAGCAAATTTCAGCTTAGTTCGAATCAATGTTTTGAAGAAGTCATAACAGCTTGTGCCGAAGTAGAAAGGAAAGACCAGGAAGGTACCTGGATTAGTCCAGATATGAAAGAGGCCTATATAAAACTGAATGAACTAGGAATAGCACACAGCATAGAGGTATTTGAAGGTAATGAATTGGTAGGAGGTCTATATGGAATAGCCTTAGGTAGAATTTTTTTCGGAGAGTCTATGTTTGCCAGACGAAAGAATGCTTCAAAGTTTGCCTTTATTTCTCTGGTAAGAATACTGAAAGAAAAGAACTTCATGCTAGTGGATTGTCAACAAGAAACGGACCACTTGGCTTCTCTTGGGGCCCGGACAATAAAGCAGGAAGAGTTTGTCAATTATCTAGCTGAAAATCGACTGTCAATTGAGCAGACTAGGAGAATTAGATTAGAGGAAGATCTATTTGGTTAAATTCATTACTATTCGACTCGAATTCCCCATACTTTATTATAATACCAGGATCCTCGCCCCCCTGATCCAATACTAAATCTAATGGTGTCTTGTGTTCGATAAGCTCCATTAAACGAATTTCCATGATATAGTTCAAGATACTCATCATAGTTCAAAACTCCCGATTGCATCAACTTAGGGGTCAGGCAACAGTTTCTATTGCATCCTGAGGAGGTACAGGGTTCTCGGTATTGAATTACTATTGAACTATCCGTATCTGTGAGATGAGTTATTTTACCCCTATAAATTACTGTATCACCTGTTGAATAACCATCATCACCACTCCATCTAACAGGGTATGAATAAAAGTCAAAATCTCCTAAATATGGGCTTCTATAATCATCTGCTGACAAGGTGTCAACTTCGGTTTCTTCTTCTTCTTCTTCTTCTTCTTCTTCTTCGGTTTCTTCTTCGGTTTCTTCTTCGGTTTCTTCTTCGGTTTCTTGTTCGTCTTCCATTTCGTTCGGATTGACTTCTTCCATAAGTTCTTCCTCAATTACATCGTCAGAACAAGAGTAGATTATACAAGATAATGTGACAGAGAAAATAAGAATAACTATGATTCGAAATAGAAAGGATAGATTTTTCATTCTAGTGTATGGTTTATAGATGTAATAATTATTATACGCTGGTACAATTTCATTATTGCCCGGAAGTAGTAGGAATTACTGGTAATCTCCTATAATTTTCTAGAAGCAAGCATCGACCTGAACGATTTTCTCTCGACCCAGTAAATACTGATTAAATAAACCGCAAATAAGACAAAAGCATAGACGTAGCTGTAGGACATTTTCGAAAAGATAAATATAAAAGCAACAGCGAATAGGAGACTCCATAGTACGTGCATTGCCATTCTGCCCAAGGGATAAGAAATGACCAAATAATTTCTGGCCCATATGAGGCATAGTACAGACATAAAAAGATAATTGACAATGATGGTCAGAGCCGGACCGTATAATCCAATTTTAGGCACTAGAATTAGATTAAAAAAGAAGGTGACTATAACTCCTAGGATAGCAATGATGGCTCCCTTCATGGTCTGGTCGGTTAACTTATACCAAACTCCGAAATGATAGTACAAACCAATAAGGAGATAAGCAAAAAGAAGCAGGGGAACGTATTGCATGCCAGACTTGAAGTCAGCACCCAATAACAATGACAAAACATCTGAAAAACAAATACTAAACACCAGAATCACGGAAGAAACAATGGTATACGACAGCGCAATGCGCGCTAAGTGGTCCGTATTTTTGTTTTCCTTATAAGCCTTAAATACATAAGGGTCGAAAGCATAATTAAATGCTTTTGAGAAGAGTAGCATAATCGTAGCAATCTTTGTTGCGCTACCGTAAATTCCAGTATTGCTCATACCTTCCTGTATATTATCGCTGGAAAAAAAAGGAAGTAAGATTCGATCCAAGAATTGATTGGAATTGCCGGCAAGGCTAATCAATACCAAAGGAATGGTATAGGGCAACATTTTCTTTTTTATGAGGTGTAGATCCGGAGCAGTTAACTTCGTTCGAATTAAATGGAATCCGAAATAAAGGAATAATACAAAGCTGGCGATCAAATTACAGATGAACAATCCATCCAGCCACAACTTGTTTTCAATGATCTGCTCGAAAGGTCCTAGGCTTTCAGTAGGTATTTTAGGAAGCACAAAGAAAAGTGCTAGGATCAATACTAGAGTAAGGAGAACATTGAAGATTTTGAGAAGGGCGAATTTTAAAGATTTTTCTCGGTGTCTTAACCTGGCAAATGGAACAGCGCAGAAAGCATCCAACCAAAGAATAATGGCAAAATACCTGAGGTAACGAGAATAATCCGCTTCACCCATAAAGGCGGCAAAGGCATGAGAATTAAACCATAAAAATAAGCTTAAGATGGTGCTGGCCATCATCACGATATAAAAAGCTTGTGCGAAAACTTTGGATTCACCGTAGTCATTGGTCATTCTAAAATAGGTCGTCTCCATCCTCATGGAATAAACGACAATAAGAATTCCAGCAATGGGGTAAAAATAGTTATAAACACCAAATTGATAAGTGTCCAGCTGTGTTGTGAGAAGTTTGAGAAGTACGAAAGTATTGATCAATGGGTTTAGAACTACAGCAAGACCATAGATCAGAGTATCCTTCGCTAAATTTTTAATTCTTGTCAAGCCCTCTTTTTTTGTAATTTAGCATTTACCAGGGCCACAAAGTAATAATTTTAGAAGACAAATTATTTCTTTACATGATTGATATTGAGTTGTTGAGTCAGATATGCAAGGCTTCTGGCGCCCCAGGATATGAAGAAGAAATTAGATCCTTAGTTGCCCGAAATGTTCGGGATTATTGTGATGAATTATCCGTGGATAACATGGGTAACCTTATCGCCTTTAAAAAAGGGAAAAAAAATAAACGTCTGCTATTGGCCGCCCATATGGATGAAATTGGGTTCGTGGTTTCACATATAGATAAGAATGGATTTGTGAAGTTTCACCCCCTTGGTGGGTTTGATCCAAAAACGCTTACTGCGCAAAGAGTATTAATTCATGGTAAAGAAACGATCTATGGTGTAATGGGCTCAAAACCCATTCATATTATGACTGCTGAAGAACGTCATAAAGCTCCTAAAATGGATGATTTCTTTATCGATACGGGTAGATCCGCGGAGGAGTTGAAATCCTTAATTGACATAGGAGATGCCATAACTAGAGAGCGGGAATTGGTAGAAATGGGTGATTGTGTCAATAGCAAATCTCTGGATAACAGAGTCTCTGTTTTTGTTCTAGTCGAAGTTTTGAAAAAAATGAAATCCATTCAGCCCGACTACGACTCTTATTTTGTTTTTACCGTTCAAGAAGAGGTAGGCTTAAGGGGTGCGGAGGCTGTGAGTTCGGCCATTAACCCCGATTTTGGAATAGCTATCGATACCACTATAGCTTATGATTTGCCTGGGAGCCAGGAGCATGAGCAAGTGACATCTTTAGGAGGTGGGGTGGCTATTAAAATATTAGATGGAAGAGCAATCTGTGATTCGAGAATGATAAAATTCTTGAGAAGCACTGCGGATAAAGAAGAAATCCAGTGGCAACACGAAGTTTTACCCCTGGGAGGTACAGATACGGCAGCAATTCAAAGATCCGGAGCTGGAGGGGCAATTGCAGGCGCATTGAGTATTCCTACCAGGCATATTCACCAGGTGATAGAAATGTGTCATAAACAAGATATTCTGAATTGCATCAACTTACTATCTAAAAGTTTAAGTCAGATGTCGGCATTCGATTGGGAGCATAAATTATAGTACAAGAGGAGATGTTGATAAAGAGTAAATTAGAAGATACGAAGGAGAGCATTTTTTCTGTCATGTCAAAAATGGCCAATGATTATGGCGCCATTAACTTGTCGCAGGGATTTCCAAACTTCAGCATAGATAACGAATTAATTGAATTGGTTTATCAGTATATGCTGGACGGTAAGAATCAGTATGCCCCTATGCCGGGTTTACCAGCTTTGCTCGATATTTTAGGAGATAAAATAAGACGCCGATACAATAGAAAGTTGAGCCCAAACAAAGAAATTACCATTACCTCCGGTGGTACTCAAGCGATTTATACCATTGTAGCAGCCATGGTTCATCCAGGGGATGAGGTAATTCTGGTCGAACCGGCCTACGACTCTTATGCGCCCGCTGTGAAACTGCATGGAGGCATATGTGTCCCGTTCAGTTTGTCAAAACCGGATTTTAAGGTTTATTGGTCTGAGTTAAGGGACTTGGTCAATGAAAATACAAAGATGATCATCCTCAATACGCCACACAATCCTTCCGGTCAGATTCTCGAATGGGAGGACTGGGATCAGTTGGGCAGAATAATGGAGGATTATCCCAATCTCATCTTGTTGAGCGATGAGGTTTATGAGCATATTGTATATGATGGCTTTGTTCATGAGAGTTGTCTCAGTATGGATGCTTTATGGGGTAGATGTTTTGCAGTTTATTCCTTTGGAAAAACTTTTCATGCTACCGGCTGGAAAATGGGATATGTGGTGGCCGAACAAGAGCTGATGAAAGAATTCAGAAAAGTCCATCAGTTTAACGTCTTTTCTTCTAATACACCCATACAATATGCTCTGGCCGATTATATGGAAAACCCGGAAAAGACAGAGGGCATATCGAGTTTTTACCAGAAAAAACGAGACCTTCTACGCGAAATTATTCATCAAAGCCCATTAGAGCTTCTTCCTTGCTATGGTACTTACTTTCAGTTGATTGACTTCTCTAAGTATTCTGACAAAAGCGATATTGAATTTGCCGAATGGCTAACCAAAGAAATAGGGGTGGCAGTAATTCCTCCTTCTGTTTTTTATTCTGACGGATTGGATGAAGGACTGGCTCGAATTTGTTTTGCGAAAACAGACGAACTACTTCTCGAGGCAGGAGAAAAACTTAGTTCTTTGTAAATCAAAAGGTTTTTTCATTTTTCACAAATAGGAAATCGGTGCTTGACAGATTATTCTTGTCATCAGATTACTAAATATAAATCTACCCGATCACAGACCACTGATAACTGATAACAATCACAAAACGCAGCATTGGACCAGTCAAGGGATAAAATATCTAAATAAAATATTATGTATATCTTTGTGATTCAATGAAGATAAGCTAGACCAGTGGCTAGGAAGGCTAGGAAGAAGACTAAGAAAACTACAAAAAAGAGGACGGCAAGTTTTGTCCAAGACGGAAGAGGAAGCAAAATATTAGGAATGATATTGTTGGCTTCTGCTGTATTTCTATTTTTTGCTTGTGCAGCCTATCTATTTACGTGGAAAGCAGATTTTAATCACGTAAGCTTGGCTTCGGGTGAGTACCTGTTTAATCAAAATTACGGAGCAGCTAATTTTTTGGGAAAGCTAGGAGCTTTGGCCTCGCACATCCTGATGTATAAAGGGATAGGAATTATGGCCTTTTTACCCATATTCATGCTGGCCAAAACAGGCTGGGTATTTCTCTTTGGGCTGAAGTCTGAAAGACTTCTTAGGGAGTGGCAATGGTGTTTATACCTATCCGTATTCTTATCTGTTTTCTTTGCTTTCGCTTTTTCGAATGTTTCTCTGAATATCGGAGGAAACATCGGAGGAGGGATAAGAGATTTCCTCACGAAGTTACTCGGTGCCTTAGGCCTGGGCTTTCTATTCTTTTTAATTCTCGGTCTAATAATTATTTGGCTTTTCAATCCTGAGTTCAAAGACTTATCCATTCGAAAATGGATAGCAGAATTTCCTTCTTTTAGCAAGAACTTATTTTCGAACCGCAAGGAGAAAAAGTCAAGCAAAGTAAAAACCAAGGAGGTCGTAGTCGACGAAGAGGAGGAATTCAACGAGATCAGCGCTTCAGATTATTTAATGGGAATGGACTTGTCATCTGAGGCACAAGAAGAAAAAGTTGAAGTGAATGAAACCCCTACAGAAGTCAAGATAGAAATACAAGAATCAGAGCTCAATGACGAATTCGAGATTATCACGCCTGAAACAGAGAGTGAACTCAATACCGTCGATCATATCTCTGATTTTTCCGATCTTCAAAAAAGTACGGAAACACTTCTTGTAGAAAAAGAGAATGCAGATCACCTAGAACCTTATGATCCTACCAAAGATCTCAGCAATTACCAACATCCTTCTCTGGAGCTATTGGAGATTTATAACAACGATGACGTAGCGACAGACAGGGCGGAACTACAAGAAAAAAAGGAAAAGATTGAGAAGACGCTCAACGATTATAAAATAGGTATTAAAAAGATTACGGCGACTGTAGGTCCTACGGTTACACTATACGAAATTGTACCGGCCACTGGAGTGAGAATCTCCAAAATCAGAAATCTGGAGGATGATATTGCCTTGAGTTTGGCAGCGCTTGGAATACGGATTATTGCTCCTATACCAGGAAAAGGGACGATTGGTATAGAGGTTCCTAATAAAAAGCGTCAAATTGTCGGTTTGCGAGAAATCCTTCAGTCGAAAAAATTCCAGCATGCCAAGATGGACCTACCCATTGCTCTGGGTAAGACGATCTCTGCTGAGGTTTTCATTGCTGATCTAGCCAAGATGCCACACCTTCTTGTTGCCGGAGCTACTGGTCAAGGAAAGTCGGTTGGTATCAACGCAATTCTGGCTTCTATTCTATATAAAAAGCACCCCAGTCAAGTCAAACTGGTATTGGTAGATCCGAAGAAGGTAGAGTTGAGTATTTATAGCGATATAGAGAATCACTTTCTAGCTTACCTTCCGGATGCAGAAGAGCCTATTCTAACTGAAACTAGGAAAGTGGTGAATACCCTAAATTCCATTTGTATCGAAATGGACGATCGTTATAACCTATTAAAAAAAGCCCGGACGCGAAATATCAAAGAATACAATGAGAAGTTTATCAAGCGTCAGCTCAATCCAGATAAAGGTCATCGCTTTTTGCCCTTTATAGTATTGGTAATTGACGAATTTGCCGATTTAATCATGACTGCCGGTAAAGAAGTTGAATTGCCTATTGCGAGATTGGCTCAGCTGGCCAGGGCCGTAGGTATACACTTAATCATTGCTACGCAACGTCCATCTGTCAATATTATCACGGGTATGATCAAGGCCAATTTCCCTGCAAGACTTGCCTTTAAGGTAACGTCTGGAGTGGATTCTAAAACTATTCTCGATACTCCCGGGGCAGAGCGATTGGTAGGACAAGGGGATATGTTGCTATCGGTTGGAGGTAAAACTATCCGACTTCAGTGTGCTTTTATTGACACTCCCGAGGTTGAAAAACTTGTGGACTCTATTGCAGATCAGAAGTCCTTTCCTAAACCGTATTTTTTGCCCGAGTATAAAACCGATGATGATGAAGAGGGTGGGGTGGCTGAAATCACCCTAAGGGACTTGGACGAACTGTTTGATGAGAGTGCTTTATTGGTCTTTCAAGCGAATAGTGGATCGACATCCATGATACAGCGTAAGTTGAAGATAGGATATAACAGGGCAGGTCGAATCATGGATCAACTCGAGCATTTTGGTATAGTGGGTCCTGCGAGAGGAAGTAAGCCTCGTGAAGTACTCATTCATAGTGAGGCAGAGTTGGATAATCATATCAGAGCCATTAGAAATATGGAATCGTCTTAGTAGCACGTTGATTTTGTTCCGCGTTGACCCTAGAATCATAATTCATCCCAATTAAGGAAATACTATTTTTTGTTAGGAAAAACTTAAGTTGTACCAACTAATCCTTTTGTCTCGTTAGTAGTCAAAAGAAAAAAGCCGATGAGATATTGTTTTTTCATAGTGATCGTATTCCTTTTATCCTGTGCTAAAGAACAGGTTGATGACCCACCTTCTGATAATACAAATGAATTGTATTTTCCACCGGTTGGTCAAGAAGATTGGGAGACTACTTCGCCGGCAGAGTTAGATTGGGATCAGGACAAGTTAGGCGATTTATTGGAGTTTTTAGGAGACAATGATACCAGGGCATTCATCATTCTAAAGGATGGTAAAATTGTGGTGGAGGAGTACTTTGGTAAATCACTTCTTGGATTGCCTTTTACTAAGGATAGTCAGTGGTACTGGGCTTCCGCTGGAAAAACTCTAACTTCTTTTTTGGTCGGGCAAGCACAAACTCAAGGTCATTTGAGCATTGAGGATCCAAGTTCTCAATACTTGGGAAAAGGCTGGACATCCATGACAGAAGATCGGGAAAGTAAGATAAAAGTTAGACATCAGCTAACAATGACGACGGGCTTGAATGATCGAGGAGTTAATACAGATTGTACTGAATCTCGTTGCTTGACCTATTTAGAAGATCCCGAGGATCGGTGGGCCTACCACAACGCTCCTTATACCTTGCTAGATGGAGTTGTTTCTGGATCAACCGAGATGGATTTCGACAGTTATTTTGAAGAGAATCTCAAACATCCTATTGGGATGGAAGGAAATTGGACGTATCTGGATTTTAATCATGTCTATTTTAGTAAAGCTCGATCGATGGCCAGATTTGGCTTGTTAATACTCAATGGAGGAAAATGGGAGGAAGAAGAACTTATTGATCCTAGTTTTATGTCGGAGAGTATCAATTCTTCACAGGAAATCAATCCCGCGTACGGTTATTTGTGGTGGCTGAACGGAAAATCTTCTGTCATGTACCCAGGTCTTCAGGTTTCTTTGAATAGATCCCTGACGCCATCTGCTCCTTCTGATATGTACGCTGCTATGGGAAAAAATGGACAGTTGCTGAATATTGTGCCCTCACAGAATTTAATCGTCCTCAGAATGGGCGATAATCCGGACGCCTCATTGGTGCCGGTTAACTTTCAAGATAAGATGTGGGAATATATTTTTGATATAGCGTTTTAGAATCCTTTGTATGGGCCAGGTGAGAATATCCGAATATAGAGATCAAGTAATTTAGAGGCAACATAAGACTTTAGTCTTTACTTTGGCATAAATTAAAAGGGAAAAGTAACTACTTGTCCCTTTAACATTAACCTGTATTATATCTGTTTGATTATTTTCTTAAGAACTTTCCAAACATACCTAATAGATCATCTACTACACTACCGTCACCGTCCTGATCTAGAAATTTAGCTGCCATGTCCATCATTGGATTCTGCTCTTTTTCCTTTTCAACGGTATTTTCAAGCATACCTCTTACCAATTGTGGATTTTGCTGATCCTCCGAAGTACTTCTCATGCTCTTTCCTACAGCACCCATCACGATAGGAGCTAAAACAGGCAACATGCTTTGTACCGTTCTTTGGTCTATTCCCGTTGCTTTGCTGATCATTCCAGCAACATTTCCTACATTATTGCCTAAAAGATGTCCTATAATACCTGAACCATTCAACATCCGGCTATTGCTAGTCTGTCTGTTGCCTAAAATAAAACCCAGAGGATCGCTCATGATACTTCCATCATGATCTTTTCTAAGTGCATTAAAGATTCCCGTAGCTCCAGAGTCTTCCCTGGCATTTTTTGTCAAAGCTCCCAAAAGCGTTGAAAAAATGGCATTGGACGCCGCTTCAGTTTTTCTATCATCATTAATGTTGAAAAACTGAGATAACGTAGATAAGTTTTGTGCGTTGAGTTGTGATTTTAATAAATCTGTGATTTCCATCGAAATTGTTGTTGTTATAAAATAATGTATTCTTTAGACGAACATAAACCTAATAATCACATTTTTCGGATTTAAAATTATGTTAAAGTCTGTACTAATTTACCCCGTAATATAGTTAATCCATTCCCAGTATTCAAATTCTTTAATAAGCTGCTTGTTCATCATTGATTTGGCTGGGAGAGAAAATTGGCAATGTTTTTGATATTAATAAAAAATGAAATATGTATGGATTTGATTTTATAGTATTTCAATCCTTACCAAAATCAATGCTATGAAGAAGTTATTTTTTGTGTTTTTGTGCGCGTTTTTGTGTCTGAGTGGTATTCAGGCTAAAAATACCGCCTACTTGGAATACATCAATAAATACTATCCTATTGCTGTAACAGAAATGAATAGGGCAGGGATTCCTGCGAGTATTAAATTGGCTCAAGGTATTTTGGAGTCGAATGCCGGAAGATCATATCTGGCAGTTGAAGCCAATAATCACTTTGGTATCAAATGCGGTAGTTCTTGGAGCGGCAAGAAGAAGTTCAGAGAGGATGATGATTATGACAAAAAGGGTAATTTGAGAAAATCATGTTTTCGAGTGTTTCCATCTGCGGAGGATTCCTATTACGCCCATTCTCAGTTTCTTAAGGATCCAAATAAGGCGTACCGCTATGGATTTTTATTCGAATATGGCAATCAAGACTATATCTCTTGGGCAAAAGGACTTCAAAAGTCAGGATACGCTACCAATCCTAAATACTCAAGTCTCCTTATTAATTTAATAGAGACCTATGAGTTGTGGCAATATGATAATCCTTCTTATGAAGATATAAGGCCATCCGAAGGAAGCAGAGTATTTACCTATGCCGTGAACGGAGCACAGGTGATCGAAGCCATGGAAGGTGATAGTCCAAATAGTCTTGCAGAAAGAACCGGAGTAGGTCTGTCTAAAATCTTAAAATACAATAAGGAGTTGTTCGCTCCCGGCCAAAAGCTCAAAAAGGGTTATCGAGTATATCTACAGGGTAAGCGAAATCGAAATATGAGTAAGAAAAAGCTCCATATCGTAAGAGTGAACGAAAACCTATTTGATATTTCCCAGAACTACGGTATTCTGGAAGAAGCTTTAAGAAGAAGAAATAGAATGGATGATTTTTCTGAGCCAAAGGCTGGAGAATACATCTACTTGAGCGGTAAAAGACCTAAAAAGGATAAGGTGAAAATTATTCCTAAAGAGCGAAATATTAAAAGGAAAAATAGAGTTGAGGAAACCAAGCCTATACCGGAGATCAAAGAAGAAGTAATCGAACAGAACACTAATGATTTTGCGGGATTGCGAGGAGATCACTTGGATTTCTATATCAGTCCAAGAGAGAGTTTTCTTGAACGCGGAAATCCTCCAAGTCAGGTGAACTTGACGATCAAAATAGAATCTCCTGCTACGGTTGAGGAATCACAGGAAGAAGAAAAGGATCAGAGAGAAAATATCGAACTTAAGACTTCTGTGCGACAGGAAGAGATAGCAAAAAGTGTTGAGGAATACTATACTGTTAACAAAGGAGATACCCTTTATAGAATTTCCAGAATGCACGATATGACTGTAGACAGTCTAAGAGAGTTAAACGGTATTGAAAATAATCACCTCAGTATTGGTCAAAGATTAAGGGTAAAATAAAGCACTGATTGAGTAACTTAGATGGCAGTATAAAAATGTGATCTTTATGTGGAAGAAAAGATATTTCCTGTTAGCAGCCCTTAATTTAACATTGATTGTATCCATGTTTGCTCAACCTGAGTATAGGGTGTACGGAGTACAAGGAGGCTTGAGCATTGCGTCGCAAAGATGGGAAAGCTTTTCTCAGCAAGCCTTATTCACTCCTCACTTTGATTTTACCTATGAAAATTATAAACCGGGAAGAGGAAGATCATTCTATTCGAGTTTGGGATACCATGTAAGAGGCTTTACCCAAAGATTTAGAGGGGTTTCTTTCAATACTGGAGATGTAATTGATCGGCGATATAGGAATAAACACAAAAATTTAGTCGCCAATATCGGAATGAAAGGAAGAAGCGTAAAAGATAGTGGTAACGCAATCTGGTATGTTCTTGCTTTTAGAGGAGAATATAATTTGGCTAATGATTTTGAAATTTTTCAGGCTTTAGAAGATGACATAAATCCAGTGGTTGCTGGTGTGACCCTCAGCTTTGGATATGAGTGGTTGCTTCATTCTAAGGGTATGGCCATTTTCATTGTAAGTATTCAACCCGATTTTACCAACCAAATTTACTTAAGGCCTCAGTCTTTTGTTGATCTCAATGGCAACCAGGTTACGCTTAAAGAAGAGAGAATAAGGAATTTTACTATAGAATTGGGAGTCGGATACTCCATCTTTAGAGATCGTTACTGAACAAATAAATGATGCCTTTATCATTATCATATCGTCTAGTACTGTTCGTAGTATGCATGTCATACTTAAGTACAGCTCTGCACGCACAACTGCGTAGCAAGTCCGCAGAGGGCTTTGTGCAGCAAGAGTCTAGCCTTGATAGCGCGGATATGAGGGAAGAGAAGTGCTGGAAAGGGAATTGCAATGATGGTGCCGGACAATACTATTTTTCCAAGCAAAATGCGCTTTATTCAGGAGAATTTAAAGAAGGACTACCTAGTGGTAACGGAGAGGCGATCTATGCCAATGGTGAATCATTCAGAGGGGGCTGGAAGAAAGGATATTTTGACGGTTATGGTCAATTGAAACTCAGCGACGGAACATTAATTGAAGGAATATGGAATAGAGGGATGCTGGTCAAGCAAGAATATGCATCAGAAAATCACGACGATCAGCGCGGAGAGGTATACGCTATTGTGATAGGAATTTCTAATTATCCGAACATGCCGGCGTTGAAGTACGCGGATGATGACGCCTATCAATTATATGCTCACTTAAGGAGTCCTGAAGGTGGTGCTATTCCAAAGGACCAGATCAATCTTCTGGTCGACGATATGGCTACAGAAGAGAATATCGAAAAAGCATTCGAAAAGATATGCTCACAGACCAATGAAAAGGACATGGTTTTTGTGTATTTCTCCGGACATGGCGAGGATGATGCATTACTGCCTTATGATTACGATGGTGTTCTGAAGAAAGTCTACTATCAGGAAATAGAGAGTTTAATTCGATCTTCAGAAGCAAAGTGCAAATTTTTAGCTTTTGATGCATGCCATGCCGGTAATGCGTTTCGGTCAAAAGGTATGGCAAATAGTTACAGCAGTTTTGTAGACTGGTCAGACGGTACCATTTATCTTCTTTCGTCGAAAGAACAAGAGACAAGCTTGGAAAGTGATGGCTTGAGACAAGGTGTTTTCAGTCATTTTCTCCTGAAAGGACTTTCTGGTAGAGCAGATATCAATGCTGATCAATACATAACCATTCAAGAACTCTATTCCTATATTAACAAAGCTGTGGTCGAATACACCAATGGAAGACAGCACCCTAGAATGAAAGGTAGCTACAATCCCTCGGATCGCATCGCCGTGATGCAGAAATAGTAATAATTTACGCTACCCAAAAAATTTGTAATTAAAGATAATTAGCACTATCTTTGCACTCCATTTAAAATAAATATTATTGAATGCGACATTATGAAGTAACTTTCATCGTAGACCCGTTGCTGTCCAGCGATGAAATTAAAGGGGCAGCAAAAAATTACAGTGAGCATATACAGAACGAGGGTTCTAGTATCGTCGCTGTAGACGAGATGGGCTTAAAACAATTGGCCTATCCTATCCAAAAAAGAAATTCAGGTGTTTATTACAGTATCGAATTTTCTTCTGAAACCGGCCAATTGATTCCTAAATTGGAATTGGCGCTTTCCAGAGATAGCAGGATTCTTAGATTTTTAACCATCGCCATGGACAAACATGCCGTCAAATTCAATGACGACAAGAGAAATGGCTTGATTGGAAATAGAAAGAAGGAAGAAGAGCAGGAAGAACCAGCTCAAACTGTTAGTGCGAGTTCGGACAAAGAACCGGAACCGACTGTTAAAAAAAGTGATGAATCTGAATAAATAAAAAATTATGGCTTCTAGAGACGATATAAAATTTTTAAGTAACCCTAATATCGGGCAAAACCGTAAAAAGTACTGTAGGTTTACTAAGTATAAACTAAGACATGTCGATTACAAAGACTCAGAATTCTTGAAAGGATTTCTGAATGAGCAGGGCAAGATCTTACCAAGAAGAATTACTGGTAATTCTTTGAAATGGCAAAGAAGGGTATCGAGAGCTGTTAAGAGAGCACGTCATTTGGCATTGCTTCCTTATGTTAGTGATCAATTCAAATAAACAATTTAAATTTTACTTATCATGCAAGTAATATTGTTAAAAAATCAGGAAAACGTTGGGGAAAAGCACGATGTCGTTGAAGTGAAAAATGGCTATGGTAGAAATTACCTGATACCCAATAAAATTGCTTTGATTGCCAATAAGACTAATCTGGCTAAATTGGCTCAAATAAAAGAGAAAGAAGAAGAGCAAAGACAAAAAGTTCTGGAAGTTTACAGAGGTATTGTGGACAAGCTGGGCAGTACAGTGATCAAAATTGGTGCTAAAGCCGGGGCTACAGGTAAGATTTTCGGAAGTGTCACTAATATTCAGTTGGCTCAGGCTATTAAAGAGCAACTAAACGAAGATGTAGATCGTAAGATCATCGAGTTGCCAGAGGAAGAAATTAAGCATATTGGAAGTTATACTGCCAAAGTGAATTTCGATAAGGAAGTGGTAGCAGACTTGAATTTTGAAGTGGTTGAAGATTAGTAAAAGCTAATCCAATAGATATAGAAAAAGGGAGAATCCATTCGGGTTTTCCCTTTTTTAATTTCTTGTGAGAATTCTAAATACGACCATGACGATCATGAGCACAATTAAAATAGCTAGGATGGAAAAAATTAGTGCATCATCAGAACGTCGAAAATTTTCCTGGAACTTATAGACCAAAGTTCCTATAAAGGCAAGTAAAAATATGAAACCCAATAGCCTTTTCACAAACATGTATACCTGATTTTCTTAAAAGAATAAAGCTGCAAAAATACAATTGGAGGGTTAATTTACTATTGAAATAAGGTAGTTTTCTTCCTGGCCAGTACAATATACTGGTAGTCCAACATTCGATCATCACTCCTCATCAATTCATATCCGGCTGACTCCAATTCGTTTTCCACAACACTAAGAGCAACTTTTGTTCCAGAAGGTGGTCCAACCGGTGTTTTCTTCTTTTTGAAATCAATAATCATCAGTTGCGCAGAGGGAGTAAGCGTATGCATCAAATTCTGGAAGTAAGTAATGCGGTCTTCTATAAATGTATAAGTATTGACTACCAGTACAATATCCGCTTCCTTAGGATTAAGCTTAGGATCATGCGGCAAAGCCAGCCTGGTCTCTATCTTCGAACCAATATTGTTGGGAAGTTTAAGTTTGGTTCTTTCTATATAACCGAGCGCCATCGTGTCTATATCGATTGCGATGACTTTTCTTGCTCTCTCCGCAATTCTATAGCTAAAGTAACCGGTTCCGGCTCCAATATCTGCCACGGTTTTGTCTTCGAGATCACCCAATAAATCAATGACCGCTTTGGGTTTTTGCCAAGCTAGTCGATCTTCATCGCCAAAATGCCAGGCCGGAGAGTCAAATTGCTCAGACAATAGGCTGTCTAATCCCATCTCTTTGGAGTCCGGATTTTGATCTCCTATCCGATAATCACAAGAAAAAATATGGGAAAAGATGACAGATATAATCAAGATCTTCAAGATGAAAGCGATATGTGAAAAACTTAATTTTACCATCAACCATAAAAGATTTGCATAACAAAATAATATATTGACCTTGCCGTTATTGATCCTTGATCATTAAATATACACAAACGATTCGAAATATGGATATGATTAATGTCTCAGCAGTGATTTCAGTGACCGTAGTTTTGTTCTCGGTTATCGATATTATTGGTTCTTTGCCCATAATACTTAGCTTGAAAGAAAAGGGAAGTTTAATTCAAGCCGGCAAAGCAACACTGGTCTCCGGAGTGATTATGATTCTGTTTTTGTTCACAGGGGAAAAACTACTTTCCTTCTTTGGAGTGGACGTTCCTTCCTTTGCCATAGCCGGTGGAATTATTCTATTCCTGATGGGTATAGAGATGGTATTGGGAATTACCTTGTTCAAAGATCAGTACAAACCCGGAGGGAGAAGCACTGTAATGCCCTTGGCATTTCCCTTGATTGCGGGAGCTGGAACGATGACTACCATTATATCCTTGAAGTCAGAATTTGCTCAACTTGATATTCTATTCGGGATTCTGCTCAACTTGTTGTTTGTCTATCTGGTTTTGAAAAGCTCTGACTGGATTCAGAGAAAGATAGGAAAAGGTGGAGCGGATCTTCTCAGAAAGGTATTTGGAATTATCCTATTGGCGATATCGATTAAGCTGATAAAGAGTAATCTAAATATAGAGGTTGTACTTAGCTCTTAACCCGCATTATTCATGGGTTTTTCGTTATGAAAAGTCTAAGTGCAATAAAATTAAGTGCTCCACTGTGATTTTTACTCGCAGGCATATCCTTGATATGCTGAGAATAAAAATTGCAGGACGTGCTTGATTTTGAAGTAATTAGGCTTTGCAATAGATCAACTCATGAATAATGGGGGTTAACATAGCCTTCTGCTGTACAGG
>CBDDLT010000003.1:0-344280 GCA_965230755.1 Saprospiraceae bacterium | reverse complement strand
TTAAGTGTTACAATAACATCGAATCTTGAGGGTTGATTCGCAACCAAAGCTGATCCTATGTCAATAATATAGTGGTCATTTTCTATTTCAGGGTATTCTTTTGCTACTTCATTGAAAACACTGTGGAAAAGGCCGTCAGCTTGTTTCATGATATTGTCCTTGGACATGCAAGTAACTTTTTTCCGTCCGTGTATTCTGGCGTACTCGAAAGCATAACGCACAATTCGTTCACATCCCGGTGCGGAAACGAGCTTCAAGCACTGAACGACCTCCGAAGTCTGTTGATGTTCAATTCCAGCATACAAATCTTCCTCATTCTCTCTGACAACCACGAGATCCATACCGGAAAAGTGACTGTGAATAAACGGAGTGTAAGTCTTGATAGGCCTCACATTGGCAAACAAGGACATCGTCTTTCTCAAAGTCACGTTGAGACTTTTGTATCCGCCTCCTTGCGGAGTAGTAATCGGAGCTTTGAGTAGTACCTTAGAATCTCTAATTTGATCCCATGCTTCAGGTGCTATTCCAGTGGTGTAGCCACTTTCGAATGCCTCTCGTCCAATTCTAACTGTTTGATAGTCTAGATCTGCTCCTGCGGCATCCAATATTTTCAATGTAGCTTTCATGATTTCCGGACCGATACCATCACCATGTGCTATAGATATAGTTTTCTTCAATGTCTTTTTTTTGCAAATATAGTAATACCAAATTGAATGACAATTGCCAGCAAATTTTTGAAGTTGTGAACCATATAAATTTAGTCTAAGCTAGTTTTCGTGCTTATCTAATGATTCTCAAATCTGTGGTGACAGCAACAAAAAAAGCCAATTAAAGTACATAGATCTTTAATTGACTCTCTTCCTCTAGCAGGAACTTACTTTCTTTCCAAAAGTAAAGGGGGTCTGTAATAACTTACAATATATTCGAATGTAGCCTTATTAAACCAAGGAATACATGTTAAGTAAAAAACATTGAATTTTAGCTGGGGTCAAGCCTTTCTTTCGAAATATTCAATCTCTCATCAAAGGGGGCAAAGACGATAAGATTTTTCGCAATTGCTGAACAAATATAATTAAAACATTATGATTAATCCAAATATGTTTTTTATTAAATATTCAACATCTTTTCCACTTCTTTTAATAAGCCTTGGCAAAAAGAACCCTACCTGCACTATTGGCGCCGCTTAAGATACATTTGCCCTGTTCCTCCACAAAATCATTAGGGATACATCGAATGGTCGCTTTGGTCAATTCTTTTATTCGATTTTCAGTTTCATCCGTTCCATCCCAATGTGCAAGGCAAAATTTTCCGGCCTCAATATGCTCTTTAAACTGATCAAAATTGTCCGGTCTTTCGATTCGCTCATTTCTAAAATCAAGAGCTCTTTGGAACAAATTAGATTGAATGTCCTGGAGGCAATTTTCAACTACAGAAGCGACCTGATCCAGTCCTACCTGAACTTTTTCTTTAGTATCTCTTCTGGCCATTTCTATGGCGTTGTTTTCCAGATCTCTTTTTCCTAGAGCAAGCCTAATCGGTGTCCCTTTCAATTCGTGCTCAGCAAACTTAAAACCAGGTCTCTTCGTATCATCTCGATCATAAATACAGCTGATTCCCTTGGCTTTCAGCTCTCGCATGATCTTTTCGACCTGTTCATCTATTTCCGTACTCGGTTTAGGGATCGGAATGATAACCACCTGTTGTGGTGCCAAAGCAGGTGGAATGATTAAGCCCTCATCATCTGAATGAGTCATGATTAAGGCTCCGACCAATCTCGTAGAAACACCCCAGCTCGTTGCCCAAACGTACTCGTATTGATTGTTTTTATCAGAGAATTTTACATCAAATGCCTTGGCGAAGTTTTGACCCAAATAATGTGATGTACCTGCCTGCAATGCCTTTCCATCTTGCATCATCGCTTCGATGGTATAGGTTTCTTCCGCGCCGGCAAAACGCTCACTGGCCGTTTTCTTACCCATGATAACCGGCATGGCCATATAGTTTTGAGCGAAATCCGCATACAACTGATGTATTTTTTCCGCCTCTTCAATCGCTTCGGATTGAGTAGCATGTGCAGTATGTCCCTCCTGCCAAAGAAATTCAGCAGTCCTCAAAAAAGGCCTTGTTCTCAATTCCCAGCGCACGACATTGGCCCATTGATTAATCAATAGAGGAAGATCACGATAGGATTGGATCCAGTCCCTGTAGGTATTCCAAATGATCGTCTCAGAAGTAGGCCGAACGATCAGTTCTTCTTCAAGCTTGGCTTTTGGATCTACAACTACCCCGTTTCCGTCCGGATTATTCATCAATCTGTGATGAGTAACAACCGCACATTCTTTGGCAAAGCCTTCTACATGTTCGGCTTCCTTACTCAAAAAACTTTTCGGAATGAACAATGGAAAATAGGCATTGGTATGCCCTGTCTCTTTGAACATATTATCCAGTTGAGCTTTCATTTTTTCCCAAATGCCATAGCCGTGGGGTTTAATTACCATGCACCCCCTGACCGCAGAATTATCCGCTAATCCAGCCTTTTTCACAATATCATTGTACCACTTAGAGTAGTTTTCCGATCTCGGTGTTATCCCCTTTGACATATGCAGTAGTTAAAATTCTTTTAAAAAGTGCTTAAATAGAACCATTTAGGCCCTTATATTATTAATTAAGTATACTTTAACACTAAATAAGACGCTAAATTAATAAATTAGCAAAGTGTGAAAGCACAAATTGATTAAGTTTAAAATATATAGTCATGAACCGAGCCTGAATTTTTTTAATCTAAAACTACACGCAAGTGTAAGATTAAAATAAATACATGCGAGTTCCTGAATGTATAATGAATTTTTTGCAGATTTCTGCAAAGCAAAAAATTTCTAACAGATGAAAAATGTATATATAATCCTAGCCCTTTTATTTTCGGGAGTTTCTTTTGCCCAAGATGATATGTATTATGATCCTCTAACTGATGACAGTTATGGTTTTGAAGATGATAATTACTATGAAGAGGATTACGGGGATTATCAAGATGATTATAGCTATTCAGGAGAAGATTATGACAGCGAATATTATGATGGGGACGACAGTTATAACAACAATAGGTCGTACGACAGATATTCCTATCAAAATGATGATTATTACTATAGCAATCGAATCAGAAGGTTCTACAGACCTCGTGTAGTGGTAAACTACTATGATCCTTTCTTTAATGGATTCAACACTTTCCCGTATAATGGTTTTAATGTTTTCGTAGGTAACAACATTTGGTACAATCCTTATCGCTGGAATAGGTGGAACCGATGGGATCGTTGGGATAGATGGGATTTTTATTATAATACTCCTTACTCTGCATGGTCCTACTATGATTATAGAAGACCTTGGTCGAATAGATGGAACAGAAACCCTTGGAACAGAGGTCCATGGTATGGAAACGGATGGTATGGCGGCGGCTGGTACGGAAATCCTTGGAATGACAACTATTATTGTCCATCGAATTACTCAAGATTCAACAATAACAGGTACAACAACAATTACAATTCGAGAGATCGATACAATGGTTCGAGAAGATCCAATATTGCAGGAGGTACGACCAATTCGACCAATAAGAGGTCAGTCAATGGTACTCGGGGGAATGATACGTACTCACCAAGAACAATTCAGGATACTCGAGCGGTCAATGGTGTTCAAAGTGATGCGCGAACTGTTAGAGGAATAAACCAAGGTTCTACCACGAATTCTAATAATGGAGTTAACGGAAGATCTGACGCTAGAAGTACAACTAGTCCCAGAACTATTAGGTCAAATGAAAGTAGAAGTATACAGAGATATAACTCAGATGACTTTAATGTAAATTACCGAGGAAGCAATGATGTTAATCGCTCTAGAAATTCTTCGAATCGAGGATTCAACAATCAAGGCTCTTCAGGGTCGAATAGAAGCATAAATAGAACCAGGTCTTCTGGTAGCAATAACTCGAATAGTTCTTTCAGAAGATCTTCTGCGCCTTCTACCAGATCATCTTCTGGATATAATAGATCGCAAAACTCTACAAGAAGTTCGGGAAGCATCAATTCGGGAAGCTCCAGAAATTACAATTCCGGAAGCTCTAGGAGTTCCAGAAGTTTTAATTCGGGCAGCTCTAGAAACCATAATTCAGGAAGCACGAGGAGTTTTAATTCCGGAAGATCTTCTTCTTCATCTTTTAATAGATCATCGGGCTCAAGCAGAAGTAGTAGCGGAAGCAGTGGAGCAAATAGATCTACAAGAAGCAATTCTTCATCATCAAAAAGTAGTGGAAGAAGTTTCTCAAGGGGAAGATAAACTGGATAGGGGCGGAAAGCCTTTCTGAACTACATGATTAAATACATTAATACTAATACTCGAGATCTATGAGGATTGGACTTGTTCTGACATTGATTCTATGTACATTCTATTCTCTGCTATTATCGCAAAGTGCTGAGGAAGCTCTAGAGCTATCCGGACAGGGACCTTACGGTACGGCAAGAAGTATGGCGACAATGAATACCCTGGATGCTTTGGGGGCAGATTTTAGTGCCATTATCGCTAATCCTGCAGGAATAGGTAATTATCGTCGATCGGAGTTTGCTTTTACAACAGGAGTGGAAATATTTTCCAACGATTCTAGAGTGTTAAGTTCTAGAAAAGAACAAAGTAACTCCAGTTCAAGTCTTCAGCTTGATCAAATGGGAATTATTCTGACCAGTCGTTCTAGGAAAAATGTCAATTGGAAACAGTTCAATTTTGGGTTTAATTACCAAAAACTTGATACTTATCAGAAAAAATATGCTTTCGATGACGTCAGCAATGGTAGTATTACAGAGAGTTTTTTAGAGCGGGCAGATGGATTTGTAGAAAATGAATTGGATCCTTTCTACGAGGGCCTTGCCCATGGAACCGCTTTGATAGTAGATGATACGGAACCTACAAGATATTTTATCGATCTTCCGGAAGATCCAATGATTCAAAAAAGGGACGAATATGAATTAAGTGGCTCAAGCAGGACCAATGTATTCAGTTTTGGAGCTAACTATGACAATCGATTGCTTTTTGGCGTGAATTTGGGTTTCCCAGCCTTCCGCTATGAAATCTCACAAGATTATTTTGAGTCGGACCCATCTGATGATTATGCAGTTTTTCAATCATTGGATTATAAGAGAAGAGGAATTTCCAAAGGAAATGGGATATATGCTCAATTGGGTTTGATTTACAATTTAAATAGGGCCTTAAGGTTGTCTGTATCTAGTCAAACACCGACAAGATATGAAATTGAGATAACCAGTTATACGGCTGATTTGGTATACCGGTATGTTGAACAAGGCATTCAGCAGGAATTGGAGAGTCTTTCTCCAGATCAGTTTTTTGAGTATTCTCTCAATACTCCTTGGCAACATCGAATTGGACTTGGTTCTGTGATTCAAAGAAAAGGCTTCGTTTCTGCATCTTTGATGTATAAGGACTATAGCCAACTTAAGTACGATTTTGGAGATGCACGAGAAGACGAGATCAATGAGCAGATTGAAAATAATAGAATAGACAGTTTGTTTTCGGATTCTTGGACCCTTGGTATTGGGGGAGAATACAAACTAACGGATATATTCAATGTACGAGCAGGATTTGGTTTTGAAACTTCTCCTTACTCGTCTAGATCAGATGTTCTTCGATATTCTGGTGGAGTTGGATGGAGATGGAAGAGTTTTTATTTGGACCTCGCTTACCTCTACGAGGATTATGAAGAGGACTATCGACCTTATCAAAGCAGTATTTTCCCGACAACTGATTTGAGCCAGAGCAATAATAACCACAGAATCGATTTGACGATTGGCTTCAAAATATAGTGTCCGGTCAAGATTGAACTGACGCATATCTGATGTTTCTTTTTTGACATAACCACCTTATAAAAAATTCACGTAGCTACTGCTATGCTCATTTTTTATGCCTTGTTCTATCAAAAAACAATTCATCATCTATTCCGCCATTTAATCCTTGACTGGACACTCGGCTTCCAGCGACAAAATTGGACTAATAATTGCATTAGCTTATTATAATTAATTAGCATATGATGCCTTTGGGTCGAGTTAGTCTAATCATGACCTTCTTTTTACTCTTTGGATTCAGTTCGTCACTGAAGGGGCAGATTGTTTTTGACATTACTGAAGACGATCTAATTGAAAGCCAATGGGAATATATCGAAGCGCGACATCCGGAGACCAACCTGGTTATTCATCAGGCCGGAGAAAACTTTGACTATGCGGTTTACTTTAGATTCAACGGAGAGTATCGGTCCTTGCTCAATGGGCAAACTCGGTTGGGTCGGTGGAGAATGGATGGAAGAACTTTGATGTACGATTTTAATGGTGTTAAAGAATTTGTCATTGTAGGTCTGACGGACGATGAAATGACCCTTCAATATGAAAGCCCCTATACCGGTCAAAAAACCCACTACTTTTTTTCGACAGTGATTCCTTCTAAGTCCCCATTCAAAGGATCAACTGCTAATCTTTTGCCCAGAGTGCTTGTTGACGAAAACGAGAAGAAAGAAGTTGTTGAAGAAGCCTCTTGGTGGAAAAAATTCCTGGGTTTATTTAAAAAAGAAAGAAAAACTATTCCAGAGCCATATATTCGAATAGAGATGACTGGTGGCGGTTATTATGGTGGAATCAATAGGGTAGTGAAGGATTATATACTCATTGATAATAATGGAGTTTTAATTAAGGAAATTCATACAGAGCACCAGGGATTGTATAAGCAAACTGTGAAGTTGGACCGGTCCATGTTATTGGAATTCATGGACTTTGTAAGTAAGAAGGGATTTTTTGATACTCCTAGAATAATAGATTGCAAGGATCTGGCCTGTGAAAGACGAATAAGACAAAAACCCGTTCCCGTTCCTTTGAGGTTGTCCATCACCTATGGAGAGCGCACCAATATTATTTCCATTTCCATTTGGGGGAAAGATCACTATAATACCAAATGGGTAGATTATCCTAAAGAAATAGATGCCATCATTTTTGCCATCCAGAACATGGCCCACAGCGCCATGTGACTTAATTCAAGCCTGTTCAGTCCAAATGATTTGAAGTCCCCTAGTGTTTCCTTAAGATAGAATAAGCCGCTAACTTGTGGCCCAATATTTTTTTGAAGCAAAAAATTATTAAAAAGTTCTTCTTTCCTGCAACGCTTTGGTATTTTATGAAGTCACACTAGGGGATAAATTCAATTTGTGCAATGAAAAGACGCTTATTTTGGGCCTTGATGGGTATTCTGTGTTTAGTATCCTGCGAAGATTATGAGAATGAGAATGTCATAACTTTGGTCGACAAATCCAATACTTATTTTCTATCCGATCTTGTTGGAAGACTAGAGAATAAAATGGCAACGTCGATTGTAGGTGAGTTTATACTCGTGGGAAATGATGAAGCCACAACTGTCAAGAGAGGCCTGTTCTATTTGAACGAAGTAAAGATGAATGTTCGAGGGCAGGCGATCAAGCTTTCCAATGAGAAAAATGTTATTGCCTCTTACCCCGTGCTGAATCAAAGTACTTATGTTCACTATAAAGACAATAGAAGTACGACAAGTGAAACGCGAAACACCGAGGGTTCATGGTCGATAAACTTTGAAAACAAGCAATTGATCAAACCAGAAGAAGCAGCTTTCCAATTGAGTGGTTCGGACTATGCTGGAGATATGAATTTCAGTTATTCGAGCCTGGATTTGGATGAAATAAAGTCATGGTACTCCTTTCCAGCTCAATTGGCTGCCTTTAATTCTGAAGGTCGAGTGGGTTGCTTAGAATATGCGGAGTTCTTTTCTATCGATTTAAGCAGTGTTGATGATCTAGATTTAGAACTTGCTGAGGATAATCCTCTGACCTTAAGGTTTGAAAATGATCCCATTTTTTCTAACGCGGCAAGGGAAAACCAACTTTGGTATTTTGATTTGGAATGTAATGCATGGATGCCTTTTTCCGAGGAAAAGTATAACGAAAAGGAAATTAATATTTCTTCTGGTGGCTTATTTGCATGGGGTACTTTCTTTGAAAGTTCAGAGATTATTGCCGAGGTAGAACTGGACGGACATGCCTATGTCGATGCTCAAATTGTGTTACGCGACGAAGGAAATAATATTCTTCAAACTTCGAGAACATCTTCGAATGGAGTCTTTCGAATTTACGCTCCTACTAATCGTACGGTGACTTTGGAAATAGAAAGTTCTTGTGGTCAAGTCTATTCTGAAAGGATTGATCTTGACAGCGAAATTATGGAATTGGGCAAGATACAATTATCAGAACGCCGAGTAATTGTAAAAGGAGATCTTCTCAATTGTCAGAACCAACAAGAAAAAGAGGCATCTCTGTTCTGGGAGCACGAAGACCACAGTGGTTTTATTCACTTGCCTTCCGGTAACTTTTCTGTGGCATTACCAATATGCTCCAATGCAGAAATAAGTACTACGGCTATAAATCTAGTCTCTGGCGAAGAGGGAGGAAGTATCTTCTGGGATCAAAGCTTTCACGGAGATACAATACTGTTAAATCCACTTTACTATTGCTCACTTAGCAAAGATCAATATATCTCTATCACAATGGATGGTGAGACAGAGACCTTTTGGACGGGACAAACATCATTTGATGGAGAAAGGGTCACTTTGAGTAATGATCAAACAGAGGATAATTTCGAATTGTACCTTTCCGAGTTTTTCCAGGGAAGAATTCCATCCGATAAAGTCAATCTTGTTTTCTCTTTACCTGAATTGGGCAATGGTGGTTACGAAATGAACTGCCCTGAATCGGACTTGGGATGTGGGATGGAAGATTTCATCATTACCCATTACCCAGGTGAAAACGGGGAATGGATCAGAGGCTACTTTGAAGGAGAGTTCTGGGTAAAGAGATTGGACAGAAATTCGGCGACATACAGAAGAGGAGAAGGCAGCTTCCAGTTGTTTAGAAATTATTGACTTTAACTTATTAAATCTACTATATATTGACCGAGAAGGACATCATAAAAGGATGTAAGAAGAATGATCGAAAGAGTCAAAAGGCCTTGGTGGATCTCTACAATGAGTATCTATTCCGTGTAGTATTGCGATATGTTAAAAATCATGAGAAGTCCAAGGATGTTATCCAGTCTACCTGGATAAAGATCTTCTTCAACCTGGATAAATTCAATTCTTCAGGGCCATTTAGGGCGTGGATTCGCAGAATAGCTATTAATGAGTCATTGAGCTACATACAAAAGAAGACCAAATGGTTGGACTTTGATGGACTGGAAGATATAGCAATAAAGGAGCACACCAGACCAATAGGTTTGGACAATCTTCTGGAAGAGGACATTGTGAAGATTATTCAGGAATTACCAGACCATTATAGGATCGTATTCATCATGCATACGGTGGATGGCTTTAGTCACGACGAAATATCGAAAATGCTCGGAATTCAAAAAAGCAGTTCACGATCGAGATTACTGAGAGCGAGAGAAAAATTGAAAGATTTGTATTTAAGTAAATTTCAAATTTGTTCCTTATGACGGATCAAAACAAACAAAACGACAAAATTAAAAAGGCATTTGAAAACATCCCGGTTCAAATAGGAACGGAAGAAATATGGGATGCGATCGAAAGCGATTTACCTAAGAAGAAATCAAAGGATAGATTGCTCTATCTTTTTCTACTACTTGGGGTCTTGGCCATAAGTGGACTGTATTTTACAATGGAGAATAATTCGAGCTCCGAGGAAAATATTAGGCCTTCTTCTGATTTTGCTCTTTCTCAGGACGACCGACACCGGGTCAGCGAAATCCCAAAAGTAGATAAGGATGAAAAATTCACTGATCAAAGAGTAAGCTCTTCAGGGCATGTTGAAGGAGAGATTTCTTTGGAAGAGGATATTACGCGGAAAACAGTAGACCTTGATAGAATTTCGGCAGAGGAACAAGCAACCCCAGATGTAGTAGTTAAACAGGAAGGCCTCGTTAAAACCCAAGATTTACCTGTTAATGTTTCGGATTCTGAAGAGGAAAGGATTGTGGAAAGCGAAAGTCCATTCGACCAGAAACTCATCCAAGATTTTAAAAGGGAATATATCGCACTTCAAGGGATCGAAAGCATTAATGTTGATGAGCTAGTGATAGGAGCAAAGCCATTCTCAAAATCTTTCGAAAAGCAGCCGTATAAAAAACTATTTATGAGTGTATACGGTCAAATGTCAGGAGGCTTGGGCGTCAATCAATGGCAAAGCTTGAGACCGGAGAAAGATGACTATAAAGAGGGCTGGAAAAGCAGGGAGAAGAACATAGGAAATTTTGGGGCTGAATTAGGACTTAAAATACAGAAAAGATCCGGCTGGTATGTAGAAGCCGGATTAATGTACAACAGAAGTATAGACCGACTTAAGTTTTCGTCTACTTCAACAAATGTAGAAACCCTCGGCACATCGATTGAGGCAATCATAAGGTCAGTGGGAGATACCGTCACTAACGGCAATGCAGAGTCCATTACGATCAAGGAATATGATACGCAATGGCATACGAAAAGAAGCACGATGGATCTCGCTTTGAAGTTGGGTTATCAGAAGAGATTTTCTCGATGGAGTAGTATGGCGGAAATAGGTGTATACGCTAATTTTCTTATGAAAATTGAGGGAGCAATTCCAAATACTGAATTCAATGATATAGAGTTAGTGCAGGAAAATGACCCCAATTTTAATAGTAATCTGGGATTGAGATGGTATGGTTCTATAGGAGCTTCCTATGACTTGAGTCGCAAGTTGTCGATCTATGCCAAACCTTATGTACTCCTATCTAATAATAGCATTTTGAATAATAATGCTGGGATCAGCAAAAAAAATCACCAATTCGGATTGTTCGTGGGGACGCAATATCATTTTTAGAAGTCATAGAGGTGAATTCGAATTCAAAAATGCTTTATTAAAAACTTGAAATTGATTAAAATGAGAAAATTAACAAACTATATTTTTTTAATGTTACTTGTGGCTTCAGGAGCCATGGGCTTTGCACAGGATCCCTGTGAGAATGATGCAATTGCACCAGTTATGATATTGCATCGTAACATACACGTAGCACTTGGAATTGATGGATTCGCGTATTTATGTGCAGATCAGGTTGATAATGGTTCTAATGATAATTGTACCGATATTGGGCTAAGAATAAGAAAAGATGATCAGGGTGCTGGAGCGTATTACGAAAATATGAGTGCTAATGACAACTGTGTTTTATTTGATTGTTCGAATATATCTTCACAAACTGTTGTTTGGGTTAGAGGATGGGATGATGCTAATGGAGATGGTTTGCCCGGGCCACATGAAGACATCAATGGCGATGGCGTAATAGATGAGAATGATGGAAACGGTGATAATTGGAATGAGACATGGGCAAGAATTACAATTGAGGACAAAACAGCTCCTGTGGTGGTTTGCGAATCAAATATTGTATTGCAATTAAGTTCCAATTTCGATGCGGTTTTATTTCCTTCGTCAGTCGATGGCGGAACATTTGATAATTGCAATTTTAGCTTAAGCTTGAATAAAACTTACTTTACTAATGCAGATATTGGGATGAATCATGTTGAGTTAACTGCTACTGATGACTCGGGTAACAGCTCATATTGTTGGACGGAAGTAGAAGTAAGAAGGTATATATGTACTGAGGATACTACGGATTTCGTTATTGATCCTTGGCCGTCTGACATCACAATAGATGTTAACTCTTTCAGTGATGTCCTTGACTGGGATGAGCCAGAAGAATTAGTTGTTTACAATACGTACGACGCCGTTCAAGATACCGGAAAGGTCTATGATGCACCAATACTTCATTACGATTGCGAGGTAGTTGCTCATGCCTACCATGATGAAGTTTTTCAAAGTACTGATCATTTAAGGATTGTGAGAACATGGGATGTTATCCAGTGGGATGCTGTTCCTGAACCTTTCCTTCAGTCGGAGGAGCAAGTTATCCAAATCAATATTAGCAATGACGATTGTGCTGATGATATCCTAGCTCCAATAGCTGTTTGTAATTCTTCTATTGCGCTTCAGTTGGGACCGGATTTTACGGCAGAATTGAGACCTGAAGATGTTGATGGAGGTTCTTGGGACAACTGTAATTTCACTTTGAGCATTAGTCAGACTACCTTCACTAATGAGGATATTGGTACCAACACAGTTGTTCTTACCGTAACGGACGACGCAGGTAATAGTTCACAATGTTGGACCGAGGTGATTGTGCGCAGATATATTTGTGCGGATGATCAAACTGATTTTGTTATTAATCCATGGCCATCCGACATCACCATTACCTCTAGTCGCAGTGCTCTATTTGATTTAATACAGCCAGATGAATTAAGCGTTTACAATACATATGATTCCGATACGGGTACTGGAGAAGTCTATGATAGACCCGTACTACACTATGATTGTGAAGTGCCTGGAGTTGCTTATGCGGACACCTATATATCTGTTTCTCCGGATATTGTTAAAATATTGAGAGATTGGACTGTAGTAGAGTGGTTAAGTGGTGATGCTTTTAATGGGGTACAGGTTATAACGGTAAATATTAGTCCTGATAATTGTTCAGAAGATTTTATTCCCCCAATAGCCATATGTGAAGCAAATCTGACTGTTAGTTTGGGATTAAACGGAGAAGCATATATCCGTGCAGAAGATGTTGATGCAGGTTCTTATGATGACTGTGGTGAAGTCACTTTGAGTTTAAGCCAAAACTTATTCACCGTAAATGATATTGGAACTAATAGAGTAATCCTTACAGTAACGGATGAGGCCGGCAATTACAATGAATGCTGGACGGAAGTATCCGTTCGAGGATTTAGAAACGATAGAATAAGAGTATGTATTCATGATCCTTGGGGTAGAGCAGTTACTGATGTTGAAGTTATTGAAGATGTCTATACTAATAATTCTGGATGCGTTTTTATCAATAGAGGTGATGAGCTTATTTTGGAAAAACAGGATTTGATGAATAATGGAGTGACTTCCTTGGATGCAGCCCTTTTGCAAGAACATATTCTAGCGATCAGACAATTGGACCCTGATGTTTTATTGGCGGCTGATATATCTGAAGACGGATATGTTTCTTCCTTGGATTTAATTGAATTAAATAATATAATTCTTAATAGTTACACAGGATCTTGTCCACCATGGAAATTCTTTAACAATACTGATCCTTCGACTTTCCAAGGTTCGACAATGGATATTCTAGGTGTTAAAATGGGAGATCTAAACGGTTCTTACAGTGGGAATAGAGCGACTGGTAATGTGCTTAAAGAAAAGTATGATGTCATTGTAGAGGATGAAATCTTGAATGCAGGAGTGAGCTATTCGATTCCTTTTAATGTCGAAGTACAATCTACTGAAATGCGAATGGAATACATATTTGGTTATGATCCAGCTCGAATTGAAATAATTGGAGTTTCAAATTCTATGACGACTGATGAAGCGGTTCTTCTGGATTACTCGGAAGGAGTAGCAAGAATTATGGTAACTGGTGAGGTGCGAACAGATCTCAATATATTTGAAGAAGCTGCATTGTTCCATTTGGAATTAAGATCATTGGTTAATGGTACTTTGAAGGAAGAATTGGATACGGATTCTTACGAAGCGAGAACGGAGCTTATTTGGGCTGGTTCTTCAGACTCACCTTATTTCCTTGAAATTGATTGGGATGGAGTGCTTTTAGATGTTCCAGATGTCAATGCAAAGGATGATTTGGCTAGATTATTCCCTAATCCTGTCAGTGATTACTGGACTATTGAAATACCTTCTGATGAAGTTGTTCAATTCAGTCTAAAGGATATCCATGGCAGGACTCTCATAGAAGAGGAGCTGTCTTCTTCAAAACAATACTCTCGAACTGGGCTAATTGATGGTGTATATTTCTATACTTTCAAAAATGAAAATGGAATTCATCAATCAGGCCGAGTGTTAATCGCGAATTAATAATTCGATTCAAACAGATTTGATTGCAAAAGAAGTCAGCCGAAAAGCTGGCTTCTTTTTTTGTGTTATACCTGATCTGATATTAGATGTACTTTAATGTTTTAGAATTTTTCGGATTATGAGCTCCCAATTGCCGGATGTTACCATCATCAGATTTATCAAGGGCAGTTTGAAGTCGATCGATATCTTCTTGGTAGATTTGATAGAACTCACTTACATAAGACCTTCCAAGTGAATGCCCACTTTCGAATAATTCCTTGGATTTATCCAATGCCTTAGTAGCTGATGATTTGTTTTTTTGATAATAGTGATTTAGGGCGTAATAGTACCATACCTCTGCGTTTCCTCCGGATAGGTCGATGGCTTTTTTAAGAATTTGCTCTGCTTTGATATAGTTTTTTAATCCAATGAAAGCATTGGCCAGTACTGTTCTGGCTAGATCGAGGTACTTTTCATTTCCACTTTTTACTTCAAATTCAATGTGTTTATTCAAGTGTTCAATAGCACGATTGTAATTCCCCATGTGGAGGTGGCAGAGTCCCTTCATATATTCGACTGAAGTAGATTGGGGATAATCAATAAAATCAGGAGTTCGAGCATCCATTTCCTCAAGATGAACGAGCGCTTTTTCATAATCTCGGTAGAAATACAGGATACAATATCCCCAGTAACCTTGCCATTCTTCCGGTTTTAACTCGACTGCTTGCTCATAGAAATCGTTGGCTTCTACGGCAAAACCTCTTTTGAGATAAGGCACCCCAAGCTCCCTATAGACATCACCATTATTAGGGTTTAGTTTTTGAGCTTCTAGAATAATACCTCTTTCCGCAGCAGTACCTTGATAATAGAGATCAGTTCCGGCACCATTGATTAAAGTGGAACTATGCCCAGCTTTTTCCTTTTCAGTAAAATGCTTTTTATAGAGGGCCGATTCCTGTTGACATGCCGTGCAGAGTAGAATGGATAAAAGGCATGTTCCCATCTTAGGGTAATATGTCGATAATTTCACCTTTTTTTAATTTAAAACAGATATAAAAATAGGAGTCCTTGTACTCACCGCGCAAGTTCAACGCTTTCCAGCTTTTAACGGACTTCAAAAACTCTAATAAATGTTGCCTGGTTTCTTCCGAGAAATCTTTTTTTCTGAATTCCAAGTCGGATTCTTCAGTCGTGAAAAATCCGGCTTCCCCATGACAGTTAATGACAAATCTAAAAGTGAGATATCCGGTTTCGTTATTGAGTGAATTGGGATCCAGATAAAGCATTAGATCGTTGATCAATTTTCCTTTTCCTCCCAGATATCCAGAGTCCTTGTCATTGTAATAATCCAATATCTTATCAAAGTACTCACAGGTCTTCACGCTAGGAGACCCTTCAAGTACATTGAGCGTGTCGATATGCCCAACCCGATATCGAGCTTTATCCAACATCTTATTAAACTCTGTGTTTGATATTTGTTCTACCAGCTCATATTCGTAACTACTGTTTTCGTTCCAAGTTTTTTTATACAATAAACCGATGTTTTTAGCATATACCTCACTGGACTGGGATTCGATTTCTGTTGTGTCTTTTTCAAATGAAATGGTCGTATTTGCATTACCCTCTAAGATTTTGCACTGGATACCGTTTATGATAGTGTCAGTGAGGTAACTAGATTTTTGCTCCCGAGTGATCACTCGGCCTCTGAAACTCCAACTCTTGGAGAAATCAATAGAAGGATTCGGCAACTGCATCCAAAGGGAGTCGGCAATTCGACACTGAATGGTATCACCTTTAAATACAACATAATTGTCTTGAACGATCATGTACTCACTTACCACCTTTATCCCTGTATCCGTTTTTTCAAGGATGAGATGTCCGTTTTTCTGTAATCCGGCGTTGAAAGTAACTTCTTGGAAGAGATTTTCACCCAGCTGTTGCAATTGGCGGTATTCTATATCAGTTTTGATTTCGGACTGATTATTTGATCGCTGATGTACATAATACTTATTGACTATACCTTGCTGTTCGCTGATGTCAGGCCTTAGGAAGTAAGCGCTATCTCCTTCTTGTCGAGAGCTGCAAGCTGAGATTAGTAGAAAAATCCATATTGTGTACGCTAACTTCATTGCAGTTTTTTCGAAAATTAAGCAATGATTGTAGAAAGCCATTACTATAAGAGAGCAGTTAACAAATTATTGGATTTTGTTTAGAAGCCTTTAATTAACTGAATCCCTTAGCTAAAGTGCCTTATTTATTTTCGAATTCGGGGCAATCTAGTCTAATCTCTTTATCGAGTAAGTTTTTACCCAGTAGATTACAAAAGTGCTTTCCTTTTCTATCTCCTGCATAGAAGCGACAAGCAAAACAAGTTCTTTGTACTTGAATTATACCTTTTTTATTGAGTCCAAAAATGATCTTAGAAACGATCTTAAACAACTGAATGGAGTCTTTTTCAGTCATTGTTTTTAATTCATCGAGAACCGGAGTGAAATATTGAGAGAGGTCTTGGAGCTTATTCGTACCTTCAGAAGTGAGGAGCAGATTATAACGTCTATTATCCGTTGGAGTGAAATCTTTCTCCAGCATTCCCTTATCAATGAGGACTCGTACTGCATCGCTTATTGTAGGCTTTGATACGTTAAATTCTTTGGCGAGATAACTGACATTACACAATTCCTGGCGATGGTTGGAGATGAATAATAGAATTTGAATTTGTATGGGGCTGAACCCATGTACTTTGGCCTTTTGCCAAAGCAAAGTCTTAAAGACTTCCGAAAGTCGTTCTAGTCCGGTTAAGATCTTTAGATTTAATTCTGATTCCTTCATTCTAAATGATTAGGATTGATCCCAAGATAATCATCCTAATCCTAAATCCTCAATTAAAAACCCATATAATTAGGATTCCTAATTATATGGGTCAAAAAAATTGAATCAAGCTTTGACATCCTCAATTGAAGCGCCAAAGTTAATGTGCAGAACATTTCCGTTCTCTGTTACGATAGCTGGGACTGACTTTACTCCTGCTTGTTCTGCTTCTGCAATTCGAGATTGATCCTCCCCTAAATGAACAATATCCAATTTAGACTCTCCGATCAAATTAATCATATCGTTTTCCGCACTTACACAGACAGAACAACCCGCATGATAAAAAACTGATTTACTCATAATGATGAATTTTTTAAGTATTAAAAATAATATGACAAATATAGGTAGGAGTCCTAATAAAACATATTATGCGCTTAGGTTTTTAATAACAATGATTAAAAAATTGAGAAGATAACTGCCGTTACCTGGAAATTAAATTGACTGTTCTTAACGACATTAATTTTTACTATTGGGATTATTATGCACTATAGAACGCTTTTGGATTTATTGATTAAAAGTTAATGGTATGAAACCGCCACTTCTTTTTCGGTGAAGCTATGGCTAATAAATTAAACGTAAACTTGATGAAATAATATGGTTGTCCAAACCTTTAGTAAATAAAATTTACGAAAAATATAGGATAAGTAAATGATAATTTGTTAATTTTCTTATAATTTATATTCTAGTCTTTTGACTATTTATTTAAATCAATTTACTAATAGTATACCTTAAGAACTACAACTCAACATAGAACACCCAATCTTATTTCGAGCCCAGTCTGGTCTTTTGGCAAACCATTTCTCCATTTCACCTTGCTCATCATAGGGCTTTTGGAGCAATTGATAGAATTCAGAAATTAGGTCATAACTCCCTTTATTGGCTTGATCAATGGCCAGTTGGGCCATATAGTTTCTCAGAATGTATTTGGGGTTTGTTTTGTTCATCAGATCCAATCTCTTTTGACTGGAATTCGTTTCTTTTACCAGCCTTTTCGAATAGTCTGTCATCCATTCTAACCAAATCTTCTTTTGATCTTCTTTTAGGTCATTTGGATCGTAGAATGCAGGTAATAGAATGCTTTCCCATTGGTCAAAATTTTCTTCAGTAATGAAGCCAAGCAGTCGAAAGAAGATGGTATAATCGGTTTCCACCATTTCCATGTTTTTAAGCAGGGTTTCGATCAAAACAGCATCATTGATATCGTATAATTCCAAGCCGATTTTTGCTTTCATCATGGCTAGAAATTCACGCTCATATTCGGAGGAAAATTCAACTAAAATCTCCTCGAAAGGTTTGGCCTCGTTGACCAAAGGGTAGAGCGCATTCGCAAGCTGGTAAAGGTTCCATTGAGCAATGTACGCCTGTTGACCAAAACGATATCTCTTTGTAGCTCGGTCTGTTGTATTGGGGGTCCAGTTTGGGTCATAAGGATCCAAAAATCCATAAGGTCCATAATCAATGCTCAACCCAAAAATAGACATGTTGTCGGTGTTCATGACGCCATGTACAAAACCAACACGTTGCCAGTGAACGATCATTTTTAAGGTGTTTTTTGATACCGTTCTAAAAAAATCAACATACTTGGTCGTTGAGGGAGAATCGATTTCGGGAAAGTAGTTTTCGATGGTATAATCCGCCAGCTTCTTTAGGGTTTCCATATCTCTTTGAGCCGCCAGGATTTCAAAGTTTCCAAACCGAATAAAACTCTCTGCCACTCTGCAAACGATGGCGCCTTTTTCCCACTGAGGATTTCCATCATACATCATATCTCTTTCCACTATGTCTCCGCTAAGCATCAGTGATAATGACCTCGTTGTTGGAATTCCCAAATGGTGCATGGCCTCACTACATAAATGCTCTCTTATAGATGATCTAAGAACTGCAAGTCCGTCAGCATTTCTAGAGTATGGAGTTTCGCCGGCTCCTTTAAGCTGATAAGTCCAACTCTTATTATTTGTTCTAGCCTGAAATAGGTTGATGGCTCTGCCATCACCGAGTTGTCCCGCCCAGTGACCGAATTGATGCCCGCCATAACACATGGAGTAAGGCCGGGTATTTTCGAATAACTCGTTTCCGCTGAAAATTTTTAAGAACTGAGGAGAAGATAAATCCCTTTTATTTATGCCTAATTCAGAAGCCAATGTTTCCGAAATGTGAATTAGCTCTGGGCTATGAGCTTTCTTAGGTCTAACGTAGGAAAAACAGGCGTTTCGGACCTGTCGTCGGTAGTTTTCCGCAACGGGATCCGCCGGTAATTGTTGTGTGAAGCTATCGTCTAAATCGAAAAACATATATGCCTTTTTTCACTGATCAAACGCATGAAAAATGGAATAAGTTTACACTTCTGAAATTGTAATTGTTCCTGGTGGGAATAAATCCAATTATCTTTTCGCTTAAAAGTTCGAAATAAAATTAAAAAAATGTTAATTTTCAAGCAGCGAAAAAACTACTCAACGTATCTAGAAGGAACAAGTAAGAAAAAATATACAAATGAAATACGTTTACCTTATTGCAATATGCCTTGCCTTTGGATTTAGTGATTTATTTGCTCAGCCAGGTAACGGGCATACTTGTCAGGAAGCAGCCTGTTTAAGTGAAAACCTAGGAGTTACGTTGAATAATGGAAATTCACCTCCTACGCCACCATTGAGTTTTTCTTGTGGTGTAACGCACAATAATTTATTTTATGCGTTTTGCCCTGAGAGTGGGCCAGTAACTTTGGACATTGTTCCGAGTAACTGTACAACGGGTTTGGGAGTTCAGGCGATCATTTATGAAACAGATGATTGCGCGAACTTTATTGAGCATATCTGTATTTCCAATGGTAATACGGATCCTTTTACGATCAACTTTACAGGAACTCCTGGTCAAACCTATATTCTAATGATCGATGGATTTTCCGGTGATGTTTGTGATTTTACAGTATCGGGTACTGGTATAGCAGATATACAGGGGCCACCTCTTGATCCTGAACTAGATCCGGATGATGATCCTATCACGTTATGTGAAGGTGAGCAGATTGATGTTGAAATCACAAATGATGATGATCAGAACTGTACTGCTTATTTCTGGGAAGTAAGATCAGGATTAGGTTTCATTACTTTATCTGAGAATGGAACAATGGCTACCATCAATGGTATTTCAGAAGGTATATCTGAGGTTTGTATCATTGCCGATAACTTTTGCTATGAAGCAGAGTATTGTTTTGAGGTAGAAGTAACACCTCCTCCGAGATTGGACCCCATTCAGGATGTGATTACTTGTGAGCAATTCGTTGATTTTTGTGATATCTACAGTGGATTCTTTGATCCCGAGTTGAGCCCTGATCCGTTTGCTGAAGGATGGGACATATCTTTCCACAGAACCTATAGAGATGCAGAAACAGGAATGAACCCTATTGCTTGTCCTTATGATTTGAACGGTCAAACAACTCACACGATTTATGTAAGAGTATATACTGGAAGTGATTGTTATACAATTCAGGATTTTACCATTACTTTCCAATTGCCAGTAATAGACAATATTTTTGTGGACCCAGTATGTGACGGTCCAGTGAACTTGGCTGAGGTAGTGGTTCCAAGAGATATTAATGGTCTTCAATATACAAGAGTTTCGTTCTACGAAAATGAGCAAGATGCTAGAGATGACATTGGAGAATTGATTCCACCGGAGGTGGATATCTCAGGAAACTATTGTGTAAGAGCAGAAACGGATTTCGGATGTTTTGATGTGATGTGTTTTGATGTGGTGATCATTCCAACTCCGGAGATTGAAGTGGAGGATCCTCCCTTACTCTGCTGGACAGAATTTTTCGAATTCAATTTAGACGATCTATTGGTGACTGAAATATCCGGTAACTATAATGCTGATGATTTAGATATTAGATATTATGAAGATATTCCTTTCGATGATTCGGATTTGGATTTCTTTATCAATCCTAAATCGATTGTATATGAGCCAGGTTGTTATTACGCAGTAGCGGTGGTTTTATTGAACAGCCAAAACCAGAAGTATTGTGCGTCCAATGTGGTTGAAGTTTGCTTGGATACAATCAGCCCACCGGAAGTTTACATGACTGCCGTTCCTCCTGCTTGTGAGGGTGATGCAACAGAGATTACATTCCATTTTGATCAAGACGGACCATTCGATGTAGAATATCTTCTGTCGAATGGAGACGATTATTTCTTCTCTACGAATGAAGGGGATAGAGAATGGACTGAAGAAATATTTATCGAGCCATTCTTAGATACCATTTGCGTAGAGATCACTTTATTCGAACCGGTAAATATTATTATAGATGATTGTGATCCTGTTATAGGAGACCCGATTTGTATTAGACCGCCACAGGGTGGATTACTTACTATAGGTGTAGATGCAGAAATATGCGAGGGAGAGGATGCGGTCCTGACTTTTACTTACACAGGTACAGATAGCTTAACTGTAGAATATACGGACGGTACAAATGTATTTGTTATCAATAACTTGGCAGATGGGTATACAGAAATGGTTAGTCCTGCAAGTACTACCACTTATACTTTGGTAAGTGCGGTTAACCCTGACGATTGTAACATTGATTTGGCAGGTTCTGCAACAATTACTGTGAACGAAGCTCCTGACTTTGTAATAGAAGGATATGTATGTAATGGTGCGCAACAGTATCAGGCCACAATCTCTATAAGTGGAGGTACCCCAGGTACTTACACTATCGACGGAAATCTAGTTATGAATCCGAATGATACTTTTGTGACGGCTTGGTATTCGAGCAATGTGCCTTTTACGCATTTATTGGATGATCAAAGTTTATGTGGACCAATCGAGATAACTGGAAGTGAGAACTGTGCTTGTCCAAATAGAGCAGGTACAATGCAGAATGATTTATTAGAAGTATGTATTGATGGTGTTGCTATTGGAACACACAACATGGATAGTGTTACTTTCTCAGATGATAATTTCTACTTCGCACTTCACACAGGAAATGGAACTACTCTGGGTACGGTTATCAGCACTTCAGCTAATCCTCAGTTTAGCTTTGTTCCTCCTATGATGACAGGAACGACTTATTATATCTCTGCGGTTTGCGGTAATGATGATGGAAACGGAGGAATCGTATTGACAGATACTTGTACGGAGGTGAGTTTGGGACAACCAGTTATTTTCTATGATTTACCTACTGCTTCTTTAGATGGCGAGTCTACGATATGTGTGGGAGATCAAATTACCATTCCTGTTACTTTTACTGGAGAAGCTCCGTTCAGAGTTAGAATTGATTCCAATGGAGTCCTTTTCGATACTGTTTTGGTCAATAGTACTACGTACAACCTCAATATATCTCCAGGTACGAATCCTACGGTAATAACCATACCTTGGATGGTGGATAATATAGGTTGTGAAGGATCTGGTGTTGATCAACATACGATTAATATAAGTCCTGATCCTCAAGTTACCTGGACAACGGCATGTGATAATACACAGACTAATTATACAATTACGTTTACATTTACTTCTGGTACAGGCAACTACCTGCTCAACGGAAATCCGGTCCCTAATCCTTATACTACGCCTCCTATCCCTTCAGGACAAGCAACAAATTGGGTTCTAACGGATGATTTGGGATGTGAAGGAGCTATTATACCTCCGATAGTAAGAGATTGTGATTGTGAAACGGATCCTGGTCAAATTGAAAATACAAATTTGAGATTGTGTGTAGACGAAACTGCAGACATCACACAAACTATTCCTCAGACTTTAGATGGAAATGATGTTGGTGGATATATCTTGTTTACAAGTCAATTGTCTCCTTTCGGTTCGACAATAGCTTATTTCCAGGGTACTACCATATCTATTAACATGTCCACTCCTCCTATGGTAGTTGGAACGACGTATTACATAGCTCCTGCAGCAGGAGATGATGATGGAAATGGATTCATTGATTGGCAGAACGATGATTGTGCACAGATCGGTAATATTATCGAATTGGTATGGAATCCTCTTCCTGATGTAGATTTCTATGGAACAGAAGATATCTGTTTGACAGAGTCATTAAATCTTAATGTTGACTTGGTTGTGGGAACAGCTCCATTCGACATTACTTACAATATTAACAACGGACCTGCTCTGAATACAACCTTGAATTCAGCGAATGATGTGTTGACCTTCCAAGGAGGTGGCGCTAACTTCCCTGCAGGTACTTACGATATCAATCTTGTATCAGTAACGGATGCAAATGGATGTACTAGTCAGCTTGGTTTAATGCAAACATTTGAGGTACAGGACACCATCGATGTATCAGCTGAAATAGCAGAATGCGATGGTACACAGGAAAACTATAGAGTTAGCTTTACCATTACCGGTGGTAGTGGAGATTATACAGTTACAAGTGTTCAAACAGGTGCTGTAATAACAGGATCGAACTTTGTAAGTCCTTGGATTGATGCAAATCTTACTACTTACGAATTTAGAATTAGAGATAATATTTATGATTGTGATGAGGACATTATTATCGGTGAACATGATTGCGATTGTCCAAATCCAGGTATCGTAGAAGAAACGGCTCTTGAGTTGTGTGAGGATGAAGTAGCAGTAGTTAGCTTACCTCCAAATACTGGTGTTCAGTTATTCGATTTGGATACTGCTGAGTATATTCTTCATTTGAGAGATGATGGAATTAGAGTAGGACTTCCGATTCAGAGAAGTTTTGATGGTACTTTCACTTTCGATCCGCTTAGCATGCAATTTGGTGTTACTTATTTCATCAGTAGAATGGTTGGAGATATTGGTATCGATGGAATGGTAGACCTCAATGATGAGTGTTCGGAAGAAGTTTCTAATGGACAGCCGGTAACTTGGTACGAGAATCCTGCTGCGCTTATAGATGGCCAGGATATGTTGACATTAGACTGTGCAAATCTTAGCTATACTTTATTGGGTAATAATTCGACTCCAGCTGGAAATATCCAGTACCAATGGATACTAGAAGATAATGGACAAACTTCGTCTCCTTTAGATGGAGAAAACATTGTAGTTTCTCAACCAGGTACTTATATACTTGAAGTGACTACTTTGAACAGTCCTTGTGTGAGTAGAGATACGGTGACCATTGTTCAAGACGATGAAGTTCCTGTAGCCATTATTGCTGATCCTACGGTATTGGATTGTAATCAGCCTACTCAGTTCTTAGATGCTACTGGTTCTGATTTTGGTCCTGACTTCCAATTGACATGGACATTGCCTAATGGATCAACGGTACCTGCGGACAGCTTACGTTTCCTAATTAATGAACCAGGAATGTATACGCTTAACGTGTATAATGTGGTCAACGATTGTCCTCAGGAATTCAGTGTGACTGTTTTGGAAGACTTCGTTTATCCTGATGTTAATCCTGGAATCGGTGGAGAATTTGATTGTCATACAGATTCAATTTTATTAGCGGGAACTGCTACTACAGCTTCAGGTGATTATGATATCAACTGGTATCGAGATGGAAACTTGATTCCTGGTGCAAATACAGAAGGATTGACCATTACTGAAGGTGGATGGTATGCAATAGAAGCAACAGATCCTGTCAATGGCTGTTTGTCCATCGATAGTGTATTTGTGTCCGCAGATGAAAATGTACCTTATGATGCATTGATTCAGGCATTCGATCCACAATGTCACGATGAGGAAAATGGATTCATCAATGTGGATTCGGTTGCCGGAGGAAATCTTCCATATGAGTATTCTATCAATGGTGGTCCTTTTACACTTACACCGACCTTCTTTAACTTGGGATCGGGTGAATACTCACTGACGGTAAGAGATCAGAATGGATGTACTTGGGAGACAACAGTTACTTTGAATAATCCTCCGCCAGTAGAAGTTGATCTTGGACAGGATACTACAATATTATGGGGTGACACGATTGATCTAATCGGTAATGTTGCCAATGTTGATCAAGTAGGTGAAGGACAATTTGATATCGATACAATTTATATCAGTTATTTGGACAGCTTGTCTTGTGATGATTGTCCTTATCCAACTGGAGAAGTTGCTCCATTAACGCCGACCATATATACGATTACGGTTATTACTGGCAATGGTTGTGTAGCAACAGATAATCGAAGAGTCAATGTTAGAGTTCAAAGACCGTTCTTCGTTCCTGGAGCATTCTCACCGAATGGTGATGGAATTAATGATTTTGTTACAATTCATATGGGTAACCTTGAGTTTATTGAGAGAGTTACGGACTTCAAGCTATATGACAGATGGGGTGAAGAGTTGTATGTCAATGATCTCATCCAGCCAGAGAGACAAGTGGAGTTATGGGATGGAACATTCAACGGAGAGACTGTCAATCCTCAAGTTTTGGTATGGACACTTAAGGTTTTATACAAAGATGGACATGAGGAACAGTACAACGGAGATATTTCAGTGGTGAAATAAAAGAGATAAGATAATTGATTGTGAATAACAGGAGGAGGTTTCAATAGAAACCTCCTTTTTTTATGCCATTCCATAAGACAGTATTGCACTAGAGGAAATATTGTTCTGATATACAAAACAAATGTTTAATTTTGACTCCAATTGAAATCGATAGACTTTGGTAGCTGAATGATTTAAGATCATATAAAACTCAGTTAGTCGAATGCTTGTCGAGATCATATTATGAATACTTGGAGGCATTTAATATTAAAAACAGGTAAAAGGAATGATTACAGTTAGCTTTCCCGATGGAAGAAAACAAGAATACGAAAGTGGAGTAAACTCAATCGATATTGCGGAATCGATCAGTTCTGGACTAGCTCGAAACGTTATTGCAGCAGAGGTAAATGGTGAAATTATCGATGCTACACGTGCCATTACGGAAGATGCAGAAATATCACTATTGACATGGAGAGATAAAGGAGGGAAAAAGGCTTTTTGGCATTCCACCGCCCATCTAATGGCAGAGGCTCTTGAAGCGCTTTATCCTGGAACTAAGTTTGGTATCGGGCCACCGGTTGATCAAGGGTTTTACTATGATATCGACACAGGTGATGTGGTCCTGTCTTCCGATGATTTTGATAAAATCGAAAAGAAAATGATAGAGTTGGCACGAGAAAAAAATGATTTCGTGCGAGAAGAGGTTTCAAAAGAAGATGCTATTCAGTACTTCACTGAAAAAGGAGATGAGTACAAATTGGAGCTGATCGAGGAGCTGGAAGACGGCACCATTAGCTTTTACCGACAAGGTGATTTTACTGATCTCTGTAAGGGGCCGCACATTCCAAATACTGGAATCATCAAGGCAGTAAAGCTGATGAAAATAGGTGGAGCATATTGGCGAGGTGATGAGAGCAGAAAACAAATGACCAGAATCTATGGCGTGAGTTTCCCAAAACAGAAGGAACTAACTGAGCACTTAGAACTGCTTGAAGAAGCCAAGAAAAGAGATCATAGAAAGATTGGGGCTGAAATGGAGTTGTTCATGTTTTCTGAAAGAGTAGGACAGGGATTACCCATGTGGTTACCTAAAGGAATGGCTTTGAGAGAAAGATTGCAGAATTTCCTGAGGAAGGAGCAGGAAAAACAGGGATATCAAATGGTGATGACTCCTCATATTGGAAAAAAGGAATTGTATCAGACTTCCGGACACTATGAAAAGTATGGAGAGGACAGTTTTAGGCCCATTCAAACCCCAAAAGAGGGCGAGGAATTCCTACTTAAACCGATGAATTGTCCGCATCACTGTGAGATTTACGGTTTGAGACCGAGATCATATAAAGAGTTACCCCTGCGTTTGGGAGAATTTGGAACGGTCTATCGATATGAGCAAAGTGGAGAGTTGCATGGTTTGTCAAGAGTAAGAGGATTTACTCAGGACGATGCTCACATTTTCTGTACAACGGAACAGGTGAAAGGAGAATTCTTGCAGGTTTTATCCTTAACGACTATGGTATTGAAGAAAATGGGCTTCGAAAATTTCACTGCACAAATTTCCTTGCGCGATCCTGATAATCTTGATAAATATATCGGCTCAGAAGAGAATTGGGTGGCTGCAGAGCAAGCCATTATTGATGCGGTGGCAGAAACAGATTTAGAAGCGGTTACGGAATACGGTGAAGCGGCATTTTACGGCCCTAAGCTTGATTTTATGATCAAAGATGCCTTGAGAAGAGAATGGCAATTGGGAACAATTCAAGTGGATTATAATTTACCGGATAGGTTTGATTTGAGCTACATTGGATCGGATAATCAAGAGCATAGACCGGTGATGATACATCGAGCGCCTTTTGGTTCGATGGAGCGATTCTTATCCATACTTATTGAACATACAGGCGGAAAATTTCCATTGTGGCTTACTCCAGTGCAATTCACCGTATTGCCGATTAGTGATAGATTGAATGAATTTGCTGCTGAAATAGTTCAGAGTTTGGCAATGCATGATATCAGAGGGACCATTGATGATCGATCGGAGAGCATAGGAAGGAAGATCAGGGATGCGGAGGTCAGCAAAATTCCTATTATGCTGATTCTAGGAGACAAAGAAAAGGAACGCGGTGAAGTTTCGGTCAGAGTTCAGGGTCAGGGAGATCAAGGGTCAATGAGAGTTGAAGATTTTGTCAGCTTTTTTAAGCAAAAATTAGAGGAAGAGTAAAATAGACAGACTAAGCTGTTAAATAATATTTAAAAGGTCAGAGATTCTTGTCTCTAGCAAGTATTTGCTTTTAAATTAAGCTCAAATACAACTTATACCATGAAATTAACCGGACTGCTTATCTTATTTATATTACCTATCGGCCTACTGGCTCAAGAATATACCATTAGTGGTAGGGTAGTGGATCAAAACAGCAAGGAATCATTGATAGGTGCGAATATTTTCGTTCCCAGCATTGGCAAAGGTACTGCCACCAATGATCAAGGGTTTTATTCGCTGAGTTTACCTGAGGGATCCTACGAACTCATCTACAGTTATGTGGGATATGAGATAGATACGTTCACCTTCGAATTTACGAAAGATCAACTCTTCAATGTGGAGCTGTCTTCTGCGACAACATTGGATGTGGTAGAGGTCGTTGACGAAAAAATTAATACGATCAATGGAAAAGTCCAGATGAGCAGCGTGACCATTCCAATGGCACAAATAAAGAGCCTACCGAGTTTTATGGGTGAGGTGGATATTTTAAGATCACTACAGCTTATGCCAGGTATCCAAAGTGCTGGCGAATTGCAAAGTGGTATCTTGGTCAGAGGTGGAAGTAGGGATCAGAATCTTATCATATTAGATGGAGTACCGGTTTATAATGTAAGCCATGTTCTGGGATTGTTTTCGGTTTTCAACGCCGATGCAATCAAGAATGTAGATGTGATCAAAGGTGGATTTCCTGCCCGTTATGGCGGAAGGCTATCGAGTGTCGTTGAAATGAATCTCAAGGATGGCCATCGCAAAGAATTCCATGGCGCCGGGAGTATAGGCCTTATTACTTCCAAGCTTATGCTGGAAGGTCCGGTTAATAGCAAATCATCTTTTTTGATATCGGGCCGGAGAACATACATTGATCTGCTTATAAGACCTCTGATTCGATCAGAAGAAGTATCGGGTGAAAGCATCAAACCCAAATTGCATTTCTACGATCTCAACTTTAAATACAACTATGAAATCAATGACAGAAATAGATTATTTCTGAGTTGGTATAATGGAAAGGATGTTTTTCGAACGAAGTACGAGTATAACGGCGATAACTATCGAGAGGAAATAGAAGCAGGCCCGGACTGGGGGAATCAGATCGCTGCGTTGAGATGGAATAGTCAATTGGGCAAAAAGACCTTTGCCAATACTAGATTGATTTACAGTAAATATGACATGGAGTTCATCGGCGATTTCAAGAGTGAAAGTGATGGCTTTGAAGAGGAGTATAAAATCAATTATTTGTCGGGCATCGAGGATATTGGAATCAGGAGTAGTATAGACTACGCTCATTCTCCAGATCACTACATTCGCGCAGGTGTAAGTACTACCTATCACCGATATACACCAGGAGTAAACTCACAAAGCTATACCTCGTCCAACGAACCTGGGGAATCGAGCACTGTAGGCGCGGAGCTTTATGCACTTGAGTCGAATGTTTACCTCGAAGATGAGTTCAGGAGAAATAACTGGAGTGGAAATGTGGGAATACACTTTTCGCATTTTAATTCGGACGAAACCAATTATTTTTCACTTGAGCCACGATTATCACTGAAATACGATCTTAGTAAAACAGCTAGCATAAAAGCCTCCTACGCCCGGATGAGGCAGTATATTAACTTGCTTTCATCTGAAACACTGACCCTGCCCTCGGATTTTTGGGTCCCAAGTACCAAAAATATAAGCCCACAGCTTTCTCATCAGTGGGCCATTGGATACGCCAGGGACATTCGGTCGAAGTTCGAATTCAGTGCCGAAGCCTACTATAAAACTATGGATCAAGTGGTCTCTTATAAGGAAGGAGAGAGTTTCTTCGTGAGCGGTCTTAATACAGCGTTGAATTGGGAGGATAAAATAACTCAGGGAGAAGGCGAGGCATATGGCCTAGAGCTTCTGTTACAAAAGAAACAAGGCCGTTTTACCGGATGGTTCGGTTATACATTATCATGGAATTGGAGACAGTTTGATGAAATCAATGATGGAAAGCGATTTCTATTTCGAAATGATAGAAGGCATGATGTATCCATTGTGGGTAATTACGACTTAAGCGACAAGGTAAAATTGTCTGCCTCATGGATATATCAAACTGGAATATCGGTTAGTATTCCTCAGGGTTATTTCCGGGATAGGTCGTCCAGTTATTCAGAGCTTTTGGGATTCTACTCACAAAAAAATGATTACAAACTATCTCCGACTCATCGATTGGACATGGCCATTGAATTTCACAAAAAGAAGCGACGTTATGAAAGGGCTTGGGTGATAAGTGTTTATAATGTTTATGGATACGTTAGTCCTTTTTTTCTTACTCGAGCCTTCGTAGGCGGCGAAGAGAAGCTAGTAGAGGCTGGGATTCTACCTATCATACCTTCAATTTCTTATAAATTTAACTTCTGACTAGAATGAGAACGATAATATTAAACATAGCATTTTTGGTGATTGTCTTGTTCATGATTTCATGCGATGAAGATTATTTTTACGAAGAAATCGATCTCGATGAGCTGGAATATGTGGATCTTCTTACGGCCACCGCAGAATATTATGAAGGGGATTCCTTGCTCAACGTTTATATCTCCAGAACATTACCACCTGATGTAACCGGGTATCCACCTGTTGAAAATGGAGATTATAGGGTTGTAGTGTCCAATGATAATGGCGATATACTTCTTTCGGACACCTGTCAAGACTGTAATCAGTTGACTTTGGATGTTGATGGAATATTTAATCGTGCGAGCAGTTATTCTATGCAGGTGACGGATTTGGAAAATGGAGATCAGATTATAGCTAGGGCTTCTTTTCCGGAAAAGCCCAATGTTAATTTGTTGAATACTACATTTTCTGATACAGATCGTGAGCTTTTGTTTAGCATAGAAATCAATGATCTAAAAGATAATAAAGACTATTACTTTTTTGATCAGATCTATGTCATTGAAGATCCTTCTAGGCCACGCAACATATATTTTTATCCCCCGGAACACCTTGAAACATATTTTGAAAATACCAAGGATTATGATCGAATTCTGCCTGATGAGAGCTTTGAGGGTCAACGTTTTCTTATTCCTCTAAGAGAGTATTATCAATCTTCTTCCACGGAGGATTCCGCAACTGTCTCTGTCATTACGGAAAACTGGTCCGAAAATTACTACCGGTATGGAAAAAGCCTTTTCAGCATTGAAGAATCCGAGTATAATCCCTTCATCGAGCCTGTCTCAGTGAGAGGCAATTTTGAAAATGGCTTAGGAATTTTTACACTGATTACACGAGATACGGCAAGCGTCAAATTCGCACTATGATAAGTATTTAGCGACGATGGGCATCCTTCTTCCCATACCGAATGCTTTATTTGAAACCCTTAACACAGGTGCGGTTTGATATCTTTTGAACTCATTGATATTGACCAATCTCAATATTCGACGAACGAGTTTTTCCTCATAACCCATAGCAATGATCTCTTTTGGACCCAATCTGTTTTCGATATATTCGAACAGAATGGGATCTAAAACATCGTATTCTGGAAGACTATCCGAATCCTTTTGATTCGGTCGTAACTCAGCAGAAGGGGGTTTTTCAATCGAATTCCAGGGAATTACTTCGCCGTTTCTATTGATCCACCGGGACAGCTCAAATACTTCAGTCTTGTAAAGGTCGGCAATAACAGACAAGCCACCGCATAGGTCACCATAAAGGGTGCCATAACCAACCGCCATCTCACTTTTATTGGTGGTGTTCAGTAAGATATGGCCAAATTTATTGCTCATGGCCATCAACAGCAATCCTCTGGACCGAGCTTGAAGATTTTCCTCTGTGACATTCTGTTCTAATCCTTTAAATTTTTCAGAGAGTGTTTTACTAAAAGCATTGTAGATGGGTTCTATTTCAAAAATATCATAACTAATACCCAGATTCTTACACAGATCCAAAGCATCTTTTACGGAATGATCTGAGGAGTATTGACTTGGCATTAGCAGGACGTGAACATTTTCAGAACCCAAAGCCTGGCTGGCCAATGTAGCCGTTAAGGCACTATCGATGCCTCCGGATAAGCCAATGATGGCCTTGGAGAATCCAAGTTTGCCAAAGTAATCTCGGAGTCCACAGAGAAGGGCTTGATGGATTAAATTCCATTTATCCTTCGGATTTTCCTGGTGCACGACATCTGGTTTAGTACATGATTCCAGATCAAAATATTGAATGCTCTCTTCAAAATAAGGCATTTCAGCCACCAAATTGCCGTTGGAGGCACAGACGAGTGATCCTCCATCAAAGATAATTTCGGTTTGTGCTCCTACGTGATTGACATAATACATAGGCAGTTCATATTTACGCGAGTTGTTTCTCACGATGTCAATTCTATCACTGGCATGATCATAACTAAATGGAGAAGCCGATATGTTGACCATGAAATCTGGCCTTTCTTTGATGAGTTCATCCATAGGGCAAAGTGTATACAATGGATTTTCGTTGGCGATATTCCATATATCCTCGCATACAGTAAGAGCTACTTTTTTTCCTTTGAATTCGATCGTTTTGAATTCTGTGGCAGGTTCGAAATAGCGGTATTCATCAAATATATCATAAGTGGGCAAGAGGGCTTTATGGGCTAGTCCGATGATCTTATTTTCGTAAAGGAAATAGGCACTATTGAATAAGTCCTTTCCATCTAAAACGGGATTGACAGAAGGAGCACCGACGATAACTCCAATATTGGTCGTGTGTTGCATGATTTTCTGAATTGCCTTCTGACATTGATCGATGAAGTCATCAAATTCTAAGAAATCTCGCGGTGGATAGCCACAAATAGATAACTCACCGAAGCAAACCAAATCCGCCCCATTGGCTTCTGCTATCTTTATATACTCTATTATCTTGGAAGTGTTTTGCTCAAAATTTCCAATATGATAGTTTAACTGTGCCAGCGCTATGTTCATTCTTTCGTTTTTTTACTTACGATTCCCAAAAATAAACAACAAATTCATCTATTCGTTGTCCTATTTAATGAGGGATATTTATCTCAGGATAAAGTATAAAATGGGTTCATTTAACTCAAATCAAACTTTAGAAATTTAAGTGTACAATGATTAGTAAGAAAAGAAAATTTTTGCAAACTTAGAGTTATGGATAACTTTATTGTATCTGCGAGAAAGTATAGACCTCAAAAATTCGATGAGGTATTGGGGCAGGATCATGTGACGGATACACTGAAAAACGCCCTTAAGTCCAATCGATTGGGCCATGCTTTTCTTTTCTGCGGTCCAAGGGGTGTGGGCAAAACTTCCTGCGCCAGAATCTTAGCGAGAACAGTCAATTGCGAAAATCTAACTGAAGAATTCGAAGCCTGTGGAACATGCGAGAGTTGCCAAAATTTTAATACCAATAGCTCCTTCAATATTATAGAGCTTGATGCCGCTTCGAACAATAGCGTAGAAAATATTCGGGGTCTGATAGAACAGGTCCGTTACCAACCTCAAAAGGGAAAGTACAAGGTATTCATCATAGATGAGGTTCACATGTTGTCTTTGAGCGCATTCAATGCTTTCCTGAAAACACTAGAGGAGCCACCGGAGCATGCCATTTTTATAATGGCCACTACTGAAAAGAATAAGATCCTACCTACTATTCTAAGTCGATGTTTAGTATTTGATTTTAGAAGAATTTCTATTTCGGATATCACTGCGCAATTAAGATCCATTGCTGATCAATCTTCTATAACTTATGATGTTGAGTCTCTGAGGCTAATCGGTTCAAAAGCTGATGGTTCGATGAGAGATGCCCTCTCCATATTTGACAGAATATCCAATTTGAGCAGCGACCAACTCGTACATCAAGAGGTAGCTAAACATTTGAATGTACTGGATTATCAATTTTTCATTGATTTGACAGATGCTATCCTGAATATCAATTTATCCGGAATTCTGGGACATGTAGAAAATGTGGTCCAACGGGGCTTTGATTTACACGAGTTAATTATTGGCATGGCCCAACACTTCAGAACTATGCTATTTAGTCAGCTTCCCGATGCTTTATCCAATTTTGATTACAGCGATGAAGTGAAGGCTGCGTTCAAAAGACAAAGTGAGCTGTCCAAAAGGGATTTTTTGCTCAATGGAATGAATTTAGCTAATGAATGCGAGCTTAGTTATCGAGCCAGCCAGAATAAAAGATTGCATGTCGAGTTGTGTCTTTTGAAAATTGCCTACTCTACAAAATTGGTTAAAATGGACCAAGAATTAGAGATTAGCGCGGCTAAAAAAAAAAGCATGATAGCATAGAGCTAACGGACAAACCCAAAGAAGACTTGAACACCAGTACAAGCGAAATTCAAGCACAAGACGAGGACGTAAACAAACTGATTGAGACGGAGGAAAAAGTAATTGCCGAACCCGAAGTTGTGGACGAAGTGTCGAGTGATGCTGACAAGGAAATGGTCGGTCCTAGCGATGTTGGGAAGAAAAAGAAAATTAGTATTGGGCTGTCTAATTTTACTTCTCTCGAAAGTTTCGAATCAACGATCGAAACGGAAGAAGAAGATGAGGTTGAACTTTCTGATGAACTACTCAATGAGAAATGGATGGATTACGCGATAACAAAAGCAAGTCCTCAACTCAAAGTAATGCTGGAAGGATCTTCACTTTCTTTGGTGGGAGGAAAAGAAGTGCTCATTGAAGTTCCTTCTGAATTGGCAAAAGTGCGCATACAAGACGAAAAGGCATTAATTGAGGATATAAGAGCTTTGTTGGGAAATAATCAGATGAAGCTGAGCTTTAACATAATGGAAACCCAGGAAAATGAAGAGGATGTAGAAAAAATTCCAGTTACCTCAAAGGAGAAACTAGAATTTATGATTGAAAAGAATAAGTATTTTGAAGACTTAATAAATAAATTTTCTTTGAGATTAGAAGACTGAAACTATGAAACAAGCAACGGACAAATTATGGTATACCGAAAACCTCGATGTAGGATCGATATTTTGCCCGAAAAAACAAAAGTCGGGAGAGCATAAGAAATATATGCGCAATTACAACAAAGGAGATTATATCTATATGCCAGGGCATGAGGCATCCCTGATATATTTTCTTAATGATGGCCGAGTAAAGATTGGTCAATTTTCTGATAATGGGAGAGAGATTACAAAAGCAATTTTAGATTCGGGAGAATTATTTGGAGAACTAGCTGGTCACGGTGAGGAAGAGACAAGAAGAGATTTTGCTTATGCCATGACGTCGGTTTCGCTATGCATTATAAGCAAAGAGGAGATGAAGACTCTGATGCGAAATAATGAGGGAGTGAGCAGGTTCATCATGAATATCTTTGCCAAACGGATTGTGAGAATGGAAAAGAGGTTGGAGAACCTGGTTTTTAAGGACAGTAGAACCAGAGTTATTGATTTTCTCGTAGAACTCGTGGAAGAAAAAGGCCAGAGAGTGGGATTTGAGTGGGTGGTGAGAAGATTTCTGACTCATCAAGAAATCGCTAACCTAACTGCAACGTCAAGGCAAACAGTGACAACAGTGCTCAACGAATTAAAAACTGATAACCTCATCACTTTTGATAGAAGGAGGCTATTGGTGAGAGATTTGGATATGCTTAAAAATAGCTTGGCCGTTTAATGAAGCTATTATATCAGATTACACAGCCATTACTATTTCTCTTTTCTGCTGAACGTGCGCATCATTTGGCCATGGGTGCATTTGGCTTATTGCTTAAAATTCCCTTGGTTTCCAATCTTATTAGAAAAGGCTTGAAATTTGAACATCCCAGTCTTGAAAGGGAGGTCTTTGGACTAAAATTCAAAAATCCCGTCGGTTTAGCGGCAGGTTTCGATAAGGATGGTAAGTATCTGGATGTTCTTGGAGCCATGGGTTTCGGATTTGTAGAACTGGGCACAGTCACGCCTAGACCTCAAGGAGGAAATCCTAAACCAAGACTTTTCAGACTAAAAAAAGATCAGGCCCTTATCAATAGAATGGGGTTCAACAATGAAGGTGTTAGAGCATTGGTCGAGAGGCTCAAAAAATTCAAAAATCCGGATGGTTATATTATCGGAGGTAATATTGGGAAGAATAAGGATACTCCTAATGAAAAGGCAGTGGAGGATTATACCCAATGTTTTGATTTGCTGCATCCCTATGTTGACTATTTTGTAGTTAATGTAAGTTCTCCCAATACACCTGGACTACGGGCATTGCAGAACAAGGATAGCCTCACGCAGATTTTATCGTCCTTACAGGATATCAACAAAGAAAAGGAAAGCGAAAAGCCTATTTTATTAAAAATATCTCCAGATTTGGAAAGAGAAGCCCTTGTGGAAGTAATCGAGGTGGTCAATCAATTGAAGATTGCGGGATTGGTTAGTAGCAATACCTCTATCCGAAGGGAAAATTTAAATACGGATCAAAAAACTCTGGAAAATATTGGTGCTGGAGGCCTGAGTGGCCTTCCGATTTACGAGTATTCTTCAGAAGTACTTAGGACGGTATCTCAACTGATCGATCCCAATATTGGTCTTATCGGAGTTGGAGGGATAGACCATCCTAATAAGGCGGAAGAAAAGCTAAAAATGGGTGCTGATTTGATCCAAGTTTACTCCGGAATGATCTACTACGGCCCAAGTCTTATAAAGGATATTTTGAAAAAATTAACACTTAGGTAATATAATTGGTACGGTTATTGTTTTTTCATAGTAAAAGTACTGACATGGAGAACAATATTAATCGCGAAATAAGTGGTTTGCTTCAGTGGGCTTTAGTTGCAGTAATCATTATGTATACCTTACTGTTGATCGCGCTGAACTACCATTCGTTTTAAACATGACAATCGGATCAATTTCATTGAAATATCCAATATTCAATGAAAATTGAGTCATCAATAATGTAGAATGATGATCGCTCCGATTAAAATTTTACATTAAGCACACCTGAAATGTCCTTGCATTTCTGCAGCGTTTCTTGTGCCACTTTTCTTATTTCCATGGAGGACTGCTTGATTTTATACTTGAGCTCCTTTTTATTATCCAATACCTCTTTCTTATTTTCCTTAAGTGTATTGCTCAGACTTGCAAGATTATCCGCAGTGACTTCTTTCAATTCACTGTATTTGAGATTTCCGGATTCGTAGCTTGTCATGAGGCTATTATAAGCATCCATATCCCCGCAAGCTTTGATCAGTTGAAATAAATTTGACACTCCGGGACTCATTTCGCCACCAGAATTATCTCCGACATCCGTTACCGCGGATCGTATTTGTTTTCTAATTCGATTCTCGTCCGCGAATACATCAATATAATGTTTCTCCCCTGCAGACTTACTCATTTTTCTTGATGGATCGGCAGTACTCAATATTTTAGGAGTTTCCGTAAAGAGCGGTTCCGGTACTTTGAAGAAATTCTTATTGAACTGATTGTTGAATCGCTCCGCTATATTTCTTGTCAGCTCCAAGTGTTGTTGTTGATCTTGGCCCACCGGTACGTAATCTGCTTGGTAGATCAGTATATCTGCAGATTGTAGAATTGGGTAGGAGAAGAGTGCCGTACTTACAAAACCATCATCTCCAATCGCCTTTGATTGCTGGCTCTTATCCTTGAACTGGGTCATTCTAGTCAATTGCCCATAGCTGGCCTGGCTGGCTAGAATCCATGCCAATTCAGTGTGTTCCGGGATCAACGACTGAATGAATAGATTTTCTACTTTAATCCCACAGGCCAATAAATTGAAGATAAGATTCCATGTGTTTTCTCTTAACTTATCCGGATTATAAGGCATAGTTATGGCATGGTAATCAACCACTCCAAAGAAACAGTCATAATCCTCCTGAAGAGAATGCCAGTTTTTTACCGCACCGAAATAATTTCCGAAATGCATGTACCCGGTGGGCTGAATACAAGATAAAACCCTTTTTTTCTGATCACTCATGTTAATTATTTACTGGCATTAGCTATAAAAGATATTTCGATCCTAACGTACTTAGGAAGATTGGCCACCTCTACTAGTTCACGTGCAGGAGCTATAGCGTCGTCGAAGTATTCCGCGTAAACGGCATTAATCCTACTGTAAAGCTGCATATCTGAAACGAAGATACTGCATTTTGCAATGTCACTCATTTCTAGTCCGGCTGCATCGAGAACGGCAGCGATATTTTTCATCACTTGATGTGTCTCTTCTTCTATACTTCCATTGATCAAATAACCTGTACTGGGATCCAGGGCAATTTGTCCTGATCCAAAAAGTAAATTACCCACTAGAACGCTGTGGTTATAAGGGCCAACAGGTTTTGGAGCATTCTCGCTATTGATTATTTTATTCGACATAATTAGAATTGAAAAAGCAAAGGTAATATTAGCGGATTGATCATACAAAGGCTGGGAAAAATATTCCTAGTAAAAGAAGTCCTCTTAACTTCCGTAATAGCTTTGAGCCAGAATTACAATGCCCGATATCGCGTATTGTATGCCGATAGACATTACTATAAATCCCATAATTCTGGATACAGCTTTTAATCCACCATGCCCCAATATTTTAAAGATCAAGGGCGACACTCGTAGAATCAGATATACGATAATGCCTGTTACAATTACAACGGCAGCAACGATAAGCTTTTCATCCCACCCCGGATATTCATTGTAACTCGATATCAGCAAGGATATGGAACCCGGACCTGATAACATTGGCATTGCCATAGGAGCAAAAGAAATATCTTCTTTGAGGATGGCTTCTTTTCTCACTTTCGAATTAATCGCCCTACTTTCCGCAAATTTACCATTCAGCAATGCAAAACCCGAAGAGATGATGATTGCTCCACCTGCAATTTTCATAGCGTTCACATCCAATCCGAAGAAATTCAAAATATTGGTTCCGGCGAAGAAAAAGGCCAGTAGGATAATCGTAAAATAAAGGCTCGTAAATAGAGCAGTGCTGTTTCTCTCCTGAGGGGTATAATCAGGAGTCAACGCAAGGAATACCGGAATAGCCCCGATAGGATTGACTACAGAGAATAAGGCAGCTAAAAATGTAATGAACAAAGTGCTCATAAAGCATTCCTCAAATTGATTTGATCAGGACCATTAATTCGAGACAAAGCTAATACGTAAATCATTAAGAATTGCTCTTTTTTACTTAAATAACTCGTATCAAATACTATCGCATTTTCAGCAATGGTCAAAGGACTGTCTTCGCGGCTGCTATCAATCAAATCTCTCTTCTGTAAATTACTTTTAACCGTTTCGTAATCAAGAGGTAATTTATTCTCCTGGAGTTCTAGGAACCTGCGTATTGTTCTTACATCGATATTTGCTTTGAGAAACAATTTCAACTCCGCGTTGGGGAATACCACTGTTCCTATATCCCTGCCGTCCATTACAATTCCCTGATTGGTACGAAAACCCCTTTGTTGTTCTACCAGGAATCGCCTCACCTTTGATATCGTGGCGACCGGGCTTACATGATCATTGACCTGCTTTGACCTTATTTCAGTAGAAATATTTTTTTCATTCAAGAAAATATTCTGACCACCATCTTCCTTTTTTTCGAATCGAATATTAATCTGACCTAAGATCGAATCCAGATCATTATTATTCGTGTAGTCGATATCGTTTTGAAGAAAATAATAAGTCACAGCCCGGTACATGGACCCGCTATCGATATAGGTATAGTTCAGTTTTTTTGCTAAATCCCTTGCTAAAGTGCTTTTTCCACAAGATGACTGGCCGTCAATAGCTATCGCGATGCTTTTCAATATATTCTATTGTAATAATTGGGAAAAACAATAGAATTCGGCGTTGGTCTCCGATAATGGAAAGTTCGAACGGGAATTCTAGTATTCGTCCTCGTTAAATAAAAAATCATCCCTCTGGGGAAAATCAGGCCAGATATCTTCTATACCTTCATAAATTTCCCCTTCATCTTCTATGGCTTGTAAATTTTCAATTACTTCCAAAGGAGCTCCGGATCTTATCGCATAATCCAACAACTCATCTCGAGCCGCGGGCCAAGGTGCATCCTCAAGATGCAACGCTAATTCTAATGTCCAATACATTTATTTACTACTATTTAATCGACATTAATTTTGTCACAAAACTAAAAAAAGCGAGCAAATGGTTCAAGTACTTTGCGAAAATAAAATTCTAAAACAAAATATTATTGCAAAAGGCTGAATAACAGCAACTTATGGCTTTATCAAATGGCTCGCATTTTTATTAATCAACGAGGAGCAAAAAAAGTTCCACTTTTCGAATTATAATATCAACATAGAATCTCCATAACTGAAGAATCTGTATTTCTCTTTTATTGCCTGATCATATGCTTCTCTGATTAACTCCTTTCCTCCAAATGCGCTGATCATAATGACTAGACTTGATTTTGGAAGATGAAAGTTGGTTATCATACAATTGGCGATACTAAAGTCATAAGGCGGATAGATAAAAAGATTGGTCCATCCCTCAGATCTTTTCAGCAATCCTTGAGCAGATACAGCAGACTCAATCGATCTCATACTGGTTGTCCCTACTGCACAAATTCTTCTCTTAGAGTTAATGGCTTGATTTACTTTCTCAGCTGTATCATCTTCTATCTTGTAATATTCAGCATCCATCTTGTGTTTAGACAAATCTTCAACCTCTATTTCTCTGAAGGTACCCAAACCGATGTGCAGTGTAAGCTCAGTGAATTCGACACCCTTGATTTCAAGTCTTTTCATCAACTCCCTACTGAAGTGGAGTCCAGCAGTCGGTGCAGCGACAGCACCAATTTCTTTTGCGTAAATGGTCTGATATCGCTCGAAATCCAGTTTTTCTACCTCTCGATCTATGTACTTTGGGAGCGGAGGAGAACCTAGACTGAAGAGTTCTGTTCTAAATTCTTCATCATCACCTTCGTGTAGAAACCGGATGGTTCTTCCTCTTGAAGTTGTATTATCTACTACTTCCGCAACAAGAGATTCATTCCCTTTCTTATCGGTAAAATAGAGCTTATTACCTACTCTGATTTTTCGAGCTGGATCTACCAATACATCCCACAACTTCGCTTCTCTGTTCAATTCCCTTAATAGGAAAACCTCGATTTTGGCATTGGTCTTTTCCTTAACACCGAAAAGCCTAGCTGGAAAAACCTTCGTATTATTGAAGATCATGAGATCCTCTTCATTAAAATACTCCAGAATATCCTTAAATACTTTATGCTCAATCGTTCCTTTTTGCCGGTCAACAACCATCAGCCTTGATTCATCCCTATTTTTCGCAGGATACTTGGCTATCAACTTTTCCGGTAATTCGAAATCAAATTCTGAGAGTTTTGTTCTCATCTGCTTAATTTAAAAAAATGCAAAAATATAAATTTGTCTTACTTATGTGTTTATAAACGAAATTATCTGGGCAATTTTTGATCGCTCAGTGAATAATAAGACGCAATAAAGTAAAATAACTTAAATAAGCAAGAATTATTAGAATTAATAATTGAAAATGGAGAATTAATAACGGTGTTGTCGTGTTTCAGCTTCACAAAAGGTGATTTCGACTCAACTCAACTTGCAGAAGGTTCCATCCGATAAGAATTATTCTTTTCCTCCCCCTTCGCTCGCATGCCTTAGATAGACAAACTAAAGAGGAAAAGACCAAGAAGATGAACAAAATAACAGATCATGTCTTGTCCTAAAATAGGTTTACACAAAAAGCGGTGTAAAATGGGACGAAAAGCTGGTAAAAGTAAGCGTTACGCTAGAGAGTTAAAACAGAAGGTGGTATTGGAATATTTAAGGGGAGAAGAGACCCAAAAAGAAGTACTTAACCGATATGGGATTAGAGGTAGTTCTACATTAACGAACTGGATACGTCAGTTGGGTTATGAGGATGAATATGAAAGGGGTATCTTTCCAAAAACAAAAGCTTTGTCTGAATTTAAGAAGGAAAAGAAAAGCCAATCAGCAAGGAAGAGTGCTTTAGAACAAGAGAATGAGCAATTACGCTTAAAGCTGGAGTTGTATGAGCGAATGATCAAGAAAGCGGAAGAGGTTTATCAAATCAAGATTGAAAAAAAGTTCGATTCCAAGTAATTCAACAGATGAAGACAGATAAACCAACAGTTCAGATTCAACGGTTGTGCACATTACTTGGAGTAAGTCGACAAGCTTATTATCAATATCAAAAGCGAAAAGCACAAGAAAGATTAGATGAAGCTCTCATTTTGAAATGGGTCCATGCGATACGAAAACAGCATAGATTTATGGGAGGAAGGAAGCTATTTAAGAAGATTCAAGCCGATCTTGAAATGCACAATATCAAGCTGGGAAGAGATGCGTTTTTTGACTTACTTAAAAACCATAACTTGTTGATAAAAAGAAGAAAACGAAGAGTTCGAACCACTAACTCTATCCATAATTTTAAGAAATGGCCTAATCTAATAGAAGGGATAAATCTAGAAAGAAAAAATCAGTTATGGGTTAGTGATATTACTTACCTCAAAACAGTACGAGGCTTTTTGTATATCAGTTTTATAACGGATGCATATACCCACAAGGTCATAGGATTTAATGTAAGCCACTCTCTAAAGGTCAAAGAAAGTATCGAGGCACTGAAAATGGCTTTTAATAGCTTAGAACAAGAAACTCCTTATCATCTGATACATCATTCGGATCGAGGATTTCAATATTGTAGCTATCAATATGTATCATTACTTCGATCAAAAGGTATAGCAATCAGTATGACACAAACTGGTGATCCAAGAGATAATGCAGTAGCCGAAAGAATAAACGGAATCATAAAGAATGAGTATTTAAAGGACCTAAAAATTACCTCCTTGAAACAGGCTAAAATAGAGCTAGATAAAGCAGTTAAACTTTATAACAACCAAAGACCTCATTACAGTATAGGACTCTTTACTCCTAATGAAATTGAAGCAAACAAAAATTTAAAACCAAAGAATTTATGGAAATCAGCAAAAACTCAAAATGTAAACCTATTTTAGGACTTAGAAACCTATGTCAACCTATGCTAGGATTATTATTTAATCGTGTAAACTTATTTTAGGACGAGACATCACTGTTAACTGTTAACTGATAACTGATAACTGATAACTGATCACTTATAACTGATAACCTATTAATACATCAACAATGGTAACTTTGTCCTTACGCCTTTTACTATCTTTGGGTTTAACAAGCGGATAAAGTGATATCATGTATTACGACGGAATAAAGGACCATATTCAATTGGTCACAGAGATGAGCCAATCTGAAGAGTTACACCGAGAATTTTCGAATCTTTGCCAGAAGTCAGTAGAGGTTTTGAAGTCCGGAGGAAAATTGCTCCTTTGTGGGAATGGAGGTAGTGCGGCAGATGCTCAACATATTGCGGCAGAGCTTAGTGGCAGGTTCATGAAGGAAAGAAGGGCGCTTGCAGCTATTGCACTACATGCGAATACAAGCCATCTCACTTCAGTGGCCAACGATTATGGCTATGAACAGGTTTTTTCAAGAATGTTGGAAGGAGTAGGCAATAAAGGTGATTTATTGATTGGTTTTTCTACTTCTGGCAATTCAAAAAATATTATCAAAGCAGCGGAAAGTGCCAAATCTAAAGGTATTGCGGTTGCTATTTTCAGCGGGATGGACGGTGGAAATTTAGACGATTGGGCAGATTTTCGAATTTACGTTCCTTCAAAGAGCACACCCAGGATTCAGGAAATGCATATTTTGTTGGGCCACCTTCTATGTGAAGAAATAGAAAATAGTCTATTCTAGGTACTATGTCCTATTCATCTATTCAAAAGCCTGCATTATTTCTAGATCGCGATGGAGTGATCAATCGTAAAATAGAGAATGCATATGTTCGAAATATGGAAGAATTGGATTTCCTCGATGGAGCAGTGGAGGCTATTCGAAGTTTAAACCAATATTTTTATCCGGTAGTGATCGTAACGAACCAGCAGGGGATCGGAAAGAGGATAATGACTGTCTGGGATTTGGAAATTCTACATCTAAAAATGATCGGTCATCTGGAATCATGCGGTGCACAAATTCATCAGGATTATTTTTGTCCTCATCTTGCGAGCGCAAATTGTTACTGCAGAAAACCCAAAACCGGTATGCTTCATCAAGCGATAATTGACTTTCCATTTATTCGAAAAGAAAGATCTTGGATGGTGGGTGATAGTGATTCAGATATAGAGGCCGCTCTTGGTTTTGGTATAAAAGCAGTACGCTTAGCGGAGACTGAGGATCCACGAGCGCATTTCAGTTTTCGATCTTTACAGGAGTTTGCACATTTTATTGAGTCGAATGCCTCTCAGGTCTTCGAATAACTATCCCAGAAAGGAAATAAACTGGAATGATCAAAATAAGTACAATAGGAAAGAAAATGCCTAGAACGACCGGAGGTATGATCATACCGAATAGGATTGATCTTTCCTTGGCAGATCCTTTTAATGAGATCAATTTTACCTTAGATAACATACTGAAGCAGACGAACAAGGTAATTAACCATAGAACGAAGCTGGAAGAAAGTAATTCGACAAACAAATCGCGGTCCACCACCGATAAGAAAATAATGCTCATGATAAAAAAGGCAGCAGAAGGAATCGGCAAACCCTTGAAGTACTTAGAAGGCTCCAGTAGATTGAACTTTCCCAATCGATAGGCACCAGCAACAGGTATGAGACCCACTATCAAGGCAGTATAGCCACAAAATTCTTCATAGAGTTGGAATAAAAAGAAAGCGGGCATAACACCAAAACTTACCAGATCAGCCAATGAATCCAGTTGAACTCCAAGTGGACTCTGTACATTGAGTTTTCTCGCAGCCCAACCGTCTAGAACATCAAAAACCAAGGAGGCCACAAAAAAGTACATCGCCAATTGTATGTCTTGGAGTAAGATGGCCAAAACTGCCGACAACAGATTCATTAATGTGAGGGCATTTGGGATAAAAGCAGAAATCTTGTTTTTCATATTACTACTTAAAAAAGACTTGAGTAGCGCCCCAACCATATTTGGGATGATACTCATTGATAAAACTACTTACTTCCGGAATTTCTTTTAATTTTTGATGAATCATTTCCCTAAGCTTGCCTTTTCCGATACCGTGAATAACATAAACGTAATCTAAGTTGGCAATAAGAGCATTTTCTATGTATTCCTCAAAAGTAGTTAATTGAATGCTCAATATTTGTTTAGCATCCAGATCTTTGGTGTTAATATCTAGATTTTCGGTATGCAGGTCAATGGAACTTGGAAGCGTCAGGTAGTAATAAGAGTCGTACTTTTCTTGAATTCCAAAATTGGTCTTTTTGCTTACGATATCCAGAACTTCTTCTTTTTTCTTGGGAAGAGAAGATTTTTCGAATGATGGAAACTCAAAAAAGTAGACTGGTTTATTAGTTTCGATGAAGACGGCCTTTTTAGGGTATAACTTAGGCTTCAAGATTAGCTTTGATTCTATAGAATCGCCAGTACCGTCTGTCTTTTTTTCGGTTAGCCTTGTGATCAACTGAGGTCTTTCATTGAGCCAAGAACAAGATAATCTTCCAATATAACTGATGGATAAGTCCTCCACAATGCCCCTCTCTCTCCACAGAACACTGTTGCGATGATCCAAAGAGCAATCGTAGAGGTAGTTGGACATGGTTCGATTGATCAAATACATGTCGTGATATTCCTCTACAAAGTCTTTTCCGATAATAGGGTAGAATAGCAAGTAAAAAGGATCTTTTCTCGAATCGATATCTAGACTTTCGATGGAAAAAGAATAGTTCGGATGAGGAATTAATTTCAAGATCTTCAGTTTTACAAGTTCAAATATCCCGTAATTCGATCCCTTTCAAAAGTATTTTTAATTTTTTTTTAGGCGAACGAACAATACTTAGTGAAATGGCCTAATTTTGCTTCCTGCTTTAACAAGGGTATAATGACTGAGCAAGGCACTCAAAAGAATTACAAAATTAAGGAGTTGTACTACACGCTTCAAGGTGAAGGCTTTCATTCCGGGAGGCCAGCCATCTTTATTCGATTCACCGGATGTAATCTTTGGTCAGGACTGGAAAAAGATCGGGCAACAGCCAAATGTAATTTTTGTGATACTGATTTTTTTGGTACGGATGGGGAGAATGGAGGAGTATATACACTTGAAGAATTGATGGCAAGGATAAAAGAGATATGGCCCATTGATGGGGAGAAGTTTATTGTACTAACTGGAGGTGAGCCCATGTTGCAAGTCGATAAAGACTTGATAACAGCGTTTCATAAGATTGGATGTTATGTGGCTATCGAGACCAATGGGACAAAGAAGGTGCCTGAAGAAATGGATTGGGTTTGTGTTTCTCCTAAGCCTCATACTGAAGTTGTTCAGCGTAGTGGAAATGAGCTCAAGCTTATTTATCCTCAAGAACTATTAAAACCGGAAGATTTCACCTCTTGGGAATTTGATCACTTCTATTTACAGGCTATGGATGGACCCAAAATAGAGGAAAACCTCCGGCTCACGCAGGAATATTGTTTGGACATGCCACTTTGGAAAATGAGCTTACAAACGCATAAAATACTCGGAATTAAGTAAGGGCTATTCCTAACTTCCTATTTTAATCGAATTCAAAATTGCATTGGCAGTAGATGCCCAATCCGCTTTATCCTTTTGATAACAAGATATATTCACACTGAGTATTGTGTCATCTAAGATGGTCATTGCATCAATTTTATAAGTTGGATTTTGATCTATATTGAGTTCTGATTCTTGAACGGCATAAGATCGGCCATTAATTTCTATGATCTCACGTCTAAGCACTTTTGATCCTTTGGAATTAGCTTCTTGCATCATGATCGATGTTCCCACCCCAATATCCTTGAATATCTTGGGGAGGTGTTGCAAGGTCACCGACTTGTCATTTTTTGGTGACTTGTATCTAACGTTATTAGGATTTCCATCTGCCAAGTGGTAATCATCTTTTTTGAAATTACTCGGAAGCAGAATTGTAGCTTTTCCAGCCATGAAACTCGTAGAGGTCATCTTTTCTTCTGAGGCTTCTTTCTTTTCCGTACCGCAAGAAAGGCATAGAATAACGAAGATCAGAGGTAGTAACTTAATACTGTGCATAAATAAGAATTAACGATTAGTAGAACTCAAGAAATATCCTAACAAAGCCATTGGGATATAAGCCAGCACGGCATCCGCAATAATGAAAACTACAGGAGCTGGAATCATAAAATAACTCGCTATTCCTCCCAACAGGAATAAGAAACCAATGATCAAGGCCATCGTTTTCTTGTTATTGGCAGCCAACCTGGCTGCAGTGTATGCACCTGCTAAGGTTCCAATAGCATGGGCCAAGAAAGGAAAGAGATAGTGTAAAAAAGATAATTTTTCAAGATTGGCTTTTATAGTCTCTGGATCCTCAAAACTAACTCCTTCAGGAAGAGGAACAATGCTACCACTCAAAGTAACAATACCCATATTTACAACGGAACCTACAACTATTCCGGCAATGACTGCGAGAATATTTCTTAGTATCGGATTCATGAGGACGAATTAAATCTTAAAAATTACGATTTCAAAAAATAAATTTATCCAGAAATCTCCATTTTATAGGCATAATTGATCAATCTTTTATAGGTCTCATCTGTTTCAATGATTTTTTCATTTCCAATAACAATGATCTGTTCGCGAGCTCTAGAGATCGCTACATTCAATTTTCTATCAATGCTATTGTCATTCAGATTGCTGATTAATCTCAGAGAAGAAATGGAGTTAACCGCCAGAGAAATGATAATGATATCTTTTGCTCCGCCTTGGTAGCGTTCGACAGTATCTATTTTGACGGTATTGAAGACCTCATTCGATGACAATCTTTGTCGAATGGCTGCTATTTGCGCCTTAAAAGGTGTGATTATGCCCACTTTGTTCCAGTTTATTCCTGGTAGAAGCTCCTCATATTTTTGAAGTATTTGATAGATGAGATCGGCCTCTTTAAAGCTTGACTTGGACATAATGTATTCTTCCGGTTCTTTAGAGTCCAAGAACAAAAATCGCTGTTGGTTTAAAGCATTGCTGAAAGGATCCTCATGTCTGATCTCAGAATTCCAGGAAAGTTCAGCTTTTTGCATTGCATGTCTTGGAATTCCAGAAGGTAGAATGTGGAGCTTATCTCCGTAGAATTCTTCAGAGACAAAATTACAGATGTCTTTGTGCATTCTTCCCTGATGAGTTAGCATGGCAATATGATCTTGGGCATCGACGGATTGAAGTTGGAAGATCAACCTACTAAACAGCGATTCTGAAAGATAGTTAAAGCCTAGTTTTCGCAAGTGATCACTTTGATACTCCACTTTGTCATTCTGTGTGACAACTGCAGGCAACTGATGATGATCGCCAATAAGACATAAATGATCCACTTTAGTGCTCAACCACAACAATTGCGCATCAAGTATTTGAGAAGCTTCATCCACGATAAGTCGATCGAATTTTTTAATTTGGAATATATCCTTCTTTCCCTCCAAGGAGGCCAATGTGCCCACAACAACCCTAGACGAGCCTATTAACTTCTTCAACTGTTCACGATTATGTAAACTCCGAACCTTATTCTGAAGGAGATAATCTTGATATTCTTCAGCCGTACTCTGTTCCGAACCGATTCGAATCAATTGCCCATCGAAATCTGAAATGGCGAGTACTGCTTCACATATTTCATCAACGGCGCGATTGGTATAAGCTACGATTAGAACATGCTGATCACTGTTACTGATAATTTGTCCTACCATTTGGTGCAGAACAATACTTGTTTTTCCGCTTCCTGGAGGACCCCAAAGAACGAAGAGTCTATTGGAATTAAAGTAGGATTTTAGAATGCTAATCTGTTCTTCGCTACCAAATATTGTGTGATCCGGTAGAATAGGAGAAATTGCCTCTGATGTAGAGTTTTCAACAATTTGTTGAGGCCTCAGTAGTAGATCGCGATGTTCTTTATTAGCCTTCAGGAACTGGCACAAACTACTCATATTTCTATGAATGGCATTGTCTAAATAATCTCCCTCTACATTCCAAAACCGATGAGCAAAGGACTGAACATTTTTTTGTTTAGTACGCAACTTTAGAATCACTTGGTTTTGATCCAGTTTGGTAATTGAGCATTTGTAGATTTGCGAACTGTCGATCTCTTGGTGACTGTAGTTGGGATACAGTATTACAATGTCTCCTTTTCTAAGGCTTGATAAATGATTGGTCTTCTCCGATTTGTTTAGTACCAGAGATGGATTATCATTAGCGGTTTCAATCCTCTCAATGACGAGATAGTCCAAAATGCTAAAGTTTCCCCTTTTTTCAGCTAATGTCTGGTTCCATATGGCGGACTGGCCATATCTGCCCAAACTATCACCAATCTTATTTTGCATTTGTTCTCGGGTAAGAAAGGCCAGTTGTTCTAGCAAGTAGTCCTTCTCAAAATCTCTTAAGTCAGATAACATCGATTTTATCCAGTCATAATTCTCTCGAATAAAACCCTTTTTGTTTTGTTTGCTTGGGTGGTAAAAAGACCTAAAACTCTTGATCCAACCATCCGTACTCAAATTCTGATATTCATTTGCAATGAGTAGATTTCTTAGTGATTTTAGATCGTTGAACATGTTTTTTGTGGAAGGAGCAAATCTAAGAGGATGATCGTTGGTCGAACTGTAGAGAATGTAATTTGAGGTGTTCTTTCCGTATTTTTTTAGAGCATTTTTAGTGAGTAATTCGTAAAGAAGGGTTTGAGCGTAATGATGATGATTGAGCCCATATTTGTTCGGCCTAAAAATCTTTCCACTTTTCAATTCAATAATTTGATTGGGGGTATTAGAATCGTTTTCTACGACAAGAGCATCTAGCCTCCCCTGTATTCCGTAAAATGGAGATATAAAACTTGGTTCTATATAGCTGTTTTCAGGTGAAAGAGTACTTGCTTCATCTGTGCGCAAATATTGAAATAGCAAATTGTGATACTGGATTTTCAGTTTATCGATGAATAGTTTTAAGTCCTGGTTACTTAATAAGCTCAAAGCCAGAGGAAATCGATGCAAGAGTCCCTTAATAAATTCTTGGATATCCAGACTTTGATCAAAAATCAACTCGTCAAAAAGAGAATTGACCACATTTCCTAGTAATATAGCTTGATTGCTTACGCTTGGGAGAAGTTTATTCAGTACATATTTATCCGTGTCTACGGATTGATATTCCACACAGCTGGCAATACTGGAGATATCAATCAAATAATTGGGTTGAATAATGACAAAAGAACAATTGAGCTGATTGTTGTCCAAGAATTCTACATCTTCCAGAATGACATCACATGGAAGAATCGGTTTTTCCCGAAGTAAGCGGAAAGCCAGTTGAATATGGTCGTTCTTTTTGTCTTCTAGTAGGTAGAATTTTTCGTAAGAATAAGGTTCTAAAGTCAAGCACAAATGTCCTTGTTTGAATTCCAAAGCGATTGCTTTAACGGATTCAATACGGTTTTCGACTTTCTTTTTTTCGCTTTGAAATAATTCGTTTTCAGAAAACTTGATAGGGATATTCAGGAGCTCATGAATGAAATTAATAAGCACCTTTAGTGCCTTGGGGATAAAGTTTGTTTCCTTTTGTTGAGATATTTCCTTTAAGCTAACCCTCAAATGATGGTACTGCCAAGCATTTCTTGATGAAATATTGTGGAGGTGAATCAGAAAAGCTAAACGACTGAAATCTGTAGTGAAATGGAGAGAGTGCAGCTCGGATACATGATAAACAATTTCCTTAAAGGCATGCTGTATTTCGATGGACCTAATTGTTCCTTCCCTGTTATTCAGCCACAATAACATGGTTTCGAGATAGGGTTCTAAACTGGATGTATTAAGTTTGGCCATAGTCTCATGAGTCTTAGGATGTAGGTATATTTGATTTCGATTTTTCACTGAGTGATTTGATACACTCTTCTCTGGCTGACCAAATTTGGTCTAAAGTTAACACAGATTTAGTTTGCACCATCCATTTTTTAAGAAAGGCTATGTGATAGTTCACTTTGAATTCACCAACTTGTTCAGGCTTGATTTCGATCTCCTCAATGATGTCTTTTTCTATTCTTGCAATATTGCTGTACCTAGAGGTAAGATCTACTCTCTGATTTTGAATTATTAGATAGCAATGAGCTTCGGGGATGTAATTAAGAGAATTTCGTTTCCATTCTGTTCCAATACCAGGAGTATTGAACTCATTCATTCGATATATTCCTAAAATCAGTTTGACATCTTTGATTTCATTGCTATCGGCAACTTCTTTTACAAGCGCGTGTTTGGTGCTACAAGTTCCCTTCTTTTCAGATAGAACCAGGCTAAAGTCTGATCGACTTTTGTTTCTTCCGTAAGGTATATTTCGAATATACTTTAACAATTCATCCCAGGTATTGATTTCCAGGTCTCTGATCATTGTGCTCAGTTCATCCTTAGCGTTGAATTGTTGATGTTCTTTCATAATTATACCAGAGGGTACTTTTTGATGGCACAATAATAACCTGTAGGATTTTCAAACACAAATATTAAACGATTACATTCGTTTATAAGCGTTTAACATAAACAATGAAAATACTCTAAAAGTATGGAAGCAAAGAATTTTGGAATGCAGTGAATAAAAGTGGATAAGTTTACAGCCCAACGATCTCTCCCTTTTTGGTCGCCAGATCTATTCCCCATGATGTTATGACTTCTATGACGGGAATTAATGTCCGACCGAAGCTGGTCAATTCATAATAAACACGATATGGTGCTTTTTCTCCATAACTGGTTCGTTCTATTAAGCCATCTTGTTGAAGTGATTTTAGCTGTATACTCAACATTTTTTCCGTTATGTAAGGACTTAGTTTATTTAGCTCGGAAAAACGCAAAGCACCATTTCTAAGATACCAGAGTACTACACATTTCCATTTTCCACCAATAAAGCTCATAGTGACACTGGTGCCACAGTGATAAATATTGTCATTAATCTTAAATGCTTTGTGCTCGCCGTCGATAATCATTTTCTAAAATTTTGGACTGTCTAGTTTAACAGTTATTGCATAGACAATATACTTAAAATATATTTGAACTGTAAAAAGTATAGTATAAAGTGAGTTCTCAAATCATTAACGCGATAGGTTATGTTGCATTGAGTTTTAATCTGTATTCCATGTCGGTAAAAGGGGAATATAGATTGCGCTTGATTTCCACTTTAGCAAATGCCATCTATATTATTTATGGAATATTACTAGGTGCATATCCCATCATTATTGGTTGTTCTATTGCTGTTTTGCTTCATACTTATCACTTGAATAAATTAAAATCCAATAAGGATGATTAATATCAAAATTGCAAAAGTGGAAGACGCCAAGATCATAGCTCTGCTCGGGACGATAACATATTCGGAATCACATGGTGCATTTATTAATAATAAGAAAGATCTCAACGAATATGTCAATGCTACTTTTTCTGTTGCAAAGATTAAAGAGGAGATAAATGATGATAATAATATCTTTTATTTGGTGCATCTTGATGAATTGCCCGTAGGTTATGCCAAAATAGTTGCCAATACCTTGCACGAAAGTGTGGAGTCAGAAAACAATTGTCAACTTGAAAAAATCTACATATTGGATCATTTCATCCCATTGAAAATTGGTGGGCAGTTATTTGCTCATATCGAAAAGAAGGCAAAAGAAATGGGAAAAGATACCATATGGCTCTCAGTGTATAAAGAAAACAAAAGGGCAATAAGATTTTATTTAAAGAATTATTTTGTAGAGGTTGGAAAATCAACTTTTTTGGTCAATGGAACGGGCTATGAAAATTTAGTTTTTTCAAAAAAAATATAAAATATTCGTCGAGAGCAAACTCGAAGGATAAAAATGCTTAAATGTAAGTGTCGTAATTATTTAGATTATGAGGGCTTAAGTTCGAAAAAAACTCTTTAATTTTTCAAGCTGCTCGTTCAATTTAAAATGCCTAATAAGTGAGTAAAATTAAATGAGAAGAAATGAAGTGTAGATTTATTTTCATGATAATTGTTGTTTTTGCCTTTAGTTCAATAGCCAGAACACAATCAAAATATACTGATACGATCTCCTGCGAGATTGCTAAGTTAAAATCTAATTCTAGTCTTCCGGGGTTTGCAGTTGCTATAGTTAATGAAGATGGGATTGTTTATCATGATGCTTTCGGATACTCAAAACTTGACAGTGAAGAAAAATACTCCATTCATACAGTTCAACGATTAGGTTCAGTCTCCAAAACGCTTATAGCGCTATGTTTGATGAAATTAATAGAAGAAGGTAAACTCTCTCTGGATACTGAGATTAACACCATCCTACCTACGCCTATATATAATCCAAAATTTCCGAATACTGAAATTACTGTAGAACACTTGGTAACTCATACATCTGGAATTCTCGATGATGAAAAAATGTATTGGAATTATACGGCCTATTTAATAGAAGGATATGACAAGAAATTGTTTCCGAAAGAGTATAAGAAAATATTTAAGAAATGGAGCAATAATACTTCTCAGTCTTTGGGGAAATACTGCTATTCTTATTTGAGCTTGGAAGGTAAGTATTATACCAAAAAGACTTATGCAGATTATTCGCCTGGAGAGTTCGTCAACTATTCGAACCTAGGAGCAAGTCTAACGGCATATATTATCGAATTGGTGGAGGAAAAATCCTTTAAACAAGTTAGTAAAGAATTAATATTCAAAGGATTGGAATTAGACCAGAGCTACTGGTCTCCAGAATTGGTACCCCCAGATCTATTAGCACAACCATATGAGACCGAAGATTTATTGCCTATTCCGAATTATGTTGACATAGGATATCCTGAGGGCGGATGGCATACTAATATTATTGGATTGGGGAAATACTTAAGCGAAATGATTCGCGGATTTAAAGGGAATAGTTCATTGCTTTCGCCGAACTCCTATGGTGTAATGATGAATGGCAGATTAACGGACCGGCAATTATCAACTAAGAAATCGAAAAGCAAAGCAAACATTGGTATCTTCTGGTCTGTTGCCACTAACGGTGAAATAAGACATGACGGTGGTTTTTTAGGTGCATCCGTTTTCATGCGGTTCAATCCGGAAACAGGGATAGGAAAAATATTTATGACCAATTTATTACTTGAAGATAACAATGAGGCGATAAATGCATTCGTTAACATCTGGAGAATAATGTCGGAATATGAAGCTCAGCTGTGAGCTAATTGGCGCCATCCATTGCAAATTACCTTTGCAGTAAGATGCTAAATCAGGAAAGAAAACTTTTAGCCGTATTTTCTAATCCCCCCAAGGACCATTAGTAGTTACATTTATAATTTCTTCATTAGGATTGATTCTATACAATCCACCGGCACCGGAGAACCAGATATTTCCTTTTTTGTCTTCTGTTATTCCCATAATGGAAATAGGGATTGCGTAGTTTTTGAATTCTTCTCCATCATATCTATAGACTCCGTTCTTTATAGTACTGATCCAGATATTTCCGGATTCATCCCTATATATCTCGTAAACATCGTCATTATTGAATTCTTCGATATCAGGAATTGAAATAATGGCTTTATTGACCAGTTGATTAACTCCACCTTTACCTACCCGCTTTTGTGGATCAGGGTTGTCCTTTTCCGCTACTCTTGTTCCAAACCAAAAATTTCCTTCTTGATCAAATTCGATGACCGTAACATTATTTGAATGAAGTCCATCATTCTTTAGTATGTGCGTGAATTCCTTACCATCATATTTTGTGATACCATAGCCGTCTCTCGCAAACCAAATATGTCCATTGTTATCTTCCTTGATTTGTGTAATCCAATATTTAGTGTCTTCGTTGATAGGGGTATTTACTTTCGGGTAGGGCAATGGGAATGGAGTATATTCTCTTCCGTCGAATTGATATACGCCACCCCATGTACCAACCCAAAATTCGCCTTTACTATCGATCAACAATTGGCTTATCGAATTACTTTGCCAATCATTTTTTTTCACAGGATAATGGGTGAATTCGGTTCCATCATATTTCAATATTCCCATGTCTGTACTGAACCAGTAATTTCCTTCTTCATCCTCAATGACACCCGTTACTCTATTGGTAGGTAGGCCATCTTTATTAGTAAAATATTGTAGCTGACTCCCGTCAAACCTTGCAATACCTTTATGTATGGTCCCAAACCATAAATTACCCTTGGAATCTTCAAATACACTAGTGACATATTCGCCAATTTGAGATTCATTCATCTCATATGAACCATTTGTTTTTTCCTGTGAATTACAAGAAGAAGTCAAAATCGCTAAGATTGCAAGTAGTATCAGTTTCATAATAATATGTAATGGCGCGGTTGAACTCAGTTCGGAGTGAATCCTCCACACATCCAAAAATCTCCAATATTATTAATCTTATTGTTTCCTAATTGAAAATGGCCCGTAGCAGTAGTAGTAGGATTAATGCCAAAGCCTATAAAGTCATTGTTCTCATCCACCGCTCCTATTGGAAGGCTATTGGTCCAATCCATAGTAATATTTCTTGGGTTGTCGACATGCTGCATTATGTAGATGTCAATATTGTCTTTCTCAAAATATATTGTATTTGGTGGTAGTACAAGGGTAACATTATCAGCATTGATGAAGTACTTTTTATTGGGCTGTATGTTTACTGTTGAGTTATCATCCCAGATAGAAATGTAATTATCTAATAAGACTTCTGCAGCATGAGAGGTTTTAGCATGTAGAGAAAACGGAACACTTAGAAGTTCACTTACTCCTGTAATGGTGTAATTGCTACCTCCCGTAGGGTCTATTTCCGTTCTAATAAAAAATGGTCCGCCATTAGCCCTTTCGATTGAGGAAAAACTTCCACTGACAATGGTACCTGTTCCTACTTCTGTACTTATCAAGCCATTTTCATTAGTAGTTGGGGCTTGCGTTTCTTTATATACCTCGGTTCCTGTTATTGAACCTTGTAAAATACTCATTTGCATGCCTATAGTAGAAGTGACAACCAAATTATTACTTCCATCCCGGATAATGGCTTGATAACTAAATTTTTCTGGTGCCTGTGCGAGTATTTCTAATGCTATTAGCAATACACTACAAATTATGATTACTCTTTTCATTATCTTCTAGTTTTTAACAATTCTAAAGGACTTAAATCTCTTATTTTCTTGGTTTACCACATTTACAAAGTAAGTAGCTGCTGGTAAATGTTGCATTTCGATTTGAGTTTGCTCAAATACTTTACCCTTTAGCAAAATTTTACCTTGAAAATCCATCAGAAAATACCACATAGGCTCGAGAATATCTTCGTGGAGTTGTAGAGTTATATTATCTGTCGTAGGATTAGGATAAATAGAGAGGGAAATATTCAACCCTGTTTCTTCATTTCCAAGTATTAAAATTTCATAAGCATGTTGCATGCCCTGGGCCACTATTCCGTCATTACTAATTATGGTGGTATAAAAAACTTCACCAACGCTGAAGGCGGCAGTACCATTAATGCCTGAGGCCTTACCACTTGAAGCATTGTACGATTGCTGCGCTTTAACAGCGCTTAATGACAAAATACATGCAACTGATATGAGTATAGACCTTAGCGCATTGCTGTTCATAATGTTCTTTTTTTGTTCATCTTGGAGATTATTTGATTGAAATCGAATCTGCATAGATAATCAACCATCGCCATATTGGAATAATTGGTCCTACTTAAATGCAAAACCTACTTGTGTAACGAGTTCGTCTTTATAGCCTATAATAATCCCCATTTCACCTTCTTTTCCCATACACAGTCCAGGCAAAATGCAGTCTACATTAAGTTCAAGTCCATCAATGGTGGCTTTAGTAGAATTTTTGTCGAATGAGGTTTCACCCAACATCAATTCTCCTTCGTACGTGGTTTCCGGAAACGTTTCATCTCCATCCCAATTATAGTTTACTCCGATAAACATCAGCTCATCCTTCATAAATTGAACGGATATTCCCAACTCCGAATAGTGGTAATCCACTTTTCCGGTTACGTACTCCTTGTGTAATACAGGTTCGCCAAGAAGTGATTTAATCTCTTCCAAGCTTGTATTCATACCAATTTGGACATTGTTAAGAATCAATTCTTTTTTCTCATTAAGGGTTAAGGAGGTTGAATTCTGTGCATTAGTAAAACTAAAAACTCCAGAAAGTCCAATAATTAAAATCAACATTTTTTTCATAGTACTAATAATTCTCCATGGATAAATACAGCCATTGTAAACATCTCAGGATTGGTTAAAAATTTTGGTTTATTTATTATTCTAAGCATTTTGGCAACATGCTACTTTAGACCCATTAAAGTCAGCAACCAGAATTATAGGTTTCTAATATTTCAATGATATCTTGATAGTGATATTCTTTCTTTTTGATTTTCGAAGCCAAATCGGGGCAATCCTCAACATATTTGGACATTCTTTTATAGAAATTGGTGGTCACACTATGCATATGTAATTGTTTCGCCTCTGCTTCACCTTCTTTATACAAATATGTCAATGTGCTAATACCTTCCATACCTGGCACTGGCTTATGAATTAAGTAAAGACTTGCTTTACCTGAAACTAATGCGCCAGAGAGAAAGGACTCCAAACCTTTTATGTTTCTTATTTTATATTCTATTTCAACACCATCTTCATTGTCAATTAGCTTATCAACATTTTTATACCATTTCCTATCACCAGAATAAGCATCTTCAAATTTGACTTTGGTTTTATTGATATACAAAACTGAGCCTTTTAAGATCTGTCCATTTTCTAGGATCAATTGATCTTGGCCAATAACAGTAAAAAAGGAAAAGAAACAAACAGCTAAGCATACTAAGGTATTCTTGTTGATTAGGCTTATTCCTGTCATTGTTAAGATTTGGTATCCTGTCATAAGTAATATGGTTTACTGTTCAGATTTGACATTGCTATATTTTATTTGCTATTAGCTCTTCCTCGGACGTAGCAATTGCTGTTCTTGACTGCGCTAAAGATCTATCTGGCCTGTAAGTGGTAGAAAATATTTGAGATGAAAAATTTAGTTGTTATTGGCAAACATAGTTGTTCAAATTATTGAACATGTTGTTTTTGATATAAACCACATCACCTTCAATAGCTTGGTAATCTGAGTTTATAATGTTCTCCCTGATCAATTCAATTAGTTCCGGACAATCAGAGAAATACTTTTCAATTTTCTTCAGAGTCGCATAATCTTGTTTTCGTTTCCACGAGTGTTTTTCCTTCGTTTCCACCATTTTTCCATTTTTATCAAAAATGTATAAGAAGTTAGCTCTAGAAAAATAGTTGGTTATGAAGTATTTTTCGTTGCTAGCATAAACTTGATGCAACCTTTTCATACCCGCACTACCGATGGGAAGTAGTTTATAATAAGTACTATCGTGATGCAATTCTTGAACTTTAGCTTGACCAATTTTCTGGCGCTTACCTTTTTTGTCGTAATAGAATAGGTATTGAGCAGTAAAGGATATATCTCCGGTAAGAATGTATTCTTTGTAAAAACTGCGCTTTCCGTCAGGGTTTGGATATAAAGATATTTTCTCACCGTTCTTGTCAATGAAATAGTTTTCTTGAGCATGGCCGGTAAAACCCACGGCAAGAAACAAGGAAATCATAAATGCTTTTTGCACGGTATTAAAAGCATTAGAAAGCTTTAAACGCTTAGGACTTAAAACATCCAAATATCTGTTCATTATAATCAATGTATTATTCATAGTATTTCTCTTTCTATACTTCGCTTGAAGTCTTCATTTATTTCATTCTCATTAAAAAATGGGAGAAAAGGGCCATTAATTCCCCGGTAAACTCAACTAGAATTCCTTTTAGACGGATTTTCTTTAAGTAATTAATTAGCTAGTCCTATAGGCTATCATTCTCATCCCCATCTTTACATGACTGTAATAATATCGTGGGCGTCCCAGGAAAAGTGAAAAAAATATGATTTAAGGATTGGGCATGGTTAGAACTACCACGTTTTTTTGGTAATGGGGTATAAAAAATACATCTCTATTTAATATTAATAGAGATGTATGATTCAAATTAGTCTAGAAAGTATTTTGATTACTTTACTTTGTTAACGATGGCTTTGAAAACCTCAGGATGGTTCATCGCCATATCCGCTAGTACTTTTCTGTTCAATTCGATTCCTTCAGATTTCAATCCGTGCATCAAAGTAGAGTATTTCATTCCTTCTGCTCTTGCTGCTGCATTGATTCTGGTAATCCACAATCTTCTGAACATTCTTTTCTTAACTCTACGGTCTCTGTAGGCATATTGCCAAGCGCGTTCTACCGCGTTCTTTGCTACCGTATAAACATTAGATCTTGCGCCAAAATATCCTCTTGAAGCTTTAAGGATTTTCTTTCTTCTTTTTCTTCGCGCTACTGCATTTACTGACCTAGGCATTTCAATATAATTTTAATCCATTAGGGGTTCTCTCAAACTCTTTGATCCTAATGAAGGTTAAAAATCTATTTTATAGACACAACATGTCTTTAACTCTCTTCTCTTCTGATTTATGCACAAGAGTGGATCCCGCAAGATGACGCTTTCTCTTCTTACTCATCTTAGTCAAGATGTGAGATTTGTTAGCGTGGAATCTTTTGAATTTTCCAGACCCTGTCTGCTTAAACCGCTTTTTTGCACCGGAGTGCGTCTTCATCTTAGGCATAAATTCCTATTTAAATAATTTGGAGTGCAAAGATAAGTTAATGACCGCTATAATACAAGTCACCAAGCATTAATATCGTGATTAAGGGAATTATTTTTTATTCTTAAGTGGACCAACCATGACAATCATCCGCTTACCCTCCATTTTCGGAAGGGCTTCAGCGGCTCCATATTCCTCTAGTTCTTTCAAAAAGCGCAAGAGAAGGAGCTCTCCTCTATCCTTGAAGACAATAGTCCTACCTCTAAAGTGAACATAGGCTTTCACCTTGGCACCATCTTGAAGAAAACTCTTGGCATGATTCAACTTAAACTCAAAGTCATGATCATCGGTATTAGGTCCAAATCGGATTTCCTTGATGACCGTTTTACTTGTTTTAGACTTAAGCTCTTTGGCTCTTTTCTTCTTCTGATAGAGGAATTTCTGGTAGTCAATAATTTTGCAAACAGGAGGATTGGCATTCGGAGAAATTTCTACTAGGTCCAACTCCATTTCTCTAGCCCAGTCCAGGGCCGCTTTAGTAGGGTAGACCCCCTGTTCGACATTAGTCCCTATGACTTTACTTAATTCCTCGAAATTGTCTCCTACCAACCGGATTTTTGGTGCTCGTATAAACTTATTGATTTTGAACTCGGGTTCAACGCTGGGTCTTGAAAAACTTTTTCTTCTTCTTCTCAATTATTATTTATGTTTATTTAAAATCTATATCATATAATGCGAATTACGGTACAAAAAGTTTCCGTAATTCGACATCATAAAACTCAAATATACTTTAAATATTCTTTTCTAGTCCTGGTCAGTTAGCTCTTCTTGCTCTGCCATCTTGATTTCCAGGCTTTTTCCTTCTTCAGAAACATCAGCAATTAAACTGCTGTTTTTCTTCGGAGCATTGTTCAAAATATATTCCGCAAGCGGATCCTCCACATACTTTTGAATAGCTCTTTGAAGTGGTCGCGCCCCAAATTGAGGGTCATAACCTTTTTCAGCTAAGAAATCTTTCGCCTTCTTCGTCAACTCAAGTTCAAATTCCAAATTGGACAATCTGCCATGCAACTCGTCCAAGGCAATATTGACGATCTTTCTGATATCATCTTTATCAAGACTGTTGAAGATGATGATATCATCAATCCTATTCAAAAACTCCGGAGAGAAGGTCTTTTTCAAAGCATCCTGAATAATTCTCTTAGAGTTGTCCTCCGCCGCTTCGACCCTGGCTGAAGTATTAAATCCAACACCTTGACCAAAGTCCTTGATTTGACGTACTCCAATATTACTAGTCATAATGATCATAGTATTCTTGAAGTCTACTTTACGTCCCAAACCATCGGTTAGTTGACCTTCATCCAAAACCTGTAGTAGAATATTATATACGTCAGGGTGAGCCTTTTCGATCTCATCGAGTAGGATTACAGAGTAAGGTTTTCTTCTGACCTTTTCCGTCAGTTGTCCACCTTCTTCATAACCGACATATCCCGGAGGAGCTCCAATCAATCTACTGAGGGAGAATTTCTCCATGTACTCACTCATGTCTATTCGAATCAAGGCATCTTCAGAATCGAAAATATTCATAGCCAGCGATTTCGCCAATGCAGTCTTTCCGACTCCTGTAGGTCCCAAGAAAATAAAGGTCCCGATCGGCTTATTGGGATCTTTTAACCCAATTCTATTCCGCTGGATGGCCTTGGTTATCTTTTCAATAGCCTCGTCTTGCCCAATGATATTTTTCTGAAGATCAGCCGACATCTTCTTGAGCTTCTTGCTTTCTTTTTGAGCAACTTTGGTAACAGGAACACCTGTCATCATAGATACTACCTCAGCAATATTCTCTTCATCAACCGGAAATCTCCTTGTCTTCGACTCTTGTTCCCAAGCAATTTTCGCTTCTTCCAGTTTTCGAATCAACTTCGACTCGTTGTCGCGCATGTCAGCTGCCCTTTCGTACTGCTGATCCTTAACCGCTTGATTTTTTAATTTCTTGACCTCTTCAATTTCCTTTTCAAGATCTTCGATGCTCTTAGGAACAACAATATTCTTTAGATGTACCCTTGCACCTACCTCATCCATTACATCAATCGCTTTGTCTGGTAAGAAACGGTCCGTAATATATCTGTTACTCAAAGAAACACAGGCTTCGATGGCCTCGTCAGAATAATCCACATTGTGGAAATCCTCGTATTTCTTCTTGATGTTATTCAATATATGTAAGGTCTCTTCCGTACTTGGCGGATCCACCATTACTTTTTGGAACCTTCGGTCAAGTGCTCCATCCTTTTCGATGTACTGACGATACTCATCCAAGGTACTGGCACCAATACATTGAAGATCACCTCTGGCCAAAGCTGGTTTGAAGATATTCGACGCATCCAAAGATCCTGTAGCTCCACCTGCACCCACAATTGTGTGGATCTCATCGATGAATAGTATGACATCCTTGTTTTTCTCCAACTCTGTCATAATGGCTTTCATTCTCTCTTCGAACTGCCCTCTGTACTTGGTTCCGGCCACCAATGCTGCCAAATCCAACATGACAATTCTCTTGTTGAAGAGATTTCGACTCACCTTCTTCTGGTGAATTCTAAGCGCCAAACCTTCGACAATAGCTGTTTTACCAACACCTGGCTCTCCTATTAAGATCGGATTGTTCTTTTTTCTTCGGCTCAATATCTGAGAGACCCTTTCTATTTCATTGGTTCGTCCAATGATAGGATCCAACTTGTCGTCCTGAGCCAATCGGGTAACATCCCTTCCGAAATTGTCCAATACCGGGGTTCTAGATTTGCCCGTGATCTTTCTACCCGAAGTATATCGGGACGAAGACTCCTCCTCTTCGAATGGATCCTCCGATTCCGAAGAAGCCGAAGCCATAAAATCATCGTGGATGAAATCATTCTCCTGCTCCGTAAACTCAAGCTCTGTCTTGAATAAATCGTAGTCTACATCGAATTGATCTAGGATCGAACAAGCAAAATTGTCCTTGTGTTTTAGGATGCTCAATATAATATGTTCCGGGCTCACCTCGTCTTGATCGAGATTTTTAGCTTCGAGGAAACATACCTTTAATATCTTCTCTGCCTGACGATTCAACGGCATATCCGCAACTATTTTTGAGGATTCTCCACTGGAATTAAGTCTGATGGATTCCTCCACAACCGACTTCAACTCCAGGATGTCTATATCCAGAGAAATAAATATTTGATTGCAAACATTATCTTCTGTCAAAAGAACACCCAATAATAAATGCTCTGTACCTATGTAATCTTGGCCTAATTTTTTCGCGACTTCCCTACTTTTCGAAAGTACTTCTTTCACTTGATGTGAAAACATTCTGTTCATTTCAACTGCTTTTCTTCATGGTTTATAAGTAAATATAATGCCAATTCATTGATTTATGACATATTTACACTCTTTAAATATTAAACGTTTAAAAAGCAAAAAAGATATTCTGACATTATGTTTAGTTTAAATTTTGTCATGGAGACTGCAGCTTTTAGCCATTTGATTTTTATTTGAGCCGTGAAGTATTGTTTTGAAAATACTTTATTTGATTACATTTGCTCAGAATATTTTGATTATTATGAAGTACTCGGTTGAGAAATACGAAGATTATCTGGTAATGCAATTGCAGGATCATAATCTAAATGCGGCGTTGGCACCGAAATTAAAATCGCAATTGGTCATTTTTAGAAATGAAGGTGTTCCAAGTATTATTATTGACCTGAGCGAGGTCAAGTACATTGATTCTTCGGGATTAAGTGCCTTATTGACAGGTAAGCGGCTATGGGAAGAAGCCGGTAGTTTTGTCATTTCCGGACCTTTTAATCCTACAGTGAAGAAAATTTTTGCAATATCCAAATTGGAATCTGTATTGAACATTATACCCACTCTTCAAGAGTCCAGAGATTTTGTTGCGATGGAGAATTTGGAGCGCGAAATCAATGCAGGAGGTTCGGAGGACCAATAATTACACTTTGTGAGCGCCACATTTGAACTGTCTATACTCGGATGTAATTCAGCGTTCCCCTCTGTTTTCAGGAATCCCAGTTGTCAGTATTTAAAGATCTGCAATCAGCATTTTATCATAGATTGCGGTGAAGGGGCCCAGAGAATGATGGGTCGAATGAAAGTTCCTAAACACAAGATTAGCCGAATATTTATTTCACATCTGCATGGCGATCATTTTTTTGGTTTGCCCGGTCTGCTCAATTCTCTCTCCTTAGGAGGCAGAGAAGAAAAACTGGTGATTTACAGTCCGCCAGGATTAAAAGGGATAATAGAAGAGCTACAAAAATTATCGGGGGCCGCCATCGTCTTTCCTTTAGAGTTTGTCGAATTAGAAGAAGATAAAGCTTCTACTATTTTCGAATCAGAGGATATTAGAGTTGAGTCCTTCCCGGTTCAGCATAGGGTACCGTGTTTTGGTTATGCCTTCTACGAGAAAAAAACTACGATTTCTCTTGATCCGGAAATATTGGAGACATATGAGGTTCCGGTGGAGAAAAGATCTGCCATCGCTAGAGGAGAAGATTATATTTCTGCCGATGGGATTAGAATGGAGGCATCTGTCTTCGAGAAGCAGAGAAAACGGCCCAGGAGTTATGCCTATTGTACAGATACGCTGTTCGATCTTAAGCATATTGAATATTTTAAGGGAGTGGATTTGTTGTATCACGAAGCAACTTTTGAGCATGCGCTGCTCGACAAGGCATTATATTCAATGCATACTACTGCCCTTCAAGCTGGAGAATTGGCAAAAGAAGCAGCGGTGGGATATTTATTGCTCGGGCATTTTAGCAATAGATATCGATCCACAGAACGCTTAGCTGCTGAGGCTCAGAGGGTATTTGATAGGTCTTATACGGTAGAGGATGGGATGAGGATTAGATTGGATCATGAGGGAGATAAAGTAAAAATGTTAATAAGTTATTAAAAACCGGAGCGGCATTTTCGTGAGTTGTTCGTTTATTCATTGTGCTTAACGGGCAATCAAAAAATTAGAAAAAATTAATTATTGTATTAGAGATTTCTTTATTATCTTTGTGCTAAGAGTTAAGGAAAACTACAATTTACTTACTTCTATATTGACGAATCTCTAATATTACACTATTCACAACGGTCTAGTGTTAGGGTGACCTTTTAACCGAAAAAGATTTTAAAAAATATACTGTCTTTTGGGGTGGGAGGTAGAGTTAGGGGGGTCTGGCTCTATTTTCCCATCTTCAGAAGACTTTTTTTTTGAAATAATTTTTCGTTTTTCATCCCAAGCTTGTATCTTTGCCGAACATTATTTTAAAGCTACTGATTCCGTAGCTCAGCTGGTAGAGCAACGGCCTTTTAAGCCGTGGGTCCTGGGTTCGAATCCCAGCGGGATCACAAAGACGATAAAGAGGTAGCAAAAGGCTTTAAGAATATAAAAATGAAGCCATATTCAGCTACCAACAGTCGTTAAAAAATCAAATCGAAACGAAAGCGGTCCAAATCGGACCGCTTTTTTTATGTCTTTTTTCTTGGTTTTGGAAAATTATTTTGTCCTGGTGGGCTCCTTTGGGGGTACTGGTGAAATGGGGGAAGTTTTTCTATAACGAAAGTTATAGAAATCCAAAAAAGGTTTTGAATAAATTGGATTTTGTAGAAGCGAGATGTTAATAAGCCGAATAGTGTTGAACAGAAGTCATTACATCTGAATAATGTAAAAATAAGAGGTTTTGTTAAATACAGAATTTGTTTTAATGTCTTTGTGCTAATTAATCGAGTTAATATTTATTACTAATGAGAATAGTAAAATTAGGAATTGTGCTTTACATGTTTTTAGTTTTCTCTAGTTGCAAAAATGATAGACCATCTGTAATTGTAAAAGAAGAAACTTTAAGAACTGTTGAAGATATTAATTCTGAGTTACTTGTTAGTGTAGAGGCTGCCGATGAAATTATGGCAGAGGCTACAAAAAGTATAGTGGGGCTTTCTTATGATGTACCTGAAGGAAATCAGGTTTTCTATCGATATCTAAACAGCGAAATTAAATCTGGAACGGTTGTAAATCTTAGTGCTCTAGCCAGAATCGCGAACCTGCTAAATTCGAAATTCACAAGAGATTTTTTACGCTTTGCACACAAAAATACTGTTGATTTAGGAGTTAAGGAGTTTTGCATTAACTCGATGTTTCAATTTATTGAGGGCCTTAGAATAGATCTTGAAATCTTGGAAAAAAATCTTGAACTCATAAACTCTCTTCAGAGCTCTTCGGATCAAAAGATTCTTTTTTGTTTCAACGAGCTTAAGGGACACTTCGAGAAAATGAAAAATGCTACAAAGGCACTCGGTACTATGGAAGAAATAACTTCTGACGTTAAAAAAGCGAACGCGCAAATTGCAGCGATCATTAAAGGATTGGATGATCATACTGGGTCATTTACGGTTGCGCTAAATTCTCTATCTATTGTAATTTCTGAGTCTATTTAATAACTATAATTTAAGTGATATGAAGAATATAATTTACATTTTACTTTTACTCATGTCGAACCTATTAATTACGCCGAAAAGCTATGCACAATTGGAAGTTATTGATAAAATTGCTGAAGTATTGATACCCGGCATAACTAATGGAATCAAATCTGTACTTGACAGTAGTGGTAACAAAAAAGTAAAAAAAGAAGAAGTAGAGAAATTAGAAAGTGATTTAACAGAGAAAATGAAGGAATTAATAATTGACATTGAAAAAGATGCTTCTAATATATCTGCATTGAACGAAATATTTGCGATTTCTGGTGTCCTTTATGACGATATCGGTGGGATGTTAACAATTACAAAACCAGAATTTATTAATGAAATAGATTCGACCAAAAGCCATCACCTTTTTAGAGAAACTGCAATTCAATTTACAAGTGAATGGAGACAAGTAGATAAGAAGAAGAATGACCTAATAAAATTAACGGAGAATGCATCATCAGGATCAGTGCAGGATGATCTGGCTCAATATATACAAAATTTAGATGAGGCCTTGACAGATTTAGAGTCTGTACTTAGATTGTCCAAAGAACCTGACTTAAATATGGATATGAAATCAGCATCTAATTATATCAAGAAATTATCGAGATCTGATGCACGAGAACAAATTAAAGAAATCGAAAATGCCGTAGAAGATATTCATGTTCAATTATCTACGAGAATTAAGTCTTTGAAAAAATCACTTGAAGATACCAAGACTGAATTGGAACGTGAGACATCAAATGAAAATAACTAATCAAAATTTTTAGGATTTTAAAGTCTCGTTACCCGTAGTTCCCACCAAAGGTGGACAGGTCCACACGACGTGAAAATATTTATATAATATATTCACAACATAATTAAGCGCTCAAATCATAAGCTGCGAATGGTGTATGGGTTTTTCGTGTCTTGTAGACTTCAATTAATATTATAACTGGCTCTCAAAAAGCTAATCAAAATGTATTAAGAATAGAATGCCGTCCCTACGGGACTCGATCTCTTCCAATTAAATATTGCTATTCATATTTACGCTCCTATGGAGCTAAATAAAGCGATAGATGAAATAATAGAATATCCGATAAACATTGCCGCATCGCGGCAAAATTTCAATAGCTCAAATTAGGAAACAATGAAAAGAGCTCCAGAGGAGCGATATATTTTGGAATCATCAGAAATAAAAGCAAATAAATCTCAATCCAATATTATCAGTAGTTACTTCTGCCAATTATAGTCAGGCTCAAACCTCGATTAAATACTTAAATAACCCGGCTATAGCATAACTTGCTGTTATTTGCGGTTTTATTGAAGCAAAACACCTTCTAAGCCCACAAAGCCTCGATCTAATAAGGGGGATTTACAGATCAATACTATAGTGCTTCTCCAAAAAAATAATCTATTGTAGGTCAAATGTCAAAGGTGTATTTATCATACCAATAATTTCAACCTGTTGATGATATTTTATTATTCCGAACTTTCAAGGGAGGGGAATACACTTATCATTCCACTTTATTCAATGTTTTTAATAATTTCTTCGCTTTTTCATGCTGATATTGACGTCGGTCAATGATTTTTTCTAAATACATCTGCGCCGATTCTCTATCTTCACTAGCCAAATAAGCCAATGCCAAACACCAATCTGCCTCCTGATCTGCTATTCTACCATTTTCTAGTTGTTTGAACAAGGGTATAGCCTTGGCATAATCGCCAATTTTAAGGTGTGCGATACCCCAGTAAAGCAAGTCTGAGGCTTCTATCTTTTTTTGTTCAGACAGTTGCTGGTAAATTTCAATGGTCTTCGAATATTTGTTGCTGGAATAAGTCAACATGGCCTCTTGTCGCAAGCTATCACCTTGGCCCACATTTTTCCTAATTAGATTTGGGTCCTGCAGGATATTTAAATCATCTATATAGCTGATAGCCAGATTGTCTTGTTTGATGGAAACGGAATTATTATTAATCAGCAAATAGGCAAAAGTCAAGATCAGCATCGAAGCTGCAGCCAAAGCCCATCTGCGATATAGAAATTTCTGACGATGGATATTCTCCTTTTTATAATTGTATTTTTCTTCGAGTTTCTTGGACCATCTTTGTTTGGTATCCTCGTCGAGTTTCATTTTGATGAGTTCTTCGGTCATACCCTCATCTTCATTGGCGTCAAGCTGGTATTTTAAGTATTCCATAATTTTTTTCATCTTACTCATGGCGATAAATTAAACTGGACAATCTGGTTTTCATATGAGCGATACATCGTTGTTTTTGCTTTCGAACAGCGACCTCTGACTTATCTAACTCCAGTGCCAGGTTCCTCATACTCATTTTGTCGTAATAAAACTTTTCCAAGATTTCTCTGCACTGTAAACTTAGCTGCGTCCACACCTGGTTCATTAAATGAAGCATAGCTTCTTTATTCGATCCTCCGTCATCCGAAAATTTTAAAGAACTGGTCTCTTCAGCACGTACTACACGTTCTTTTTTTCTCAGTTGTTGGATGTGGATTTGTTTCCCCATTTGGAAAAAGATAAAGTTTAAGTTGCCGTACTGTAGTTTTCCTTCTATCAACTTCTTCCTCATGAGAAGGAGGGTTTCCATGCATACGTCATATGCTTTGGCTTCGTCTATGTTTAGGCTTCTACTAAGTCGAATGTTGGTCTGTTTGAACTGAGACAAGAATATATGTTCGAATAGAGACTCATCACCACCCTGTAGACTTTGTACCATTCGATCAAATTCCTCCTGGGCAAGACCAAAATTTTTGTTTTCACTCATTTGAGTACGGTTTTTTCTTTTTGCCTCTCAACAAAAATAAGCTTTATAAAATCTTGAGTTAATTGATTGAACTCTACTCTTTAATGTTCCGAAATAATTAATGTGACATTAAGCATCTCAATAAATGATCTTTTAAATTGGGCTGAGCGTAGCCGAAGCCCCACAATAAAAAACTTCCGAGTAGCCGATACCCGGAAGCCAATCACCATTGGTGATTTAATGAGAAGCGTCGAATTATTATACATGTCTTTGAATGTTCGATTTTGATAATGTGACGCATAAAAATTTTAACTTTTATTTTTTTCAGAATTGATGTCACAAATGATTCATTCGATCATTATCCTGTTGAATTATTATTATACTTTGTAAAAATTAAACCTTTATTTATGAGAAGCATGATCTTAAAACCCTTAGGGTTTCTATTGTATTTTAGTTTGTTTTGTTTAGCTAGCAGCCCCATTGACGCCCAGACCACGTTCACTGGTGTAAATGGATCAAATCAAGGAGATATTAATTTTAGTATAAGTCACCCCAACCCAGGTTATGTGGCATTTTTTGATTTTAATGATGGCAGATTTTCAAGACATACATTACCGAGTTTCACTTATCCTTATGATAACGCAGGCACTTATTACGCCAAAGCAACGGTAGCTGATCGCTACAGACCGGGCACGATAAGCAAACGAGTTAATTCCGGCAGTCAATCAGAATCAGTCACCACCAATGGCCCTTCTAGTCAAGCTCCTTTGGCCGTTGTGACCACTGATAACATCAATATTAGCCGAGCATGGGATAATGCTCCTAGTGAAGAAAATATATATGTGGTGACCGTAGAAAACAGGGATTTTCCCGGTCAACAGGTTAGTGGAACGGTAACCGTTAATACGCCTACAGAATTACATATCCAAGCCGACTCTTTTTACATTAATAGTGCGCTGGTCAACGGCACTTTGAATAGTAGAGAATGGAGTTTTACCAATCTCGCTTATCAAGAACAGCGAAATTTTTTTGTTTATGTAAAAACTGATCCCAATGCTGTGGTTGGTGCCGGAGGAACGGTAGGAGCCACAATCAATTACGGACCATCGGGTTCAATGATCTACAACGATACTGATGAATACTTTACTTATGCAACGCATCCTCATGATCCGAATAAATTATTCGCAAACCCAGAGTGTATTAAGCCCGAATGGCCGGAGGGACAAACCATAAATTATACCGTCACTTTTTTAAATGAAGGCCAAGCTGCCGCGGAAAATGTCTCGATTAGTCTCCCTTTACCTACTAATTTAGTTTACTCTACCTTGGTAAAAACGGGAAGTTCACATAATTGTACCTGGTCAGTTTCCGGAAATATCTTAGAAGTTGAGTATCCGGCTATTAACCTGCCTGGACTAGAGCAAGATCAAAACGAAGGGGTTATTCCATACGATCAATGTACCGGTTATTTTAAATTCTCCATTTGTACTGATCCACTACTCGCAGATGCCCTGGTTCTACAGGCGCACGCAGAAATTATATTTGATAACGAACCTCCAATCAGTACAGATCCTGCGTACTTATGGACGGATTACGGATGCCCGGCTTCCTATAGTTGTGATGGAGCTATGATTACACGAGTCGATGAAGTACTAGAGTATGATGCGATCGTCTATCCAAATCCGGTATCAGAGCTATTATATGTGAAAAGTAATGGAGAACTAAGCCGAAAAGATATATTTATTGAAATTTATTCCTCAGATGGTAAACTTGCCTTGCGAAAGGGACTAGTTGAGAATTCCGGAGTAAATGTTTCAAAACTGCAACCAGGATTTTATATTTATAAGGTTTTTACCAATGGAGCAGAGCAAACTGGCCATTTTATCAAAATTTAACCTTTGAGCAATAAGACATATCTTAAAATACATTGCAAAGCACCTCGACATCGGGGTGCTTTTTTTGTTGGTATAATGATGATTCTTCTGAACGCCTGCTCGAAAGATGATAAGCTTGGATCCCAATTGCGGAATCACCAAACCATCGACTCACTCTTCAAGGTGGTGGAGGAACTCAATAATCAGGAAATATATGACTCGAGTACTTATGCCTTGTCGTCCATGGCTTTGAGAAGTTGTGTAGATATTGATTATTGGGAAGGATTTTCTGAAGCACTGTACTACAAAATGATGAATGGAGACTGGGATTCTCCGGGTTTTTATCATGAGTTGGAAGATATTCGTGAATGGAATATTCACGATTCGTTGTCCAATCAGGTCTTGTACTACCTCGCTTATCTGGATTATTATCATTATCGAATAGAAAAGAGCAAAAAGCTGCATGAGGAATACGTAAAATATTGCTTGAAGAATCCTCAGGAAAGATGTGACTTTGGAGCCTTCAACAATCTTGGGAATATGGTTGCCATGAAGGGCGATTACGAAAAGTCCATCATGTATTATCAATATGCTTTTGAGAAAGACTGGGTCGAAAAGGATTCAATGTATCACTCCAGCTATTATTATAGAATTGGATTGAGCAATTATCATTATGGAAATTATGATGAAGCCATAAAATCACTGGGTTTAGCGCGTAGATTTGCTTCATCTACAGAATTGGATATACCTATTCAAATGGCCAATTGTTACATACAATTGGATAGTATGATCAGGGCGGAACAATTGCTTCAACAGGTTGATGCTGTTATAGAGGACGATTCAGAATATCTAATTGAGTATTTAGAGGCTAGTGCTCAATTAAAGCATAAAAGAAAAGATCATATTGGTGCTGCTACTGAACTTAAGAAAGCCATAGAGTTTGGAAAAATAGAATATGGCGCTGACTCTCGGTTCTATGGAAGGTTGGTGGCACAACTTGCTCAATACTATTTCGATGCGAATCGGCTTGATCTATCTAACCAAACTGCTGACAAAGCACTGAGTGTATTTATACCGAATTTTGATTCTGGACAAAGTATCGACAACCAGTTGGCCATTGGCTCGATAGAAGAAATATGGATTCCGGAATTGCTTGGATTAAAAGCTCAAATATATTTTTCGGCCAAAAGATACGATTTGGCTGAAGCGTATATTCGAACTTCCATTGATGGGTTTTTTGCGATGGCGAGTCAGTATAAGGAAGATAAGTCGAAGTATTATTTATCGGAATATGTCTATCCGCGCTTAGAACAATGGATAGAATATCTCTTGCGGGATTCGACCAAGTCAAAAACCAATGAAATATTTGGAGTGATACAGCGAGGGCAGTCATTTTCTCTTAGGCAATCTATTCGACAAAATGAAGCCCTCAATGTTTGTAGAGTTGATCCTGGATATCAAAGAGAGTTGAAGACATTGAGTGATTCGATAAGGGTTCTTGAAGAAAAATGGGCTGATACTGGCGATAGAGGATTGAGAGCTGATTTACAATCCAGGGTTTTCGAATTAAAACAAGTCAAAGCCTCTCTGCTTAAAGAGCTTCGCAATCTTTATCCCAATTTTGCTTTATACGAAAATTCAACTCGGCCCGTAGATTTAGAAATATTAAGGAGTTCTATTGGGGAAGGTGAATTATTGCTGCAATATTTTTACGGTGATCGCAACATCTATGTCCTGTCCGCTACATGTAATGATTCGAACCTGGAAAAGATAGAAAAGAACGAAGAACTCGACTCCTTGATAGACAATTATCGAAAGAGTCTATCCGACTTTGATTTTCTAACTGATAACCCAAAAATTGCCGAAGGCTTGTTTTTAGGAAGTGCCCATGTCATATACGAGAAACTGGTAGAGCCGGCGTTGCACCATCATCTTCAGTCCAGCGAGGTAATGCAATTAAATATTGCTCCATCTGGTAAATTATCTTCCATAAGCTTCGATGCACTTTTAGTAGATCAAGTGGCTGATTGGCGAATAACCGACTCATATCTCATTGATCAATACAGTATTAAATACTTGCTGACCCTTGCCCAGTCTCTGAAAATTGAGGAGAACAGCAATCTTCGTCCAGGTGTTCTCGGGGTTGGCCTGGAATTCACCGATGAGATAAGAGAAAAGATGAATAGATTTTTGGACACGAGTTCTGTTCATCCGGAAGTGCCCAATTTAAGAGGAAAGGGCTTGTCTCCTTTGCTTTTTGCTGCTAAAGAAGTTAAGGAAATATGTAGCTTGTTCGATGGGAAAAGGCTGTTGAATGACCAAGCAAAAAAAGCTCGTTTTTTAAGGGAGGCTCCGCATTATGCCAATATACATATCTCTACCCATGCGTTTGTAGATCCATCAGATCCTTTGGAGTCATCTTTGGTTTTTTCTCCAATTCCATCGGACATGAGTTCAGCTTTTCTTTCATTAAGGGAAATTCAATATTTAAGATTAAATGCAGATCAAATCGTCTTAAGTGCTTGTCAGACGGCCGATGGACCGATCTCTCCGGGAGAAGGAGTTTTGAACCTGGCCAGATATTTCAAATTGGCAGGATGTCACAGTGTGATATCTAGTCTCTGGAGTGTGCCAGATCAGATCTCATATGTCTTGATGGTCGAGTACTACAAAAATCTCAAACAAGGGATGCAAAAAATTCGGGCACTTCAAGCATCAAAACAGCATTTCCTACAAGACGATGATTTGTCCAATCCCGAGACTCGAATTCCTCCCTATTGGTCCGCTTTTATTCTATACGAAGAATTGTAATACGTTCTAATCTTTTCTGAGATTAGTTAAGATCTAAATGTCACATTTCAATAAGTCATGCATTGGAATAGTGAATGTGCGCACTTAATATTCACTAACATTTAAACTATAAATAAAAATGAGAACGCTTATCATGGCCTTTATGGCCATACTAATTTATATCAATGGATATGGACAAGGTGGTGATCCCTGCTCTATCAATGCCGGAGCAGATCAGGTAATTTGTCATACGGATCAGAACTTTAGCTTAAATGGAATTATTGGCAATAATGTTGACCCGAACTCTATCGGCTGGATCAGTTTTTCTCCATCGTTTCAAATTGTTAGCCCAGGATCATTGTCTACCGGTGTAACAGTAAATAACCCTACTCCCGGAACATACACTTTCCAGCTATCGGCTAACTGTATAGATGGCAACGGTAATACAACGCCCATATTTGCTCAAATGCAGGTGGTTGTGAAGGATGACGTTACTCCGGCTGCTATATCGGTCAATGGAGACAATCAGTCGGGTTATACATTTTGTCATACGGCTACAGCAGTTGGAAATAGCAACTTACTGGCTGATGAATCGGGTAGCTGGAAAATAATTTCGAAATCCCCACTTATATCTGTTGATTTTGGATCAAATCCTTCAACGGTAGACTTGAATTATCCCAATCGAAGAGAAGATGTATGTCCCAGCATTACTTTGTGTTACGAAGTGACCAATGGGGGATGCTTCTCAAGAGATACCGTGGTTATTACATTTGTAGGACAACAGAATAATGTTCAAGCACTAGATATGTCCAGGATCGAATATGGTAAGGAAAAGCGTATCAATCTTAGGACAACTGGTTTCATCCCGGCAGTATGTTTTAATACAGTAGGGCATTCTTTTGAGTGTGATTCCATTATTCACTACGAGAACTTGGATAGTAATTTAACCATTAGCGGAACCAATATCGGGTGTGATGGAAGTTTTGACTATACTTTATTGAACCCTCAGGACTTTAATCAGCTTCCGCAAACGGTGAATAAATATGCCTCCGAAATTCGAACCTATGAAGAACTCAAGTTCTTTGAATCCGGCTGTTATGAATACGAATACTCTGTTACATCTCCAAACGGGTATTGTGATTCCGGAAAAGATACTTTCAGAGTTTTTATTCATCTGGATACGGTAACTTTATTTGACGAAGATCTTGATGAGATGTTTTGTGAGTCGTTTCCAGACACTTTTTGGTTCGACCACCAAGTCCAGCTGGGGTATCCAAACTATGATCAATGGTTTGTATTTGTAGATATGGGTGTTAAGCCTATAGTAGTTTGCAATTCCGTAGACCCATCACTTCAAAGATGTTTTATTACCGATATAGATGCTCAGACCACATGGATAGGGATCGAACAGTCCTATAAAATTATTGGATGTGATGGAGAGCTAGCTCCTTGTGATCGCAGGAGTATAACCTTGGAGATAGGTCCTTCCATAGATGAAGAAACGATAGAAATCTCTAGCAGTTGTGGAGCTATTAATAACTTTAATCCTTGGGATTTAGTAACATTGAGAGGAAGTGGAAGGCCTCCGGTTCATAGGACAAAGATATTAAACGCGCCTCCCAACAATAGCAGTACCCCTTTGGGTTTGCAACCACTTGGAACAAATAATTTTTACGATTTACAAGAAGTAGGGCAGTACGTATTTGAAATAACGGTAGCAAAAGAAATTGATGTTGATTTCTGTACGTCTAAACAATGTTCAGATACGGCATTAGTCATTGTAGACATTTGCGAAGAAGAACTACCTTCTGCTCCACAAGCCGCAGATTTATGTGTTAACGATACAGTACTGTTGGTAGGAAGTATACCGGTTTCTAGTTGTTCAGAGCCCCTTTGGACACAGCTAAGTGGACCGACAATTCAATTCGTTAATGGCAGCACGGCACAGGATGCTCAACCCGAAATATCGGTAGCTCAAACGGGCATTGTTTGCTTAGAATATTCTTATTCTCAATCACAAGATTGCTATCTGGCTGATACAACTTGTTTTAATATTATAGAATGTGAAGCTCCATGTATCTCAGCAGAGATTGTGAATGTGTATTGTAATAATCAAAATACATCTGACCCAAATGATGATTTCTGGTATTTTGATCTTTTAATAACGGATAACTCAGGTCAGGGTTATTATTGGACGACTTCGGGTGATATTACTGAAAGTGGATCTTATGGCAATATTAAAACAATTTACACCAGTGGTACTATATTGACTACGCCAAGCGTAAGCTTTAGGGTATTTGATGCACAGAATCCGGAATGTTTCGTCGACTTAGTGGTGACAGCTCCTACAACTTGTTCAGAAGATTGTGATATGACTGTAGACCCTCCGATTATCCAATGCATCGATATTGAAGGGCAAAAATTCTACACAGTTAACTTGACGGTGACTGTACCTGGAAATGAATGCTACTTTGTAAAGAGAAAGAATCCAGATGGCAGCGAAGTGATTTTGGGTACCTATACTGGGTCACAGACAATTAGTTACGGACCATATACTCCAGGAGAGGAATTCACAATATGGGTAATGCTATGTGATAACTTCAGTTGTGTGATCGATTTTTATGTCAGAGCTCCGGAAGACTGTGGTTATTGTTTAGACTATGAAGTAACGAATATAAGCTGTTACGACAGCAATACTTCAGATCCTGATGACGACTATTGGTCTTTTGACCTTATTGCTACAGGAGGCCCCGGAACATACTGGACGGCTACTAGCCCAATCAACCAGAGCAGTGCTTATGGTTTGTATAAAACGATTTGGCGTGGAACGATTAATCAGAATCCTGTTGCTGATTTTGAAATATATGACAATGTGGACACGGAGTGCAATGCTTTCGTCAAAGTAGATGCGCCTCCTACTTGTTCGGCAGAATGTGATCTTATGATTTTCCCAAGCATATCTCAGTGTGATACATTAGAAGGGGAAGAGGTGTTCAATATTTTCTTGGATGTACAAACCACATTAGAAGATTGTTACACCGTAAGCAAGAAGAATCTTGATGGTACCGAAGAAGATTTGGGTACTTTCAGTGCTAGTCAGGTGCAGCTCTTAGGGCCATTTGATGCTAGCGAAGGATTTACTCTGTGGGTAATGTTGTGCGAGTACTCCAACTGTGTTGCCGATGCCTTTATCTCAGCTCCAGATTGTTCTGGAGGTGATCAAGAGCCACTTTCGACAGATGATTTGTCCAATTTGGATATAGATATAAGACCAATTCCAGCGACATCAGAAATATTTATAGATATGGGTGAAAACAGCCAAACGGTTTACTATGATATATATTCAATCAGCGGACAAAGGCTTCAATCCGGACGATTGAACAACAGCACCGAAAGAGTGGGTATCGAACAGTTAAGTGTGGGTGTATATTATATTAAGTTTCAGGACGGTAAATCAACTTTACCTGTATTGAAATTCGAAAAGATTGAATAAATCTGCAAGCTAAGATAGTTTTAGGTTTTTTTAATTCCTTTTTATCACACCAATGAAGAGTTATTCTAAGTAATGGCTCTTCATTTTTGCATTTCAACAGATCAGTTTCTCTCAATACTAGACCTTAAAGAAGCTATGTTGATGAGACTATCAAGGTTCTAGGTAGATGAATTTTGACCAGTCGGAGTCCTTTCAACCCAATATAGAAATTTAGCCCGAGTTCAGCGAAATCACATTTCAATTGAGGTCACATCTCAACAATTAAGGCATTCATCTAATGCAAGTGTACACGGTAATTATAACTATTAACAAACAAATTTAGAAGCATGAAAAAATTAATTTGGATAATCTTGGTGATGGCTGTACTTGGAAGTTGTAAAGACGAAAGTGCAATCGGATTACAAGAAGATGTGATCGATATAGAGAATCGACAAAGGGTTCATAAAGATGGACCTGGATGGGAGCCATGTGAAGCTGCCAATCTAAAAATTTACTTTGAGGAGTGTCTGGATGAGACATCTCAGCCCATATGGAATAGTGCTATTCTTGACGCAGTAGACCAAATCAATGCGGTTCCGAATGTTGGAATTCATATGGAATTTGTGGACAATATGGATGATGCCGATATAGTATACCGGTGTCATCCCACGGATAATTGTTGGGGTGGATTTGTAATAGCCGATTCCGTAAATCAAAACGGAAGAGCCAGAAATGTCTATTTCAATACCGATTTGCTGGATGGTGATTGTATCGATTGCGATCCAAGCTTCGAACAGGAACTTTGCTTAACCACAATGATAGTTTTACATGAGACTATGCATGCCTTGGGTTTTTATCATAATTATAGTGATCCTTTTTCAGTCTTAGTTCCATGGACTCCTAATGAAGATCCAAACTCTGTTATGAATAATATCGATGATTGGTGCAATGCCAACTGCGAATTTTCTGATTTTGACATCATCGCCTTACAAGAAGTATATCCCTGTGATTGTAATCCTCCTACATTGGTCGGTGACGACTATTTATGCGTAGATGAGATTGGAGTCTATTGTATTCAGTCAGAAGGTGATGTGGAAGTCGAATGGAACATGCCTTCCGGTACGTTTGTAGAAGGAGAAGGAAATTGTATTACCCTTTCGTCTCCATATCCCATTGTTTACAATTTGCAAGCAGTAGTGGTCGAAAATGGATGTGAATTTTTGTTGCAAAAAGATGTGGAAATAGTAGAAGATAGACCATGTATTCCAATACCGTCCTTAGCTCCATTTCCATTTCGACAATTGTGTACTGGAGAGACGGTTTGTTATGAATTTGAGGATGCCTCTTGTATCTCAGAATTAATAGTTAATTGGGATTCTCCAAATTTGGCAGTGTTTACTGAAGGAACAAAATTATGTCTTTCTTCACTTTCTGTCTTACCTGAAATGATTCAAATTGAAATCATTTCTGTCAGTCATTGTGGAAGATTAGCTGAGCCCGTTTATTGGGATCTTTATATCAACGATCCTCTTCTATGTGGAGGTTTTAATCCATAAGAGAGCGCTTTTCTGGATTAGATAGTTTAACAAAGATGTTTTTAAGAGATGAGGGATTCGAATATTCCTCATCTCTTTTTTGATTTAAGGAATTGAGTGGAGTCTGTGAGCTTGCTATTTAAAAGTTGTCACATACTATCAAGGCTAGCATTATCAATATGTGTACACGAATGAATACTTAATTTCTTCAACTTAAAAATCTTAGAAAATGCGACATATTATATTCATTTTAACCATTCTTTTTTTGTTTACAATTCCTTTATTCGGTCAAATTCCAAATTCGTCACTGTTATATCAGTATGGATTGGACTTCAATCATTACTCCATAGAACAATCTCCTCTGGATAATTCATATGTTATTGCCGGAACTCAATTTAATGCAGGAGATACCAGAATTCATGTTCTTAAACTGGATGTAAATGGGGTTTTACAATGGGAGGTGACTTCTAATCCTGGTTTTGATGATCGAGCTTTGGATGTGATGGTAGATCCGAATACCGCTGACGTAGTTGTGGCGGGATACACTGACTTTCTTGGTGTAGAGAATATTTATGTAGGAAAATGGGATTCTTTTGGAGGATTTATTGACGATGTCGTTATTAATATTAACCACTTGGGTTCAGGGTTTCCCTGTGCTGCGACAAGTATCATGCATTCGAGCATCACAGGAAATTATATCATAGGAGGATTCTCGGCTGATGTTTTCAATTATCCCTTGGGATCGAACAATAATGCTATTCTCTTTAGCTTAGATTCAAGCCTTAGCGGTGTTTCATGGGTCAATCGAATCTCATCCGGAATAGAAGCTCACAGTTCGATTAATGATTTGGTCGAAACCAACACCGGTCGAATTTTTATTACTGGTAGCGTAGCGAACAATGCTACAGGCAATCCCGGGTATCAGGGAGTCCTAGCTATGGTCGTTTCTCCAGGCTCAGGGATCATAACAAATAATCTAAGTTTTGAGTCCACGAATGCAGATCATGTGGGGGTTTCGGCTTCCTATGATGATATTGCAGATGAGGTATGGCTCATGTCCAATAACAGCGTTATCCATAACCCGCAAATCAATGTAATTAGAAATGTTTCAAACCCTGGACTCGCCACTCTGGACCCCACCGTTTCGTATTATTTGGATTTGGATCCTACAAGGGGTCAAACCAATGCTGCAGGCTTTACGCTTTTACCTCACTATGATTTCCCCAATGATGCCTTGGTCGCCGTAGGATACTTTAGGACAGCGAACCCAGACGGGTCCGGTAATGGAGATGCGAATTTATGGTATGTTGAGTTTGAGAGAAATACGGGATCCCTAATCAATCCTGCTGAACAATGGGCTAATTCTTCCATGAACTTCCATGCTCACGGCGGAGGACTTTTTTCAACGTTTCAGGGAGAACATCCATATATTTTTAATCAGAAAATTATGACAGATAATTTGAATCCAGGTCCTAGCACAAGCCGGTATGTGGCTTTAGCACCTTCTGATGATCCAGGCGTTTTCGGGATAACGGTACTCCCGATTCCTGGTACGAGTAGTTGTGTCAGTGAAATTGACTGTGATCCGATTCTGATAGGATTTACGCCTATAACGGCGCAAGGAGTCTCAAGTACCGTTAATACAATGACTAATTTAGGAATATCGGGTATGGGCCAATTACAACAGGAAATAGACTGGTGTACTATTCAGCCTAGATCAGTTGATTTAGATTCTAAAAACGACAATCTTAAAGAAGCAATCGAAATTCTTCCAAATCCTACTGTTAATTGGGCCAATTTTAGGTTTAACTCCTCATCTTCTCGAACAATCTCCATCGTAGATGTAAAAGGTGTGCTAATTGGCGAATTCGAGGCAAAAGCCGACAGTTACAAGATCAATGCTCGAGACTGGAATCCAGGAATCTATATCGCCAGAATTAAGAACAAAGATACTGGGGTAATATCAAGCCACAAGATAGCGGTGCAGTAAGTAAAGAATTTAGTTGGTCTTAGATCTGCGCCAATTAAGATAAAAATCCGGACCTGAGATCAAGGCGTAATATTCATCGAATAGAAGTCGCCTTGGTCTCAGTTTTATGTCTAAGAGGATATTTTAATAAGTAAGCCATCTCCTAAGGTCAATCAAGTTACACGAACGGATATAGAGCAAATACTCGCACCATCCATAGTTGCTTTTGGTATTTAATCCATCGAGAATTCTGAATAAGGAGTAAGTCGGTCGAGGGGTAGAGAATATTAAAATTTCTATGTCACAAATGCCCAAATCGATTATTAGATAATTATACACAAGCTCTTAAACAGAAAAATTTAAACTCATGAAAAAGTTAATAGTAGACCAATACTAAGGCTCAAATCTTGGGCAGTATGGAGTTCAATGGAATAGATAATTACGTAGAAATCGCAAATAGTCCTTTGGATGATATTGGTACTTCGGATTTTACCATAGAAGCATGGATCAAGGGGAATGAAATTGAGTAAAATACAAATGCCGTGATTCTTTCCAATCGAGGAGTGAACCCATTTGCCGGAGGAATTATGTTCTTCTTTCATAATTTATGGGGTGGCTCCCAGTCTAAAATGCTTTGCTTTCAAATTGGCGCCTTCAATTATTTGTACGTCGACAATTGTTCTTTTAACAGAAATATCTTAGATGGGGAGTGTCATCATGTTGCAGTGGCCAGGACAGGAAATGTATATACGATGTATGTCGATGGAAGCGAAATAGGAAGTAAAGTTCTAAATCTTCCACCTTCATTATGGTCCAATAATCCACTTTGGGATCGGTAGAGATAGGGCAAGAGATCATACCTTCAATGGCTTAATTTCGCAAGTTAGGATATGGGATATAGCAAGAACACCAACCCAAATTAGTGAAGACAAAGATATCAGTCTTCAAGGAAACGAAACAGGTCTTTTGGCTTACTGGGAATTGGATAATGAAAGCGGGCAGGTAGTGACAGATAAGACGGGACAATATGATGGCGTATTGGGAAGTACCATGGAAATCGAAGTTGAAGATCCTTCCTGGTCAGAGGATGGATGTGTCGAAAAGACAACTAATGTAGAAGAGAGACTAGATGAAATCAGTATTCAAATTTCTCCTAACCCGACCTCAGGATTGCTTAGCATACAACATCGAAGCAGTAAGGAATTGAAGCTTCGTGTTACAAATGTTACGGGGGAATTGATCATGACCAAACAAGTCAATCAATCAAATTTTAGTCTTGATATCAGTGAATATCCTAGTGGTTTTTACTTTATACAAATGCAGTTAGGTAATCAACTGGTAAGTCGAAAATTAATAAAGAAATAAGTTTGGGACTACAACTACAATCGGAATTCTGATAAAAGGGTTTATTGTTGGAAGGCTGCTTAAGTAAACCGGTTTCACTTAGTTTATTGGGCAAGGTAGCCTTCCAGCTGATTTAAATCAAACTCATCCGGATTGATCATAAATCGTCCCTCTCGATCTATCAGAAGCATGCCCGGGAGAAATTTAATTCCGTAGTCGGACATGGTACTTTTTTGTTTTTCGGAAGGAGCATGTAACTGCGTTCCCGGAGGACTCCATCTTTCTAAGGCCTCAATGAAAGACTCCTCAGATTTATCCAGATTGATCGAGACCAAATGGATTTGATCTTTGAACTGGTCGTTGACCTTTTGTAACTCCGGAAACTTGGCTACACAGGGTTTGCACCAACTCGCCCAAAAGTTGATCAAGACAGGTCGACCGAGAAAATCTGATTTACTTCTGAACGCTTTTGTCGAATCGATCAAAACAAATTCAGGGGCCTCTGCCCCCTTGCTTAGATAGATCAATCGATTGAATTTTCTACTCACTCTTTCTGAATACTGTATGATTGGGTTTGAATTGATGTACTCATAATATTGGTCAAAGAATTCAGGGCCTTCCTTCTTTTTGAGTTGCTTGATCAGGAGTTCAGCCAAGTAGAAACTCTGTTCAGGTTGTACTAATTTTTCTTCAGCAAAATCGTACCGTCGTTTAAATGTACCCTCTTCAGTATTTTCACTTACGAAAAGATAGTTCATGTAGGCCATGAGGTATTTCTGGTATCGAGGACTTGCCATATGACCGCCCGAGACAGGAACAGATGATAGAAAATCCAAGTAATCCGCAGGTAATTCATGACGCTTGTGATACGTCGTACCATAGATCAACATAAAATAAGCCCAGTCATAGAGGATCTCGGAATAAAAATAATTGCCAAAATCCTTTTTGAAGGCTTCCGGATAAGATCCCTCTTGTTCAAGAGAGTATGCCAACCATTGATCTTTTCGCGATGCCATCTTTAGAAGAAAATCTTGTCCTGTCATGGTCCGCATCCACTCATCAATAGTTGTATTGGTAAAATACCAGAAATCTCCATACTTGAACTGCAGGCGATCTGATCTTCTTTGGGCACTTTGATTGTTCTTGTAATAGTGTTTTAGAATGTCGTTTTTTACTCCATTGGTCCCTGAGAAGCTTGAGTTGTAGGTGAAATTTTCGGGATCGATGGTAATGAAGATGGTATCACCAGGTTCAGCAAAAACATGGAGCTCATTTCTTGCGTAGATCAACTTTACGTACTGCGCCTGATCCAATTCGAAATGGGCATGAAAGACATCTTGACCATTTAACTTAATTTCGTGGTTTTTTAAAATTCCATTATGCATTCTTTGATCCACCCGTAGCTCGATATCTAATGCTAAATTTTTACCGGAAAAATCTCCGACGAGATAGGTTATTTCAGCGTGAAGCACCGAACAGAAAGAAAGAAGCAGTAGCTGCAAAAATATTTTCATCCAATTTATATTTCGCAATCATTAAGAATCTACGAGTCTCACTTCGAAAAAAAGTCCTAACTCATTTCTTGAATATGATTACATTGTATTCTCATTAGTAATAATATCAAATTTAACTGTAATGTCTAAAGAAATATTTTCGAATGAAGCACCAAAACCTGTTGGATCTTATCCTCATGCTCGAAAAGCGGGTAATTTACTTTTCCTATCGGGCATCGGTCCGAGAGATCCAAAGACAGATGGAGTCCCAGGACTTTCGTTAACCAAAGCTGGCAATTATGCAGAATTTGAGTTTGCCGACCAAGTGCACAGCGTCTTCAATAATACCAGAATTATCCTGGAAAGTGCCGGGGCTAGTTGGGAAGATCTTATCGACGTTACAGTGTTCCTGACAGACATGAAAAGGGATTTCGAAACTTTCAATAGAATTTACGCCGAATATTTCACCAAGAATAAACCCTGCAGAACTACGGTTTCCATCAATGCTCTTCCGACTCCTATTGCGATTGAATTGAAGTGTATTGCTTTGGTGAAGGAATAGGTTGTTGGGGTATTAGTGAGTTGGCGCATTGGCGTGTTAGGGTTCTAGCTTATTGGCGTGTTGGCGTTTTTGTTTGTTAGGTGATTAGGATTATGAATTTATCGTGGAGTAGGGAGAGACTTGCATTACACATTGCACAGAAAATTCCAACCTTATCATCGGTCGAAAAGGATCAATAAAACAAAAATGAAAACTTAAAGTACTCCTAATTCGACTTAAAAGGAGGGTAGAGTTTAAATGAAGGAATCTTTACTTTAAACAAATCATTGGTCACCAGATCAATCATTCTGAAGAAGCCTTCCATTTTTCCCAGATCGCTGAGAAGATTGGTCCAAGAAACATATTCGTGCGTCATTCCACCTTCCATAACTGGTTGTTGACCGACAACGCCCTGACCTTGGACAGTGCGTTCAGCACCATTGGAGTCGAAGATTCTCCAGTATCTGTCTAGAAGTTTGATTCTGTTTTTACGCAGATTGGTGATGGTCACCTTGTAGGCAAAGATATATTTGTTCTCTAGCGGAATAGAGTGCTTTGATTGATAAAAGGTTTCAATCTTTATATTTACTCCATTAGTTGTCAGTGTCTCCATTGCTTATGTATTCTCGCCCAAAAACGTTTTTACTACTACTTCTATTTCATTAAACGCTTTTTCAAGATTATCGTTCACTACTACCCTGTCAAAACTATCTCGATAAAGCATTTCTCCTTTGGCTTTCTTGATTCTCATCTCGAGGGTTTCAGGGGTTTCTGAATTTCTCTTTGATAGACGATCAATTAGGGTCTGTAAGTTGGGTGCTTTAATAAATACTGCCAAAGAATTCTCTGGATATATCTTTTTTAAGTTTAAAGCTCCCTTAATATCGATATCAAAGAGAATATTTTTCCCTTGAGATATTTTACCTTCTACTTCCGATTTAAGTGTTCCATAGAACCTTCCTGGGTATACTTCTTCCCATTCGACAAAGGCATTGTTTTCTATTTTCTCAAGAAATTCCTCCTTGGTCAGGAAGTGATATTCTCTACCATCTATTTCATTAGCTCTTCGAGGTCTCGTAGTCGCTGAAGTCGAAAATACGACATTATCGCATTTTGACATAATATGTTTTACCATTGTGGTCTTACCGGACCCACTGGGAGCGGTAATAATAATTAATTTGGCAGTTGGCATTATACTACGTTACCGATTTGTTCTTTTATCTTTTCCAACTCGTCTTTCATATTGACAACGAGATGTTGGATGTCACTGGAATTGGCCTTAGAGCCGAGGGTATTAATTTCTCTGCCCATTTCCTGACAAATAAAGTTTAGTTTTTTCCCCTTGCTGATCGTCTCCTCGTCTAAAAAGCTTGTAAAATAATCACAATGTTGTTTTAATCTGGATTTTTCTTCAGAAATGTCGAGTTTCTCCATATAATAGATGATTTCCTGTTCCATTCTATTCTTGTCAGCAGAAATATTTTGGGCGAATCCGTCCAATGCCTTCTGAAATTTATCCCGAAGTTGATCTATTCGATTGTCTTCGAATTGAGCTACCTGACCCAAAAGATCTTTTATGGTTTTAACTCTGTCCTTAAATTCCTGATAGATAATTTTGCCTTCTTCCATTCGAAACTCATTCAACTGGTTCAAGGCCGCAGTAAGCGTCTCTTTTACCAGAACATAATTTTCGTCGTCCAGCTCTTTTTCCCTCTCTACAACTACACTAGGAATCCTCATAATAGACTGTAGGACGTCGCCTTCCAGCTCAGGATTTACATTTTTTAAGCTTTTAATAATATTGAAGTATTTTTCGACAAGGGCTTCATTCAGTTGGTAGGTATCGTCTTCTTTGGTGAATGAAAGGTCTATGCTGATATCGGCCTTTCCTCTGTTGATGAAATTCTGAACAAATCGTCGAAGCTGTAATTCTTTTTCTTTGAAATTATGACTCAATCGAAACTTGATATCCGTGAATTTGCTATTCAGGGTTTTCACCTCGACACGGATCATTTTTTCTTCGTCCTTATATTCAGCAGAACCAAATCCCGTCATCGAGTAGATCATAATTTTATCTTTTTAAAAGATTTAATAGAAAGATGAAAGTAATAAATCAAAAAAAATTTGCAAAAAGATTGATTTTCAATTACTTTTAAAACGAAAATCGTTCCAAAAATAACTTAAAATTAAATAGATTAATGAGAAAAGCTGATTTAGTGTCCGGAATATCAGAAAAAACTGGGGTACCCAAAGTAGATGTCTTGGTTACTCTTGAGAATTTTTTTTCGGAGGTCAAAGAGTCCCTTGAAAATGGAGAGAACGTATATATCAGAGGATTTGGATCTTTTATTATCAAAAAAAGAGCAAAGAAAATAGGGCGACATATCAAGAAAAATAAATCCATTGAAATACCTGCTCATTATATACCAGCATTTAAGCCAGCAAAAGAATTTATAGAGAGAGTGAAAGAAAACGTACCTGTATCAGATGATGATTAGAACTTTTTAAATTATGAGATGGAGTTCTAAGTTATTAATAGCATTATCTCTAGTACTTTTTATTCTTATTGCATTTGTATTTCCAACCAAGTCCTCTGATCAGAAAATGATTGAAGAGGGTAGGAAGGCTACGGGGTCTAAAATAAGTATCCCCAACATCGAAAGAGAGGCTTTCGCCAAGCTTTCTACCGCTCAAAAAGAGGAAATGAGGTTTCTTTATCAAAAAATTGAGAAGGAGGATTCATTAAATCTTCAACTTTATAAGCAAATTGCCGGAAAATGGTTTACTTTTGCATCTCCTGAGATGTCAGGTGTTTTTGCAGAGAAGATTGCGAGGCATGAAGATGCCGATTCTTCTTGGGCAATAGCCGGTTCTACCTATTATATGGCCTTGAATAATTTAGAGGAAGGAGACCTAAAAGAATACTGTCGCGAAAGGAGTATTGTCAATTATGAAAATGCGATTTCCTTGGCGCCTGATAGAATGGATTACAAAATCAGTCGAGCACAGATAGAGATTGATTATCCACCTAAAGAAAACCCAATGAAGGGTGTTCAGTTACTTTTAGATCTCAATAAGAAATATCCCGAAGATGTGAAGATTAACTTGCGTTTAGCACAATTGGGGATGAGAACCGGTCAATGGGAAAAAGCAATAATGAGACTTGAAAAAGTCTTGTCCGTTGATAAAAGTAATATAGATGCACATTGTCTGCTGGCAGATGCTCATGCCCAATTAGGAAATGAGCAACGTTCAAAAGAGCATGCAGAGCAATGTCAATGATTAATAACAATAATTAGTGAGTATATGCCAAGTGGTAAAAAGAGAAAGAGACATAAGATTTCTACTCATAAGAGAAAAAAGAGATTAAGAAAAAATAGACATAAGACTAAAAAGAGATAATTTTAGTCTGGCTGCGTAAAAGTCAAACGATTCTGATAAAGGTCCCCTGGTCCTGTTCCTGCAATTCATTGTAATTCTTGTGTGCCTACAAAAATATTTCAATGGTTGATCAAACATCAGAAAAAGAACTAATTATCAATTATTCTCCGACGAATGTTGAATTAGCTTTATTAGAAGACAAGAAGCTGGTTGAGTTACATCGTCAAAAAACAAATGACAATTTTACCGTTGGAGACATCTTCTTAGGTAGGGTGAAGCGAACTATGCCCGGCCTGAATGCCGCTTTTGTAGACATAGGTCACAAAAAGGATGCATTTTTACATTATACCGACTTAGGAGCAAAGTTGCCCTCTTTAATGAAGTACACGGATTTGGCCATTAAAGGGAAGAGCAATACCTCTAAACTGGATGATTTTGAATTTCAGGATGAGATTAAGAAGAATGGCAAGATTGATAAGGTTCTAAATAAGAAAGAACTGGTTCTGGTTCAAATTTTAAAAGAGCCGATATCCACTAAAGGTCCTAGGATGACCTGCGAAATTACCATACCTGGAAGATTTCTGGTTTTAACTCCTTTTTCTAATGTTGTTGCTGTTTCTAAGAAAATAGCAAGCAAAGAAGAGAGGATGCGCTTGGAAAGACTGGTCGAAAGTATCAAGCCCAAGAATTTTGGTGTAATTATTCGAACTGCCGCGGAAGGAAAAAGGGTGGCGGATCTTCATGAGGAGATTCAAAAAATGATGGTGAAATGGAACAGTATATATCATCAACTAAAAAATAAACCTACTGCTCCTGCCAAACTACTCAGTGAAATAGATAAAACGACCTCTATCCTCAGAGATATGTTGAATGATTCCTTCAACCATATTCATGTAAATGATAAAGAAATGGCGGATGGGGTGAAGAGTTATTTGGGTAAAATCGCTCCGAAAAAAGTGGGAATTGTAAAGCACTACAAGAGCACGAGACCAATCTATGACAACTTTGGTGTGACCAAACAGATCAAGTCTTCTTTTGGCAAGACTTCTACCATGCCCAGTGGTTCTTATCTGGTGATAGAACACACGGAGGCGATGCATGTCATTGATGTGAATAGTGGACATAAGCTCAATGCAAAGTCTACTGCCGAAGCTGCACTCAAAGTTAATATGGAGGCTGCCGAAGAGATCGCAAGACAATTGAGACTTCGGGATATTGGTGGCCTGATCATTATTGACTTTATCGATATGAGGGTGGCGGAGCATCGAAAAATGCTTTTTCAGCAGATGAAAGAGAGCATGAAGAAGGATCGTGCTCAACATACAATCTTGCCCTTGAGCAAATTTGGTCTAATGCAGATTACCAGACAGCGAGTTAAGCCGGAGGTAATTATTTCTACTAGTGAAGCTTGTCCAAGCTGTAAGGGAACGGGTAAGATCAATTCTACTTTGTTACTCATTGATGAGATACAAAGAGATCTGGATTATATCCTTAAGACGGCACCAAAGAAAAAAATTAAGATAGAGCTTCACCCATTTGTATACTCACATTTCTTGAGAGGATTTCCCAATAAAAAATGGAAGTGGAGAATGAAGTATGGTGCAAATATCAAGCTTCTTGAAAACAGTGACCTCGGCATGATCGAGTACAAATTCTACGACGAAAACGACGATGAAATTCGCTTAAAATAATGCGAATTCTGTTTGGCGTATTGAATTGGGGTTTGGGCCACGCCTCCAGGTCTTTGAGCATTATTCATCATTTACAAGATTCAGGACACGAATGTTATATTGCCAGTGATGGTGCTGCGTTAAACTTTCTAAAAGAAAACCTCAATAATGAGAAGACCAAGTTTATCCCGTTTCCCTCGTATCACATTCGGTATGACAAAAAGCGTGTTTTAACTTCTGTGTTGAGGAAGATAATTCCTATGACAAAGGGTATAAAGAGGGAGTATAGCTTGACTCAAAGATTGACAAAAGAACTCGAGATTGATGTCATTATTTCGGACAATCGACTAGGGGTATACAGCAGAAAATGTCCAAGTATCTACATATCTCATCAACTCAGAATTTTTACTGGGTTAAGATTTTTGGATCCTATGGCAAATTTGATCTATGGTAATTTCATTAGGCCATTTGATCAAATATGGGTTCCCGACTTTGAGGGTTCTGTATTAAGCGGGGCGCTGAGCTTGCGCCATCACGGCAACAAAAAATACATTGGCAGCTTGTCTACTCACAAAAATGAAGACGGATCACAGGATAAAGAAGAGATCGAGCAGATACTCATTATCTTATCCGGACCGGAACCCAAGCGAACGGAATGGGAGCACAAGTTGATCGGGCAGTTGCGAGACATGAAAAATGCTGATTATCATATTGTACTCGTAAGGGGTTTGCCAGAAGCAAAAGACAAAATCGATCTCAAGGGAAAGAACATTGAAGTGCATAATTTCTTGAGCAAAAAAATGCTGAGCAAAGAGTTGAGCAGAACTGGTTTGCTTATTTCAAGAGCGGGTTATAGTACGATCATGGATCTGTCAAGATTAAAACTTAAGGCCATTTTAGTCCCAACACCAGGACAACCCGAGCAAGAATACTTGAGTCAATACTTGAAAGGAAAAATACCTTGTCTATTCGTCTCAGAAAGTGAATTAGATTTGGCCAATTTTCAAGATAAACTTGAAGATATTGACAAACTTAAGTATCCCGAAGCAAGTAAAGATTCTCAAACACAGTACATTGACGAATTGATGGCAAATCTAATAGCAGTCCATCATTCGAACTAATCCTGATCGATCTTCTTTTTGTTATACTTGCTCATGGTTTTGTCGATGCCCTGCTGTATAAAGGAGTATATAATTTCGATGCAATGAAGCTCTATTTTATCTAAACCACGCTCTTCCTGATTGCTCCATTCTCCAAGAACATAATTGACCTGGTGACCTGGATGAAAGTCATTGCCAATGCCAACCCTCAGGCGGGGGTATTGCTGATGACCTAAAAGGAGATCTATGTTTTTCAAACCGTTATGCCCAGCATGCTGACCTTTGGGCTTGATCTTTACTCTGTTAAAATCGATGTGAATATCATCTAAAATAATCAATGTTCTTGATGGCGGAATCTTTTCAGTAGCCATCCAATATTTTACGGCCTTTCCACTCAAATTCATATAGGTGGTCGGCTTAATCAGTACTAATTTTTTACCTCTGTACTTGGTCTCGGCTCTAAGTGCATGACGCGTTAGCTTCCATTCAGCCTCATGCTCTTCTGAGAGGCGATCAAGTATTCGGAAGCCTATATTGTGCCTTGTATTGTCATACTTTTCCCCGATATTACCCAATCCGACAATAAGGTATTTCATCTCGTTGATTTCTGTTTTTTTGGAAAAAATAAGGAGTAATCGATCCAGAAAGTTCATAGTAAGCGCGAAATTATTAAATAGTTGTGGACATAATTGCTAATTGAAATACTTTATTTAAAAAAAAAGCAGGTATTATTAAGATGCGATGATGCAGCATTTGAGTGGTATTGAGATTATACAAGTAGAAACTGAGTGGATTGAATCTTTTTCGACATAAAAACCGACAGCTGTCCTCTTCAAAAGAGGAGAAAATCTACATGGAATATGTAGAGAAGGTATATACTATTTGTCGAAGGTATGCGAGTTGCGATGAGTTGGCCAAAGATTATACGCAGGATTGTTTTATTGAAATATTTCGAAACTATCATAAGTATGATCCGGCGAAAGGTGATTTGGGAGCATGGATTTATGTGGTAGCAAGGAATATACTTTTAAAAAAGATCAAAGCGAATAAAAAGAATCCGGTCAAGCATGTGGATGACTTTTCATATTTCGAAGTCATGGATGAAGGAGAGTTACAGTATCCGATTGATCCTGAAGATTTAATTGTTCACATTCAGGAATTACCGGAGGGATATAGACAAGTACTTAATCTATATGTTTTCGAGAAGAAGAGTCACAAAGAGATAGCAGAGATATTGGGAATTAGTTCTTCAACGAGTCGGTCTCAATTGGCAAGAGCGAAAAAATATCTAAAAAAAACATTAGTTCAACACAAAAGCTATGAGCGAAAAGCAATTTGAGGAGCACATCAGAAAAGCCATCGCCGATTATCCTTCTAAGCTGGACAAAGAAGCTATGTACCAGGATTTTAAAAGTAGAAGGAAGAAGGATAGGGTAGTAGTTTGGCCACTTTTCATGGTAGGACTAAGCTTGGTAGCAGGTTATTTTCTGTTTTCAAATTTTGGTTCCGAACCGGGCTCTCTGTCTATAGCGAATGCTGAATTAATGGATATTACTAGTCCGTTAGAATCTATTACGGAAGAAAAGGACATTAATACTCAGGAGTATAACTCCCTTGTAAATGCAAATGAATTAACAAAGGCAGAAATAATTGCAAAAAAAGAAGAGAAGCAGACGGTAAAAGAGATTAATGCGGCAAAGAGGAATGATACTCAAACATCAAATATTATAACACAGGCTGAAAATGAAACCAAAGATAGACTAGGAAATAAATCTCACTCAGAATATAGACCTGGCGGAGAGCCTGAAGGACTCGGTCTAAAAAATGTCATCACAAAAGCTCCTCGTGCTGACAAAACCTTACAAGCGCTCCCCAGGTCTATAGCTTTTATAGAATGGAAAGATAAAGAAAAAACACCTGATATTGAATTAAATGTTGGATCGGCTGAATGGGTTCAACCTAGAAACAGCATAAGGCCATTGAAGATTGCACCTATAGCATCGTATGTATTTTTAACGGATAACAAAGTGGATGATTTTATCACCACGCATAGAGCAGAAGAAGTGGCTTTTGGACTTCAGGCGGAGATACCAATCTCCAAAGATTATAAGTGGTCATTCGTTCCATCTATATCCTATAAGAAGTACAATCTTACTCAAGAAGGTAGTGTGCTGGTAGATGAAGGATATACTTCTTTTAGTACAGAAGCATTGTCCGCAATGATTATTGCTATTGATAATCACAATTATCTCCCTACAAACATAGGCGAGACCAAAACCATTGGATATACCAGTAGGCAAGAGATTTCTGCTCTGGGCATAGGAGCCGGAATTTCATATAACCAAAGATTGAATTCTTCGCTCTTACTTGAAGCCACTTGGAGCCCACATTTAGTATGGAACTTTGGGAGTGCAGGTAGTTGGCAGAACAATGAAAGAACTGCTTTTCTCGATGATTATGCGGTAGATAATTTGAACGCCGTGCATTTCGTCAGTTCAAGTTCTATTGGAATTGAGAAAAACTATGGTAGCGACAGAACTTTAAAGCTTGGTCTAAAGTGGGACATGGATCTCACAGAGAGGAGATCAACGAGCAATAACTTTGACCGCTTAAGTGGTTTTGGAGCTTATTTGGGTTTTGGTTTTTCGTTCTAATAGTTCATGACAATTCCTTGACTAAAGTTTCCTAGAGTACTTTCAATTTGTATATAAATCAATTGATTCGTTCCCGTTCTTGGCACGCTTACTTGGGCCATGTTTTCCCGATTAAATGGTGCCTCTATCAAAGGACGTCCATGCATGTCATAAGCTCTAAGCTTAAAACCGGGATTATCTGTTGGCAAACTAACTTCTATCAGATTTCCAATTGTCTTAATTTTTGGTGAAAAATGCGGGCTTTCATTATTTGCGGAAGTTCCTTCAAAAAAGAAATTATCCTCGAGGACGAATTCATCATTGTGAAAGAAGCGATAAGTCCATTCACCTATAAGGTCATTAGGCGGAGTATTGATGTAGCTGTAATAATAAAAGTACCACCAATCTTGAGTGTAGTAATTGGTAAAACTAAACCAAAAATCACCGCTCGGGGTGTACCAATCTATTCTGGATGAATCCCCCAAGCGAACTCCGGTTTGCAAATTCCAAAAACAAACTAGATCATCGCCGGTATAAAAAGTATCCTTCAGCCCAACCCTTTCTCTCAATGAGTCGATTTCAGGCAGATATTCTACTGTTCCATGATCCAAAACAAAATAGCTTGTATCATAAGGAAGAGGATCAAGCCACATAGAAGAAGGGTTACCACAAGGACCTAGAAACGGATCAATGACATACATAGAGTCAAACCATACTTCAAAATGTAAGTGTGGATCGGTAGAGTTTCCGGAACTTGCTATTTGGCCTATGACTTGACCTTGATCCACTTGTTGGCCAACTTGAACATTGATCGAGTTTTTTCTGAGATGACCGTAATAGGTATAGACATCATTAGAGTGCCTAATGGCCACATAATTACCCAAGCCACGACTGATGACAGATTCAGTCTGTCTATCGAATTCACCATCCAAAATAAAGGTGACGACACCGCTGTCCGCGGCTAAAACATTGACTCCTTCATCAATTTCCTTGAAGCTTTTCAGTACAAAGTCAGTGCCCTGATGACCGTCATATGCCTTTGATCCGCAATGATGGTCATGAATGCTATCAATGCTCCAATCCACATAGTTGACAATTATATAGTCCTCTCCGTATACACCCTCTACAGGAGTAACGAACTGTGGCTGTCCGAAGCCGATAGACCCTAAAAATGCCAAAAACAAAAGTGTCAGGAAATGCTTTGTCATAAGTTTTTTTGTAAAAGTACTCAAATATAGCTTCTAAGACTGATCGCTTACAATCTTACCATCTTCCAGGGTAATTACTCTTCGAGCTCTATTGATAACCCGAGCATCATGGGTAGAAAAAACAAAAGTTATATTTTCTGTTCTATTCATTTCTTCCATGATATCCAGCAGATTATTGGTGGAGACTGAATCTAGGTTGGCTGTAGGTTCGTCGGCAAGTATGAATTCCGGTTTTGAAGCCAATGCCCGGGCCACGGCAACACGCTGCTGTTGTCCTCCTGAAAGTTGTGTTGGTCTGCTATTTCTTCGGTCTCCTAGTCCTACTGCATCCAATAACTCACCCGCTCTTTTTCTTCTTTCTTCCTTACTCTTATTTTGTAAGAGCATAACGAATTCCACATTTTCGATGGCAGTTAAAACCGGAATTAAATTGTAAGACTGAAATATAAAACCGATGTTATCTCTTCTGAAATTGATGAGTTGATTTTCATTGAGAGTAGAAATATCCTGTTTATTGATCCATACACTCCCTTTACTCGGTTGATCCAAACCACCTATTAAATTAAGTAAGGTCGATTTGCCCGAACCAGAAGGTCCTTGTATTGCTGTAAACTCACCTCGTCTTATGGTCAAGTCTACCCCACGTAAAGCATGTACGGGCACGGCAGTACTGTCATAAATTTTCTCAAGAGATTTTGTTTGAATTACTGCATTATCTTCCATCTCCAATTTTTCATTACTCATTATTAATTATTCATTTACAACGTGCGTATGGCTTCAACCGGATTTAATTTAGTTGCCTTTCTTGCCGGGTATAGCGCAGCTAAAATGGCCGTGATAAAAACTGATAGCAACACGAAAAGGTATACTTCCCAAGTCAAATAGGGTCTCACAATTTCGTTCATGCCGTAACTTTGCATTGCGCCTGAAAAATTACTCAAATCCAATCCGTATTTTTTGAAGTAATTGATAGATAGTACTCCGAGGATTAATCCCAATGGCGTTCCTATCATAGACAACAAAATGGTTTCGATCAGAATCATCAGAAATACTCTGGTTTTATTCATTCCAATTGAGAGTAACATCCCTATTTCTTTCATTCTTTCTAGGACAGCCATCAGCATGGTATTGATTATGCCAAAAATTAAGGCCAACATAAATATGCAAGTCATGACTAGTAGGTTAATTCTCAATTGAGCATTGAACAACTCCAGTTCAGGAGATAATTCCTTATAACTTGCTACACTCAATCCATCGAACTCAGTAACGTAGGCTTGAACCAATTGATCTACATTGTCAATAGAGTAACCAACCACAGCTACCTCGTGAAAATCATTTTCATCCAAGTTCAATATTCGATTCATGTCCTTCCTCAGAATATACACTTGACTCAAATCTACCGGAGTATTCTTGGTATCAAAAATCCCCTTAATTCTGAAGGCTGCGGAGACAATGTTCCCTTCCTTGTCTTGGAAGCTCAGGACTATCTTCTTCCGCAATTTGAGATGAAGCTTTTCAGCGAGATCGTCTCCCACCAATATTTGATTTCGCCTTTGATCATCGAAATAATCACCCTCTGCTATTCTTTGATCCAAAAGGCTAGTACTGGACTCTTTTTCCGGATCAATACCGAATATTTTCATTCCTCGAGCTCCTTTTGCATTGGAGAGCATTCCATTCGATACTGTTCTCAACGCATAGGTTTTGATACGTTCGTCTTTCGACAGATAATCCTCTATTTGACCTTCATTTGGAATCACAAATGAAACGTCGTAATCCTTTTTAAATTCAGGGTGATGCATCTGGAAGAAAGAGGTTCTAAGCTCAATATTTTGCGTAATATAATCTCTTACTATACCCCGGGTAAAACCCAGCAGAAAGAGCAATGCCCATACCCCAAGCCCTACAGCAAGAATGACTACGATACTTCTCAGTTTATTTCTCCAAATATTTCTCCATCCTATCAGTAGTAACATCTTCTAAGCTTTTCTCATGGACTCCATTGGCTTGAGTCGCATTAATTGATAAATAGGATAAATCGAAATGACAGAAATAATAAAACTGATGACCAAGGCTTGAGCTATAAATATCTTCCAGTCTAACTCTGCTGGTATCACAGGTATAACACCGAATTTTTCATAGGCTTCCATCATTTGACCACTGAATCGGATGGGATTTTTCTCCAGGTAATAAACTATGGGTGTCGCTGCCAAACAACCGACCAAGGTTCCGATTATTCCCAAGAGGATAACTTCTAGCCACAGGATTAGCGAGAGCTGCCTCCTTTTCATGCCGATGGATACTAGAACGCCGAACTCATATTCTCTCTCCTTGAGCATCATGATTATGGTTCCAAAAATTCCAAATCCGATTAGAATATAGAGGATGTACAAAATTAGTTTGCCACCAGCTTCATCTACGGCCCTTGCCTGAACCAGCTCTGGCATTAAATCTTGCCAGGATAAGACTTTGAGTTCCTCATCTTGGATGTTTTTGTCCAGCCATTTGACGGTTTTGTTTACGGCAGATTCATCTTTATTCGCGATTTGTACTACGGCAGAAGTTATTCGATCTTCAATTCTTAGAAAATCTTGGGCTTCTTTAATCGGGAGATAAAGCATTTGGGCATTGAGTTCTGGTGCCGCTAATTTGATTACCCCTTTAATGGGATATTTTGCTGCTGCATTCGAACCTCTGAATCCCTGGGTAATTAGAACTGCTGTGTCTCCCAGTTCTACATCCAAATATTCGAAAAGACCTTCTGCAAGAATGATAGATTTTTCATCACCACTTTCGAAAAAATCTCCATGCACTATCCTCTTGTTAAGTCCGGAAAGTTCATTTTCCTTGTCGGGATCGATTCCTAAAATCAGTGTACCCTTGGTGGCTTTCTCATAACTGACCAAGGCAAAACTTTCGACTCTAGGAATAAAACCTTCGATTTGCTCATTCTTACCCCATTCCTCATGTCGAATTGAACCAATTCTGAAGCTATTGTCTAGACTTTGATCCGATTGAAAATCTTTATTCTGAACCTGGATATGTCCATAGTAATAGTTGATAATACTCTTTTGCATATTATTCCAGGCACCTTGTTGTATGCTATTCATTACAATTGCCAGGAGAACAGCAAAAAATACCGATGCTGTGGTGATCAGTGTTCGCCGTTTATTGCGCCATATATTTCTAAAGGCTAATTTAAAAAGCATCGGCGCGGAGACGTTTCATTTGCTGAACAGAGAAGAAATCTTCATCAACATCAATATCAAATTGAAGATCTTTATATTCTATGATAGTCTTTTCATCTTCTTCTTCGGGGTGGACAGTAAGAACAGTTGGTATATGCCGCCCCTGAATATTTTTTACTTGACTTCCCTTCAATACATTAATGAGATATCCATCTTCATCATAGAATTCTGCTTTGAGCTGATACAAGTGGGTCTTCTCTATCCAAATCTTTAATTTACCCCAAACAACCGGTGCCTCAGGTTTCGGAATCAGTTCTACAAGGTAACAAGTGAGCCCATCCAGCTCTAGTTCATCGACAAGTGTGTGCTCGTAGTCTGTAACCATCGAACTTTGTTTGACCAAATCGTCATTGGTAAAGTCTGAGCCCATCCACGATTGCATCATCATACTTGGTGGAAGTTTGATGATTCGATCGATACTGGGTTGCCAATTCCATATTTCCTTATTTCTTTTCAAAAATGCGGATCCTTTATCTCTTGCTGGGGATGTGATGAGTATCAAGGCTAAATCCTGGCCTTTGCTCCAGGATTGCATCTCTATTTCTCTAATCCAGTCTTCTCTTACTATACTCATTTTCATTTTGGCGGAATTGGATTCACCTATGGTGTTTTCCGTCATTTTTTGCACCAATTCCTTAGCATTTTGTCCTTTTACTTGTAGGTTGACTACCGAAGCGAAGAAGAGAACTATGAAAAATAAACAATACCGGCTCATAAGACATTAACTTTGTAATCAGTAACAATTGAAAGCCAAATAAGATTTGCTTTCGGACAAGTTTTTTTACGCTGTGGTCAAAATCAAAAACTCCGTAAAATTATGACTTTGAACCATATTTTTTTATCTTAATATGCATCTTAATAGAAAAAAGTGAATAATGGGAATTCCAAGATTATTTAAGACACCGAGGCATCAAAAATTCGAATATAGACCCATGCATTTTGATCCCTTAAAGGAAGAAGTGGAAAAAAAGAAATCTATTTATGATGGTGAAGAAGGAGGTGCTGAGATTGTGAAAAGCAGAATATCACAGGGTTTTAGATCGAAATCTAAGTCATTTGCAGGTTCGGAATACCAAAAACAAGCCAAACGAGCGAACTATCTTAGATTGATGATCATGGCATTATTAATCCTATTATGTTTTTTGTTTTTACAGACTTATTTACCTTCGCTAAGCAAATGGTTGTCTTAGTAATCAATTCATCCTATTTATTCGAATACTGTATTTCATGAGTGATATCATTCGCTTACTTCCTGATTCCATCGCGAATCAAATAGCTGCCGGAGAAGTGGTGCAAAGACCTGCTTCTGTGGTAAAGGAGTTATTGGAAAATTCTATCGATTCAGGAGCGAGCGAAATCAAGTTAATTATCAAAAATTCGGGCAAGTCACTGATCCAAGTCATCGATAATGGATGTGGTATGTCAGAGTCCGATGCCAGGATGAGCTTTGAGCGTCATGCAACCTCTAAGATAAGCGAGGCAAAGGATCTGTTTAGTATACGAACAATGGGCTTCAGAGGGGAGGCATTGTCTAGTATCTCCGCTGTTGCTACCGTGGTGATGAAGACGCGAAAATCTTCTGAAGATCTGGCTACAAGTATAGAAGTAAGTGGATCTGAAGTAATTGAACAAAAGAATGTTCAGTCTCCGGTTGGGACCAATATTTCGGTGAAGAACTTGTTTTTTAATACTCCGGGAAGAAGAAAGTTTCTGAAGTCCGATACCGTAGAATCCAAACACATCAGAGAAGAGTTTATTCGAATAGCCCTGGCCAATCCCAAGCTAAATTTGAGTCTTTATAGTGACGATCGAATTGTTTACCAGTTAACTACAAGCAATCTAAAGCAACGCATACTCGCCATTTTTGGTGAAGACATGAATAAGAAGCTGGTTCCAATTGAAGAAGATACTTCTAGTTTAAATATCAAAGGTTTCGTTGGGAAGCCAGAGTATGCCAGAAAATCAAAAGGAGATCAATACCTTTTTGTCAACAAGCGATTTGTAAAAAACTACTATATCGCTCATGCAGTAAAGATGGCCTACCAGGATCTGATCGATGAGAAAAAGAACCCATTCTTTGTTTTATTTCTTGAGATAGATCCAAGTTTGATCGACATCAATGTGCATCCTACTAAACACGAAATCAAGTTCCAGGATGAGCGCTTGAACTATCAAGTGGTCAACGTAACGGTAAAGCACGCTCTTGGAAAGCACAATATTATTCCCAGTTTGGATTTTGAATCCGATAACACTTTTGTGGGCTCTGAAAGAATATGGAATACAGGACAAGGAGGAAATGACAGGGATACTTCCAGGGGATTCACTAGTGACAGAAGTTTTGAAGGAACGTCGAAAAGTAGATCGGAAGCTGTTGATCAACCCCATAGCCATGCTGAAAATGTTCAGCATTGGAAAAAGCTTTACGAGGTTTTGGATCAAGGTAAGATCGAGTCCAACGAAAACGAGATTCGTCCAACGACGCATGATTCTGTGGAGTACAATCAGGAAGTACTATTTTCTTCCGGAGAAAGAGAGATCCATTGTATACAAATACAGTCCTCGTATATATTGACTCCAATCCGATCAGGCTTTGTTATCATAGACCAACAAGCTGCTCATGAGAGAATTATCTTTGAGCGCATCAAGTGGATGAAGCGCAATGACGAAATCAATAGTCAACGATTGCTTTTCCCCGTTATGCTCGAATTGTCCACCGAAGAGGCGATTATTTTGAGTGATATGATGGACGAAATCAATCATTTGGGTTTTGATATCAATGAGTTTGGCAAGAATACCTTTGTCATACATGCTCAACCGGCTTATTCTCAAGTGACCATTGATACGGAGCAAATAATTCTGGATTTAATTAAACAAAAGACGGAGGAACGGACTTTATCTTTAAATATTCAGGACGAGTTAATTAGAAAAATTAGTATACATTCGGCCATCAAAAAGGGACAAAAACTGGGTCAGGAGGAAATGAAAAATCTCATCGATAATCTATTTGCCTGTGAGCAGGCCAATTATGGATTGAGAGAAAACAAGACCTTCCGAACCTTTTCACAAACCGAGATTTTAGATTGGTTTTAGCATTATGATGAGAATTACAGAAGCTGTTAAGCAGCTCATAATAATCAACGTTTTATTTTTTATTGGGAGCATGGCTCTGGACCAATTCCTTCACGGACTTTCCGGTCCTCTTTTCAGGTATGCGGGAAGATTGGGTTTAGGAGCATTTTACTTCGAAAGTGAACTTTTCAGACCTTTTCAGATAATAACACACATGTTCATGCATGGTAGTGTGCCGCATTTGTTCTTCAATATGTTTGGTCTGTATATGTTTGGTAGTCTTCTGGAGACGAAATTGGGATCGAAACATTTCCTTATACTATATTTTGTATCTGGAATTGGAGCACTTCTTTTACAAAATGCAGCCTATGCCTACGAGTATCATGCCATGGGAGTTGAGAATATTCTAATTACACCAATGGTTGGAGCTTCCGGTGCTCTGATGGGAGTATATGCGGCCAGTGCCAGCTTTTTTCCCAATTTAAAGGTATTTTTGTTATTTCCGCCGATACCCTTGAAGTTGAAGTATATGGTTTTGATCTTTATCTTAATAGACCTCAATATGGGTATTCACGGAGGAACTAATATTGCTCATTTCGCTCATATTGGCGGAGCAATTTTTGGCTTTTTGTTAAGCCTGTATTGGAAAAAACAAGGTCATGTTTAAGTCATTGTGGTCTGATCTGGTCAAGGAATACCGATATTCAAATAAGGTAGTACGACTGATATTTGCCAACCTGGTGGTTTTCTTGGGCATTAATTTTCTCAGAGTTATCTTCTTCATCGTTTTTGGAGAACTTGGGAGAAGTAAAACCATGGAAGTGGTCCAAATGCTTTCCATCAATGCGGACCCTATGAAGTTTTTGTTTAGGCCATGGACCTGGGTAAGCCATATGTTCCTGCACGTCGATTTTTTCCACTTTTTGTTCAATATGCTTTTCCTGTATTGGTTTGGGAGGATCACCGGAGATTTATTGGGAGATAGACGAATATATCCTCTGTATTTTATCAGTGCTTGGGTTGGCGTTGTTTTCTTTATGCTTTTTGCTGTCACCACACCGTGGATTGGAGTAGGAGCCTATGCTTACGGAGCTTCTGCTGCAGTGCTGGGCATTACCGCTGCTGCTGGCGCCACTGCTCCAGATTACGAAATTCGACTGATCTTTTTAGGCGCGGTTAAACTGAAATACCTCGTTGCTGCGCTGATATTAATAGACTTTTTGAGCATAGGATTGTCGAATACAGGCGGTCACATTGCTCATCTCGGAGGTATTGCTTGGGGTATTGCATATGTAGCCTTACTAAGACGCGGAATTGAAACAGGTGGATTCATCAATTCTTTTTTAGATTCGAAAATATTCAAACGATCATTTCCTTCTGATTCCAGAGAGGCAGACTACCAAGATAAGTATAAGCCTAAGCTCAGTTTATCGGTTAATCGAGATTACCAAGATGATCAGGATCCGGATTTCGACACCCGTCTAAATACCATTCTTGAAAAAATCAAAGAAAAGGGTATCAAAGGCCTTACGGAGGAGGAGCGTCAGTTTTTAGAGGAAGCCTCTTCGCGTCAAGATCGTTAAGCACTCAATTCATTTTGTCTTAAGATTAAATAATTTTTAACTTTGCACCTATTGTAGAGTAACTACTTATTCAATCTTTTAGCCATCTTTTCATTCTGATGAAAAAATTTCACAAGACAAATTTCAAATCTCTGGACAGCACAGGCATGCTCACTTCCAGTTCTAAGTTTCTCATCAACAAGGTTGTAAAGTCAATAGATTTTACAAAAGATCTGGTTTTGGTGGAATTCGGGGCCGGTGACGGTTGCTTGACAGAGGTTCTATTGGACAAGATGACTCCGGGCTCAAGGCTTTATAGCTACGAGCTGCTTCCTGAGTTTTATGAGTATTGTTCAAAGAAATTTGCTGGTGATGAAAGATTAAAACTCCTCAATCACAATGCTCTGGAGTTTAAAGATGATCTGATAGAAGACGGGCACGACAGTTGCAATGCCATTGTCTCTAGTTTGCCCTTGAGTTTTATGAAAGCCAAGGATAAAGATGCACTCCTCCACAAGGCAAGTGAAATGATTCAATCTGACGGAACATTCTTGCAATTTCAGTATTCTCTGTTGGAATGGCCTAGGATCAAGAAGTATTTCAACAAAGTGAGAATGGATTTTGCTCTCCTCAACCTACCTCCGGCATTCATCTACCGTTGTGCGATCTAAGCACCATTAAATTTTTACGTTGAGATTGCGAATGCTGTTCTTCGGAATAATCAGTATTTGCCCGTCGTCTGACTTGATCGTATAGTGTGTGAAACTTCTGTCCAATAGATAAAACTTCTTCCCGGGAAATATATTGAAGTCTGCCAGACGATCCATCACATACTGCGCATTTTGATCCAATATCTCGAACTTTTTACCTTCTTGGAGTCTATTGATGGACGTAATCGTTCCTTCCATTCTGTATTCCGGAATCTCAGAACCATGTGGATCTGTAGAAGGAGAGCCAAGCGATCTGTCGATTTCGTGCATGACATCGTCAGTAAGATAGTGTTCTACTTTTTCAGCGTCATCGTGAATTTGATCTTCCTTCATCCCCATTTTAGTAACGAGATAGGTCTCCCACAGACGGTGTGCACGTACCATTTTTCTTGCCACTTTTTCTCCTTTTTCCGTCAAGGGAAAACTGGAAATATCCCTTTTAGCAAGGCCATCTCTCACCAAGTAACTGACCACACGCGAGAGTAAATATGCGGACCAATCCAATTTCTCCGTCAAAGCACTCTTGCTGTATCTTCCTTTTTCCTGCAGTTTATAGCTGAGCTTGAGAAAATCTTCTTTGTAGATTTTCATTCTTTGCCTTCTCCGCTGAATCTGTTTGACGAGTAAACCCTTCTTTGGACTTAAAACAACAGCGATAAGATAAAATAGTGTTATGACCAAAGCGATAACGGGTCCTGGAGTGGTGTTGAAATATATGGCCAGTATAATTCCAACGACTGATGATAAGATGCCAAAAATGGCGCTGAGGAATAGTACTTTTTTTAAATCATTGGACAACAAAAGGGCTGTAGAAGCTGGAGTGATCAACATGGCAACAACGAGAATAACCCCAACGGTCTGTAAACTGGCCACAACGGTAAAAGACAAGAGTAACATTAAGAAATAATGGATCAAATCCACCCGAAATCCCATGGTCTGAGCGACAACCTCTTGAAAACTAGAAGCAAAGAGATGCCGATAAAAGACAATGATGGATAGAATAACAAATATTCCTATCCCAATGCTCAAGTATATATCCTGTGTCCCTACACCTAAGATATTGCCAAATAGAAAATCTTTTAGATCTAGGTGTACACCGTCTGATTTACTTATTTTTGAAATCCCAATTACTCCAATCGAAAACATGGCAGTAAAAACAATTCCGATGGCCGCATCATTTTTGGTTTTCACATTTTGCTGAATCCATATGATAAAAGCGGCGGTTATCAGACCGGCAATAACAGAACCGATAAAAAAACCGAAGGGATTGTAACCAAATATAACGAAAGCCACAACGACGCCGGGTAGGATTGAATGTGCTAGGGCATCTCCTACCAGACTCATATTCCTCAACACTATAAAACATCCTAAAATACCACAAATAGCTCCTACAACTATGGAGGCAATTAGTGCTCTAAGGGCCCATTCATATTGTAATATTTCGAATAAATTCTCTGCCATTAATTACAAATTTAACCCATTAAGTCATAGCTACAAAAGTGCGTTGAATAACTTTATTCCGGAAAAGTAATAGATGAGAAAATCTGGGTGAGATTTTAGGGGTTAAGGATTAGTGTTATATTGAGAGCTAGGAGCAAAGCAATAGTGTCAGGATCTTAATTTCTTCAGCCCAAACACGATACTAATCAACAATTATACATTTTTAATTATTCATTTTTCATTTCAATAAGAGTTCCTTCCTTTAGAGAGTATGGGGTATAATGAATATTAGAAGGTTGCAAAGCATTTACAAGTTCTCTGACCAAAAGATATGCCACGGGTATGTAATCTAGCCTATCATCGGGAAACCTTCCATAATTTTTCCTCTCCTTTTTAGTACTGAGAATAAACTCATTCATATGTTCTAGGCATGGGCCGATATGTATTTGATCTTCAAAGTTAGGATGCTTGAACAAGTTGTATAGTAGGTCGAATGTTCCACTAGCCCCAATCAAATTTTGAATGCCAAAGTTTCTCGCTGAATGTATGATGGATTCAAGCTGATTAGTAATTCGACCCTCGGCATCAATTAGTTGTTGTTGTGTAACCGGATCATCAAATTTAAGAGTGTTGTACAATACTCCGATACCTATATTTTTACTTTCGATATGACGTATTTCTTCATTTTCGAACGCTATAAATTCTACACTACCACCACCAATGTCCATGATCAATGAAGCTACTTTAGGAGGGTTATTGTGTGTCACTCCTTTGAAGATGAGTTCTGCTTCTTTGTTGCCATCTATAACTTCGACGTTTGTCTCGAACAACTCCTCGATGAATTGAATTAATTCATATGCATTCGATGCTGTTCGCATAGCACTTGTACCAATGATTCTAAGGGCAGAAATAGGGTATTGGTGAAGAATTTTTCTAAAGTCTATAAGAGCTCTTTGCGCTTCCTCAATCACTGCAATTGAAAAGGATTTCAAGCCATTACGTCCTAATTTAACGGAATGGCGTTTTCTGAGCAAAGTGTGGAAAGACGGACCTTGAGGTTCAGCAATCAGCAAATGGAAGGTGTTCGTTCCTAAGTCTATTACGGCTAAAGCCATCTATTGCTGGTTCATTTGCTGATTCTGTGCTTGCTGAAGTACCGATCCGTTGAAAGCCCTGTCAAAGAATTTTATTCCGTTTTCATTCATTGGGTTGGCATAAGCCGGTTTGCCATTCTCAAGCCAAACATAGTACTTGCAGTCATTTCTGAAATAGAACATACACTCTTCAACAATATTGCCATTAATAGAGAACACCATATTGCCATCATGCTGCTTGCAATTGGGGTGCAAATTTGTCCCTATAGGATCCATGTTGACCAAACTTGTTCTGATTGCTTCTTGGTTATCCATATTCATGCTAATGGGCAATTCCAAGAAAATATAATCCAAGTGTGTCGCTTGTTCCCAAAGTCGAATTAATCGCTCTTCTGGTAAACTCGGTAGAGAGGTTTGAACGGCTGCTTTCGCTTTTGGCTTTTCAGCGTTCGCACTTTGACTTCCTTTCTCACCACTGCACTGGCTAAATAGCATGATGATTAATATGGGTAAGGCAATCCAGTAATATTTCATTGTGAAACTCTATTTAATTCTATAAAAAGTATGAAAACTAAGAAAATATGACCTTAGGGAAGGTAAGTTAGGATTATTATCTTGATTCGAATACAACTCGCTCACTGAATAGGTAAATCTAATGCCACCACCCATATGCCTGTTTGCGAAGAAATCTATTCCTGCAAATAAACTCCAATCCCTGTCATTTAACACTTCCGGCGTATGAAGGCTTCCTCTAATTTTTGCATCTCTCAAAATAGCATATGATACTCCGCCGATAAAATGCATTTTATAGTAGTCGTCAACTTCCCAATCCAATAATTCGAAATAAATGGGAAACTCAAAATAATTCAACTTGAATTGGGTATAAACTCCATCTACTCCAAAAAAGTCCGCATCATCTTGAGACCCTCTTTGAGAGTATAGCATTTCTATGGTGATATTCCAGCGTTCGCTAAACTCCACTACTCCCTGTAATCCAGCTTTTAACCCAAGTTTTGTAAATCCAGCAGCATTGTCACCATTGATTTGTGAGGCATTCAAGCCGACAACTACGCCTGCATTAAAGGGACTTCTTTGCCCCAAGGCGAACATTGATGAAAAGACCAATAAAAGGAGAAAAATATACTTTTTTACAGCGATCACTTGTGAAAATTTAAGCATAAAGTTAGGGATTAATTATCAAATATTTGCTGCTATGCATTCATTAGGAATCAATACTTCTCCAAGGCATTTTGTTGCATCAATAAGACAACCGATTCGAAAAAAATGAAGATGTTTTTTAATTTGTTTATAAATTAAACGCAAGTTGAAAGAAACATGATATTTGTCGATCGAAGAAGTTTAAGTAGAAAAGACAGCAACTGTCATGTCGAAAAAGGCGATTTTGTTACGTAGAAATTATTCTACAAGCTTGGCCTCGATTAAATAATAATAGATGAAACTAAACAGGTATGCACTGAAACGATTAGAAGGTCTGGTCAAAGATCAAGGCTATCGGCTGATATATGAAAAAGGAAGTTTCGACTCCTCCCATTGTCTGGTGCATGCCAAAAAGTATGTTGTAGTCAATAAATTTTTGGAGGTTGAGCAGCGAGTATTGGCTTTGAAAAACATCATTGATGAGATCAATGCTGACATTAGTTTGTGGTCCGAATCCAATCAAAAATGGTATCAATTATTTCTGAATTCTATCGAAAATAATAATGTTGAGGCTTGAATTTTTGGGTACTGGAACATCGAAAGGGATTCCCGAAATAGGCTGTGGCTGCGGTGTTTGCCTTTCTACTGATCCTAGAGATAAGCGCCTGAGAACCTCCGTATTGGTCAGCTATTTGGATACTACTTGCGTCATTGATGTTGGACCTGATTTTCGACAGCAAATGTTGAGGTCGAAAGTGGGCAAATTGAACGCGGCATTAATCACTCATGAACACAACGATCACATTATTGGGATGGACGACATTCGACCCTACAATTTTTTGAGCGATCATCCAATGCGCGTTTATTCAAGTGCACCTGTGGCAAAAGAAATTAAGGAAAGATTCAGATATGTTTTTTCGGATAACCCTTACCCAGGAGCTCCGAAAATAGAATTGGTTCACATCGAAAAGAACAAATCTTTCCAGGTTGGTGAATTGGATATTATGCCAATGGAAGTTATGCATGGCAGACTGCCTGTGCTAGGATTTGTAATGAAAGATGTCGCTTATATTACCGATGCTAAAACGGTGGCTAATGATCAATACAAATATCTTAAAGACCTTAAGGTTTTGGTGATTAATGCCTTGCATAGATCTCCGCACAAAACGCATTTTAATTTAGATGAGGCATTAGAATTTATAGAAGAAATCCAACCGGAAAGGGCCTATCTTACACATATCAGTCATAGAATGGGAAAACATGAGGAAGTGCAATCTATTTTACCTAAAAACGTTAATTTAGCCTATGATGGATTATACATTGAGATCGATTAGGGGGATATTTTTACTTAGCCTATTTACCACTTGTGGGTGGGAGCTAGGTTCAGCGGATGCCCAGCAAGTTCAGCACTACGGAATATGGAGAGAGTCTTCAGAATTGCTCAATCCTGCCCTGGCCGGGAACCGTGAAAACACATTCCTTATGATGAATTATCGATCTCAGTGGTTGGGATTGGATGGTAATCCAAATACGGTTTCAGTGTTGGCGAATACCTATCTGCCGGCGTTCAAAGGTGGCATAGGATTGTACTTTTTCAATGATCAACTAGGGAACAGGAATTTCAATCAATACGGCTTACAGATAAGTAGAGAATTAGTTCGGAATTCTAAGATGAAATGGAGTTTTGGCTTGGATTTGTCCTATGAGAATTTTTCCTTGAATTCGGAAGATATTCTTCTTCCTGGAGGAGCTGATCCTGGAGAAGATACTTCTCTAACTCCCTGGTTTAACTCGAGGTCTGTTTTTCATCTAGGTGCAGGGACTGTATTCAGTACTGAACAACTAGTTTTGGGTATATCGGGAAGACAGTTAAGCAAATTTTCTGAAAAAAACTCTAATTCATACATTACTGAAAATGAATGGTTTTTAAATTTTGCCTATAGCTTTAGCTTAAATAATTCTGTTGAATTGTCCCCATTTTCCATTTTTTATTCTAATTTTAGCGTCTTCCAAAGTTTTATGGCTTTGGAGGCAGTTGTAAATGAACAATTGTATATGGCTTTAGGTGCTCGGTTAGATGTCGATGAACTTGAATCCATAGGGATTATGCTGGGGTACGAATTTGATAATAGTTTTGGTATCAAGTACCAGTACGAGTTCGGTTTGAATCCTCTAGCAAATCAATCCAATGGAAGTCATGAGATATTACTTTATTACGAGATTGACCATATGTTTGGTAGATCCGTACCGAGACCGCCGATTTACAGCCCTCGGGCCTTGTAAATTAGGAAAAGTGTTAAAATTTTAATGTGAAAGTCAAATTTAAATAATAACAATGGAGGTGCTCACGTTGAAATTGGTGCCGTTAGTGTTAAAAAGGCCGGAATTTTATGTAAAGTTTTGGTGATTTTTTATAATTGTTAATCACTTTATTATCTTTACCTTAATCATGTTTTCATAGAAGTAAGGTATAAACAAAATTAAACGATGAATTTTAATCTGAAGAATTTACTCAAATTGGGCTTTCTGAGTCTATTTTTTGTTGCTTGTGGATCTCGAGAGAGTGGTGAGCTCATTGGGGTCATGGATAGGCCGGCTTGGAAAGGTATCAATCCCTATGGAATGGTTTATGTTCCTTCTGGAACACTTCACATAGGTAATTCTGATGAAGATGTTAACAGGTCTTTCGCTCAAAGATCTAAATCTATTTCTATCCAAGGTTTTTATATGGACGATACGGAAATCACTAATAATGAGTATCGTCAATTTACGAATTGGGTTAGAGATTCTATTGCTCACAGTTATATGGATCATTATATTGAAGATGAGTTAACTGGTGAGCAGAAGATTGATTGGGAAATGGACTTGGACTGGGAAGATGAAATTCTTCAGGACATGTATTATCAAGGAGCCAATAAGTTTGGTGGTAAAAAGGAGATTAATACAGACAAGTTTGTTTATGAGTATGAGTGGTTCGAATGGGGTAAAGCAGCTCACCACAAAGGAGGAGGCCCAAGATCGCAGTTTATTAAGAAAAATAAAGTAAATATATATCCTGACACATTGGTTTGGATTAGAGACTTTTCATATTCTTATAATGAGCCTTATGCTAGAAACTATTACTGGCATCCGGCGTTCGATGATTATCCTGTAGTTGGTGTTAATTGGGAAATGGCTAATGCGTTTTGCTATTGGAGATCAAGGCTTTGGGACACTTATCAAGATTCAGATGTGAATACGGAAGAATTTAGATTGCCTACAGAGCATGAATGGGAATATGCAGCCAGGGGTGGTAAAGAATTATCGCCTTATCCATGGGGTGGTCCTTATCTGAGAAATACGAAAGGATGTCTGTTGGCAAACTTCAAGCCTGGAAGAGGAGACTACCCTGAGGATGGTGGATTGTACACCGTTGTTGCCGACGCCTATTTTCCTAATGATTACGGATTGTTCTGTATGGCAGGAAACGTGTCTGAATGGACAAGCAGTGCTTACGATGAAAATGCTTATGCCTTTGTTCACGATTTGAATCCTGATATCAGATACGATGCGCAAGATGATGATCCTATTTCTTACAAAAGAAAAGTGATCAGAGGTGGATCATGGAAGGATATAGGATTTTACCTTCAAACTGGTTCTAGACACTGGGAGTATCAAGACACTACTAAATCTTACGTAGGATTTAGATGTGCTTTAACATTCTTGGGTAGATCTATTGATGATTTCTAGGTAGAAGTATTTAAGTGATTTTAGTTAGAGAGAAGAGTAGCTTAGTATTCGGATTGATCGGTCTGTCATACTTGGAACTCTTTTGTCTTGTGAAATAAATTCCAATATTAGTTAACAAATAAAATTAAGAGCAATGAGTTTTTTGAAATCTAAAGGCTTTAAGTATCTAAAAAACTTGATCATCGGTGTTGGTGCTGCGATCGTACTTTTGGGTGCTTTATTCAAACTAGAAAGCTGGGAGGGTGCATCACAAATGTTGATCATCGGACTTTCCGTAGAGGCTTTTATTTTCCTTTTCTTAGGTCTTATTGGTCCTGAAAAGGATTATTACTGGGAAAAACTATATCCAGGATTGGATAACTATGGTTCAAATATTGATCCTTTAACAGAAGGTGATACTACCAGTGGACCAAGAAAATTAGATGGCGAGGTTGTTGAGAATAGATTGGGTGGAATGCTTACTGAGCTTCAGACTATGTCTAAGAGCATGAGTTCTTTGAAAGCACTTCAGGAAGTAGATTTCTCTAATGTAGAGGATCAGATGAAAGGAATGTCAGATTTCTATTCTAAAATGAATGAAGCTACGGCTAATCTTGCTGAATCAGTAGAAGATTCTAGAATTTACAGAGATCAATTGGCGGCTTTGAACAAGAATTTGGGTAACCTTAATTCAGTTTACGGAAATATGTTGAACGCTATGGCTTTTAGAACTGATAGTTAATATCAGTGGAATAAAAGGCAAAGTAATTTTTTAACAATTAAAACTGAATAAGATATGTCAATTCCAAAGGAACCGAGGCAGCTCATGATTAACCTCATGTACTTGGTACTTACAGCGCTTCTGGCTCTGAATGTATCTGCTGAGGTAATGAATGCCTTCTTCGATATAGACAAAAGTTTAAGTAAATCAGCTTCCTTGGCTTCAGATAATGCTAAGGATACTAAAAAAGGTATTGAGGGAGCCTTTAAAGGCCATAAAGAGCCCTTGAAGCCAATATTGTATGGCGCCATGGATGCTACGAGTGCTAAAGTAGATGAATTTGTGGAGTATGTAGAATCAATTAAAACGAAATTAATTGATGGTGCAGGTAACAAAAATGGTGTTATAGATGAGGGAGATAATGATAAATATGGTAAACCTAAGGGTAAAAAGAATAAAGATATCACAACTCGTTTGTTGGTAGATGAGCCTTTAGGTGAGGAGTTAAGAGATAAAATTGTTGCGCTGAGAGCTGGTATTATTGATGATTACAATAATACCGTATCAAATGAAACGGTAGTTGAAATCTCTAAGTTGAAGGAAGACGAAGTAAAAGGCAAGATTGAAGCTTTTGATCACGCTGTTGAGTTAAAGCCAAAATCTGTTGAAGAAATTAAAGCCTCAACGGATAAAACTTCATGGTCTGAATATAAATTCAAACAAATGCCAATTGCGGCTATTCTTCCCGTATTAACTAAGTTTCAAACTGATGCCAGAAATGCTCAGGCGCTAGCAGCTAATGAGTTCGCACAGCTGGTAGGTGGTAAGGAAATTGTACTTAACAAGTTCTTCCCAATTATGAATGCCAAAAGAGGGTATGTAATTAAAGGAGAAAAGTTTGAATCCGAAGTTGCTATTGGAGCATTCTCAAGTGAGTTTGCTAAAACTTCTTCGATTACTGTTAATGGGACCAATATTAGATTGAATGATGAAGGAAGGGGAACTTATACGGAGACTGCAAATTCTTATGGAAAGAAGACCTTGAATATGAGGGCTAGGGTTGAAAACCCTTTGACTGGAGAAGTAATGGAAGGTACAAGCTCTTTTGACTATGAAGTAGGAGAGCGATCGGCTTCTTTGTTTCTTACTAAAATGAACGTTTTCTACATTGGTGTGGATAATCCTTTTGAGGTTTCTGTGGCGGGTGCTAACAGTACTAAGGTTAATGTGTCAGCTTCTGGTGGAGGTTGTAATGTTAAAGGTGGTAATGGAAAATATACTGCTACGGTGTCTGTTCCTGGTGAGGTAAAAGTTAATGTATCAGCTCCTGGTATTCAAAAGACTTTCAATATCAGATCTAAGAGAATTCCTGATCCAGTTGCACAATTGGGTAAGAATAAAGGTGGAAATATTCCTAACGGTACCTTCAAAGCTCAGAGAGGTTTGATTGCCATGTTGGATGGTTTCGATTTTGATGCTCGATGTGAAATTCAAGGATTTGAGTTCGTAAGAGTACCTCAGAGACAGGATCCTATCGTTAAGATCAATAGAGGTGGTTTATACGGTGCAGATGTTAAAAGAATGGTTCAACAGGCAAAACCTGGAGATATTTATTACTTTAACGATGTGAAAGCAAGATGTCCTGGTGATAAAGCTGGACGTAATATCAACTCATTGGTATTTAAAATTAAATAAAACAGATCATGATGGTCAAGCAATTTTTAACTTCGATTCTTCTATTGGCTTTTGCAATGCCATTTGGTTTTGCTCAATTGCCTGAAGATGTGCAAACAGAAACCGGTATTCAAGGTGAAGAGCCTATTGACGGTATTGTAAAGAAGCACTTGGTTACTGAAAGAAGAATATTACCATACGATGATATTCGGGAAGCAGACATTTACTGGGAGAAGAAAATCTGGAGGGTTATCGATACAAGAGAGAAGATGAATAAGCCTTTTGTATACCCTGAAAGACCACTTTTTCAAATCCTTAAAGATGCTGTTCTAGAAGGTGAAATTGTGGCCTATAGTGTGGAAAATGATAAGTTTACTACCCCTATCTCTTTAGATGATGTTCAGACAATGATGGCGACCATAGATACGGTTGAAACCATTGACCCTGAGACTTACGAGAGTATTTTCGAGGTAGTAGTGAATGAAATTAATGTGGCAGATGTCAAGAGGTATAGAATAAAGGAAATATGGTTCTTTGATGAGGAAACATCAACCATGAATGTTCGAATATTAGGTATTGCTCCTATTATTGATGAATATGACGATAATGGTAATTTCCTCTATGAAAGACCTTTGTTCTGGCTTTACTACCCGCATATGCGCGAATTATTAGGTAGAGAAGACGTCTTTATTGAAGGCAATGATGCGGCTAGAATTTCGTGGGAAAATCTTCTTGAAATGAGAAAGTTTTCGAGCTACATCTTTAAGGAGTCCAATGTTCTCGATGCGAGACTTGCGGATTTGTATTCCGGTGTAGAACGATTGCTAGAATCTCAAAAGATAAAAATGGAGATTTTCAATTTTGAACACGATCTCTGGAGCTATTAATTTCTAATCGAAATATGTTAAAAGGGGAAGAATTGATACGAATTCTTCCCCTTTTTTTGTTTTGAAAATGGTATTCTCCGAATTCCTACACTAACCACGGCGAAATAAACATTTTTTAAAACAAAATTTTTCGACCAATGATGACTAATCGTTTCTTACTCGGCTTACTTTTTTCATTTACTTTCACACTGTACTGCACTGCACAAAAATCACCTGTAAACAATAATCAAGAAATAAAAATGACAGATGTCCCTATTGATGGGATTGTAAAGGAATCCATCTTACAGGAAAAACGGATTTTGTCCTATGATCATATTCGGGAGGCAGATATATTCTGGGAGAAGAAGATTTGGAGAGTGATAGATACTCGAGAAAAGATGAATCAAGTATTCAGCTATCCTAACCGGAGTTTTTTCGAAATTATAAAAGATGCTGTAGAAGAGGAAAATCTAAGGGCGTACAGCGTAGAAAATGATCAATTTCAGATACCTCTACGAAAAGATGAAATCAGATCCATTCTTTATTCAACGGACACCGTTGAGATCATAGATCCTAAAACATTTGTAAGCAGTTATCAAATTGTAGAGAATATCCTCAATGATTCTGATGTGAACAGATACAGAATAAAGGAAGTATGGTTTTTTGATGAGGAGAGATCAACAATGGACGTGCGGATTCTTGGAATTGCCCCAATCATTGACGAATATAATGATCAGGGCGAATTCATGTACGAGAGACCGCTATTTTGGGTTTACTACCCTCATTTAAGAGCTCAGCTGGCCTCGGAAGAGATCTTTATGCCAGGGAATGACGCCGCCAGAATATCCTGGGAACAACTATTTGAGATGAGATTGTTTTCGAGTCACATCTATAAAGAATCCAACATAAAAGATCTCAGATTAAAAGATATGTATTCGGGGCTGGATAAAATGCTAGAATCGCAAAAGATTGGAATGGAGATATTCAACTTTGAGCATGATCTCTGGAGTCACTAACTCAATTTTAAGGAGTTTCGTTTTGATTCTTGATTGAATAACTCATTGAGTGCGAATAGTACTACAGGGAGGTAAGATAATAGGGATAAAACGAAACTCCAGGTTTCGAAAATCTCATCGTAAAAGGAGTAGGATAGAAAGATAACTCCACTCCATACTATAAGCCATAGCTTATCTAGCAAAATTCCGATTATTAGTAATGGAAGAATATACCAAGGATGTACTGTAGTCGAAAGTAAGAGATAGATTATAAATGACCAGCTCATCAGTTTTAGTGCCTGTTCAAGAGTGAAAATCCCCCTAAGTGCCAGCAGGAATCCTCTGATCCAAATTACAATCAGGCTTACCGCTATGGCTGCCGACATCCATGGCCCGATGACAGCAATTTGATTATACCCGGTACTTTTATATCCCAACCAACGGAAAAAGTAGTACAGGGAGGCATTGAATTCGAAGCGTTTAAAATATAGTTCGAGGCCTTCAGAAAAACCGGATAAAGAGTTGAAATATACTATTGGTACATACATTAGCATAGTACCAAGTGCAATTGTCCCGGATAATTTAAGGGCATAAACAAAGTCTTTCGATAACAATACCATGAAGGGAATAAAGATGATGGCTTGGGGTTTTATACTTAAAGATAGGCTTAACAATAGGCCAGATAGAATGGTTCTGGCTTTTATTAACTGAACCAAACCCAAAAACATGAGACTAACAAATATTAAATCCAAATGAAGGTTTCCCACGAATTCGACAATGAAGAATGGATTGAATATCAAAAGGAGGATTTGTTGTTTGTTGGCATTTAGATACTCGAGCAGTTTCAGGCATGAGAGAATCAAAAGTCCCTCAAAGAATAGAAAAATGATACACAACACAAGTGGGAACATATTCAAATCTGTGCCAGAAAGGTAATAGGCAAACGAAAATATGATTTGAGAACCCAATGGGTAAACACTATTGTATTCCGGTGAATTAAGCTTCTGATAGACCTCAGAAATAGGGTCATTTTGAGGTGCTTTTATTGTTTTATTATACAGTTCATTAGGTGGAGTGGAGTAGGGGTCTTGGGAATGTTCGATAAGCCAGGCATCCCAGTAATATCGATAGTAGTCATCACTTAGTGCCGGTGATTCGAAAATCAATATTACGCGTAAAACCAACCCGAAGATTAATAAACCAAGTCCATGTTTACTAAATGAAGTAAATCGATAAAAGAGATAACACAATATCGACGCTCCTACAAAATAGAAAAGAATAGAAATAAAATCATTTTGTTCAACAGTACAGATATAATACACCTGCAGTAGAACATAGAAAAAGAAAAGAAGAAAAGCTCTGCTCTTAGGCATTTCTTGATTTATGAAGTATGGAATAATAGCAAATCGCTAGAAATCCCAGTCCAAAAAAGAAGTGCAGATATAAAAAGCCAAAGTCTTTATTCCAAATACCATTGACGAATAAAACTAAAAAGATAATTCCCAGGATTCCTTCAATCAGATTCAATAAGCTTCCTTTCTTTACCAAATATTTGTTCCCTTTCCAGTCTTCTTTCTTGTCCATAATATTGAACTTAGGTGTTCTAATAAACGCCGTTTTCTTACCAATGTAACCCTGAAGAACAGCCCAAGCATTGTGCAGGCTCAAGCCCATAGATAAGGCCAGAAATACCGGAAATAGAACGAGAAACTTAAATAAATCCTTTTTAATATTATCATTTTCTAGTACGGCCCTGACATTGGCTTCGTAATAGACGAAAATAATTGAAACCAATCCCAGAAAACCAATACTTAAGTAGGGAATGGTCAGATTAAAATGCCGAAGCAGAAACATGAGTGGAATAGATAGTATTCCTGTGCCAATAATGATCAAAAAAACGCTGCTGTTGAGTAGGTGACCTGTTGCATGAAGTTTCTGTCGGAAAGTCAAATTCGGGTCTTTGAGAATACGAGGCAGAATTTTCTTAGCGACTTCTGCTCCTCCCTTCATCCATCGAAACTGCTGTGACTTTAAGCTCGTCATTTCCACTGGTAACTCAGCCGGAGACGGAATATTTTCAAGATACTGAATTCTGTATCCGGCCAGTTGAGCACGATAGCTAAGATCCAGATCCTCTGTAATCGTATCTGCATTCCAGCCTCCTGCGACGTCAATTGTCTCCTTCCTCCAAATACCTGCCGTACCGTTGAATTGTAACATCAAATTTCCTCCTGACCGACCATTTTGCTCCACAGTAAAATGCACATTCAATTGAAATGCTTGAAGCCTGGTAAGTAGGCTGTATTCTTCGTTAAGATGAGACCATCTGGTTTGTACAACTCCTATTTGATCATCAGAGAAGTAATACAAAGTATCCTTTAAAAAACTCTTTTTGGGAAGAAAATCAGCATCAAATATAGCGATGAACTCACCTTTGGCCCTTTTCAAACCATTGTCCAAAGCTCCTGCCTTGTATCCCGACCTATCCTCTCGGTGTATTACAGAAATATCATACCCTTCCTTTCCATACTTTTCGGACAAACTCCTCGATAACTCCAAGGTGTCATCGGTCGAATCATCTAGAATTTGAATTTGAAGTTTATTCTTAGGGTATTCTATCTCAACAATTTGCTTTAAGAGCCTTTCAATAACATATTTTTCATTAAAAATGGGTAGTTGAATCGTCACATGGGGTTCGAAAACCTGAGCTGAATCAGGTAACTCTTTTGTCTTACTCGAATCGGTCTTTCTATAATAATAGAGCAAATGCAATTGAAGAAGGCAATAGGCGGTCAATAGTAAAACCAGTATGGCATAAAAAATTAAAAGGGCTATAGTAATCGCATACATAGTCTCTATAAGTATTTAAAAATGGTCCAAATAATTTTATAACCAGCCAGCAGTGTGCCTTTGACTGTTCCGGATATTTTCGAAAACCCAATTCTTCTTCTGTAGGGAACAGCAACTTCTATGGTTCGAAATTTTTTCTTCGCAGCTTTGACCTGCATTTCAACAGTCCAACCATAGGTTTTATCTTGCATATTCAGCTCTAGTAATTTCGAATACTTTATCGCTCGAAAAGGCCCCAGATCGGTAAATCGATATCCAAAAAAGAACCTTATCAATCGAGTCGCCAACCAATTTCCAAAGATTTGCGGAAAGGTCATCGAACCTCTTTCAAGTTGACCTAAAGCTCTGGATCCTATGACCAGATCTACAGCACGATCTACAATCGGCTCCACCAATTCCTTCATTTTTTCCGGATAGTCTGAATGATCTCCATCCAAAAAAACAATGATATCCGTTCTATCATGAGCATTCGCTACATAATCCAATCCCTTCAGGCAGGCATTTCCATAACCCCTCAATGGCTGATCAATAACTGTGGCTCCAGCCCTCTCTGCGACAGAAGCTGTCAAATCTGTACTATTATTATTTACAACGATAACCTCAGATACCAATCCTTCGGGAATTTCGTTAACAACAAGTGCTATAGCGTCTTCTTCGTTATATGCCGGAATGATTACCTTTATGTTCATTTTTCAGATTGATCCCAAGATAATTCGGATTGTCTTTATGGAATGTAAAGTTACAGACTAAAACGATGAAATCGGTGAAATTTACTTTTGTACATATAGCGCTATCCATTTGTTGCCTTTTTCTTTTGTCGAATTGCGAAGAAGAGGAAGTTTTTACAACGGATCCATCCAAACTACTGGGCTTTTCCGTCGATTCTATAAGATTTGATACTGTATTTACACAAAGAGGATCTGCGACTCAGATATTGAAAATATACAATAGACATACGGAATCGATTAGGATAGGCAAGATACAGATGGCTTCGGGAGATGATAGTAAGTTTAGATTTAATGTAGATGGATTTAAGGGGCCAATGGTAGAAAATCTGGAGATCGGTCCGGAAGACAGTACATATGCTTTTATAGAGGTAACAATTGATCCTGACGACCCCATAAGTGCAAGCCCATTCATTATTGAAGAGAATATGCTTTTTGAGACCAATGGAGTGGAACAACGAGTGGTCATTGAAGCGTGGGGACAGAATGCCATTTATTTGCCGGATTTGAATGAAAATAATACGATCAGTGTTTTAAGTTGTGATAATAATGTGGTGGAATTCAATGATCCCAGGCCATATGTCATATTTGGGGCTTTGATCATAGACAGCTGTATTCTCAGGGTGATGGAAGGCACCAATATTTATGTTCATGGCGGACTCAGTGTAATAGATGAGGATTTCATCTTTAATGGAGGATTCATTGTTGTGGGAAGCGAAGGTAAGATCGAATGCCTAGGCAGTGTTGAAAATCCTATTACTTGGAGTACGGACCGATTAGAAGAATCATTTCAAGACGACGAAGGGCAATGGGCTGGAATAAGAATTTCCAAGGGTAGTTCAGGTAATGTATTCAGGAACACAACAATTCGAAATTCTATCATCGGAATTGAAGTGGATTCTGCTGCTTCTCTAGTTCTGGACAGGTCGCAAATACTGCTCACTTCAGGAACAGGGCTTACTGCTATTCAAGCGAATATTGTAGCTGAAAATTGCCTATTTGCGGATAATAGGGGGAGTGCTTTTGAAGCTGTCCAGGGAGGAAACTACACTTTTGAGCACTGTAGCTTTGCAAACTTTGGAACAGACCGTTCTGCTGTCGGATTATCGAATTTTAGATGCTTGGATTTACCCGGATGCACACAGGCCTTTGCCGCTCCGTTAAATTTTGTCGCTAGAAATAGTATTATTTATGGTTCAGCACGAGATGAGATTCTACTTTCTGCTGCCGATGGGGTAGATTTTAATTATGATTTCGATCATTGCATTGTAAAGACGGATGAATTGTTGGTCGATTATCCCGACTTCTTTGATCATTGTAATGAGTGCTTCGAACCTCAGTTTTCTGATGCTTTGTTCACCAGTATAGATGAAATAGACTACTCATTAGATACTCTTTCGGTGGCCATTGATAAAGGATTGCAGTTGGGCATTAATGAAGATATTTTAGGAATGCCACGAGACAACAATCCGGATTTGGGTTGTTATGAATATCAGGAATAATGGACCCTATTTTTGTTCGGACTTAGGGCCAAAGTTGACTCTATATATTAGGATAATACCAATTAGAAAAAAGCTACCCAAAGCTAGAATGCTATTGCGCATTCCACCGGTCAATTGTTCTATTAATCCAAAGCTTGCTGTACCTATGACAATCCCCATCTTTTCAAGAATTTCATAAAAACTGAAATAAGAAGCCGCATCCGTTCCCTTGTTGGGAATAATTTTGCTGTAACTGGATCTAGAAATAGATTGAATTCCACCCATAACAAGACCTACACAGAAAGCCAAGATGTAAAATTGTAGTGTTTCCTGCACGAAATAGGCTACAAAACAGATCAGCGTCCAAATCACAAGCATAATGATGATAGAATATTTATTGCCAATTCTTTTGGAAATTGCCGCAAACAAATGAGCTCCTACTATGGCCACTAGTTGAAGAATAAGAACCAGTAATATTAGTTCGGAGGTCTCAAAGCTCAATTCCTTTTCAGCAAATGCTGTGGCCAACATAATGACCGTCTGAACACCCATAGAATAAAAGAAAAATGAGGTCAGAAATGACTTAATATTGCCCTGTTGTCGAAGCTGAAAAAACACCATTTTGATCTCTTCCCAACCTCTTGAAAAAAGCCTTCTCTTAAGGGCCAATTTGTTGCCCTTGGGCAAACGATTAAAAGTAATTTGGGCAAAGCCCATCCACCATAAGCCTACCGAAAGGAATGAAATTCTCGTGGCCAATCCCTTGTCAATTCCAAAACTTTCATGAAATTGAATTAAGACAAGACATATAATAAGTAAGATCACACTTCCAATATAACCGTATGAAAAGCCCAAGGCTGAAACTGCATCCATTCTATCTCGGCTTACAATTTCCGGGAGATAAGCATTGTAGAACACTAAACTTCCCGCAAAGCCAATAGCCGCTATTACCGAAGCGATTAGGCCCAGCCAGTAATCACCACCATTTCCAGTAAAAAAGAAAAGCGAAAGGCAGGCGATAGATCCGGTATAGGTAAATATCTTGAGAAAATGCATTTTCGAATTATGGCTATCGGCTATTCCACTTAGCACCGGTGACATCATAGCCACAATGAGATAGGAAATAGAAACGGAATAAGCGTAAACCACACTATTGCTAATACCGTATGAGCCGAAGTAAAGAACATCGTCGGTTACAGCTAGAAAGTAGGCCGGAAATACGGCTACCATAATGACCAAGGCATAAGCAGAGTTAGCCCAATCAAAGAAAACCCAACCTCTTATTACTCTTTTGGAATTAATATTGGACATATCGAAACGATTTCCTTTTTTTTGAATAGGAATCATCAAGATACAAATTTATGCTTGATTGATAGACGATACTTTTGTGAGCTATCAGAGTCTTATTTCAAGATTTATTTTTTTAGATTGTGAATTCTAGTTTACTTCGGTTGATGAGTAAAGTATATCGCATTGATGACTCAATAATTGACTATGGCTAAAGTTTTGATTTTCTCCAGAGGTCCTATGATCTATAGCACTCAGCGGCTTAAGTATGAAGCACAGAAGCAAGGACATCAAGTTTTTATTATAGATCATTTGTACTGCAAGTCTGTATTGGGCTCTGGTGATGCTAATTTTTATTACGGATTTGAAGCTCTGGAGGATTACGATGTTGCCGTCCCTCGAATTGGCAACTCAGTCACCTACATGGGGTCTATGGCCATTCGTCATTGTGAAAGGATAGGGATTCCGGTTACAATTTCTTCATATGGATTGGAAATTGCAAGGGACAAATTGAGGTGTTATGAATTATTGAGTGCCGAGGGAATCCCAATTCCAAAGACAGTTTATTCTAGCCCGTATAACGAAGAAGAATTGGTATTTGATGAATTCGAAAATGGCAAGATGATCATCAAGCTACTTCAAGGAACCCAAGGAATTGGTGTTATCTTGGCGGAAAATGAGAAGAACGCTAGAAGCATCATTGAGACTTTGAAAAAACTGAGAAAGAGAATTCTTGTTCAAGAATTTATAGAGGAATCAGGAGGAGCAGATATAAGAGCTTTTGTTGTAGGGAACACAGTAATCGCAGCAATGAAAAGGCAAGCAAAGGATGGAGATTTTCGCAGCAATATTCACAGAGGTGGGGTTGGAATTCCAGTGCAATTATCTCAAGAAGAAGAACAGATTGCTTTGAACGCCTGTCGTACATTAAATCTCGGAGTGGCCGGAGTTGACATCTTAAGATCGAAAAAGGGACCACTCGTATTAGAAGTGAACCCTTCACCTGGCTTGGAGGGAATTGAACAATTTACCAAAATCAATGTAGCAAGGGCCATCATTAATTATGCGATTAGCATTTCAAAATAATTAATTTTGATGTTTTAAAAATTAGGTGATGTCAGATTGGATAGAACTTGAAGGAGAACGGATTAAACTAGGAGAAAAGAAGAGATTGTCTTTGAAGGTTTCCAGACTTCCTTCTGGTCATGAAATAGAGGTATTTGCTCATATTATCAGAGGCAATGAGCCTGGTCCATGCATTTTACTGTTGGCCGGAGTTCATGGAGATGAAATCAATGGGGTCGAAATTCTTCGTAGAGCTGTTGCCGAAGGCCATCTGGAAGGACTAAAAAAGGGAACGATCATCGCGATTCCCATTGTGAATGTTTACGGTTTTATCAACTTTTCTCGGGATATGCAAGATGGGAAGGATGTCAATCGTAGTTTTCCAGGCAATTTTAAGGGATCTATGGCTGCTCGGGTGGCTCGAACTATTACTAAAAAAGTAATGCCTTTGGTGGACATCGTTCTCGATTTTCACACTGGTGGAGCAAGTCGATATAATTACCCTCAGATAAGATATACGACCAACGACGAATCTTCATTGGAGTTGGCAAAAGTTTTTGGCTGTCCCTATACCATTATCAAAGATCCGATCAATAGATCTCTGAGACAATTTGCCTTTAAAGAAAATAAACCCTGCTTGGTGTTTGAGGGAGGGGAATCGAAGCGATTCGACTTGTTGAGTATTCAGGAAGCCTTAAAAGGAATGAAGAGGGTCCTTGTGCATTTAGATATGATCGACGGGGAACTAGTTGAGAAAGACTGTCTCATATTCAGTAAATCTTCCTGGATAAGAGCTCATGTTTCCGGAATATTCTTGTGGAAAAAGGAGTCTGGAGACTTGGTTCAGATGAACGAAGTAATAGGTGAAATTAACGAACCCTATGGGCTAAAAAAATCTGAAGTAAAAGCCAATAGAGATGGATTCATCATTGGACATAACAATGGTCCAATAGTGATGCAGGGCGAAGCACTCTTTCATATAGCCTATCAGTGGGAAAAATATAGCTCTGGAAAAAAGTAGGTAGCTTCGGGGGGAGATAGCTACCTACTTTTCGTTATGAGAAAATTGCTGTTACTATAACGTCAATTATTGTTTATTCGTATCTCTGGTCGTTCTTATCGTTTTCTTGTCACCATAAGGACAGTGTTTACAGCCGGATTTACAGCAATAACCCCTTTTCAAATGATACGCTTTAGTAAAAACCAAAAGTCCTTCCTCATTCATGTAATAGTCCTCTCCTTCTCTTAAGTTATCCACTCTTTCAGTAATTTTTAATAGAACGCTTTGCCAGCTCTTGTTTTTTGCCTAAATTAAGGAATAATACGTTTCGTTTCACAACACCAACTATGTCATGTATTCCAAACCATAGATTGCGTTTTGCACTTTTTATAACAGTATTTTTTGTTCAGAAGTTCATGTTGGGTTCCGTCTTAGTCACGGAGGATTTACCCTATATTTTTGAAGAGAACCTGGGACAATGGCCAGATCATGTTTTTTATTCCTTACAATTAGGAAATCAAAACATTTTTATTGAGGAAGAAGGTCTTAAGTGGCAAGTATTTGAACACCAAAATTCAGACAGCGATCATCAATGCGTTCATGGCCATGGATGTGGAGAAGAAGAACATCCGATTTTTCAGCATGTTTTTCAGATTGACTTTGGTACAGCAATAAAAAGAGAACAGTGTTTATCGATTGGGAAGAGTAAGTTTTACAGGAATTATATAAGGGGAAATAATCCTGAAAAATGGTATTCAAAGGTGTATTCTTATCAGTCCGTTACCATTGAAAATGTTTACGATAAAATAGATTTAAGGCTCTATTCTACAGAACGTGGACTCAAATATGATTGGATTGTTAGGGAAAGAGGAAATGTACAGGACATAGAAATAACGTATCCTTATTTGGATGAGTTAAATCAAGTGGATGGTGATTTACATTTGTTACACTCCTTGGGGAGAATAGTAGAAACTGCTCCTTACGCCTTTCAACAGATTAATGGAGAGACTATTCCAGTTCAGTGTGAATTCCGTCTTTCTGGAGGGATGGTAGATTACAGAGTAGGGGACTATGATAAGAAACATAGTTTGATTATAGATCCGGAGTTGATTTTTTCTACTTATTCAGGTTCTTATCAGGATAATTGGGGTTCTACTGCTACACCAGGTGCAAATGGAGAACTTTATGGTGGCGGTGTTACTTTTGGTTTGGGATATCCCACTACTTCCGGGGCATATCAGGTCAATCCCGGTTCTGCTTTTGTAACCGATATTACAATCTCAAAATTCTCTTCTAATGGTGCAGATTTAATTTATGCCACATATTTAGGAGGCAATAATGTTGAGCTTGCACATAGTCTGATAGAGAATTCTAATGGAGAATTAGTGATCTTAGGATCAACAGGATCATCAGATTTTCCGGTAACGGGTAATGCGTTCCAAAGAAACTTTGCGGGAGGTAACAGGACAAGGGCTCCTGGTGCCACTTATACACAGGGATCCGACATTATCATATCCGTATTAAGCAGTGATGGTTCTTCTCTTGAAGGAAGTACATATATTGGGGGCACAGGGAACGATGGTATAAATGATACACAGTTGCAAGTCAATTATGGTGATGAGGTAAGAGGAGAAGTAATAGTAGATGACATGGATAATATTTATGTTGTTTCCTGTACTCAATCCAATGATTTTCCTGTTGTAAATCCGGTTTATGATAGAAGAGCTGGTGCTCAAGATGCGTGTTTGTTTAGCTTGAATCCCAGTTGCTCGCAATTGCGATTTTCAAGCTATTTTGGAGGAAGTCGAGATGATGCTGCATATTCCTTGAAGCTAAACGGATTAGGTCAAGTGGTATTTGCTGGAGGGACGCAAAGTAGAAACCTGCCACATACGTATTTAAACCAGACCAGTTATTCTGGTGGTAGTGCTGATGGATTTTATGGTATATATGATCCTAGTTTGGATACGATATATGCATCTTATGTTGGTACTCCTGATTATGACCAGGTTTATTTTGTGGATTTAGCGACAGACTCTACGATTTACTGTGCTGGCCAGACCAGAGGCTATATGCCCCAGAGCCCTTCTGTTTATGGTTCTACTGGCCTTGGCCAATTCATACAGCAGTATTCTCCGGATGGAGATAATTTAATTCTTTCTACTGGCTTTGGACGTGATGATGAATGGCCGGATATTTCACTTACAGCATTCATGGTCGATGATTGTGGAAGAATATTTGTTTCCGGATGGGGAGGCTTTCTCAATGGTTTCAGGTCTTCTACGCTGGATCTCGAGATTACACCAGATGCATATCAAAACTTTACCGATGGAGAAGATTTCTATTTTATGGTATTAGAAAAAGATATGGCTGGCTTGTTGTATGCTACTTATTTTGGAAATAATACTGATTTTTCTAATGATCATGTCGACGGAGGAACTTCTAGATTTAGTGATGATGGGATCATTTACCAGGCGGTTTGTGCAGGTTGTGGAGGCTCAAGTGATTTTCCCACAACTCCTGGAGTGTGGTCTAATACCAATAATTCGACCAATTGTAATTTAGCTACTATCAAACTTGATTTCCAATTATCCGATATCAGTGTTTTGGCCCTTTCTAGCTTGGATAGTATAGATTGCGAGATTATTAATGTTAGATTTAATAATTTTTCAACGGGAGCTAGTTCTTATTTATGGGATTTCGGTGATGGTAGTTTTTCAACCGATTTTTCTCCAACACATCGATATGATAGCGCAGGTACTTATCAGATTAAGTTGATCGCATTTTCAGATAATTTTTGTATTGGTAATGACACATTTCCCATGGAATTGGTGGTCAAACCCCTGGAAGAGGTAACAGTAGATTCTATCGAACTTTGCGATGTTCCTGAAGTCGAAATATTCTCCTCTCAACAGGGTTCTTCGATTACTTCATATGAATGGAATAATATGGACCGGTCTCCATCACTATTGGTTCAGGAATCAGGAATATATGCAGTCACAGCAACAGAAAATAATTGCCGGTACATTGATTCTATTTATGTTCAACTTCATAATCCTCAGTCCTTATTTTCCGATACCTTGCTGTGTGGAGACGAGGAGTTACGCGTAGAATTGGATAGTTTGGCTGAAAATGTGCAATGGTCTAATGGTGAAACAAGCAGAAGCCTGATCCTACAAGATGAGGGCTTGTTCTGGGTGAATTACGAGATGGGCAATTGTGAGTTTAGAGACAGCTTTAGAATAAACTTTGTACCGGAGCCTAGATTTGAGTTGGAAGGAGATTCGGTGCTATGTGGTAACGAAAGCACTACACTTTCAGTTAATACCCCACCCAATTGGAGCCAATCAGATGTTTTTGCTTGGTCTACGGGCGAAAGAGGAACAAGTATTATAATTGAAGAACCCGGACTGTACATCGTTGAATCCGAAATTTTTGATCCCTGCTATTTCAATTGGAGTGATACTATTGAGATAATTCAGGTTTTGTTGGAGCCCGGAGCAGTTGATACTATAATATGTGATGAATTCAGTCTGGAATTAGAAGCGAGAGAGGGGAGTAATTACCAATGGTCAACCGGTGAAACGGATCAAAACATAGAAGTAGATACAGATGGACAGTATGTGGTGAGTTATAGCATCGGAGATTGTCCAACCACGGATAGTTTCAACGTGAATTTTGGTTTTACCCCGGATCTATTCTTGCAAGGAGACAGTCTTTTGTGTGATGGTGAAGAAGCTAGGATCGAATTGGTCAATAATAACAATGCAGCCATCAATGAAATAATTTGGTCCAATGGAGCAACTGGGAATATCGTTTCCGTTGAGGAAGAAGGGGTAATCAGTGTTGTTGTCAGAGCTGGAGATCTTTGTCCTGTTTTGTTCGAAGATGAAATTGAGATACGAAAAATACTCTCTTTAGACAAACTACCAGATAGCACCAGTTGTGAGGCAGGTTCTGTACTGCTTAGCCTGGGCCCTGAAGCGCAAAATCCTAGCTGGTCCACAGGGGAAATTACTCAAGAAATAATCGTCACTAATTCGGGGGTATACACGGTGAACTATCAAATTGAAACTTGTGTATTTTACGATACATCCAATATAGAGTTGGATCTTGGGCCTTCCATTCGAATAATAGGAGACAGCATATACTGTGAGAATGAAAATGCAGCCTTGGAGTTGGTGGACGATGGGCAAGGTGCCGAGACAAATTATTTGTGGTCAACCGGAGAATTGGGAAGATTTTTACAACCTATCGAATCCGGCTATTATTCTGTTATAGCCAATAATAGGGGATGTTTGGATTCTACAGGAATATTTCTTCGATACGTACCCTTTATAGAAATTGAAGAGCAAATCGATACTCTTTTATGTGGTGGCGAGTCATCCATACTTATTGATCTGAGCGAGTTGGAGACTTTTGCTGAAATTGAATGGGCAGACGGCTTTTCCAATCCGGTTAGATCAATTGTGGAAGAAGGCGATTATTATTACTATGTAAAGACAGCATGTCAAGATCTTGAGTCCCAGATCCATGTCGAACTTTCTCCTTATGATGTGGATGAAATACCTATTTACATTCCCAATGCTTTTACTCCGAATGAAGATGGTACCAATGATGTATTCAAGGCAGAAATTGCTGATGATTTAGATTTAATTGACTTTCATATGTTGGTATTTGATCGATGGGGAAACAAGGTATTTGAGGCTTTTGATCCCAATCTGGGATGGGATGGCAGCTTCAATCAACATGATCTAATGGATGTGGCCATTTTTGTCTATACCGTGGAAGCAACCGTGAATGTTTGCGGTCAGAATAGGAGTATTGCGTTGAAGGGAGATTTGAATTTACAGAAATAAAAAAGGCGGATAATTTACTTATCCACCTTTCTTTATTCATTCGTCAACAAACAATATTATCTTACTTTTTAAGCTGATCCTTAAGCTCGTCGAATACATCCATGTCTCCCAAGGTTGTTTTCTCGATCTTAGATTGTTGCTTAATTACAGCATCTCTTGTTTGTTTTCTTTCTGTCCTCTTATCCGATCTGACTTTGTCATCCGCTTCTTTCTGGATATCTTGAAGATATCTCAAGTGAGAAACTAAGATTCTCTTGTCATCTCTGTTGAATTCGATCACTTTTACAGTTACCTCATCATCCACATTGGCCATAGTGCCATCTTCTTTCTTCAAGTGACGAACCGGAGAAAATGCTTCCAAACCATAAGGCAATTGCATAATACCACCTCTATCATCTTTTCTGATCAAAGTTGCAGTATGGTAAGAACCTACAGGGAATACGTTTTCGAATGTATTCCATGGATCTTCCTCAATTTGCTTATGTCCAAGGCTTAGTTTTCTGTTTTCTATCTCTACTTCTAGGATTACAACTTCTATGTCATCACCTATCTTAGTAAACTCAGATGGATGAGAATATCGCTTAGTCCAAGAAAGATCAGAAATGTGAATCATACCTCCGATACCTTCTTCAAGCTCGACAAATACACCATATGGAGTCAAGTTTTTAACAACTCCGGTATGTCTGCTTTCCAAAGGATATTTAGTCGTAATATCATCCCATGGATCTTTGGTCATTTGCTTGATAGAAAGTGACATTTTTCTTTCTTCACGATCTATGGTCACAACTTTTGCCTCATACTCATCATTCACATTGAAGTATTCCTTAGCATTCACCGGCTGATTGCTCCAAGTAACTTCTGATACGTGAATCAATCCTTCAACTCCTGGCTTGATCTCTAAGAATGCACCGTAATCTTCGATATTGACAATCTTTCCTTTGATGATAGAATTCTCCTGAATGGTATCATCTAGCGTATCCCAAGGATGAGCCTGTAATTGCTTCAATCCAAGAGAAATTCGACGCTTACCTTCATCAAAGTCTAGAACTGCAACCTGAATTTTTTGGTTGATTTCAAGTACTTCGCTTGGGTGAGATATTCTACCCCAAGAAATATCTGTGATATAAAGAAGTCCGTCAACACCACCCAAATCAAGGAATGCTCCAAAGTCTGTGATGTTTTTAACAACACCCTCAAGAACTTGTCCTTTTTCCAATCCGGCAATGATGCTTTCTCTTTGTTCAGCAAGATCACTTTCGATAAGAGCTTTGTGAGAAACAACAGCATTTTTGATTTGCTCATTGATCTTAACAACTTTGAACTCCATCTTTTTTCCTACGTACGAATCGTAATCAATGATCGGTTTAATATCAATCTGACTACCAGGAAGGAAAGTTTCCAGACCATTACAGTCCACAATCATACCACCCTTAGTCTTACTGATAATATGTCCGTTAATTACGGTACCATTCTCATAAGAATCAACGATAGACTCCCAAGCTCTAAGAAGTTTTGCTTTTCTTCTAGATAGAACCAACTGGCCCTTGTCGTCTTCTCTTTGCTCAATGTAAACATCTACTTCATCACCAGGCTGTAGTTCGTCCATATCTCTGAATTCCGATATGGAGATCAATCCATCTGACTTGTAGTTTAGATCTAAAACGACATTTCGACCTGTAACAAACTTAACTTTACCGGTGATAATTTCGTTTTCAGTCAACAATTGAAGAGACTCCTCATATTCCTTGGCGTATTTTTCAAATTCCTCAGGACCGTATACCTCGTTTGCTGATTGATCAGAATCCCAATCAAAATCATCATGTGCAACATTAGCTTGCACTTCTACCTCTTCCTTAAGAATTTTTTCCACGCTCTCTTCGTCTTCTTCTTCCGCTACTTCCTCTTCCACAACAGCTTCTTCCACAGTTTCTTCTTCCATAGTTACAACTACTTCAGTTTCTTCGCTGGGAGTTTCTGCTTTTTCAGAATTAGTTTCTTCGTTGACATTCTCAGTAGAAGGAGTTTCTACTTGCTCAGGATCATTAGATTCATTCTCCTGAATTTCTTCGTTATTTTCGTTGTTCTCTAACATTAGAGGAACATTTTTAAAAGGTTAAAAAATAAGGTTAATTCACCGCTTTAAAACGGGATTGCAAAGGTAGGTATAATTATAGGATAAAGCAAATGTTTTTCAAGGCATAGAAGTATATCAATCCGAGCACTAGCGCACGTTCTCCCATTCCATCACTTTTCGTATATTTGAAATATTAGCATTAGAATAATTTTCCTTGTATGACAGAGAAGAGATGGTTGAAATCATACCCAGTAGGTGTTCCCGCCAATATTGATCCTGATAAGTATTGCTCAATAGTTGAAATGCTTGATGAAACTTTCAAAAAGCATAAGAAAAAGAAGGCTTTTTACTGTATGGGTAAGAGTGTTACGTATAAGCAGTGCGATGAACTTTCTAAGAAAATGGCGGCTTATCTGCATTCCAGGGGCTTAAAACCGGGAGACAAATTCGCTCTAATGCTGCCCAATATGTTGCAATACCCGATTGCTCTATTTGCATTGTTGAGAGCTGGATTGGTGATCGTCAATACCAATCCGCTATACACTGCTAGGGAAATGGAACATCAGTTCAAAGATTCGGGAGTGAAGGGGATACTCATTGCGGATAATTTTGCTCACAATTTGGAAAAAGTTTTACCCAACCTGGATATTGATGTAATCATTACAACAAGCATCGGTGAAATGCTAGGTGCGGTTAAGGGAAGTGTGGTCAACTTCGTGGTCAAAAATGTCAAAAGGATGGTACCGCGTTATAATCTACCCAATGCGGTGAAGTGGAAAGATGCAATCAAGCAAGGCGGAAAATTTACCATTCACGAATTCGAGTCTAAACCAGAGGATGTAATCTGTCTTCAGTATACGGGAGGAACTACAGGTGTTTCTAAAGGTGCTATGCTGACCAACAGGAACTTAGTGGCCAATATGGAAATGATCAGTGCCGAGTTTACTCCGTTTATTCCAGCTCATAACTGCAACATTCTATGTCCATTACCGCTCTACCATATATTCGCCTTCTCTGTCAATTGTTTGGCCATGTTCAGTCAGGGGTTCGTCAATGTATTAATAACAAATCCGAGGGACCTGAGCACCATTGTTTCGGCATTTAAACGGCACGATATTCATTTGATGACAGGGGTGAATACTTTGTATAATGCTTTGTTGAACAACCAGAAATTTAGAGAATTGGATTTCTCCAATTTGAAAATATCAGTTGGTGGTGGCATGGCAGTCCAAGTCCATGTAGCGGAAAAATGGCAAGAAATGACGGGTGGTCTTATGATCGAAGGTTATGGCCTGACAGAAACTTCACCGGTAGCCAGTGTCAATCCTTGTGATGGCAGTGGAAGATTGGGAACAGTTGGGAGGCCGGTTCCAAGTACTGATATGAAGATCGTAGACGCCAATGGGGTGGAGGAGGAACCTATGAAAGAAGGAGAGATTGTCATTAAGGGGCCGCAGGTGATGAAAGGATATTACAATAGAGAAGAAGAAACCGCCAAGGCATTTTTCCCGGGTGGTTGGCTTAGAACTGGAGATATTGGGATCATGCATGAAGATGGCTTCTTTCAGATCGTCGATCGTAAGAAGGATATGATCAATGTTTCCGGGTTCAATGTTTACCCCAACGAAATTGAAGAAGTGGTGGCTAGTCATGATAAGGTTTTAGAGGTTGCCGCAATAGGTGTTCCTCATGAGCGATCCGGTGAAGTAGTAAAGATATTCGTTGTGCGCAAAGAGAAATCTTTGAGTGAAAAAGAGTTGTTGGCTTTTTGCAGAGAAAGACTGACGGCCTACAAGGTGCCAAAAGAAATAGAGTTTAGAAAGGATCTTCCAAAGTCCAATGTAGGAAAGATCTTAAGAAGGAAATTGCGGGATAGTGCTTGATCTTAAGTTGTTCAGGCTAGAATGGATATTATTTCTTGTATTCATCACTTGGATTATCCCTGGTAATGCACAAGTTATTTCTGAAGAAGATGTGAAGCTTGTAGTATTGGGTATAGCCCAGGACGCAGGCTCTCCGCACATTGCTTGTTCTAAAATTTGCTGTAAAAGTCTTTTTGAAAAGGATCAGAGTAATCCTGTTGTCTCATTGGGTTTGATTGATGATCAGAATGAAAAGTTCTTCTTAATGGAGGCTACACCTGATATTTCTAGTCAGCTCAAATATCTTAGCCAAAGAACAGCCTTTGACGCTGGAGAATTGCCAGATGGAATTATTCTTACCCATGCTCATATTGGACACTATGCGGGATTAATGTACTTGGGAAAAGAAGCTTGTAATTCGAATAATATTCCCGTTTATGCCATGCCTAAAATGCGGGATTTCTTAAAGAATAATGGACCGTGGAGTCAACTGGTCAGTGAAAAAAACATAGGAATTCGCCCTCTTAGATCAGATAGTATAACTCAATTGACCGCAAGTATTAGAATTGTCCCCTTTCGGGTACCTCATCGAGATGAATATTCTGAAACCGTGGGTTTTAAAATAATTGGACCCAATAAAACGGCAATGTTCATCCCTGACATTGATAAATGGGAAAAATGGGATAAAGATCTCAAGGAGGAGATAGCAAAGGTAGACTATGCTTTTATCGATGCGACATTCTACGACGAAAAAGAAATCAACTATAGAGATATCAGTGAAATACCTCATCCTTTCGTCATCGAAACGCTTCAATATTTGGAGGAATTACCAGTTAGTGAAAAGGAAAAAGTATTTTTTATTCACTTAAATCATACCAATCCTTTATTGAATCCCAATAGTTCAGCTTCTGCGTTGGTAGAGGAAAAAGGCTATCATGTAGCAAGACTTGGAATGGATTTTAAATTGTAGCGTTAATTCGTCATCCATTTTTTGTAAAAAAAATGAACCGGCATGTTTTCTTAGAGTTTTATAAGTACTTATTTTTGTTCATCTTTGAAGTAGATGTACTGAATTATTCATTAATTTAATTTGTATGACTGACAAGAAACTCTTTAATAACGCGTTTTTAAATTTCCTCTCAAAAACCAATGCTTTGTTTGCAATAGGAGTTTATGTTACCATCTCTATTGTGATATTTACATACGGTGTCAACGATTTGTCATATGGCTTAGGACAAAGTCTCATGTTCTTCGTAGCAGGCTTGTTGTTTTTTACTTTTATCGAATACTTGATGCATAGATTCCTTTATCATTCTGGAAGGGACTATATGGAAGAATCAACCTGGCAATATAAAATGCATGGCGTTCACCATCAACATCCAAGAGATAAGAAGACCATAGCTATGCCTATTCCTATTGCCTTTATTTTGGCCGCTATTTTTTATGGATTGTTTTACTTGACGATGGGACGTACTGCACTGGTTTTCTTCCCTGGCTTTTTTGTGGGCTATGCTTTGTATCTTTTCGTGCACTATTTGATCCATAGTATTAAACCTCCGGATAATATTTTTAATTATTTGTGGCTTCATCATCATTTACATCACCATCAGTTGGATGATAAAGCTTTCGGAGTGAGTTCTCCTTTATGGGATGTTGTGTTTGGAACGATGCCGCCAAAAAAATATAGAGCTAAAAGAGTTTAATAGCCTGATTCCAGAGTTGGAAAGTAATTGGCCATTTTAATGAATGCCAGGGTAAGCACATTCCTTTGTAAGGAGTTAATACTATCTATTTAGGGCGTCCTCATAATACACTGCACAAATACTTGCGCAAGCTAAAACCTCTAAATGTAAATCAAATAACTCAAGTTGAATTTGAAGTTTTTCAGCTTGTTTATTGGTAGCTTAAATAAGCTTAAGGATTTTTCTCACTTGTTACTACTGCAGAGAAATACGCCCTATTCAGAAGGGCTATGTTTTCAATCGAAATTTCCTTAGGACATTCCGCTTCACAGGCTTTGGTATTCGAACATTGACCAAATCCTTCCTTATCCATTTGATTGACCATACCAATTACTCGAGAATTAGCCTCTACGTTACCTTGAGGTAATTTTGCTAAGTGAGCTACTTTAGCTGAAGTAAACAACATGGCACTGGAGTTAGGACAAGCTGCAACACAAGCTCCACATCCTATGCATGTCGCGGCATCGAAGGACTCTGAAGCGATATCTTTTTCGATCGGAATCGCATTCGCATCCTGGGCCTGCCCGGTGTTAACAGAGATGTATCCACCAGCTTGAATAATTCGATCAAAAGAACTTCTATCAACCACGAGGTCTTTGATAACCGGAAAAGAATTCGACCTCCAAGGTTCTACCGTAATGGTATCACCATCCTTAAAATGCCTCATGTGCAATTGACAAGTAGTTGTAGCTTTCAAAGGACCATGTGGTCTACCATTGATGACCATATTACAAGTGCCGCAAATACCCTCGCGACAGTCGTGTTCAAAAGCAATGGGCTCTTCTCTTTTGGCAATAAGGGACTCATTAAGGACATCCATCATTTCGAGAAAAGACATGTGCTCATCAGCTTCAACTTCATAGGTGCTAAATCCACCTTTATCGTTATTGTTTTTTTGCCGCCAAACTTTCAATTTCAAACGCATAATGTTTTCCTTTTGAGTTTATTTATAACTTCTGGTTTTCAATTCCACATTTTCAAAGCTCAAGGGCTCTTTGTGGAGCAATATTTCATCTTCGCTTTTCCATTCCCATGCTGAAACATAGGTAAAATCATCATCTCTTCGCAGAGCTTCTCCTTCTTCCGTTTGATATTCTTCTCTAAAGTGTCCACCGCAACTCTCTTCTCTGTTCAAAGCATCTAGTATCATGACTTGCGCTAATTCGAAAAAGTCGGCAACACGGAGGGCTTTTTCTAATTCAGGGTTTAGATTATCCGCACTTCCGGGGATAAATACATTACTCCAAAACTCCTTTCTCAGTTCTTTAAGACGTTCGTTTGCCTTTTCCAAACCTTCTTTGTTTCTAGACATTCCACAGTGATCCCATATTAGGAGACCTAATTCACGATGAAATGATTCAACGGATCGATCTCCTTGAATCGATAATAGACCCTCTATTCGTTTTCTAGTATCGTTTTCAGCTTGAACAAATGCCTCTCCATTTGGATCAATTGCCGGAGTTCTGATTTCGTGGCTTAAGAATTGTCCAATGGTGTAAGGAATAACAAAATATCCATCCGCCAGACCTTGCATCAATGCTGAAGCCCCCAATCTATTGGCCCCGTGATCTGAAAAGTTGGCTTCACCCAACGCAAACAATCCCGGAACATTGGTCTCAAGATTATAGTCCACCCAAAGTCCGCCCATGGTATAGTGAATGGCAGGGTAGATTTTCATCGGTGTGACGTATGGGTTCTCCCCGGTAATTTTCTCATACATTTCGAAAAGATTACCATACTTGGCTTCAATAACATTGGTCCCAAGTTCCTTCACTTTTGATTTATTAGAAGGATCTATGCCATGACTTTTGCATTCAGAGATTCCGTAGCGTTCTATTGCTGATGAGAAATCCAGGAATACAGCTAATCCGGAAGAATTAACACCATGACCTTCATCACAAGCTTGTTTAGCTGCTCTACTGGCCACATCTCTCGGTACTAAGTTTCCGAATGCCGGATATCGTCTTTCCAAGTAATAATCCCGATCTTCATCAGGAATATCATTGGCAGCCAGTTTTCCTTCGCGTACCGCCATCACGTCATCCTTCTTCTTAGGCACCCAAACTCTACCATCATTTCTCAAGGATTCTGACATCAATGTCAGTTTAGACTGATAGTCCCCGGATACTGGAATACAGGTCGGGTGAATCTGGCAAAAGCATGGATTGGCCATTAGCGCACCTCTTTTTACCGCTCTCCAGGCCGCACTGACATTCGAGTTCATCGCGTTGGTGCTCAAATAATAGACATTTCCGTAACCACCGGTAGCCAAAATCACGGCATGGGCGGCATGTCTTTCTAATTCTCCGGTTATTAAGTTTCTAGTAATAATACCCCTTGCTTTCCCATCTTGAATTACCAAGTCCAACATCTCATGTCTGTTGAACATCTCTACCGATCCTTTGGCTATCTGACGAGATAATGCTTGGTAAGCACCAATTAACAGCTGCTGGCCGGTTTGTCCTCGAGCGTAGAATGTTCTGGAAACTTGCACACCACCAAAAGATCTATTCGCCAGAAGACCTCCGTATTCCCTAGCAAATGGAACACCTTGCGCGACACATTGATCTATAATATCACGACTTACTTCCGCTAGTCTGTGCACATTGGCCTCCCTAGAACGATAATCTCCTCCTTTAATGGTATCGTAAAATAATCTATAGACACTATCACCGTCATTTTGATAGTTTTTGGCGGCATTGATTCCACCTTGAGCGGCAATAGAATGTGCTCTTCTAGGGCTGTCATGGAAAGTGAAACTCTTCACTTTATAGCCCAGTTCACCTAAAGTTGCAGATGCCGAAGCTCCTGCCAATCCCGTGCCCACAACTATTACTTCAATATTCCTCTTGTTATTGGGAGCAACAAGATTCATTGTTCCTTTGTATTTGGTCCATTTTTCCGAAAGAGAACCTTCGGGTATTTTAGCATCTAATTTGATCATGTTGGCTTATTACTTGATGAAATAATAATATAATGGAATTATAGCGAAACCAATAGGTAAAACAACGGCAATAAACGTTCCCAAACCATTGATTAAAGGAGAATACTTTTTATGATTCAATCCCAAGGTTTGAAAAGCACTCCAGAAGCCGTGTTGCAAATGGAAACCCAAACCTATCATCGCGATCACATAAAAAACAACAATCCATAGTTGTTCAAAAGACAGTGCGACTTTTTTGTACAGATTTCCTACGGATTCATCAAAACCCTCGTAGTTGACCATTTCTAAGTTCCCCATCTTCATGGCGAACCAAAAATCACCCATGTGGATCAGTATGAAAATCAAAATAAGAGAACCCAGAAGTGCCATATTTCTAGCGGCCCAAGAACTTGATACCTTATTTGTTACCGCATATTTCTGATTGCCTCGAGCCTTTCTGTTCTGGAAATACAGTAGTAATCCCTGAATAGAATGAAGAACAATGAAGAAATAAAGGCCGTAAGAAATGGTCTTAATCAATGGATTATGCGTCATAAAATACGCATACTGATTAAAAGACACTCCTCCATCATCTTTGAGTAATTGAAGATTACCAATAAGATGGACAACTAAAAAGCTGATTAGAAAGAGGCCCGTTAGGGACATAATTAGCTTCTTACCTATGGAAGATTTTAAAAACTTTAAAATCCAGTTCATCGTCACATTATTTTGAGATAGTTCAAACAAAGTTAACTGATATTAAAACTCTCCCCCCTTTTTAATGTTTTAAAATTGGGACATCATTTTTATTTAGAATTATTCTAATTACAGAGTTATCATTTTTTGTACTTTCGGAAAAAAAATTACCATGATTCGTTGGATTTACTTATTTATTAGTGTTCTAAGTGTATGGCTTTTACTCACCTTTTTGTCGAATGCTTCTCTTGATACTGAAGGGGCTACGGCCGTTAATACCACAGTTAAACTGCCCAAGAGCGAACGCATAGAGGGGATGATTGAACTTGAATTTATGAAGACAGTTGATCCGGCAACAGGTAATATACCTAGGGATAGATTGCTTAAAGTCAGGGATCAGATCAAGGATATGAAGCGCTTAAAGATCAATCCTTTCAATATAGATTGGGAAGAAAGAGGACCAAATATGGTCGGTGGGCGGACAAGAGGAATGATTTTCGACTTGAACGATCCTACTGGAAATACGGTCTGGGCAGGAGGTGTTACAGGAGGATTATGGAAAAATACAAATATCCGATCAGCAACGAGTTCATGGATTAAGGTTGGCGATGATTTTGCTAATATTGGGATTACATCGATAGTTCAAAATCCTATAAATCCCAACGTCATGTTTTTTGGAACAGGAGAGGAATATACCAATGCAAGAGGTATGGGCATTTGGAGAAGTGTTGATGGAGGTGATACCTGGGAGCCTTCAGAAGGAGCAGAGGATTTGAACCTGGAGTTCGTGTTTTACATGGTATCAGATTCAGATGGGAATATCTATGCTGGTACAGAAAAGGGGCTTTTTGCAACAGATGATGACGGAATTACTTGGAGATATTTATTGGGAGAAAACAGATCTGCTGAGAGCAATGATATCAACGATGTTGAAATTGCCTCTAATGGAACCATCTTTGCCACTTCCGGTGTGGATGATGGAGACGGAATATACAGAAGACTAGCCGGTCAAAATTCGTTCACGAAATTGGGAATTGATGTAGAACAATCTAATTATCGTAGAATAGAAATAGCAGTAGCTCCTTCAGATCCCAATCGAATTTATGCCCTTTTAGCAGGTAATGGTGGAGCTTGTTCTTATATATTAAGGTCTGACAATGGAGGTTCTTCCTGGACAGAAATGACAGTTCCCAGAGCGGTTGGGATGAATAATTTCGCAAGAAATCAAGCCTGGTATGATCTAGAAGTTGGGGTGGATCCCAATAATCCGGATCGACTTTATATCGGAGGTATTGACATCTTACTTTCGGAAGATGGAGGAGAGAATTGGCAACAAGTCTCGCAGTGGTTTGGACGAAATTTTCAATATGTACATGCAGATCAACACAGAGTTGTGTTCAGCCCATTTAATCCCAATGAAGCGATATTTGGCAATGACGGCGGAGTCTTTTATTGCCCTGATATAACGTCTTCAGACCCTGTCATCGAGTCGCGAATCCTTGATTATAACGTAACACAGTATTACGCTGCAGCCTTGCATCCTACGGATGACAACTTATTCATAGGAGGTACCCAAGATAACGGAAGTCATATTTTCGAAAGTGCTGGAATGAACCCAGGGAGAAGACTAACCGGTGGAGACGGAGCTTTCTGCCATATAGATAAAGATGATCCTGAGGTAATGATAACTTCTTATGTTTACAGTACCTATTATTTTTCAAATAACGGTGGAAATGACTTTGTTACAGCCAATTTTGGTAATAACAATGGTTTGTTCATCAATCCGACGGAATACGATTCTGAGACCAATACTTTGTATGCCAATTTTACTGGAGGTCGTTACCTCAAGGTAAACAATGTGCACTTGTTGAATCGAAATGAAGACGTCATTCCCGTTCCCGAATTCGATGGAGCTTCTATCCAGTCGCTAAAGGCTTCTCCGAATGTATTCGATCGAGTTTATTTTGGTTTGACCAACGGGCGAATAGTTTATCTTGACGAAGCTAGTATCGATAGAGATACAGCACATGCAGTTGAGATCTCTCCACGATTAGTACAGGGTAGCTTTTTGTCCTCGATAGATGTAGCTGAAGGTAACGAAGATCATATTATTGCCACATTTTCAAATTACGGAGTAGAGAGTGTTTGGGAGACCAAGGACGGTGGAGACAATTGGGAGAACATAGAAGGAAATTTACCGGATATGCCGGTAAGATGGGCAATGTTTGCCCCGGATAATGATGGCTTGATCCTTTTGGCAACAGAAATGGGAGTCTGGTCAAGTGCAGATATCAACGGTTCTGATACGGAATGGACTCCGTCCAATCTCAGTTTTGCTAACACCAGAGTTGATATGTTGACGAAAAATTCAAACGGTACGGTATTGGCCGCGACCCACGGGAGGGGTATGTTTACGACCAATAGTTTTAAAGATGTATCTGTTTCTCTACTTGATTCTTTTGCTGTCCACTTTAATTCCAGATATAGAGAAGAGGGGTGCGAAACCACTTATGATACGATTAGAGTTCCTTTGGTGATCAGTAGAGTGCCAGACAATGATATAGATGTCGAGATTGATGGGACGGATTCTTGGCCGGAAAATATTCGATTGGTATCTGATGTCATCAGATTTTCAAGTTCAAATAGCGAAACAAAACAAGACATTGAGATTTTGGTTGCACAAGATGATTTTCTCGGTGATAATCAGAGCATCGACTTTTCACTAAAACCTTCCGCTGATTACGAGTTTGGAGACATAAGTGCGTTCAGTGCGGAAATCATTGAAAACTTAAGTCTAAGTATACCTGGCCTAATGTATAGAGTAGATTCTGTACAAACTAAGATTAGCTTGATCGATGACAAAATCTATGGAAATCGAGCTCAGATAATCTATTCGATTGAGGAGTTGAATAAGATGGGCATGCAAGCCGGAGAAATATATGGCATTCAACTTTATGCCTTGAATTCGGATAATTCTATGATTGGCGCCAATATGGAGATGTATATCGGTAAGGCAAGTTTTGATAATTCTCCTTTCGGATTCCCTTATCAAAGTGGTTTGGGTGACGCTGTTTTTGAAGGCAATTACGCCTTCCAGAAAGGAACGAACACCTTTATATTTGACCAGCCTTATGTTTGGGACGGAAATTCTCATATGGCCATTCAGTTCTGTTTTACAGATGTTGAAGCAGTCGGTGATATCAGTTTAGTCTCGAATAGAATGGATAGGAATACCATGATCAATAGGATTTCTGATGATGATAGGATAGATCCTTGCTCTTTCTTTACAGCGACGGACTATCATGAAATTCAACCTATCATAGGATTCATAGGTCAGATAGGCATCGCAGATAGTTCTATTCTTGAAACGGTATGGGATTCTGAGGATGGAGTAGCCATTGTATTTAATAAGGATTACAAGTTGATGGCAAGTGTAAGAGGTCGAGCTGCAGTTGAAGCTTGTGTAGAAACAGAGATCCAACTATACGATAACGCTATAGTATATCCTGTTATTGAAGGTCCTTACAGTAAGAAAGAATTCTATATCAATTCGGATGAATCTGCGGATAGAGAGATGTCTTTCTGGTTTAGCAGTACTGATTTGAGCGATCTGGATACCAGTGAATTGGAAATAATTATCTGTAGTGAAGAGTTTGAATCAGCCGCCTTGGATCAATGTCAAATAATTGATGGAAGAATTAATATTACCCAGACCGGATTAGATAGTTTTTTCACTGTCAATACTACGATTCCCGGAGGAGAATGGTATTTGACCATTGCAAAGGGATTAATAACCAATTCGAATGAGGAAATTCAAGAAGAGGGAACGCAAATCTATCCAATACCGTTTAATGATAAGATTTATGTTGATTCCGATGGAGACTTTTCTGTGAAAGTCATGGATGTGAATGGTAGAATTTTGATGGAAGACTTAAATAACGTAAACAGTACAATCCTGAATACTAGTGCCCTGATCCCAGGGGTTTACTGGATAGTTGTAGAGTGTGATACTGGAAAAACTGCAAGAAAAATACTTAAATAGATTATTTGGATATATTCGAATCTTTTGTTGAGGGCTTAGAAGAATTAGAGCTACCTCTGGTATTATCCAGAGAATTACAAGCTGATATTAGCAGGTCAAAAGAACCTATGCCCTCGGATTTTGTGAAACAGTACTTGACTGAATTGAGTCATTCTTGGGACGAATTCACAGAATTAATTCCTGTTGGTAAGATTAGCATTAAAAAAGAATTTACTGCTATCATATTTTGGAAAGCGAGTTTGATGAATTACGAGTTCATCATATACTCTTTTAACAAAAAAGGTAATGTGGTAGATTGGGAAACCTTGGCCAGTACTTCTATCGAAGGAGACCAAATCAAAGAGGAGGTGGCCATAATTGAAGATGATCTTCTTATTTTCAAAGCAGTTAGTAGTTTAAATGCTGGGGAAGCCCTGGTATCAAATGCGGATGAAAGTAAGAGATCCACACATATGATAAAAGAGAACGGTAAGATCGTTCAGTTATAGAAAATTTATGAAAAGAAATTCAAACAATCGGAGGTTTAAACGACTCTTCCGATATATAAAAAAATATTTTGTTCAACACCCCGAAGAGAAGTTAAGTGCGGGGCAAATCAAAAAGAAACTAAAACTCAACAACGAAAAACGAGAAATAAAAAAAGTTCTAGCCCTTCTAGAGGATCAAAAGATCATTCGACATCAGGGCAAAGGAAAATTCAAACACTATTCCAAGGAGTCAAGTGGGAATCGTTTCAATGATAAAATAACCTCAGGATATGTAGATATGACCTTGTCGGGATCAGCCTACATTGTAGATGCTGAAATTGAAGACGACATATTTGTTGCTGCGAAGAATCTAAATGGAGCCTTCCATGGTGATTTAGTAGAGCTCTCTTATTTCTATCCGAGACGAAGAAGGAGACCAGAGGGAAAGGTGCTCAAGGTAAAGGAGCGCTCCAGTGAAGTATTTATTGGAGCGATTTCGAACTTCAAAAAATACAGTATTGTCTTTGTGGAGCAGAGAAGATCTGCTTTAGAAATATACATCAAGCCTGGAGATACCTTGGATGCCGAAAACGGTGAAATGGTAGTCATTCAGGTGGTGAAATGGCCGACTAAGGAAGGGCAAAGTCCTATTGGTATCGTGACAGATCGACTCGGAGTAGAATCGGATAATGATGTAAGGATGAAGTCCATACTTGTCAATAACGGCTTTAATCTGGATTTTCCAAAGGCTGTTATTCAAGAATCAGAAGCCATTTCCGAAGAAATAACTGAGGAGGAAATCGAAAGACGCAGGGATATCAGAGAGGTATTAACCTTTACCATTGACCCAAAAGATGCGAAGGATTTTGACGATGCATTGAGTTATCGGGAATTGGAAAACGGAGGAGTAGAAATAGGGGTTCATATTGCAGATGTGAGCCATTATGTAAAACCGAATTCGGAACTCGATAAAGAAGCCCTTAGAAGATCGACCAGTGTTTATTTGGTTGACAGGGTCTTACCTATGCTTCCAGAAAAGCTCTCGAATCAATTGTGTTCTCTAAGACCGAATGAAGATAAGTTGGCGTATTCCGTCATATTCGAATTCGATAAAAATGATCGACAAGTTGGGCGTTGGATAGGAAGAACTATTATTCACTCTGATAGGAGGTATAATTATGCTGAAGCACAGGAAGTGATCGAAGGAAAAGAGGATGAGTTGTCTAAGGAAATGTTGCACATCAATTCCATTGCTCGCAAGTTGAGATCTACTCGATTCAATCAAGGGAGTATTAATTTTTCGAGCGAAGAAATACGATTCGAAATAGATGAGAATGGAGCTCCGATAGATGCCTATGTAAAAGTGGCGAAGGAGTCCAATCAGCTCATCGAAGAATTTATGCTCCTGGCCAACCAGGCGGTATCTCTATACATTAACGAAAAAAAGGAAGCACCGGCAATCCCATTCATTTATCGGGTTCATGATCTTCCAGACGAAGATAAATTATATGAGATTGCTTTATTAGCAGCGGACCTTGGAATGGAAATAGATGTTAGTACCCCCGAAAAAATATCCAACTCTTTCAATGCAATAACGAAACGCGCTGAAGAGGATCCGGCTTATAAAATCCTCTCTCACTTGGCCATTCGATCCATGGCCAAGGCCGAATACAGCAGTGATAATATCGGTCATTATGGTCTTGGTTTTAGTCATTATTCGCATTTTACCAGTCCGATAAGACGGTACTCGGATGTGATTGCGCATAGAATATTATTCGACAATAGAGGAGAGACGATTTTCAGAGTAAACAAAGCGAAACTCGAGGAGCAGTGCGAGCACATCTCCCGTCAGGAGAGAAAGGCTATACGAGCTGAGCGAGAGTCGATCAAGCTGAAGCAAGTAGAATATGCTGAGCGATATATTGGTGAGGAAGTGGATGGTATCATTAGTGGTATGATCGAAAGGGGAATTTTCGTAGAAGTACTGAAAAGCAAGAGTGAAGGCTTGATCAGTTTTGATCAATTTGGAGAGCGATTCGAATTAGGAGGCACCGGTGCCACAGCAATTGGATTGACAACCGGTAGGAAATTGAGAATGGGAGACAGTATAAAGGTTAAAATCGCTGATACAGATATCGAAAGGCGGCAGATTGAGTTGGAGGTGGTCTAGGCTTCGGCTTCGCTCAGCCTGACCATAATTTGGCTTCGCTCGCCTTAGGCGAGTAAACTCGGCCTGACTACTATTTTGTTTAGTCCGTCTCTGGGGCATTAACTCGGCCTGGATATTGGGTGTTTAAGTTTTCCTTTTTATTTATTCAGTTCTTTGGAGATCAATTGGCTTAATTTTTTAGCGCCATTTTCGTTGAGATGGATGCCATCGAAAAAGTCTTCTACGGAAAATTCCGAGCTTTCAAATAAGTCTAATACGTGAACATTTTCATCTTCTACGCTGGAGCAAATATCTCTCATTCTTTTTGTTTGAAGATCGTCTAGTCCATTTCTGTAATAATCATTAGCGGGATGGATCACCAAATAAAGATTAGCGTCTGACTTTTTGCAGATGGAGATGATCTTGTTCAAATGTTCAAGATTTACCTTGCGGACGTCGGGAAAGTCCGCTGTATGAAAATAGGCCATCTTCTTTGCATTTTCTTCTATGGTTCCGACCAGAGGTGCAACTTCGCCTCTAAATCCCATGCTATCGCTTTTTATAAAAGCACGTGGGTCTTCGCCATATCTTCTCAATTGATTGGTGATCTGAGTTCCGTTGTACAGATTAAATAGTACGGTTGGTGGTCCGTAATCGAAATACACGGAATAGAATTTGTCTATATTTCCCAGCAACTCATTTCTTTCGAATTCGAAAGTAGGGTAGTATATAGTAATGACTACATCTTTAAGAGAAGTAAGCTTGTCTTGATAAAGAGACAATAGGTAAGCATCGTACTTCAGAGACTGTCCGGAAAAAGAGGCATTATAAGTATTGGGTCCTACAAATTCGGGGTCGATTCCTCGCCAACTTAGACTAGAGCCCAATATGAGGTGTTCAATTTCATTACTTCTGGTATCGAGATATTCTTTTTTATAGGTATAGTCATTGGGTATTGAACGCAATTTCCATTCTATCCATCCTAAAAAGGCCAGACAAGGAATAGCGACGATTAGAATTTTAAAGACAAAACTTCTCATAGACTAGAATTGAAAATAAATAAAATCTAACTCTACTCCACGATACTGGAATATCATCAATAATAGAAAAGTATACACCATCCATCTGACCGCCGTATATCTATATATTTTCTTATTCATTTCCAGAGAGTGTTCTCCGTCCTGATGAAACCATTCGAACACAAGTCCAAATAAGGTGGCAATGATAACCACCATTTTTACACTTAAGATTCGGATAGGGATAATGTCCAGAGTGAACCAGTTTTCGGGATTGAAAAAGCGATATAAATAAATGGCTGCATCTTGTATGGTCTCCGCTCTAAAAAAAACACTCAAACAGATCAATATAAAATAGTTGCTTAAAATGCGCCGATATAAATCCAGCTGACCGATTAATTTACTGGTGGATGATGGGGGTAAACTCTTTCCCTTTTTGCGTAGCGCTTTGGTCTTTTTTCTTTTCCTTCTCATCAAGTCTGCTTGGATCAGGAAAAGCACCGCGTTAATGGCTCCAAAGGCGATGAAAGTCCACTTGGCCCCATGCCAAAATCCAATTAGTAAAAACAGAATAAACGTGTTACGGATATTGATTAATCGCTTCCTACTGATCATGGGGAGGTATACGTAATCCCGAAACCAATTCGTCAAGGTAATATGCCATTTCTGCCAAAAATCAGGTATAGAAGTCGAAAAGGCAGGGTAATTGAAGTTTCTACTGAGATTGAATCCAAAAAGTCGTGCACATCCGATGGCTATATCGGAATACCCAGAGAAATCACAATATAACTGTCCCATGAATAAAAACATCCCAACGAAAAGAATAGGGCTGTGAAATGTATCCACATTGCTGAATATATCCTGAACGTAGGGCGCACAGTTATCGGCAACAACTACTTTTTTGAACAATCCCCAAAGCATTTGACGCATACCATCTACCGCCTTATCGTGATCAAAGCTTCTGCGATGCAGAAATTGTGGAAGCAATTTCTGTGCCCTCTCGATTGGACCTGCAACCAGTTGAGGAAAGAAGCTAACGTAGCCAAAGAAAGCGATAGGATCCTTGGTAGGAGTCATTCTATCCTTGTAAATATCAATGGTGTAACTTAAGGTCTGGAAGGTATAAAAACTGATTCCCACCGGCAGAATGATGTTCAAAGTGCTTATTTCGATGGGCATGCCCAACAGTGTAAAAGCATTGACAAAATTCTCGATGAAAAAGTTGAAGTACTTGAAAAAACCAAGAAGCCCAAGGTTCACGCCCAAGCTCAGATACAGATATCTCTTTTTGGTTTTTTTCGAATCGCTGGCATAAATCCTTTGACCCGCAATAAAATCCACGAATGAACTAGCAAAGATGAGGAAGAGAAATCGCCAATCCCACCATGCATAGAAGAAATAGCTGGCAATGAGTAGAAATAAATTCTGAATCCTTAGTTTTTGCCCATTCAATAGCCAGTATATCGTAAATACGATAGGCAAGAAGATGGCAAAGTCCAAAGAATTAAAAATCATATGCTACACGAACTCTTTCTGAGATGAACCGCCGCAAATATAAGGATAAGTCTAGTACCTGAAAATTAGAAGGATTAAGTATTAAAAATTCTGTAAAGCATCAGATCTTCCGGGTCATTGGGAAGTCGAATAATCTCTTGAAAATGAAAGCCTAACTTTTCCAATAAATTTCGAGAGGATTTATTCTTCTCAATTGTAATGGCGCTCAAAGAAGGCAGTTCGTAGTGCTCAAAAGCCATGGACAACACCTTTGATGATCCCTCATAAGCATATCCTTGCCTCTCGAATTCTGGTAATAGGCCAAATCCCAGATCGCATTCATCCAGTCCATCTCGATTAAAGATGCCCGCAACTCCGACTATTTTTCCATCAGATTTTCTAATAAGACTATAGTTAGAATAGCCTGTTCTTCTGAGTTGTGAGAGCATTTTTTCTTCAATATGCTTTTTAGCAGCTTCCGGAGTATGAATATTTCTCTCTCCTATGTTTTCAATAAACTTAGGCGTATTGACCAGTTCAATATAAAAAGAAGCATCGGTAGGATACATGGGTCGAATTAGCAATCTTTCTGTCTCTAAGCACCAAGGACAATAATTCATTTATTCCTGTTTTTATAATCAGATAAGCTCATCTTCCATTGATTCACTTCTTGCTCGAAGTTGATCGACCCCGGTATGGTAGTATATTTCTTAATCCAACTGAATCCAAGCTTTGCCAATGTCTTATTTGGTCCGGGATTTTCTGCGTAGGGTTCACACAGCAATTCCTGTAGTTCGATTTTATTGAAGAAGAAATCTAGAGATTGGTTCACCATTTCTCGGCCGTAACCTTTCATTCGGGAAGAAGGATTCCATATATGCAAGTGCATATTGGCTTGTTCTCCAAAATTCATCGGATTCAGATTGCAATGACCAACTGGTTTTCCATCTACTTCTGCTATGAGAACATAGGCCTTTTTTTCCGGATAGGAGAGTTGCATTTGATGGGCGATCCTTTCGGAAAATTCTTCTCGACTGGGAAGCTTAGATATATCGGCTCCCATTCTTCGAAGTTTCTCCTCATCCAGTCCGAACCAGTAGTCCATCATGAATTCTATATCGGATAAGCCTCCTTCTCTAACTTGCATTCTTGCCAATTATCGATCTGTTCGAATATTTCCAAAAGCCTTAGCTTCTTGTTTTCGCTTATTTTCCATAGGTGTAAATACGCCTCGATGTCCGGGGAAAAAACTAACGACAGTTTTCATTCTAACACTCACATTCTCTCCTTCTTTTGTCCCGGGGAGCCATTTGATTCGATCTTCTTTCATTTTATTAAAGATTCTAAGCGCTTCCTCACCACATCCATCGCCAATATCTCTGGTCAATTCTATATCCTTCATCTCTCCATCGGCAGTCACGGTATACTCAATCACACACTTTCCCTTAGTTCCTCTTCTAGTGGCTTCTTTGGGATACTCCTTGATGTTTTCAATATATGCATCCAATGTCTCATTGGAACAAATCCGTTGTTCAACACCCTTTAGGTTTTCACATCCAGGAAATAGGGCGGGAACATCCACATGAATAAAGCTGTATGTGGTATCGGCAGATTCTGACTGACCGGAAGCCATCAGAAAAGAGAGGGATAATGCCAGTACGGTTAAGAGTTTAAAGTTTTTCATTCACTATATATTTTCAAAATTTTAAAAACGAAGTAATCCCAAAAACATTCTTATTCTAAATAGGTGGGTTACTTAGAAAGTAAGGAATCACTTCGTCTTATATTTTACGATTAAGTTCATCATTCAAGTCCAATTAAAAAACGTCCATTTTCGTAGATTTGTTCTCCATCTGCATATATGGCACCACTTTTTTTCATATCAGTAATCATGTCCCAATGAATGGGTGATTCATTCTTCCCTCCGCATTGTTTATAACTCTGCCCGACAGCCATATGGATCGAACCTCCAATTTTTTCATCGAATAATATATTCTTGGTGATTTTCTGTATGTCGTAGTTGGTCCCAATGGCAGCCTCTCCAAACCTTCTACTCCCCTTCGCTAAAAAGACTTTATCCAGAAGTTCCTTGCCTTGGTCGGCTTCCCATTTCTCGATATATCCGTCTTTTACCCATAGTCTTACTTTCTCTACGGATTGACCTCTGTAAATAGATGGGTAACTGAATTCTATCGTTCCATTGACGCTGTCTTCTACCGGAGCAGTAAACACTTCGCCGCTGGGCATATTGGACTTTCCATCTGAGTTGATCCACGTTCTTCCTTCAGTGGAAAACTCGATATCGGTATTTTCACTGACATATCTAATATGCTTGCACTTGTTAAGAAAATCAACTATCGCCTGTTGTTTTCTACCCAGTTCTTCCCAAGCTTTTTGTGGGTTTTCTGTATTGAGCTTACAAGCCCTATATACAAAATCACTGTACTCTTCCATGGTCATACCTGCTTCCTGAGCATTCGCCAGGGTAGGGTATTGGCAAAGTGATCTGCGCATTTCACCAGATGCTGTTCTTTCAAAGTAGAGTTTATTCATTTTGGAAGCAGCTTCTTGTTTTTTAGCCATTTTTGCCGGATCAATATTTTGACCTTCTCGTAGGTTATAAGGAGCTCGAATGTATAAATAAGCATCGAAGTTTGTCATGGCCTCCTTGGCCAGAACATTGACATAAGTCAATTGATCATCGTCAGCATATCGATAAAAAATGCTGCTCATTCCTCTGAAATCCAGAGAGTATTCCACATGAACTCCTTTTTTAACAGCCTCCCGATATACCTCTCTTACCAGAGGTTCAGCAAGGGTGGAGGATTTTACATATAACTTTTCACCCTTCTTCAAATCCAGGCAATAGTTGCAGAGTAACTGCGCGTAATTCTTTAAAATGGAATGCTTCATCTACAGTAAAATTAGAGAGTAATAATACCCAAAAAATGTATTTAAATCTAAAGAAATTTGTACTCAAGATAGTTGTGTTCGCCAATAACTGAAGATCACCTCATCCTACCCCAATTATTAATTATTCATTTTTTAATTTTTAATTACAATTTACCAATACTTTGCCTTGTATGGATATCTTCTATGATAGGCTTCAGAGATTCTTTTCTCGAGTAGCGCTCTAAACTCCTCGATGTTCTCTTTGCTTATTGCCGAGATCAAAAGACTATCCTCGTGATATTCGGTCTTCATCTTATTGAGTACTGATTTTTCTATTTGAGCTTTTACTTCTTCATCCAAAAAGTCATCATATTCTATTTCTCTAAATCGATCCAATTTATTTCCGATCATGATCGTAGGCTTATTATCGGCTGAGAGATCTTTCAGAGTCTGATTTACGGAAAGTATGTGGTCTTCGTATTGAGGATGACTGATGTCGACTACGTGCACTAAAATGTCGCTCTCTCTTACCTCATCCAAGGTGGATTTAAATGATTCGATAAGATGAGTGGGCAATTTTCGGATAAATCCGACGGTATCAGAAAGTAAGAATGGCATTCGACCAAAGACTACTTTTTTGACCTTGGTATCAAGGGTAGCAAAGAGCTTATCTTCAGCAAAGACATCACTTTTACTAAGGAGATTCATTAGAGTAGACTTTCCAACGTTGGTATATCCCACTAAGGAAACTCGAATGTATTCTCCTCTGTTCTTTCGCTGAGTTAGATTTTGTTGATCGATTTTTTCCAATTTCTTTTTTAACTTGGAAATGCTATCTCTAACTATCCGCCTATCCGTCTCTATTTCTTTCTCTCCGGGTCCTCTCATCCCAATACCCCCTCTCTGTCTTTCCAAGTGCGTCCACAATCCTCTAAGCCTGGGAAGAAGGTATTGCATTTGAGCCAATTCTACCTGCGTTTTCGCTTGAGCAGTCTGAGCTCGGTTCGCAAAAATATCAAGGATCAATGAACTTCTATCAATGATCTTTCGCTTAAGAATTTCTTCAATATTTCTTATTTGTTTGCCGGAAAGATCATCATCGAAAAGGACTAGGTCCACATCGTTATTTTCTATAAAAACTTGAATTTCTTCGAGCTTACCTCGTCCAAGAAATATGGCAGGATCAGGGTGAGGCAATTTCTGAACAAACCTTCTTACCACATCAGCACCTGCCGTATCGGCTAGAAATTCTAGTTCATCCAAATACTCATTCAGTTTCTCTTCAGTTTGAAGCTTATAAACCAAGCCCACCACAACTGCTTTTTCACGTCGTAGCTTTTTAAGATTAGATCCTTTTTTCCCTACATTCCATTCGTTACCCATAGATACTATTCTAGTTAAAATTGATCCAGTTTTCGGGATTTAATTTTTGCTTGCCCTTCCACAGCTCAAAATGAAGAACGTGTTGATTAAATTCCGGATGTACTATTGTCTCTCCAATTATCGTGGAGACATTAACGCGATCTCCTTTCGAAAGTTCCTTAGCCAGGAGATTTCCGTAGAGGCTGAAGTATGATCCGTGGCTTATCAGTACTACTTGTCCATAGCCTGGAACACTCATCACACCGCGAATTTCACCGTCAAATATAGGTCTAATCTGAACTTTTTTTTCGGTCATTAGGTCGATACCGTTGTTCTTTATTTTAAGCCCGGCAATGCTCGGATGATTTTGTACTCCAAATGATCTTATTACGATAGAATTAGTCAGTGGTGGGGGATAAAGACCTTTGTTTTCCTCAAATACGGCGCTTAATTCTAGGGCTTCGTTACTTGAGTTCTCTGCCATGCTCTTTTCTATAAGCTTCTGGATGTCCCGATCAATTTGAGCGACTATTTCATTTTGGGCTTCAAGCTTTTTTCTTATTTCCTTCTCCTTTGATTTTAAGTTTTCTAGCAAATTATTGCGTGATTCCCTCTCTTCCTCAAGTAACTCCGCTTGGTTCTTTTTTTCTTCGATGAGTGATTCTTTCTTATGAAGAAGGAATTGAAACTGAGTATGTCTTAAATGCAATTCATGAATGGTCTCAACCAGGTTTTTAAGTTGTCTCTTTCGAATGGACTGGTATTGATTTAGGAAAATAATTCTCAATTTCAGCTCATCCAGATTTTTAGAGGATAACACAAAGGGCAGATCTCCGGATATCTTTTCGTGAATAAGCAGTTGCTGGGACATTTTTGCGTACTCTGTTTCCACTCCTTTTAAATATCCTTCCAGTATATCTATTTCCTGTTGAATATTATTCATAGAGTCACGATAAATTGTAAGCTCTTCTGATATCGTATGTAGGAGGTCCTTACGAGAATTTATCTTTTTACTTATGCTTAGTAGTTCACTGAGCGTATTCTTTTTCTTGCTTTCTGTGGATTGAAGAATTTTGTTGGTGGATGCTATTTCTTTGATCAGACTCTGCTTCTTGCTTTTCAGTTTCTCGATCTCCTGGCCATGAGAAGAGTGCGAGAATACCAATAGAAAACTAAATCCTAAGAAACAGATTACTGTATTAGAACTCCATCTTTTCATAGGAAGATGGAATCGAGATTTTAAATTCTCTAGGAACATCCAGTTCGATACTCTTGAATTCCAAACTTGCACTTCCCTGTGTTTTGCCATCGCTAGTCCAACTGATATCTCGTTGATTACTGAAAATTTTATCAGAAGAAACTTCAATATAATCATTAAGTTTTGATTCTATTTTTTGGCTTTGATCTTCACTCTCAAATACACAAGTCCTTAGGTAGAATTGCTCATCAAAAAAATAGTTCAGTACGTATGGTTCTATATAACTCTTAAAACTGGCCCCTGTATCGTTCATAGAGTAATCATCTATGGTCTGGTGATAAGGATTTCCCAAGAAAAGAGACTGCAGACTTTCAAAAGTGAATGGCAAGTTCATGTTTTTAATTTCTTCGCCCTCAGCGAAAAAGTATTTTTTTCTAAAGCGATCAACCAATATCACAGAGTCCGGAGATGCAAAGGCTCTCATAATTTCAGCGCCAAATTTTTTAACACTTATAAGCGCTCTCTGGTCAGTCTGAAGTAGAATTTTAGCCGTTACTGTAGTATTGAATTGTTCCAAATCTAACTTCACATCCGCTTTGGAAAAAAACCATTCAGGGTCGATGACTTTACGTTGAAATCGATCCAGCATTTGCTGAAATCCAGCCACTTCATCCGGTTTGTCGATAGATGAACTCGCTTTTCGATTGCAAGAGCCTAGAATGAAAAGAAAGGGAATAATCAATAGAAATGAAATCTTGCTCATACTTTCTCAAATTTTAAAAGCACCTCTTTTATAGAGTGTTTCTACAACTTTATCTGCCTCTACATTATTTCCTTTTTCTTTATAAAGTTTACTTAACAACTCCAAATATTCGTTATACACGCCTTGATTGGGAAGTATTTTTTGACTCAGACTTACAAGGCCATCCAGATCTTTTTGATGAAAATAAGACCATGCATCGGCAAGAGATTTAAACGGAGAGGATTTCGCAGAATTAATTGAGCTTTTTCCGTTCTCTGCGTTCAATCTGACTTGAATATAGTGTGAGATGACAGCAAGTCGAGGATTGGACTCCCAACTTTTATCCGTACCTGTAAGCTTTCCTTGCTTAAATGACGAGGTCATTGCCTGAAGTCCAAGATATTTAATGGTGTTTTCACTATTGCTACCTATCATTAATCTGGCTTCATCCAGCAATGAAAGCGCTTCATCATATTCTTTTTTCTTAGAATGTGCGACGGCCATGTAATAAAAGCTTAGAAATCGATCTGGAAAATAAAGCAATGCATTTTCCGCAAGCTCATATAGTTTTTTATCATTCCCACTCGAATAAGCTGATTCCAGTGCATTCTCCCATAGAGCGAATTTAGTTTGATCTTTAGCCAAAGCATTTTCATAATGCTTTAAACTCGACGCATAATCTTCCTTTAAGAAAAATAGATCCGCCAATAATGAATGTGATTTGGCATCATTGGGATGAATATGTGTAAGAATTGCAGCATTTTCAATAATTCTATCAAATTCTTCTGAGACAGGGTCATTGATTTTTTCCAAGTCCCCCAATATTCGACCCACCTTTAAGTTCAGATCAACATCTGTCCTTTCGTACCAGGAGGAGTCTTCAGAATCTTCATTCGACCCTGAAGCACCTTTTCCTAACAAAAATAATTGTGCATCCCGATGGTCCGGAACTACTTCTATAAGTGTCTTGTACGTATCACTGGCAGCTTCCGGTTTATTAAGTTTGATTTGAAAGTCTGCCAGTACTTCTAAAGCTTCGATATCCTTAGGATGTTTTTGTATCCAATCCTTAACAACTTGTTCTGCCTCGTCGAAAGATCTTTTATAATGATACAAGTGATGCTTCTCTATGACAGCCGCACGACTTTCTCCATGTTTCTTCTCATAATTATTGATGAATTGGATTCCTTTATCCAATTGATCTAGGTCGGCATAGTTTTTAGCAACGCGAGCTACATGAGAAAAATCCATGCTGTCTACTTTTGACATACCGATATTGGCGGTCAAGGCTTTGTCTATTTTACCGGCACTTTCATACACAAAAGCCGCATAGCTCAAATACCAAGGATTACTATTGTCCTTTTGCAACATCTTGTCCAAGTAAGCCAGCGCATTTTCTTCATCGCCATCTTCCCAGTATATCTTGGATAGCTCATAGCAGAAAACGGCTTCGGATGGATAATTGGATTGCAAATTCTTTAAAAGATTAATCGCCTCATTTCGTTTGTTCTTTTGAAGCAATAAATAAGCATCCAATAACTTATCCTGAGCTTCTAGCTGATCTAGCTCAACCCGTATTAGTTGCTGGGCATGCACAGATGTAGCTGAACATGTCAATAAGAAACCGATGATTAAGGCCGATAAAGTCTTGCGGAGTTGATTAATCAGAATAGTCTGTATAGTCACCAAATGATACATTTTTCGTTTTCCCCGTATAATTAACATAGTTGCCCAACATAGAATCATTGATGATTGCATGTTGAATATTTGAACTATTCTGAACAACGCTATTTTTAATTACACTATTGGATATTGTACTGTTTTTTCCAATACTTACGTAAGGACCAACGATACAGTTCTTTAATTTTACTTTTTCTCCTATGTAACATGGAGGAATGATGATCGCATTTTCTAGTGTTGCAGTTTCAGCTACAAGCTTTTCATCATTTTGCTTAAGGTCTAAAACGCGCTGGTTAGAATAAACAAACTTGGTCTTGTTCCCCAGGTCTAACCACTCGTCGATGATCCCAGGATAGAAATTAGCCCCCTTTTGCTTCATATTCTCAAGGGCATTGGTCAGTTGATATTCTCCTTTCTCACGAATATCGTTGTCAATCAAGTACCTAATTTCGCTCCTTAAGTTTTCCCCATCGGCAACAAAATAAATTCCGGCAATAGCCAAGTCCGAAACAAATTTTTCCGGTTTTTCTACAAAATTTTCTATGATTCCTTCAGAATTAAGTTCAAGGACTCCATAAGAGGAGGGGTCTTCTACTCTTTTAGCCCAGATGATTCCATCCTTGTTAACATCGAAATCCATAGTCGCCTTAAATAGTGTATCGCCAAATGCAATAACCACAGGACCTTCTAAAAATTCCTCAGCACAAGCTATGGCATGGGCGGTTCCTAAAGGTTGTTTTTGATAATGAATATGACCTTTTGCCCCAAGAGACTCGGCAACTTGAAGCAATTGTTCTTCTGTCTCAGTACCAAAATCACCGATGATAAAAGAAATATTCTCAAAAGGTTCTTTATTCGCAGAGGAAAGATCTTCCGCCAAGCGTTGAACAATAGGTTTGCCTGCCACGGGTACCATGGGTTTAGGTATGGTTAAAGTGTGAGGTCTTAGACGAGATCCTCGCCCAGCCATGGGAATAATTAAATTCATAAGTTATTTTTTTCCAGTACTTCCAAATCCGCCACTTCCTCTATCGGAGTCAGATAGCGTTTCTACATCTTGCCAGGTAATTTGTTCGAATTTTTTGATGACCATTTGAGCGATTCGTTCTCCGGATTCTATGGTCTGTGCTTCCCCGGATAAATTGACCAAAATTACTTTGATTTCACCTCTATAGTCGGCATCAATGGTTCCAGGGCTATTCAATAAGGTCAATCCCTGTTTGATCGCCAAACCACTTCTTGGCCTCATTTGCGCTTCACAGTCAGGGGGAAGTTCTATATATATTCCAGTGGGCACCAGCACCCTCTCCATTGGCTCAAGCGTAATGGGATCTTCTATAAAGGCCCGAATATCCATCCCTGCACTTTGATCAGTTGCATAATGGGGATTTGGATTATTAGATTTATTAACAATCTTCACTTCAATCATACATCATATCATTAATCCACAAGGGTTACTTTTAACATATTTGTTCTATATCTTTTGACGATAGGCATACTACCGGTATTGATAAGAACATCTCCTTTTTCAACATAACCCTTCTCAGAAAGAATCTTCACAACATCTGAAATCGTTTCATCGGTTGTCGTAAATTTCTTATAAACCAAAGTCCTCACACCCCAAACAAGAGATAAAGCCGCCAGATTATCGATTTGATCAGAAAAAATATAAATCACGCACGGAGGTCTGTTACTAGATACCTTAAATGCGGTATAACCTGAGGTAGTCATTCCAACGATCGCTTTTGCGTTGATGTCCTTGGCAATTTTAGCTGCGTTGAAGCAGACTGCATCAGATAAAAAAGTTGGAGATTTTGGATCAGGCTCCGGAAGCAGGTGTTCAACATCCAAATGTTTCTCAGCTTCAGTAATAATATTCATCATTGCTTTTACTACTCGAGCAGGATGTTTACCGATCGAAGTTTCTCCACTCAGCATTACAGCATCTGTTCCCTCCATCACTGCATTGGCAACATCAGTAGTTTCCGCTCTGGTTGGAGAGGGGTTGGTGATCATACTCTCCATCATCTGAGTAGCTACGACCACCGGAGTGGTTGCCGCTAAGCACTTCCTTATGATGTTCTTTTGAACAAAGGGCAATTCCTCTAAGGGTATTTCCACGCCTAAATCACCTCTGGCAATCATAATCGCATCAGATGCCTTGATAATAGCATCAATATTTTTAACCGCCTCCGGTTTTTCGATCTTAGCTATGATTTTTGCATTGTGCTTGGCTTCCTTGATCTTCTTACGCAAATCGGTTATATCCTTTGCCTTTCTAACGAACGAAAGTGCGACCCAATTTACTTCCGGAATTCCTAAAATAAATTCTAAGTCATTCAGGTCTTTTTCGGTTAAGCTAGGTTGGGATATATTGGTTTCTGGAAGATTAACCCCTTTGTTCGAACTTAAAATTCCTCCAAATATTACCTTGAGTCTAACCTCATTGGTCTTATTGGTTTCTAAAACTTCAAGGACCAATTTGCCGTCATCAACTAGAATCCTTTCTCCAACTTTTACATCCTGAGCAAATTGATCGTAGCTCATATAAATGCCTTCGTGTGTTCCCAAGGTAGGCTTATTAGTGAATATTACTTCTTCTCCCTTCTTTAGGAGTAAGGCATTGCTCTCAATTTCACCTACTCTAAGCTTTGGTCCTTGGAGATCTGCTAAAATTCCTACAAAGACATCGTGCCTCTCTCTGATTTTAATGATTCTATCAATAACCTTGCGATGATCTTCATAGTTACCATGAGAAAAATTAAGCCGAAATACATCAACTCCTTCTCGAACTAGGTCAATCAGAGTGTCATAACTACTGGACGAAGGTCCAATGGTTGCAACGATCTTTGTATTTTGATTTTGATTTATTTGAAGAGTCATTTTAACTGGTCAGTTGAAAGAGCAAAAATAGAATAATAAGCCCACAATCGGAGTATCACAACATTAAATGATGAATAAATAATTCACTTTATCGAGAAAATATCTCAAAAAAAAGGAACTATTCTCTCGAAAACTTGAATTATATCTTTGTGGAAATAAGCATTTTGTTTTTATTTGCACATCTTATTTTTAATAAAGTAATATAATCGTATGTCAGAAATTTCAGAAAGAGTTACAAAAATCATTATTGACAAGTTGGGAGTAGATGAATCCCAAGTAACTCCAGAAGCCAGTTTTACTAATGATTTAGGTGCTGACTCTCTTGACACAGTTGAGTTAATTATGGAATTCGAAAAGGAATTTGATATGTCAATTCCGGATGAGCAAGCTGAAAAAATTCAAACTGTTGGAGATGCTATAGAATTATTATCCGCAGATAAATAAATAATTCGGTTAAGGGGTTTAAGGTAAAAAAAGTGTTTTTGGTTTAAACCCCTTTTATTTTTCCCCTTCACTCCTTCCTTAGAATTTCTAAATTGATTTTAAGCGATTGTTATGAAATTTGCCTAGATTAGAAGGCGAATTTGATCTTGAACTTATTTAATCACGATTGTTCGTTTCTAGAAAACTTAAGAATGAATAGAGTAGTTGTTACTGGGATTGGTGCTTTGACGCCCATAGGGAATAATATAGAAGAGTACCTGGAGGGATTGAAGACGGGGCGAAGTGGATCTGCTCCAATTACGCTTGTCGATTCTACCCATCTCAAAACCAAATTTGCTTGTGAAGTCAAGAATTTTGATGCCTTCGAAGTTTTCGGAAGAAGAGAGGCCAATAGAATGGATCGATTTTGTCAATTGGCTTTAGCAGCTGTTGATGAGGCGATAAGCCATTCAGGATTGGATTTTGAAAAAGTGAATAAAGATCGATGCGGGGTTATTTGGGGCTCTGGTATTGGTGGAATGACTACCTTGGAAAAGGAGTACGCGGAATACGTCAGAGGCGGAGAAGAAGTCCCTCGATTTAGTCCGTTTATGATACCAAAATTGATCATTGATATATCCGCGGGATTGATCAGTATGAAGTATGACCTTAGAGGCATTAACTACTCGACGGTTTCTGCTTGTGCTTCCTCTTCACATTCTTTGATTAACTCCATGGATTATATTAGAATGGGAAGGGCTGATGTTGTTGTAACTGGAGGTTCTGAGGCGTCTGTAAATGTTCTGTCAGTGGGAGGTTTTAATAATATGAAAGCGCTTTCTCTGAGGAATGACGATCCTGCTAGAGCAAGTAGACCATTTGATAAAACAAGAGATGGGTTTGTACTTGGCGAAGGTGCGGGAGCTTTGGTCTTGGAATCATATGATCATGCGGTAGCCAGAGGAGCAACCATTTTGGCGGAGCTTGCGGGAGGAGCAATGACAGCAGATGCACATCACATGACCGCTCCACATCCTGAGGGTAGAGGGGCTGCAAAGGTTATGGAACTTGCCATTGAGGACGCAAAGATGAAAACAAGTGATATAGACTATATTAATGTTCATGGTACGAGTACTCCACTTGGAGATATAGCTGAGATCAAAGCTATTCAACAGGTTTTTGGAGATGATGCCTATGATCTTAATATTAGTTCGACAAAATCAATGACAGGGCATTTGTTGGGTGGCGCAGGAGCGATAGAGGCCATTGCCGGTATCTTGGCAATTCAGCACTCTTTTATTCCTCCTACAATCAATCACAGTACCCCTGATCCTGAAATTGATCCCAAACTCAATTTAACACTGAATCATGCTCAAGAGTCAAATTGCAATGTAGTGATGTCCAATACATTTGGTTTTGGAGGTCACAATACTTCTGTCATAATGAAAAAGATATGATTTCCTCATTGCATCCAAGAGGACTATACAATCAGTTTTTAGCTAAAGAAAGAGATTTAGCCAAGCGCATCTATACATTAATTGGTATTTATCCCAGGAAGTTATTCTTATACAAACTGGCCTTTTCCCATAAGTCTTCATCGGGCAATGGGTTTGAAATTCTTGCAGAAAGTCAGTCTTCCTTAGAAAATAACGAACGACTGGAGTATCTGGGAGACGCCATACTTGGATCCATCGTCGCGGAATACCTGTACACCAAATATCCGACTGGTAATGAAGGTTTTCTCACAAAAATGAGATCGAAAATTGTCATGAGAAAGTCTTTGAATCATATCGCTGACGACATGGAATTAGACGTCTTGTTGACGAATTATAATAATACGAAGATTTCGACTTCGATGTTGGGCAATGCGCTTGAAGCACTGGTGGGTGCTGTGTACCTGGATTTCGGATATCGAACCACAAAAAAAGTAGTCGTAAAGAAAATACTGCGTTCTTATCTGGATATCCATAAACTGGAGAATTTGAACCACAATTACAAGAGCCTTCTTCTTGAGCACTGCCAGAAAAATGGAAGGGCTGTAAGTTATGAGCTCAGGGAACAGTACAAATTGGATAAAAGAGATCGATTTAAAATAGCCGTATTGGTTGATGGACGCGAACTAGCAGATGCGGATGATTTTAATAAGAAAAGTGCAGAACAAGCGGCGAGCCATGCTGCTATGAAAGCCATGGGCATCTTATCCTAGAGGGTCTTAACACAATCAGTTCACAAATTTGCATTATTAATACTTGAATTTTAAACTATTTATTTGTTTCTTTGTTACAACAAATAAAGTGATAACAAATGAATATCGATCAGGAAATAAATTCTAGTTTTGAGTCTTCCATTCAGAGGCTTGTTGTCAATCTCTTTTATACCTCCAAAATTTTTAATTCTAAAATACAGAAGATTTTGGATCCTTACTCAATTAAGGTCCAGCACTTCAATGTTTTGAGAATTATTAATGGCCAGCATCCGAATGTAGTGCATCCAGGATATATTAAGTCGGTTATGCTAGATAAGAGTAGGGATTTGACAAGATTGCTAGATAAGTTGGTCGATATGGAATGGGTCAATCGCTGCACCTGTGAGCAGAACAGGAGAATGATCGATCTCACCATGACAGACTTGGGAAGAATAGAATTGGATAAGATCAGTGAGGATGTGCGACACTTCTTTTCTTCCTTCGATGAAATAAATTCGGAAAAATTAGATGCCGTGAGTAAAGGCATCGATGAACTTAGAAATCATATACAAAAAATAAATAACTAATTAATTATGAGACAATTACTGATTTTAATTTTTACATTTTCTTTTTTAGGATTAATGGGTCAAACTGTTAAGCAGGTCAATTCTGATGACAGTTCCCTTGCTTGGAAAGGATATAAGGTTACGGGATCACATGAAGGTAATATTAGCTTAGAGAGTGGAGAACTTAGTTTTGACGATCAGGGAAGCTTAGTTGGAGGAGCTTTTGTCATAGATATGTCTTCTATTAATGTCACCGATTTAGATGGTGATATGAAAGCAAACTTAGAGGGTCATTTAAAATCCCCTGACTTTTTTGGAGTTGAGAAATTTCCTAAAGCTAAAATAGAGATAGTTAAGGCCGTATCAAGAGGAAACGGAAAAGACTACAAAGTAGAAGCAAATTTAACCATCAAAGAAACGACTGCACCTGTTAAGTTCATTGCTAGTTTGGATGAAGGGAGTGCTACTGCTAAGATAGACGTGGACAGATCTGTTTACGATGTGAGATATGGATCGGGGAGTTTCTTCGATAACCTAGGTGACAAGACCATTTACGATATATTCGAATTAATGGTTGATTTAAAGATTTAATTAATTTGGGATGCCAATAGCAATATTGGTGTCCCATTTCATATTTGTTTGTAAGAATACCAAGCACCATTTGTAGAACTGTAGTTCGTCAACACATCTTTCTCCTCAATTTCTTTTCTTAGTAATTAATTCGCTTCAACTTTAGGTGTAAACACTTGATTTTTTAAAACAGGTAATAATACGGTTACACGAAAAATGCTGTGAAACTACATTTGAGTGGATTATCATGAATATCATAACTTTCTAAAAATTCATGGTTATCTAGGCGGATTCTGAAAAGCCTGATCCTAAATAGAGTAGGGTATGAAAAATTACCGTTATGTATTATTACATACCGCAACATAGCTGGGGGCTTTGTCAACAACCTAATGTTCAAGTAACTGGGTTTTATTCTTTCCCTGGAGGGCCATGTAAGCCGGTAGCACTTTGGTGTCCTGATACCGAAAGAGGCGCGTTTGCTCACTGGGATGTCTCTTCTGTTTTAACCATTAATCTAATTGATTGGTTAAACAACGATGATATCGGTCAGCGTATTGATATCTATGCGCCTGGAAGTATGGAAGAAGAAGTGATCGAAAGAATAAACGAATTATTGCCAGGAGCAAACCCCAATTATAACGAGACTGATGGTTCCTGGGGGTTCACATTTTATGGTGAAAGAGAAGCTATTTCTGTAACCGATATCCCTCCTGAGCAAAAAGAAAACGCACCCAATAATTGGAGTGATTACTGGGATGGAGCACCGGATTGGAAAGGTGGGAGCACTTTTACTGCAGAGATCATATTAGATATAGATGGCTTTTTTGCCAATTATAATGGTTTGTACTACTTTGATTTCAGATAATTGTCTAAAACTGAAAGAAGACTTCAAGCGTAATAAGCCTGAAGTCTTCTATGACTATTTCTAAGAGGAGAAAGCTAATCCGAATTCGATTAATTTTTATTCATCAACTCTTCTATTTCCTCTATTTCAAGTGGAATATTGCCCATTAGATCTATAGGGCCTTTATCCGTTATTAGGATGTCATTTTCCAACCGAATACCAAGCCCTTCTTCTCTAATATAAATACCTGGCTCACAGGTGAATACCATTCCCGCCTGGAAAGGATCATATCTATTACATAAATCATGCACGTCCAGTCCAAGATGATGAGAGGTGCCATGCATAAAGTACTTCTTGTAGGCAGGCGAGTCCTTACTCTGCTGTTTGATATCCTTTTTATCGATGAGTTTCAGATCGAGCAACTCCTTTTCCATTAATTCGCCAACCGCTTTATGATAATCGGTCAAATTGTTGCCTGGAACCAGCATTTCAGTGGCCTGTTTCATCACCGTGAGAACGGACTTATACACGTCCTTTTGTCTCTTTGAGTATTTTCCGTTAATGGGAATACTTCTACTCAAATCCGCAGCGTAATTACCATAATCAGCGCCAAAGTCTAATAGCATGACGTCGCCATCTTTACATCGTTCGTTATTCGTCGTATAGTGAAGGACACAAGCGTTAGGTCCACTTGCGGCTATGATATCATAAGCTGGTCCTGTACTTTTATTGATCAAAAATTCGTGAATGATTTCCGCTTCTACTTCCCATTCTCCCACACCAGGTTTTACAAATTCAAGTATTCTTCTAAAAGCTTTTTCAGTGATATCACATGCTCTTTGAATGGCCAAAACCTCGTAATCCGACTTGATCATTCTCAGTTTTTTCATGATGGGTTGAGCTCGGTGATACTTGTGAGATGGATATCGTTTGAACAATGTTTTTCGATATCGATCATCTCTTAGTGCAACTTCAGAAGCGAAACGATCATTTTCATTGCCGTTTAGATAAATTCTATTGGCCAAAAGAATAAGTTCATTGAGAATGCCATCCATGTCTTCCAGAAAAAATACTTTCTCAATGCCACTGATCGCTCTTGCCTCTTCGATAGTATATTTACTCCCTTCCCAGATCGCGATGTGTTCATTGGTCTTTTTAATAAAAGCCACTTCTTGATAGCCCTCTTTAACACAATCTGGAAATATCACAACCACAGTCTCCTCTTGATCCAAACCACTCATATAGAAAAGATCAGGATTTTGAACGAAATTGAAATACTGATCTCCTTTTCTGGGCATCTGATCATTACTTTGAAAGATGGCAATTGAATTAGGCTTCATGTGCCTTGCAAAGCGTTGTCTGTTTTGCTTAAAAAGTTCAGTATTGTGTTTTTCGTATCTCATAATTCAACTATGTTTGATATCACTAGGTATTGCATTCATTTCAAAACCTTCAGCGCAAAAGTAATTCAAAATTCTAGGAAGAACATATTCCAAGTTCTTTTTCGCTTTTATGCTATCGTGTAATACAATAATGGATCCATTTTCAGTGTTCTTGATGACATTGTCCAAACAGGCCTTAGGAGATATGTTTTTATCAAAATCTCCGGCCAATAAATCCCACATTACTATGGTGTATTTTTTTATGAGTTCTTTTCTCTGCGCTCTTTTAAGACGTCCGTAAGGTGGCCGAAAAAGATGAGTAGATGTATAGGGGTCAGCACGATGAATATTGTCAAAGTAATCCGAGTTATTCGTTTTCCAACCATTGAGATGATCAAAAGTATGATTGCCGATAGAATGCCCGGCTTGAATAATAGATTCTACAATGTCCGGATACAAACAAGCATTTTTACCTAAGCAGAAGAAAGTAGCTTTGGCATTGTATTTGGCCAGCTGATCCAATACCCAAGGTGTAACTTCAGGCTCAGGGCCGTCATCAAAACTTAGATAAACTTTCTTTTCTTCCGTGTACAAAGACCATATATAATCTGAGTACATATACTGGACCAATCTTGGTATTTTTTTTGGGTAGAACATATCTCTACGATAAGATTTTGAAAAGAAAAAGCTGCTATTCTCGCCCTAAATTATTTTTTACCAAATTTGCATAAAATTATAGACAATCAAACTAACATGAATAAGGTAAGAGTCAGATTTGCACCAAGTCCTACGGGTCCTCTACATATTGGAGGCCTTAGAACAGCATTGTACAACTATCTATGGGCCAAGAAAAACGGAGGAGATTTTATCCTGAGAATTGAAGATACGGATCAAAAGAGATATGTTGAGGGAGCGGAGAATTATATCATGGAGGCACTGCAATGGGTCGGTCTAATAACGGATGAAGATCCGATAAGTGAAGGAGAATTCGGTCCATACAGACAATCGGAAAGAACGGATTTATACAGAGAAAAAATTGCTTTGTTACTGGAAAAGGGAAGTGCCTATTATGCCTTTGACACAGAGGAAGATTTGACCGAGATGCGCGAACGACGAACTGAAGAAGGAATACACAGTCCAAAATACGATTGGTCTGTCAGAAATCAGATGAAGAACAGTTTGAGTTTGTCCGATGTAGAAGTAAAGGATCTTATCAATCAAGGATACCCCTATGTCATTCGTCTGAAAATAAATCCGGATGAAACGATTCGATTCCAGGACATCGTGAGGGGAGAAGTGAGTTTTAATTCTTCGGAACTGGACGATAAGGTCTTAATGAAAAGCGATGGTCTGCCGACCTATCACTTCGCCAATGTGGTGGACGATCATGCTATGAAAATTAGTCATGTAATCAGAGGAGAAGAATGGTTGTCTAGCACCGCACATCACGTTCTTTTATATAGGGCATTTGAATTGGAAAATGAAATGCCGGCATTTGCTCATTTGCCCTTAATCCTAAAACCGGAAGGAAAGGGTAAGCTAAGCAAGAGAGATGGAGCGAAATTCGGTATTCCTGTATTTCCTTTGGATTGGAATGCACCAGACGGTTCGGAGTTTTTCAGCGGATTCCGAGAAGTGGGATTCCATCCCTCTGCATTGATCAATTTTCTTGCCTTTTTAGGCTGGAATCCAGGTAAGGAAAAAGAGATATACAGTATAGAAGAATTGTTGGAGGACTTCGATTTAGATGATATTGTCAAGTCAGGTGCTCGCTTTGATTTTTCAAAGGCCCTTTGGTACAATCAACACTATATCATCGAGTCTGGAGCCGATGATCTGGTACCACATTTGAGATCAGTACTGGATGAAAAGAATGTAGAAGCTTCAGATGATACCATTGCCAAGGTTAGCGAATTGTATTTGGAAAGGATCAATACCTACAGCGAGATTTGGTCTTCTTGCTATTATTGTTTTCTCCCGGTTGAATCCTATGATGAGAAAAACTTAAGAAAGAAATTGAAGCCTACTTTTGTAGAGCAGTGGGATGAGTTCTTAAGTGCTCTCAATGAACTCCAAATCTTTAATGCAACAACAATAGAGGATACTATAAAGCAATTTCTTCAAGATAAAGGATTAGGCTTTGGTCAAGTTCTACCCATATTGAGAATAGCGCTTTGCGGAGTTCTCAGCGGCCCTTCCATTTACGAGATATCTGAACTCTTAGGAAAACAGGAATGCACAAAAAGACTGGAAATTCTAAAGGGAAAGTATCCGGAATTTTGGAAATAGATAATATTATTTTTTGACCAAAAGTGTAATCGTCAGATTATCAACACTTTAAACCTTTCTTGCTAAAGCAGCAGATGAAATCATTCATACGTTTAAAGAATATAAGTAGCGTATGTACTAGTGTTTTAGTTAATTTATGGTCGTAAAGCTTGTGTTTTACGGCTTCAGAGTTCCTTATGAAAGGCGTATTGTATAATTCTTTAAGCATCAAACCTATTAAATCTACTCTAATATTCGGAGCCCTTCCGGCTATAGCGTTCATGCTAGTTTTTGGAGTTTCAACCGCCTCTGGTAGTAATCCTTCATTGATTGAATCAAAAACTTTCGAAAAAAATAATAAACGGTCACTTTGCGATGTAAGTGTGCCGGTTCTCGCTGAGGTTTCTTATTTAGAACATTGGGCAACGGCCTATGATTCGAATAGAAATTGTGGTACATACGAAACAACTAAAACACAGGGAAAACAATTTTCTGCTCTTAGCGAGAGCCCACTCTTATATCCTGCTCCCCAAGCCTGTACAATTGCATGTTTATCAGATTTGGAATTATTCCTGCGAGATCAGCAATGCTCATTTATATACAATAGCGATCCACCTCAGTTGATTGATTGTAGTCTTACAGATTATACCTTAGAGTACGAAATATATTTTCCTGCGGGTAGTAGCAATATGATTGGTTCGGGAGAAGGTGGAATTAATATTTCTTTGGATGCTGGTATGACGGAGGTCATTTATACTTTGTTGGATGAGAATCTAGATGTCCTGGATGAGTGCAATTTCCTCATTGAAGTAGTGGATAGTTTTATCCCAGAGCTTTTATGTGCTGATACCTTGGATTATATTGTTGACGGCACGAGCCAGTGTGATATTTTTGTTGATTTGGCCGATTTTTTACCTATAATAGATGATAATTGTGAGGATCAAAACGTCATTCAGTTTTTTGTAGAATTACCGGATGGTACGGAATCCAGTTTTATACTGAATTCTACATTCCTTGGTTATCGATTTGAGTTGGGGATCAATCAACTGAAATTTTTAGTAACCGATCCGGCAGGAAATCTGGATAGTTGTGGTTTCAACATAGTTGTTAAGGACGAAACTGCCCCGGAAATTTTGACTTGCCCATCTCCTCAGGAAATTGTCGTAAGTCCAGGAAGTTGTGAGTCGATCGTCAACATACCAAGCTTGATACTGAGTCCTAATCCTTGCAATGATGCAAGCATACAATCTTATACTATTACCCCTGGAAACTTCAGAGGAACTCCCCCTGCAAATAGGTCGATCCCAACCGGTCAGTATAAAGTCCAGTACGAAGTTGTAGACCTCAGCGGTAATAAGGACACCTGTTCGTATGACCTTATAGTAAAAGACCGTGGAATTCCTCAAATTATTGGTTGTCCGGATGATGTAGTAGAGCACCTAGATTCGGGGTGTGAAAAACGCGATACAATTGATCTTCCTTTGGAGCTATTTGACGATTGTATGGAAGAGGTGTTTGTCAGAGACTCTGTTATAAAGAATATGACTTTTGATGCTGATAATAAGGCTGAAGCCATGACTTTTAGTTTTACTCGCAGTGATTTGCACGCTTTCACTGCGATTCGATTACAACTTTTTGTATGGGGAGATGTAGATAACTCAGCTGAGAGGTTTGCGGTATATGGAGAAGATATTGACCAAATAGGAACTACTAATTCAGCTTTAGGAGCGAACTGCGAGAATGCTAGTTTATCTACGATAGAAATTTCAGCCTCTGAATTAAAATCCTGGTTGGAGGATGGAAGATTGGATTTTCAACTTGTACCAACCGAAATAGGTGTAGTTGAAAGTGAAGGTAGTGATCCTGATAAGAACTCGATCAATAATTACTGCCCAAGCAATACCTCAGGTACACCAAGAGTTTTGGCCCTACTGTCATATCCTAGAATAACAGATTTTGAATACAAGGTATACGGCGTCAAGGATACCAGTGACTTTGTTCCAATACAACTCAATGCGCCTAATCTGTATACCTTCGGTGCAGGTTCGAATATGGTTGAAATTAGCTATGCCGATAAGGGTGGAAATACAGCCTTATGTCGATACAAATATATGCTTGTGGATAGCATGTTGCCGAGCTTAGTTTGTGACCAAAGTGAGGCTATGAGATATAGTTTGAATGCGGATGGTACGGAAAGTCTTATCCTTGATCCGTCCATGTTTGATTTTCAGGCTTTTGATAATTGTGGCATAGCTGATACATTATTTAGCCCTGCCGTTTTGGATTGTTCGAACGCACAGGATTCACCCGTAAGCGTTAATATCATTGTTGAGGACGAAAATGGAAATAGAGAGCAATGCGAAGTCTTTGTTGACTTGGAAATCAATGAAGTATTTCCGGATTATAATAGAGGTGTATGTGAAGGAGATGATCTCAAATTATTCATGGATCCGGATATTTCAGCGTCTTCGGCTTCCTTAAGTTTCGAATGGTTTGACCCGCTAGGACAATCATTTTCAAATCTGGAAAATCCTACCATCATCAATGCAGATATTGGTGATGCAGGAGAATATGAACTAAGGGTTACTTCTGATTTAACTTCGTGCATTGCTTACGGTTATGTAGATGTTCAAATCAATGCCATGCCAGGCAAACCATCCATTCGTTCTTCAAATTCAGAGTATTGTCTTGAGGAAGAGGTGCTTTTAACGACTGATTTGGTTTCGGGTGTAGATTTTTATCGTTGGTATGTCGATGTAGGAGGGTCTGCACAATTGGTGGATTCTACGACGATTCCGGAATTTAGATTTTTAGCAAGTAGTTTAGGAATCAACAATTATTATGTTGATTTGGTCAGTGGCAATTGTAACTCCGAAATTTCCGATAGAGTAGAATTTGCAGTGAATGACAAACGAATCATTGATTTAGGTGATCAACCATTGATATTCTGTGAAGGAGACAGCCTGATTCTGGATAACAGTATTGTTTCTACACTTTTCGTATGGGAAGGTCCTAATAATTTTAGTTCGAATGAGCAAAGTCCATTGGTTACAGAACAAGCCACAATGGATGATTCCGGATGGTATCGCCTGAGGGTGATTGATGGAGATTGTTTTTCGAACTTCGATTCTATCTTGGTTTCGATAACTGAAAAACCTCAGATGCCAACTATTCTGTTTGAAGATATTATCTGTCCTGGAGAGGATCTCGTACTGAATTGTGATATTGGTAATGGAGATGAATATCAATGGCATATGCCAAGCGGTGGAATTCTTAATTCTAGCTCAAGTACTATTATTGTTCCATCTGCAGATTTAGTCCCGGGAGAATATGCTGTGGTTGTAATCATTGACGGATGCGCTTCTGATATTTCAGACCCAAGAATTTTAACTATCCAACAAGATTTAAATTTAAATATTCAAAGTAATAACCCCTTATGCGATGGTGAAAGCCTTTCCCTTTCTGCTGACGAATTCCAAGGGATGACTTATGAATGGATAGGACCAGGTTTCTCTTTTATGGGTAGAGAAACTACAGTTGACGATCCAATTACGGGAAAATATATATTGACGGGAATTACGGAGGAAAATTGCTTCTTTTATGACTCCATAGAAGTAGTCATTTATGATCAACCCGAACTTTTAGGAATCAATAGTAATATTCTCTCTGGCGAATGTCTTAATGGTACGGACTCACTTGTATTGAGCGCGCAGTTAGGCCTGAATACCGGCGGGGTTATGAACTATACCTGGATGGATCCGGATGGTCAAATTTTTACTTCTGAGGATTTGATCTTGTTGAATGCAGATACTTCTGTTAATGGCGTCTACACACTAACGATTGAATCAGAATTTGGATGTTCAAGTGAAGAAAGATCCATCGAATTGAATTTCTTAGCGGCTCCCAATGCTCCTGTTATCGTATTCAGTGATCCGGTTTGTGAAGGAGAAGAGCTGGTCATATCTTCTAGTATCCGTATGGGTACTAATGTAGTTTATGAATGGAGTACGCCACTTGGAGAAAGAACAAGCCTGGGGCCTAATTTGATCTTTAACAATGCGAATCCCAATGATCACAGAGGAGAATATCAGGTAAGAGTTTCAGTGGATAATTGTAGATCCGCTTATTCTAACCCCGTTTCGATTGACATTTTTGATAAACCATCGCAACCGGTAATCTCCGGAAGAGATAGTTATTGCTCAGGAGATACAGTATTGCTCACTACAGATCTCCTCCCGAATCTAGACTATTTCTGGCAGTATCCAGGCAGCTCTTCAGACACTAATTTTGTGCTGATTCCTTCTGCCAACGCCAGCCACAGTGGAGAATATGTACTGCAAGTGGAAAATGAATTCGGTTGTCTTTCAGATGCCTCAGTTACAGAAATAACCATTTCAAATCGCTTAGAGAAACCCATTCTGGTAAGTAATAGCCCTATTTGCTCGGAGGATGAACTGCTTCTACAAGTAAGTTCCTCTTTTGCTGACAGTATCGTTTGGATTTCTCCAACTGGCAGGACATATAGTAGTACTGATCAGGAAATCCGATTCGACAATAATAGTATCGAGGCTGGGGAATGGACTGCAAGAGCATACCTGGGATCATGTAGCTCTGAAATATCTGATCCTATAGAAATTTTGGTGGATCAAGAATACTTCATCAATATTTCGGCTAATAATCCTTTATGTGAAACTGATACACTTCGTTTAAGCGCGACCTTCATTGAGAATAGTTCATATCTGTGGCGAAATGGGAACGGTATGGAAATAGCGAATTCCAGAGATTTTATGATTGTGAATCCATCCTCAGGCAGGATAAAATTGGAGTGGGAATCGCCTCTGGGATGTGCTCAAGATGATAGCATCGACATCATTGTAAATAGGATACCGATTGTAGATAGTATTGTCTTTCAAGGTGATCAGTGCGTAGATGGCAATCAACACATCGAACTAATTCCATTTATCAATTCTGGGTTTGGTAATCACAGTTTTACCTGGTCCGGACCACTGGTGAATGGAGTGGATAGTGTTCTTATTATTGATAATGTAAGTATTGATGATGCCGGAGATTATTTTCTTGAGGTTTACAATGAGAATAACTGCTCATCAGGGTTGATTAAGTATGAATTGGAATTGAATTCTATACCGCCTCTTCCAGTCATTAGACAGGATAGAGTAATTTGCGAAGGAGATTCGATACATCTTTCTACGGATAATTACAATGATCCAACGACCAGCTATCAATGGACCCATAACGGTACAAATTATAGAACATCCACTCCGGAGTTCAAATTGCCGAATTCTGAATATTTACCTGGTATGGCTGTTCAGTTACAGATTTTAACGGATGAATGTTCTTCACCACTTTCCCTGGAGTTTTATCCGACGATTACTTTAGTACCCGATATGCCGGATTTTAGTTATCCTTCCTTTATTTGTGATGGTGATACTTTGTTCCTCTCGGCCGAAGAAGTTCAAGGAGCCAGTTATATCTGGGAAGGTCCTATGAGCTTTAGTTCTAGTTTGAGAGAACCGGCGATACCGATGGCTGGAGAAGAAAATGAAGGATATTATAGAGTTAGATTGATTATCGGAGGCTGTAGTTCTGTTTTTTCGGATAGTGTATTTATCGAAGTACGTGAGAACCCGACTACTCCAGAGATTAAATTGATAGAAGACCTTTGCATTGACCAGGGCGATAGATTGGTAACTGTAGAGATAGAAACAGCTGGTAGAATGCCAGGTGAATTGTATTATATTTTCAATGATGATGGGTCGACAGCATTGGATAATCCATTTGGGAATGGATTTGTAGAAATTTCCATTGATTCTTTCGAGATTGGTTCGAATAGTGTCTATGTCACTGCTGAGAATGGAGGCTGTTTTTCCGGCAGATCTGATTTGTATGAATTCAATGTATTTACGGTACCGGATACGTTTTTTGCTGAAGTTGGAGATGATCTGATTCTTTGTGAGGATAACAAGTTGTTGAGAGCAATTAATTTGCCCCAAGACGACGAGAACTACAGCGGTATGTGGAGGCAAGTTAGTGGACCAAATCCTGTTAGACTTTTTAATTCCACTTCGGCTGTAACGGAGATGTTCTTTGGCGATTTGGTAGGAGGCGAGGAGTATTTGTTCGAATGGTCGGTTTCCTATGGCACATGCGTAAACTATTCTACGGACACCATTAGCGTTTATAAAGTAAATACGGGCCAAACTGCTATAGCAGATCCCCTTATTACCATCTGTAATCTTGATTCTGTCTTTCTTTCTGCACGAGCACCGACTGGCCTGGTAGAGGGTTATTGGTCTCAAAACCCGTTCCAAGAACAGACTCTGGGTGTCGTTATAGTAGATCCATCTGATCCGAATACATTGGTCAGGAATTTGGTCCCAGGCAATACCTATTATTTTACATGGAATCTTACACACCCTGAGTGCGAACCCAACATTTTCGATCAGGCAACAGTAGAGGTAAGGGTTAATTTCAAAGAACCCTGTGATGCTTTTGCAGGACTTGATCAGGATATTTGCGGAGAACCCACGGTAGTTCTAAATGCTGGTTCTAGCGGTGAGTGTTCCGGTATTTGGTCGACATTGGGCAATGCTAATCTTTCTGATCCTTTCAATGCGGATTCTGAGGCACACGACCTGGAGGTAGGGGAGAACTACTTCATTTATACCTTGAGTGACTTACAATGTAGGCTGTTTGATCAGGATACAGTAATAGTCAGTTATTACTTGGGAGTTGATGCTGAAGGTGATAACTTCGATATCGACTTTGCCGGATTTGAAACTATTGACATATTGGATAACGACTTTGGTGTTGAGAATTCCGTTATTGAAATTCTCAGTGATCCCAGTAATGGAAGAATCGAACTCTCTGACACGGAAATCATGTATTTTGCAGATGTGGGATACATTGGACCTGATGAATTCACCTATCAGTTATGTGACCTAAGGTGTCCGGACTATTGCGATACGGCCAGAGTAACCATAACAGTTGGAGATGATTTGGATTGTACTATTCCAACGCTAATAACACCTAATAATGATAATACAAATGATGCTTTCATCATCCCATGTTTGGCTTCTCCGGATTATCCCAATAATTCAGTGACCATTTTCAATCAATGGGGAGATGAAGTATTCCAGGCTTCTCCGTATCTCAATGATTGGAAGGGAGATTATAAGGGCGAGGCGCTTAACGATGGAACCTATTTTTATCTGGTTAATTTTGGGACAGGTGTTCCAACGGAATCAGGATTTTTAATCATTCAACGGTAAGTATGAAAAAGTTGATTTTTCTTATTGTTGTTATTTTTTTGAACTGCGATTTGAGCGGTCAGCAGTCCGCCTTGGTAACGCAGTACTTTAATCAGATACTAAGTTTTAATCCTGCTTTTGCGGGTAACCATAAGTTAGCCGAAGCAAACCTTACCTATAGAAAACAATGGTTGGGCATTGACGGGGCTCCTGAACATCAAGTTTTTAATTTGAGCATGCCCTTGCTCAATAGAAGAATTGGTGTCGGTGTCGGTATCGATAGAACAAAAATTGCTATTAACCAGGAGATCACTGCCAATGCATATTACGCATATCGCATTAGTATGGAGTCAGGTGTGCTATCACTGGGTGTTCAGGCTTCGGTCAAAAATTACTCCGCAGATTTCAATGACCCACAAATCATCACAACACAACCAAGAGAAGGAGATCCTGCAGTTCCGGAAGGTAGGGTGACGAAAACAGTTCCTAATTTTGGATTCGGAGCGTATTTTAAAGGAAATAGTTATTTCTTTGGTGTATCAGCACCAAGAATGTTGAGAAATAACATTGATTATGGTGATGATGCGAGTATAACACGAGAAGTACTACACGCTTTTGTTACTGCCGGTTATACATTCGAACTTTCCAATGACATTGACTTGCAAACCATGAGTTTGCTTAAAGTGGTAAAAAGTAGTCCGGCTGATTTCGATCTGAGTTTTCTATTTAGGTTTGTCGATAAGTTTGGCTTTGGTATGAACTACCGTTCCAGGAATTCAGTCCTTGAGTTAAAAGGAGAAAGCCTTTCTTTTATCTTTAACACGGCTGTAAGTAATCAATTGGTACTGGGATTAGCTTATGACATGACTCTGACTGATTTGAAGGACTACTCAAGTGGGAGTTTAGAATTGTTTACTAGATATAGCTTTGCTAAAAAATCGAGCACCACACAACCAGTTCTAGAATAAAGCTCTCCTTAATAGTTTAAATATCTTAAATTTGTCATTGCCTGAAATAGGTTGACCACTTTATTAATTAAAAAAGTGGAAAATACTATGTCAGATTACAAGAAGAATTTCAATCAAAGTACGACGGAGCGTCGCTATAGAAGATTTAGTGATACCTTTAAACAAAAGAAGGTAAGGGAGATTGAACAAGGGAAAAGCACTGTAATAGAGGTATGTAAGGCTTATGAGGTTACAGATACTGCGGTGTACAAATGGATCAAAAAGTATGGTCAATTGAAAAAGCCACAACGGACAATAGTGGAGTCAAAGAGTGATACGTCAAAGATCGTTGCTTTACAAAAGCGAATAGCAGACTTGGAGCGTCTATTAGGTCAAAAGCAGATTGAGATTGAGTTTAAAGACAAGCTCATTGATATTGCTGAACAGACCTATGGGGTAGATATTAAAAAAAAGTCTTCAAAGAAACCCTGATCTACTTTTGGAGACATCGACAGGATTATAACTGGAGTTTGAATAGTATGTATCGCGCAATGGGAGTCACTAAACAAGGGTTTCACAAGCATCTAAATGCTCGTCTGAGAAATGATGAACAAGCCTGTCAATTGCTCAAAATAATCAGGGATATCAGAATCGATCACCCCACTATGTGTTGTCGAACAATGTATTATAAAATCAACCCCTCTTTCATCGGCAGAGATCGGTTTGAGGCATTATGTAGACAATACGGTTATATGTCTAATAACAATAAATCTGCGCGTAGAACCACTAATAGCAATGGAGTTGTTCGTTTTGACAACCTTACTATAGGTCTGAAATTAACCAGCATAAACCAATTATGGAGCAGTGATATTACCTATTTTGAAATAGACAATACATTCTACTATATCACCTTTATTCTTGATTGTTTCTCCAGACGTATTTTAGGGCATCAAGTCTCCTCCAGATTGCTTACTGAACATACTACTTTACCTGCTTTAAAACAGGCTATTCAAAACAGAAATCACCAACTACCTCCAGGAATAATATTCCATTCTGATGGTGGTGGCCAATACTATGATAAAGCCTTCTTAGCCCTTACAGCAAAATATAAATTCAACAATAGTATGTGTGAATTCGCTTATGAAAATGGTAAAGCTGAACGACTTAATGGCATTATAAAAAATAACTATCTAAAACATTGGACTATCAATAATCTAAGTCAACTAACCAAACAAGTTGACCGAGCAGTGAGATTATACAACCATGATAAGCCTCACTTAAGTTTGTGTCGTAAAACCCCTGTAGAATTTGAAAAACAATTCCCTATATTAGACCAACAAAACAAAACAATCAATATGAATCTTAACATCCCTATTGTTGAAAATTTAAGTTAGATAACGGTCAACCTTTTTCAGGCATATACAATTCCCTAACCCCTAACCCCTAACCCCTAAAGACCAATACTCCTACCCCAACCGAGCTTTGAAATCGCCTTATTCCCAATCCAGGTCCAAGGATTTATTTATTTTTCTTAATTTGTTCGTCTTAACAATTTTTTCTTTATGCAAATTAGATATTGTGGAGCTGCTCAGGAAGTAACGGGAAGTGCGCACTTGATAAGCTTGGACAGCGGCGTTAATATTTTACTGGATTGTGGACTTTACCAGGGAAATGAAGAGGAGATGGATAAATTTAATGAGCAATGGTTCTTTGAACCCTCTTCTATTGACATTCTGGTCCTATCACATGCGCATATTGATCATAGTGGGAGAATTCCCAAATTGGTCAAAGATGGATTCAGAGGAAATATAGTCTGTACTCATGCTACGAGGAGTCTGTGTAACATTATGTTGTTAGACAGTGCTAAAATACAGAAATACGAAGCCGAATATCACAACAAAAAAGAAGCTAAAAAGAACAAGAAAGAAAAAGTCTTCAAGGAGCCACTCTATGAGGAGAATGATGTCTTTACTGCTATGCAGCTCTTCTCGAGTCTTTCCTATGACAGATGGGAAAAGATTCACGATAATGTAGAAATACAGTTTAGAGATGCCGGGCATATTTTGGGAAGTGCAAATGTCAGTCCTTCGAATCAGAGAGAATGGAAAAGAGAGAATCATAGGCTTTACTGGTGATATTGGAAGACCGGATAGACCTATTCTTCGAGATCCACAGCTAATGCCAGAATGTGATTATTTAATCTGTGAATCTACCTATGGAGATCGATTCCACGATGGTAAACCGGAGGAATATGATAAATTCCTGCAAGTCATCATTAATACTTGTTGCATAAAAAAAGGAAAGGTGATCATTCCAGCTTTCTCTGTGGGAAGGACTCAGGAAATTGTATACATGTTGGACAAACTTCAGACCGCAGGAAAACTTCCCAACATCCCTGTTTACGTGGATAGTCCCCTGGCTGTAAATGCAACAATGATATTTGGCACCCATCCTGAGTGTTTTGATCAAGAATTGGTCAATTACATGATGACGGACGATAATCCTTTTGGATTCAATAATCTTCACTATGTGCGTTCCGCAGAACTTTCTAAGTCATTGAATAATTCGAATGAACCGGCTATCATTATCAGTGCTTCCGGTATGATGAATGCGGGTAGAATAAGACATCATGCGGCCAATAATTTAGGAGATCCAAGAAATACCTTTCTCATGGTGGGATATTGTGCCCCTCAAACATTGGGAGGTATTTTGCTCAGCGGTGAGGTAGATGAGGTGAAACTGTTTGGACAGATTGTGCCCATCAATGCGGAGATAGTGCGAATGGGGTCTTTCTCGGCTCATGCTGATCAAGGTGAAATTATAGACTTTTTAGGCAATCAGAAGAAGGTCGACAAACTATTTCTTGTTCATGGGGAGATAGATGCGCAAAAAAATCTGGCAAAAAATATTAGAGACCAATTGCAATTAAAAGTTTTTATTCCTTCTCTGAAGGAAATGATGCAGCTTTAAATTCGTAAATTGGATTTACTTTGAAACTAGGAAATATGCAAAAGCTCTTTTTTTTACTTGCAACCACCCTCTTATTCATTTCGTGTTTTGACGATGTTTCAGAAATAGAAGATATAAATAGAGATGGATATCATCCTGAAATAGCAATTCCTCTTGCTCAAGGCAGATTTGAGTTTTCAGAGTTAATAGGCGATGACAATGAAAATACCTATTTGACCATTAATGAAGACAATCTGGTGACCTTTGTTTATAGTGGTGATGTGACCAGCCAGTCTAGTCTCAACATATTTGATGAAATTCAACTTCTTCCTTTTACTGCACCTGATTCAAATAATACAGTTCCGATTAATTTGATGAACAATATAGAAGTTGATTTTGCCTTTATTTCGGGAGGAACGATGAATGTTCTTTCTTCCAATGAATTCAGCGAACCCATTAATGTAGAACTCTCGCTTCCTGAATTGAGTATTGATGGAGTTCCATTTAAGAGGGTTTTTGGTCCTTATTCTCCGAGTTCAAGTATTCTTATCATTCAAGATCTTGCTGGAATTAGAATAGATCTTACCAATAATGAAATGGATATAAATATAGTTGCTATTCTACCGGATGGTTCAAGAAGAGAACTGCCGGATAATACTGCTGGAGTATTGAGAAATATGACATTTTCTTATGTTGAAGGCTATTGGTCCTATGAAGAAATACCGATGGATCAAGATACCATAGAAATTGAAGTATTCGAGACCTTGCGACGTGGAGATATGCGTTTCGAAGAACCGGTAGTAACCGTTAATTTGAAAAATTCTTTCGGTTTTCCTGTTCGATCGGATATCAAAGCTCTCGAACTTTATACACTTGATGGAGGTACATTTGAAGTGGAGAGCCCTTATGTAACGGATGGATTCGACATAGAATATCCTAGAGAAGTAGGAGAATTTGCCATTACTACCTTTGATTTTAATAAAGATAATTCGAACCTACCGGATGTGACCAGTGTAAAACCTTTGGCACTTTTCTATGATATGTATGCTATTGCCAACCCAGATCGAGATACGACTATCACAGGATTTATGACTGACTCCAGTGAAATAGTAGTTCAGGTAGTAGTTGTTCTGCCCTTAAAAGGATCTGCACAAGATTTCGAGGCAAGAGATACGATAGATTTTGAGCTACCTACCTTCGATTCCGGTGCTGAAATTTTAAATGGAGAGTTCAAGATGATTTTTGAAAGTACAATTCCGGTGGCTATGGACGTTCAAGCGATCATTGTTGATGAGAATAACAATATCATTGACTCCTTATTGCCCGAAGGACTCGTGATAGAAGGATTTGATGAGAATGCGTCTGCGAACTCTGATCCGACTAAAACCATTAAGTTTGTTCAGTTTGATACTGATCGCTACGATAAGTGGAAGCAGGGTAAAAAAATACATCTGGTGGCTCATTTTAGTAGCGAAAACTATCCCAACTCCGTGGAAATAACTCCAGATCAGTTCTTGGATTTAAAAATCGGATTAAAAGCAGAGATCACGAATTTATAATATGGATATGAGAAAGCTTATTTCTACGATTATCGCAGTTTCCTGTTTTTTTTGCGTTCATGCGCAATTGGGATTGAGTAGTAGTACGGCACCAGGTGGCTTGCAGAATTTTTTATTGAATCCCGCTTTGGTCGATAGCGATCATTCTATTTATATAGGTTTGGGTTTTCTCAATATTGACGCTTATAATAGCGATGGTGATCTTTTTGGTGCCACAAGCAGAAATGGTGACAATGAGCTGGTGGTTGACTTAGAAGAATTGATCGGATCATTGGACTCCCTCAACGATGTCAGTTCTGTCAATGAGCTGATGAGTTTTTATTTTGGAACTCGAATTGGCGGATTGAGGCTGGGACTATTTCATGCATTTAAGGCAGATCTTGAAGTGAAGTATCCGCGTCAATTACCGGAGCTATTGTGGTACGGAAACGGGCCTTATATCGGTGAAACATTGGAAATCGGTCCGGAGCTCAACTATAATTTGTACAACCAACTGGGTCTTCATGTAGCCTATGAGTTTGAGAGGCTCAGTCTTGGGGTGAACGTGAGTAGAATTTTTGGTTCTGCTTATGGTCGAACGGAAAAGGATCTTATTGAGATCACTACGGATACGGCATTCTACGAAATCACCGCTAAAACGGACTATGAAATTCTATCTTCTTCGTCTTTGACTTATTACAATCCCAATACTTTGGAGGTGGAGAATGATAAATGGACCGATCTTAACTTGAATGAAAATGCTGGCTGGAGCTTGGATATTGGAGCAAGTTATGATCTGAGTCCGACACTCAATGTTCATGCTTTTGTAAAGGATCTTGGATATATAGATTACGATGAAAAGGTCCAAAGAATTTTTTCTAAAAATGAATTTATTTATGAGGGAAGCATAATCGATGAGGGCATTTTCGATAATGAACTGGATTATGATCTTAGCCTGGATACCATTTTGGAGGAGTTCGAATTTGATGCTGTTGATGCAGATGATTTTAGACATAATTTGAATTCTACCTGGGGTTTTGGAGCGGACTATCAATGGACGGAAAGAACAAACCTGGTATTTCTATACTCTTCACGGGAAAGCGCTGTATCTGATGATCGAAATTCGATGATACACCTTGGTTTTCACCATGACTTTTTCCGGTTCCTAAGAGCAAATGTGAACTATTCCTATAAATTCGAAAGGCATAATCTAGGTCTGGGTTTCAGCCTTCATCCGGGGCCTATTGACTTCTATTTGTATACCGATAATGTATTAAGTGCATTTCAGTCTGATGATGGCCAGTTGACCGCAATCATGACCGGATTGAGTTTTAGAATTTAAAAAAATAGAAATCTTCGTTTATTTCCAACGCTGTGATGGCTTTTTCTTCACAATTCCATAGCTGCCAAATACCACAATATAAAGGCTATGCATAACACTGAGGATCGGAATATCGAGAAACGATACATCCATCGAAAAGAATTTTCGAGCTCGCATATAAATTATGGTATCTGATAAAAATTTAAATGCCCACAGAAAGAGAATTCCCCACCAAAGACCTTGAAAAGCAAAAATTAGAGTAGATATCCAGAGGGCTAAATTGAACAAGAAAGTAATGGCCATGACCAAGCTTAATTTGTAATGCCCAATACTTTTATTCTTGCCACTCCATCTTTTCCTTTGTAAAACAAAACTTTTCCAATTCCTATTGGCATGCGTTCTTACTACGATCCCTTCATGGACGAGGTATATCACTTTCTTATCCCGTTTTGCCATTTGATCCACCAAGAATACATCGTCACCGGAAGCGATGTGATGATTGCCTTCAAAAGGATTTACATCTTCAAAATCAATTTTTCGATAGCAGAGAAATGCACCATTGCCCAAGAAATACTGTTGACTTCGAATACCCGCATTGGTTACCAGCATCATCCCGGCCATGTCTACCTGTTCCAGTTTCTCTCGGTAGTTCGAAGTAGGTTCCGATATAATTTCAACCGGCCCACAAATTACATTGGGGTTTTCCTCTAATATCTTATGATGAAGTGTGCTCAAGATATCTTCTGACCATTCGCAATCGGCGTCAGTAGTAATGATATAGGGATTTTTGGAAGATTGGACCCCTTTCTCGATGGCCATTTTCTTATTGGCTGTATGGGGATGGCCGGAGAGTTGTTCTATCCGAACTTCCTTGTAATTCTGTGCTTCCTCCAAGGTCTTATCCGTAGAATGGTCATTGATGACAATAATTTCAAATGCTTGTGAGGGATAGTTTTGATCTAAAATAGTATCTAAAAGGGCTCCTATCTGGCCGGCACCATTTCTAACTGGAATAACAATGGAAAATTTGGTTGGATGCTCTATTCCATCTATTGAATAATTTTTGGAGATGTCATGGGGCCAACGCTCTGCAATCCAAAGATTCAGTGATAGGTAAAATAATCCAAGTAGTGCAGTTGAAAAAAGGACCAATGTTAACATAGGTGGGCAAGATAGCCAACAATTGGTTCAAAACGGGGCCTGAGCCCCATGTGTTGTTACAATTCTTGAGAATTTTGCTTTTCTTCCATTACTTCTTCAAAAGTTTTTCTCTCCTCTCTCATTTTTTCAAAGTCCAACGGACTTTCATCAACAACTTCTTCAAAAGGAATGTATTCATCCTTTGTTTTTCTCTTCTTCTTTCTAAATTCTCTTCTTTTCTTTCTTTCTGTTTTGTCCTCTGTGATAGCCTTATAGAAAAGGAATCCTGCAACTAAAGGGAATAGAATAAAAGATCCTACGGCATAGAGTAAGCCTATCCCTATGTTGTCTTTTAATTTTCCTATAACCATATCAATGTAATCCTTTACCACGCCAAAATTGATAAACAATGTAGCGATGAATAGAAATGGTGCTACAGCAGAAAGAATGCTAAACACAAATCTTAGTGAGTAGAATAGGGTAGAGAAAAAAACGAAAATCAAAACCAATCCGATAATAAATCCAAAAGCTCCGTTACTACGGTTTCTTGAGTACATGATATATTTTTTATTTATAGTTCACTAAAATTAATGCGACATTAAAATGTTTTGTTCCGTTTCAAATCATATTAACGATGAATTCTACATTTTTTTCGACAATCTTAGCGCACCGGCAGATTCCAATTGCTTTTCATAGAGCTTTCTAAAGTGACTATCTTCTTGATTCAACAAGTCATCCGGATGCCCTTCTTCAACAATTCTGCCGCGTTCTAAAACAATTACCTTATCGGCATGTCGAATAGTACTCAATCTATGGGCGATGATTATAGAAGTACGCTTGGTAATCAATTTTTCAATGGCATATTGAATTAACGATTCACTTTCGGGATCGATGGAAGAAGTTGCCTCATCTAAAATCAAAATTCTGGGATCAAATACAAGAGCTCTGACAAAAGAAATAAGTTGCCTCTGTCCCATTGAAAGAGATCCTCCCCGTTCACTTACTTGAAAATCGTATTGCTTAGGTAGTTTTTCGATAAATTCATGAGCACCGATTAGTTCGGCAGATTTCTTGATGGTTTCGAACGAGACTTCCTCATTCCTTAAACTGATATTATCAGTAACTGTACCTGAGAATAAGAAGACATCTTGTAGTATAATTCCAACATTCTTTCTTAAACTATCAAGATCGAATTGCTCAATGGGCTTGTCATCCACCAGGATATTACCCTTATTTTTTTCATAAAACCTACAGATCAGATTGATGATCGTAGACTTTCCACTCCCAGTCGCACCGACTATAGCCAGTGTTTCTCCCTGTTCAATTTCGAAACTGATATCTTGAAGTACGGGCACATCGTCGACATAAGAGAAATGTACTTTTTCAAATTGGATATTTCCTTTAATCTCACCATCCAATGTTCCGGAGTTTTCAATTTTGAAGTCTTTGTCTAGAATTTTAAAAACTCTTTCCGAAGCGACTAAGCCCATTTGCAGGGTATTAATTCGATCTGCCAATAGTCTAATTGGTCTGTACAGCATATTCAAATAAATAGGAAATGCGACTAGCTCACCGAAAGTAACATAACCGCTAATAATATTACTGGTTCCTAGCCAGACCATTACGGCCAAGGACAGAGCATAGATTAATTCTACAAAAGGAAAAAACACGGCATAGTAAAGCACAGCATCCAGATTCGCCCTGGTGTAGCGCTGATTGATGGCCTTAAATTTTTTGTATTCCTGCTTTTCGGCATTGAAAATCTGAACAATTTTAATTCCGGATATATGCTCCTGAACAAAAGCATTCATATCGCTTAATTCATTCCGGACCTTGGTAAAAGCAACTCTAATTTTTTCTTTAAATACATAAGTAGCTAAAATGAGAATGGGTAAGAGAATTAAGCAGATAAGGCCGAGTACCCAAGAAGTATAGAACAGAAAACTGAGCACGGCAATAATCATTAGAGACTCACTAATAATGGTAATTAATCCGTCCGTAAATATCTTATTGATCGCTTCCACATCGCTTATCGTACGCGTGGTACTTTGCCCTATTGGAGTGCGATCGAAATAGCTCAATTTGAATTTTACAATCTTTTGAAATACTTTATTTCTGAGATCTCTTACGATAGATTGGCCCAGATAATTGGTATTGTATATGAAGAAATACTGAAAGAGTACTGTTAAGACAATTACACCTACAAATATCATGATCATGGTACTCAGTCCGGAATGATCATTAGACCGAATATTATTATCAACAATAAGCTCAATGAGATAAGGTCGCAAGATATTTAGGGGGATTAGAATAATGGCTGTGATCGTACATAGCGTAAAAATCCTGCGATAAGGAATGGCCAGGCGCATTACCCTTTTAATCAAATTCCAATCTCCGATTTTTTTCTTTTGACTCATTTATCATTGGTGTAATGTGATTAGAAACAAATCACAGAGATAAAAGTTCTTTCACAGCCCAAAACTAAGATATTGTAAGTTCTTATTTGAGTTTAAAGTCGAATCATTCAATCCTTTAAATAATCATGTAATTCAGAACTTGATCGAGTTAGTTCAATTACTCGCTAGAATACTATAACAAACCCTGATCTTTGAAACTGAGATATCCGTCAGCTACAATAATGATATGATCCAATAGATTTACATCTATCAACTCAGCAGCCTTGCCAATTTTTTTGGTAATCTCGATATCAGAACGCGAGGCCTTGAGGTTGCCACTTGGGTGATTATGCGCTAATATAATCCCGGAAGCCATGTAGTTAATGGCTGTTTTTAGAATAAGTCTAACATCTACTACCGTACCAGAAATCCCTCCTTCACTAATTTTGATTTTTTTAATCGGAGCATTTTTTCGATTAAGTAATAGAATCCAAAATTCTTCTTTGTTTAAATCTTCCATTAAGGGGGCAAACTGTAAATAGGCTCCCTGGCTATCAATAATCGACGAAGCAATTTTGCTTTCTTCAAGTTTCCTTCTTCTACCAAGCTCAAGTGCGGCAAGTATGCTTAGGGCTTTGGCTTGACCAATCCCCTTGACTTGCATGATCTCTTTCATTGAGAAACGACAGAGCTGAGTGAGTTCATTGTTTACCTGATTCATAAGTTGTTTGGCTAGATCAACGGCAGAAATATTCATGGTTCCGGATCTCAATAGGATGGCGAGAAGTTCTGCATTGGTTAAGCTCTCTATTCCTTTTGACATAAGTTTTTCTCGAGGACGCTCTTCCTCGGTCCAGGACTTGATAGGTTGGTAAGGCATGTTTTTAATTTAAAGGGTTAAATTATTTTACTATTAGAATTCTAGAAGTTAAGGTTTCTTCAGTTTCATAGTTTTCTAAGATAAGAAAAAATAACCCATTTTTTTGAAATGATAAATCAACTTTTCCAACGAATACTTTTTCCTGAATTAAATTTCCAAAACTATCCATCACTTTTAAGTGATATTGATGATTAAGTTCTGAAAGAACTTCGACTTTTCCTGAGGAAGGATTTGGGGAAATTATAAGTTCGTCATTCAAATATTCGATTACAGATGTGGGGCCATCCTCTCCATCACAGTCTTCATCAATTCCATTGAATGGTATTTCTTCTGCACCAGGATGAATATCTGGATTGGTGTCATCGCAATCAACGTCAGAAAAATAGCCGTCACCATCTTGATCGATTAAAATATAAGAACAATCCTTTTTGTCCGGTAGGGTAAATCTATAAACCTTTCCTTTTGAGGGTTGATCCATAGATTCAATTACAGTATAAGGACCTTCAGCAGCTATCCCAACAATTCTATGTTCTGAACATATATACTGATAATCATCCAGTACATTTTCAGTATAAATTAGATTTCCTCTTATATCATACAGCCAACCGGTATCTTGGTTAATAAAATTGATATAAGAAATGTGAGGGTCAATATGTTTAGGGTGCCATGTAACTCCACCATCATAAGTAATATTTAGATCTCCGAATTTTGCTTTATAACCAAAATTTTCGTTGAAAAAAATCACATTTACATCACTGCGGTCGGCATTCAGGAATGTCCAATTATGGCCACCATCGAATGATTTAGCTAAAAAATACTCTCCATTAGGAGCTAGACCCTTATAGGCAGAAGCGAATATTATATCTTCACTAATGTGTTTGATATTATGGAACCATTTATTTTCTGGAATTGGCAAGATTTGCCATGTATTTCCATAATCCATCGTGCGGAAAAAGAAAGAATCATATCTATCAGCAGGAACCCAGCCCATTCCGTTCGGACCCAAAGTAATCTGATCAATGTAATATGAATTTTCAACCTTCTCTACCCAGGTATTACCGCCATCTTCAGTCATCAATATTGCCTTGACACTATCGGGATAGCCGGAATATTTAAACACCAGTAATCCACGATTTCTGTCCCAAAATTTTATGTCTTTAATATATTTTGAGACTCCGGTCGGTGCCTCAGGAATTACTAGTTTTACCCAACTTTGTCTATTATCTCTTGTTCTGTAGATTTGATTGCCTTGATAGAAGAACTCTAATTCATCTGAAAATTTATAAATGCGAAACCGACTTAGACTGTCAAACAAATATTCTTCCTCCCAAGGTTCTTTCATGCAAATTGAAAATATATCTTGATACACATTTATCTCACTGCATTCATTTTTAACATTTAAAAATACAGGGAAGCAACCTGGATTTGTATAATAGTGGATTGGATTTCTTTCCATGCTGGAATTACCATCTCCCCAATTCCACACAAATTCAGTTGCGTAAATAGAGTTATTAATGATTTCAACTCTATTACTGTCTCTATCATATTCAATTTTTAGTTTAGGATAAACACAGCTGTATTCTTCACAACGTCCAATTTCAGAAGGATTTTCTATAATCGTTTCACCGTCAATACTGGCACAAACAAATTGACTTTGGCCCTCAAAGTCGTTGAAGTCTGGATTAAAACCATATGTAATATCTCCAATCCCATATATCCAGTCGACAGGAAAGGATCCGTTTTTTTCTAAATGAAAATAAGATCTTATTTCATTATTTAGAAGAGTAGTATCTTGTTTACTCCTTACTATATACCCGTCATAAGGCCCTCCAGTCATTCTTTGCCCCTCATTTAGGCCAAAGTCGTAGCGTATATTTAGTTCACAACTACTGGTATCCAAAAAGTATAATTCCTGATTTTCCAAATGAATAAAAATAGCTCTGTTGTACGTATTGTTGTGATACACTAATACTTCAATCCCACAGTGCAATTCTTCTCTATAAAAACTATAAGAGAGGTCATATTCACCATGGTAGTAGTTCATGTGATATGAATTAATAGACAAACCAGGTTGAGACATATATGTCTTAAGATCTTGACCGCAAGAACTAAAATGAAGGACAGTGAGAATTACAAATGCAAGTATTCTTTTTATGAAAAACATAAGTCTTAGGGTTTTAAAGTGAGCTAGTCCAATTTAAAGATAAGTAAATTACAGGAAATTCAATGAATAGGAAATCCTTTTATATTCCTTACCCTTCAAGACAATTTTTCAAATCTTCAATAAGATTATCGATATGTTCTATACCTATACTTAGTCGAATCAGGCTGTCAGTAACACCTGTCTTTTCCCGCTCTTCTTTTGGAATAGAAGCGTGGGTCATACTTGCAGGATGCCCCATTAATGACTCAACACCACCTAAGGATTCTGCCAGTGAGAATATTCTTGCTTTCTCCAAAATGGATTTTGAAGCTTCATAATTGTCGTCGACCAAATCGAAAGATAGCATTCCTCCGAACATTTTCATTTGACTTTGGGCTATGTCATAATTGGGATGCTCAGGCAATCCTGGATAATAAACTTTATCTACGGCTGGGTGTGCATTGAGGAATTGAGCAATTTGCATTGCATTTTCGGAAGAACGAGCAGTTCTTAGATGTAGTGTTTTAATCCCTCTAAGTACTAAAAAGCAATCCATTGGCCCTGGAACTGCACCACTTGAGTTCTTGATAAAATGAATTCTCTCTGCAATCTCTTTGTTATCCGTAACTACTAATCCAAGAACCACATCGGAATGACCGCCAAGGTATTTCGTTGCGGAATGCCATACGATGTCTGCTCCGAGAGCAATTGGTTGTTGAATGGATGGTGAGGCAAAGGTATTATCGACACAAGATATGCAATCGTGCTTCTTCGCAAGAGCGCAGATTCCCTCAATATCAGCGATACCCAAAGTGGGGTTGGTCGGGGTTTCCAGCATGATCATTTTCGTCTTGTCGGTGATATGTTTTTCCACATTTTCCAACTTCGACATATCAATAAATTTAGCAGTAATGCCCAGTCCTTGATATATCTTGGTAAGGATTCTATATGTACCACCATAGAGATCATTGCCACAAAGAATCTCATCACCAGGTCGGAACATTTTTATAATAGCATCTGCCGCTGCCATCCCGCTCGCAAATCCGGCCGCAAAACGAGCCCCTTCAAGTGCTGCTATACTCTTCTCCAGTGCTTCTCTTGTCGGATTCTGTGTTCTCGAATACTCATAGCCTTTATGATCACCAGGGGATTTTTGTACATAGGTCGAAGTTTGGTAGATGGGTGTCATTATGGCACCGGTACTAGGGTCAGGTTCAACACCCGCATGAACACACAAAGTATCGATATGTAAATTTTTATTCTGACTCATTGTACTATTGATTTAATAAAGTCTTCGCTGAATTTATAATGTTATTCTCATTCAGTCCGTACTTATCCAATAGTTCACTCGGCTTGCCACTTTCCCCAAAATGATCGTTTACGCCAACAAATCTAAGTGGACATGGGTTTTCAAGTGCACACAATTGAGCAATACTAGAACCGAGTCCTCCTGTTATTTGATGTTCTTCGGCAATTACTGCTCTTCCTGTTTTTTGAACAGAAGCCAGGACTGCTTCTTTATCCAGAGGTTTGATAGTGTGTATATTAATTAACTCACAACTAATTCCTTCGCTTTCCAAGGCTTTTACCGCTTGTAGAGCAATCCAAACGAGATGTCCGGTGGCAAAGATGCTCACGTCCTTACCTTCTTTCATAGTGATTGCCTTCCCAATCTCAAATTCATCCCTAGGCATAAATACTGGCCATGAAGGTCGTCCAAATCTTAGATAAACAGGACCATCCCATTCCGATATGGCTTGGGTAGCGGCATAAGTCTGGTTGTAGTCACATGGATTGATGACGCACATATGCGGTAACATCTGCATCATTCCCACATCTTCGAGGATCTGATGGGTTGCACCGTCTTCTCCTAAGGTTAAACCTGCATGAGACGCACAGATTTTCACATTTTTACTGGAGTAAGCAATGGATTGTCTAATTTGATCATAGACCCTTCCTGTAGAAAAGTTGGCGAATGTGCCAGTATAAGGGATGTATCCAGCAGTGGCCATTCCTGCTGCCAGTCCCATCATATTGGCTTCAGAGATACCTACCTGAAAGAAACGATCCGGGAATTGATTCTTGAATCCGGTCATCTTCAATGATCCCGTAAGATCCGCGCAAAGACCAACTACTTTTTCATTCTTTTCCCCTAAGTCTAGGAGAGCATCACCAAACCCCTGTCTGGTAGCTTTTTTTTCGGAAGACTGATATTTTTCTAGCATCAATATTTAGTTTATGGGGAAATCACCTAATGTTTCGGGAAGTTGATTCAAAGCATCTTCCAATTGTTCATCATTGGGAGCAATGCCGTGCCATTTATGGGTCCCCTCCATGAAGTCAACACCCTTTCCCATTTCTGTTTTCATTAAGATCATAATGGGTTTAGAATTTCCTGAGTGCTCTTTGGCAGCTTCTAAGGTGCTTACAAGGCTATCCATGTCGTTACCATCTACTTCCAACACCTTCCATCCGAAAGCTGTCCATTTTGCTCTCAAGTCTCCTAAGGACATGACATCTTCTGTTGCACCATCGATTTGTTGACCATTGTAATCTACAATGGCGATAAGATTGTCTACCTTATGGTGAGCACCGAAAAGTGCAGCTTCCCAGATCTGTCCTTCCTGTAGCTCTCCATCACCACAAAGACAAAAGCACAATGAGGAATCATTCGATAACTTCTTAGCCAGGGCCATTCCCAATGCCGCAGAAAGTCCCTGTCCTAAAGATCCACTCGCTATTCTTACTCCGGGCAGACCTTCATGCGTCGTGGGATGTCCTTGCAAACGTCCGTTTATCTTTCTAAAGCTGGCTAATTCCTCAACCGGGAAATACCCCGATCTTGCTAAAGTGCTATACCACACCGGTGATATATGTCCATTGGATAAGAAAAATACATCTTCTCCTTCCCCTTTCATCTGAAATGAAGGCTGATGTTTCATAATCCTAAAATACAATGCGGTGAACAAATCCGCACACCCCAAACTTCCTCCGGGGTGACCACTTTGTGCCAAGTGAACTTGCCTTACTATATCTCTTCTGATTTGAGAGGCAATTTTTTTAAGTTCCGAAATTTCGGTCATCGATTACAATAGTCTTATTTAGGCCTGAATATAAAAAGAAAAGCAACTTTTTAATATTAAAAAGTTGCTTTTAAAAAAGTTTATTTAACTGTGAATTAGTTCACTTGGTCAGTAAATGCTTTACCTGCTTTGAACTTAACAATGTTTTTAGCAGGAATTTTGATTTCTGCACCAGTTCTTGGGTTTCTTCCAGTTCTTGCATTCCTTTTACTGGTAGAGAAAGTTCCAAAACCAATCAAAGTAACTTTGTCTCCTTTAGAAAGACAGCCTGAGATATTATTTAAAACACTATCTAAAGCTTCCCCAGCTTGTGCTTTAGTCAATCCAGCATCCTTAGCAACGTTACTGATTAAATCTCCTTTGTTCATATTAAATAATTTAAAATTTATTAAAATCGACGGCAAATATAGTCTTTCATCCAATATAAACAAACATTGACTCCTAAAAATCGCTGTAAAGCCCGTAATTACTTGCTTTAGGGCTGTTTTTTAGGCTATTTTTGTCGAATTAATAACAATATTTTTAAACACTAATACTTCCCTGACTTTTGCTGCGTTTAGCAGTTATATGACTTATTTTGCAGTCAAAAGAGTAGAATTTATTATCTATTTATAACAACACTTTAAGGAAGATGAAGAAATACCGTGTGCTAATATTGTTCCTTGGATTGGCTTTTATGGCTACTTCAAATTATAGTTGTTCGAGGAAAACGGGCTGTAAGATCAATGATAAAGAAGAATTGCAACCTAAAACTAAGAAAGATGGTTCTTACAAAAGATCTAAAACGAAATCAGGTCTATTCAAAAAATAAGTAAAATCTTCTACCACTACTGTGCTTAGCGGACCTTAATTTCTTTACTGAGGATTGCTCCGCTTAGAGAATTGTATCCACTTTGCTAGTTGGTGGTACATCAGTACCATTAAGAATATACCCAAACCCGGGAATATACCCAACCACCAGGCTTTCGGAAATCTTCTTGCATCGTTCAGCAAATTCCCCCAAGATGAATATTCGACCGGCAAACCTATTCCAAGAAATGATAGGGTCGATTCCGCAAGAATAAAGGCCGCAATACTGTAAGACATCACAATAGACACTGGGACAATAATTTGTGGAAGAAAATGCCGTATCAAAATGTAAGAAGAACGAAATCCAAGTTTTCGATAATCTCTGATATACTTTTTCGTTCGAATCAACTGTGCTTCAGATCTTACGTATCGCGCAATAGTCATCCATCCCAATAAACCGAGAATAATCCCTACTTGCCAGAATTGGTCGATTTCGATCAAAACGAGTAAACTCATCAAAATCAATAAGCCAGGTATTGATTCGAATAATTCGATGGTAGACAAAACAATAGCGTCTATATTGAGATATTGAATTTTCTTAAGGTACTTGATCACGATTAAGTCCAAACATCTCCACAGAACAATAGTAAGTATTAAGGTACTTAAAGCAAGAATAAATTTAGCTGTACCTTGAAGATGAGGAAAGCTGCTGTCAATGAAAAACCATAACGTCAGGCTCGGGCAAATCACAACAATAACAATAATGAAGTGGACCCACCAATGAGAACTGGGCATCCTCCTTCCAAAATATCCGGCAACACCTCCAAGTAACAAGCCAATGAACAGTGCGGTGAATCCAGCTATAAGACTTAGTAGGAAACTGTAGTTTAGTGAGTCGAACCACAGGGCTGCGATATCCCTTCCCAAGTGATCAGTCCCCATCCAGTGTCTTCCATTGCGGCCGTTAGAAAGGGGAGAAAGTAATCTCTCCGATTGCCCAAAGTCCTGAGGGTTATATGGAATTAATCGTTTTATTTGATGCTCACAGTCTTGGTCGATACAAAATAGAGGGTCTTCTCCGACAAGAATTGGATTGAGGATCATGACCAGAATTAAAAACCCGAGAAGAAATAAAAACCTCTTGCTTCCAGGATGAGATCTATTTAGATATTTTTTCATTTTACCTGGATATTTTTCTCGTAAAAGGATATTCGCGGATCAATCCATCGGTATAAAAATTCGGCAATGAGGTTTGAAAATATAATGATCAAAATGTTCACATATACTATAGGAATAACAGTGTTCCAATCTTGCTTCAATAGGCTGTCATAAAACAGCTTTCCAAGGCCAGGTATATCAAAAATAAGTTCGACAATAAGCGATCCTCCCATCAATGCAGGTATAATTACGGTTAATGCTGTGATAATGGGGAAAAGAGCATTGGGCAATATATATTTCCATTGTATTACTCTATCGGATATCAAACGCATTTTTGCAGCGAGGATGAATTCCTGTCGATTGACCTCTTCCACTTTCTCAGAAAACTGCCTGTGTAAGAATGCCCAAATTCCCAAGGTCAGAACCAATATGGGTAGCGTGTAATGATGAATAGCTCCGAAAAAACTTAAGTCGGAAATAGGTCTTGCCACAGATGAAAAAACGGGGAAAAATCCTACCGTCGTCAACCACTGAATAAATAATGTAGCAATCCAAAACACAGGAGCTGCAAAAATGAACATGGCCAAGGCGTTAAAAACGGAGGAGAGAACCGTATTTTTCTTCAATCCCGATACAAATCCTGTCCAGATACTCATCAATAAAGAAAGGACAAGTGCAATAATTGATATGCTCAGGGTCCATTTCAAACCCTTGGTTATCTTGTTTAGTACAGAGCGACCATCTACGACACTCGACCCCCAGTCACCGCTCAAATATTGAAGAACCCAAAGGTGAAACTGGTTTTCGGCTCCATTCCATTTAAAAGAGGGTAGAAATTGCCAAAAGGCCAGGTTAACTTGATCGAGTTCTATATCAGCTAGGGCAGTTTCCGAATAATGGGCCCCTAGTTTCATTCTGTTTATTATACTTTTCCAATGCTTCAAGGACCTCGCATCAATTAAAGCAGACCAATCCTTGATAAGTGTTTTTCTATGTTGACTATTGTTTTCTTCTGCGATAAGTGATTCAAGCTGTTGAAGGAAACCAGAGTATGTTCGAATACCCTCAATATTCTTTGATTCCTTTAGCAAAGAGTTAATGTGGTCATTCTGGTGTAAGGCTGTTTTTTGCGGGTCGAATGATCGTCTGTAATAGGGCCGAACACTCCAATAAAATAAAGGGAAATTAAGCCCTCTTTTCTCTCGGTATTCTTCAATAGTATTATTCCATAATACTGGATTTTCGGTTTTCAGGTTCGATCCGGCGAAATCTAGTTGATCTTCCATATAAGAAGAGGGGATCAGTCGACTTAGAAAAAAACATATTGCTCCGGCGAATACAATCTTAGCAACTAACCAGATAAGTTTTTGGATAAAGCCCTTGAGTTTATGAACCTCCATGATCGCTGACGATACGGTAATAATTTTCAAAATATCCGGGATGTTTGGTCGATACTAAGGGATCTTTGATATTATTGCTCATCAAAATTCTTTCCTGCGGGGAGAATAGGAAAATAAAGGGTTGAGACTCATGGATTATTTCTTGTATTTCAAGATAAGCTTTATTCCTTTCTTCCATGGACGAAGTCGATCTAATTTTTTCAATAAGAGCATCTGATACCTCGTCACCGAAACCACTTCTATTGGATCCGGTTAAGATGGAGGCACTGTGCCATTGCTGATATAAATCATCCAACCCCAAATCCAAGCTCGCTGCCAAAGCAAAGCAACTGAACTCTTTCTTTTTTAAGTTTTGTCTTAAAGTGCCAAATTCCATGGGCTCCATTTTGATTTCTACTCCGATCTCTTTAGCATTTTTTGACCAAATCTGTATGGCGTCTTTCAGCAATATAGAGCCGGACGAAACCATGACTGGAATACTCAGTTCTTGCAATTCTCCTTCTATGTTTTTATCCAGAACCCCGTTGCCATTGCTGTCTTGCCATCCTTCATTTTGTAATATGTTCTTTGCTACTTCCGGGTCAAATTTTGTTGGAGTGATGCTATTATTATAATAATCTTTACTTGGAAGAATGGGGCCTATTATTCGATCAGCATTGCCGTGGCATAATAATTCGATGATTAGGTCATAATCGACTAAATGTGCCAAAGCTTTTCGTACCTCTTTCGAATTCAATCGAGCTTCGAGTGTATTAAATCCGAAATAGTAATACTTTGCGGATGGAGGAGTAAAAAATTGTAATCGCTCCGGATCTTCTTCCCTAGTTTTTTCATAAATGTCCGGACTGACTTCACCTAGAATATTGACATAAGATTCGAGCAATTTATTAAAGGCGGTATTTTGATCATTCGTAATTTCATATTGAAGTGTCTTGGGAACCGCGTTAAAGATTTGATCAGATTTCGCAAGCGCATCTCCCCACCAATCATCTTTCTTCTTGAGGGTGATTGATTTATCCGCATCAAAAGAGACTATTTCATATGGACCTGATCCTGATATTCCGTCTGCTTCGATGGTCATCCTCCGGCTATTGACCCGGTTCTCCAATTGCTTGATGTCCGGGTCCTGGCTCAAGGTAGATTCGTAAAAATCTTTGTCCTTTATATCGGTCAGGGAGTAATTTCTCAATGTCCCAATGCTGTCATAGTGATAGGCGGGTAGAATGAACAATCCTGTAATTTCATGGGCTTTGAAGTAGTCTCCTTTGATGACTACCGTAAAAGATCTAGGATCTTGCTCATTGACCAGGACATCTTCAATAAAACCTAGATAAGAGCGGTAGATAGGAGTTTCAACCCCACGCAACTGAACCATCTTCATTGTGGTGGCATAATCATGTCCTGTAATTTCGGTGCCATTATCCCACTTCGCTTCGTCCCGAATTCTGTATTTATAAGCAGATAAATCTTCGTATTTTCCTGTATCGATTTTGATTTTTTCCGGCAATGATTCAGCCAAGTACGGTACGTAAACCAATTTTTCAGGATCAATGGTCAGCAATGAAGAAAACAATTGATCATTAATAATGCTGGTATAGGCACTGGTGGTCATAAATGGGTTCAATTTATCAGGGTTGGACCTAAGGTTGACCGAGATAGTACTCAGTTCTTCTTTTTTATCGGTATTGGATTGTCGGCAAGATGATAAGAAGAACAGAACCAAGAAAACTGGAAAAAGGATCCACGAGGATCTTTTTAGTGCTCGGAAAGAAAAGAAATTTATTTGTCGCATGGTAGTAAAAATTCAAACAATATTCGGGATGAGTAGTTTATGCAGTAAAAATAACAATCATTTTCCGAATCATGGATGAACGAAGAAAAAGAATATTAATCGCCGGAGGAACCGGAATGATAGGCAGATATTTGAACGAATACCTATCTCATCAGGGCTTTGATACGGCAGTTCTGAGTCGTTCTAGCTCTACCAATACGGATCCAAAGACGTTTCTATGGGATACACAGAGGATGGTGATGGATCAAGAAGCTTTGGTTTGGGCGGATATTGTCATTAATCTGGCTGGCCAGGGAATCGCAGATAAGATATGGACCAAAAAGCGAAAACAAGAGCTATTGGATAGTAGAATCAATTCCACCAAGCTCATTGTGGATACTATGGATGCAATGGAAAGTGAGTTCCCTTCGAAGTTGATCAATGCAAGTGCTATCGGGTATTATGGTGATGCCGGGTATGACTGGATCAATGAAAATAGTCCAAAAGGGGAGGGATTTATGGCAGATCTCTGCGATGCCTGGGAAAAGGAGGCGGAGCGCATTAGGCCGGATGTGGATCTTGGTATCATTCGAATAGGAGTAGTTTTGTCAAGTCAAGGTGGATTTCTGGGAACAATGAAAAAACTTGCCAAATTACCTCTTGGAGGATATTTTGATCGAGGAGACCAGTATATACCTTGGATTGAGATTTCGGATCTGGCTAGAATTTTTGAGTTGGTATGCTACAGTAATGAAAGAAGAATCCTAGTCAATGGAACAGCGCCCAATCCGGAAAAATTTAAACACTTAATAAAATTGATATCTGCGATTAGTGGAAGTAAGCAATTGCTGATTCCTACACCTTCCTGGTTGGCTCGTCCTCTAATAGGGGAGATGATTAGCATGTTTACAAATAGTGCCAGGGTGCATTCTGATTTTCTAGCAAAACAGAATTTTACATGGTATAATTCGGAGTTGAGTAAGGTTTTAGCACATTGTCTTAGTGATACTTAAGATGCTCTGATGAAATGAGATAAGTTCTATTATAAGATCCTAAAAAGGAAACTGCAAAATTATATTAGGTCCTTGGAGATATCAATTGCTTTCCAAATTCTCATATTTATTTAGGTCAAAGCACCCTTTCGAAAGGGGTAATTACATCTGGATATTGAAATGGTCCGGCCTTAGTTTTGAATAAAAAAATTATGGCAGGTACACGAAAAGGATATATGTGGGCTCAATGGACCGGAAAGGCCTGGGCGAGAAATTCCAGTGTTTATATCACAATAAGACCCAAGAATAGGATTGTCACCGCGGATGCTGCGATAACCCGTTTCGGTCGACTAAGAGGACATCTAGAGAGGATAGTGGCAGGAGTTGCAAGTGTTGTTGCCAACGGTCAATACGAAATTTTTGACTGGCCTAGACCATATCTTATGAGATCGAATGTAACCGAAATTACCTTTGAATTAATGTCAATGACTTCTAAGAGAGCAGATGCCCGATTCCAAATAAACTACTGGAGTAACCATCAAATAATTCCTCACTAAAAAATATTCAACATGGAAAATGTATTGATAGGTCGTATCATAGGCTACGATGCCGAAAATGGACAAGTCATCGCGATTAATGAAATTTATCAAGAGGTTGTTGATGAAAAAGAGATTGTCAGTCCCATTAACAAGGAAGATTGCGATAGATTCTGTGAAACGATCCAAAGAAAAAATTCAGGAAAAAAAATAAAGACACTGGTTGCACCAAAAGACTTTAATTATGATCCTGAAACAATACTCACTATTAAACTTGAGGATGAATCTCTTCAAATAAGCAATTACATCGAAGCTTCTATCAAGTAAGAAGAAGTTCAAATCTTGCAAATACTATCAATTTATCACTTAATAAAATTATAAACTATGACTTCTATTAATATACTCTATACTTCAATCTTGATTTTCACCATTTTCTGTTTTAGCTGCACTGAACCACCACAACCTGAGCATTCTAACCAGAATATTACTTCGATCACAGAAAACTTAGAGCGTGATAAGGAAATTATAAATTCATTTATTTCCTCTCAACCTAAGGATTTAGGAGAAATTATATCAACCTACAAAAGTGTATATGTACAAGGTGTTAGTCTTACTAATTTGATGAGAACCTATAGGATGTGCGGAGAAAAGTGTTCAGAATCTTTTGCATTGGCAAATAAGGAGCTGGATAAAGTGAAGGAACAACTTTCTATCTTTGATTCTTATGCGGCTTCCATTGGAAAAGAAGTCAACCATTATTGTTGCTCAACGGCGCACGAAAATTCTTTTCACGATTGTGAACAGGTCGGAGGGCCTCCTTTTACTATGTGTCCAAATTTCAGAGTAATTTGCAATGGCGGTGAAATGACGAATCCGGATGGGTCTATTTCGTGTAATGATCCGCAAGTATCTCCTGAAGGGATTAATTAAAGCAGAGAGAGATTATCATTGTACGCTTTTCTGTAGTCTTTAGCTTAATGAAAAGAAAAAAGACCATTCGTTATGTCGAATGGTCTTCCTTGAAAAAAATACTATCTCGGGCCTCGATTATCTCTGCGGTTCTGACGCCTTTCTTTTCGACATCTCTTCGTTAGTTCCGCTAGCTCATCAGCTGACTCCACCGTGATAATATCGCCATTTTGGAGTTCCACGTCCTGAGGGAATTGTATCGTTGGTCTTTCTGTTGCATCGGGGTTGTCTTCTTTCCATTCCATGAGTGCAATTTGCATTTCATCTTTGGAGTCGTATTCTTCAGTAGATCCATCCGGAAATTCAAGCGTAACAGGGAATACCAATTCTGCACATGGTGCTCTATCCGGTCGACAAGATTCTAATAACTCTTTTTTGTCTTCAGCCGTCTCTAAAGTTATCACATTACCATCTTGATCAGTTACATCCAGAGGATATTGTAATTGAGGTCTTTCGTCGGCATCAGGATTGGCTTCTTTCCAAGCTTTCAATGCCTCTTTTAAAGAGTCGAAGTCCTGGAATTCTTCTGTAGTTCCGTCAGGATAAACCAATGTTACAGGGAAAACCAATGTAAAACATCTCTTTTCTTGTGCTATACTTCTACGGCAATCTTGCAATAGTTCTTTAATATCGTCTCGACTCTCCACAGTAACAATGCTTCCGTCCTCTAATTCTACGTCATGAGGAAATTGAATCTCCAATTTAGCGGATCTGTCTCCTGATGTTTGCTTGAATTCAATAACTGCTTCTTTAAGTTCAGCGCCATCCTGAACTTCCAAAGTGGATCCGTCGGGATAAACCAAGGTAACGGGGAATACTGGTTGAAAACACGCTTTTCGATGTCCAGCCAATGTAGCTTGAGCATCTACAATGAGTTCTTCATCTGCGCTCAAACCCATGTAGGTCTCTTCGTTGGTTGACAAAAATGCGGATGAATCGACTGGGTTTAGTTCGTTGATGTCATCTTGGGTACATGAAGCTAAAATCAAGCTTAGTCCCAGAATAAATGACATGAATTTCAAATAATTAGTTAACATAGTTTTAAAATTTATTGTTGAATAAGATCGTTCGTACATACATTAGATTCTGAAAAATTATCTTTGTACTCATCGAGTGAAATTTTTTTTTGAAAAAGTATGCATCAAGAGTGGAATAAGGCTTGGATTGACTTGAGAAAAGGAGATAGGAAAGGCTTAAGTAATTTGTACGAATTATCGATTGATGTATTATATGATTACGGAACCAGGGTAACAGAAGACAGCAACTTGGTAGAAGATGCCGTTCAAGATCTTTTTCTCAAACTTTGGAATAAGAGAACACAGCTCCCTGAGGTATCTAGTGTTAAAGCGTATTTATATACTAGTCTAAGAAATACACTTCTGAAAAAGCTGGAAAGGCATTATAATAAGCAACATCACTCTGACGAGGAAATTAATTCTAATGAAACTTCCAAGAGTATTGACGAAGTATGGTCGGAGAATGAAGAAAAGGAGTTTAGACAAGAAAATCTGATTCGAGCCATACAACAGCTACCCAAAAAGCAGCAAGAAATAGTTTATTTGGTATACTCGTGTGGGTTTAGTTATGCTGAAATTGAAGATATCTTATCGGTAAAAAATCAATCTTTAAGAAATACGATGAGCCGTGCAATTAAAAACTTAAAGGTATTGATGAATAAAAGTGAATTAAAAATAGTCTTGTTTTTGAGTACACTTCCCTTTCTCAAGGATCTATCATCTAAAGGATATTTAGTTCTTGAAACATTATGGAAACAAATTTGACGTATGAAGCACGACTACAATAAACATTTAGATCAGTTGATCACGGATGAGAATTTGATCTCAGAAGTGATCAGGGGAGAAGTAGACCGTGAGCGTTGGTTGCAGTATTTAAAGGAAAAACAATTACCTGAATCATTATTAAATCAAGCGATTGAGAGGATTAAAGATCTCAATGCGGCATTCCCCTCCAATAAATTATCAGAAACAAGAAAAAAGGAGATTTACAACAAGATAGAGGCTGGGATAGATCAAGAATCGAATAAATCTCCTCTATCTATTGCCCGCACTAAAGTCCGCCCATGGTTGGTTGCGGCTTCATTTCTTTTTTGTATTGGTGTTGCTTATTTTCTGTTTACCAACTCAAATCTTGAAAAGGTAAATACAGCACTGGTAGAATCGGAGAAGATCAACTTGCAAGACGGCTCTTTCGCTTTCGTCGCTCCTGACTCCGAAATCAAATGGAATGGAAAGGAGTTCAATAAGGAAAGGAAGGTAGAATTGGAAGGCGAAGCTTTTTTCGAAGTGGAGAAGGGCGGTAGTTTTGAAGTGAGTAGTCGATGGGGAACTGTTAAAGTATTGGGAACTTCTTTCAATATACTGGACCGTGAAGAGCGTTATGAAGTAGTTTGCAGGACAGGTAAGGTCAAGGTCAATACCAGGGATGGAGAAGAATATATGCTAACCAGCGGTATGATGGCCTACTATGATCCTAGTACCAAAGAAAGCGGCCTGAGAGAAATAGGGGCTGTCGAAACTTCGCTCTGGATTGATGGAAGCAAGTATTTACACGATGTTTCCATGACGGAATTGGCGACTGAATTGAAAAGGCAATTTGCAGTTGATTTAGAGGTATCGAAAGAGCTTGAAAATAGAAAAGGCAATTTTATGCTAAATTTAAATAGCCTTGATAGCAGTTTATATCAGATAAGTTGGCCTTTGCGCGCTGAAATTGAAAAAATCGGTGAGCGAAATTATAGGATTACTGAAAAACAATAGTATTTGACAATAAGGAATTATATCGTAGTCTTTCTAACGACTTTAGTTCCAACATTGGCTTGGTGTCAGATGGGGGAGGAGCTTTCTTTGGAATCTTTTCTCAGTGATTTGGGCTTGAAACACGAAGCTCATTTTGTATATGCGGAAGAGGATATTAAAAATATCTCGATCGAAAACGCTCCGGTATTCAACACATTTAACGAAGGAGTCCATTCAATTTGTGAACAGCACAATCTGGAATTCGAATTTGTTCGGCCCAAGGTTGTCATGATTCGAGAGAAATATGATGACTCGGATTTGTATGAATATACGGGCAGTGTTAGAATAATAGACGAAAATACCAACGAGTTCTTAACCTCAGCTCTGGTGGTGAGCGAAAGCAAAAATATGTCCTTTGTCTCTGATGATAATGGTTTGGTTCAGATCAAGGCCGTTGAAGACAGTTGTTTTGTCGTGCATTACCTGGGTTATTATGAGGCATTATTTTGCCTAAACGATGACCAGGAGGATGTGCAAATGGTCAGAATGAAAATCAGAGAATACGAAGTTCCAATGATCGAAATTGATTCTCGTTCTTCATTCTCATCTCAGGATTCCAGAAATTATTTGGTTCAGAAATTAGATAAGGTATTGCTTTCTACAGCTGGAAATTCTGCAGGAGTGAGAGATCCCTTGAAAGGACTGAAAACGCTGGCGGGAGTGGCTAATTTCGGTGAGCAGGCCTCGCATTTCGAAGTAAGAGGTGGTAAAAGCGATGAAAACATGGTTCGGTTTAACGGCCTGACCCTGTACAATGTAAGTCACTACTTTGGAATGTTTAGTAATATCAGTGATCAACTTTGCGATGAATTGTTGCTGTACAAGGATGTTATACCGCCGTGGTATGGAGGCTACGCTTCTAGCGTTCTCGATATTCAGTCCAATACTGCAACGGGCACTTCTTCCGGAGATATTGAGATAAGCAATTTACTGCTCAATAGTCGTTTGGATTTTAATATAGCCTCCAAATTGTCTTTGTCCATGGGCTTTCGCTCTACGATTGTCAATTTAGCGGATTCGGATTATTTGGCAGCCAATAGGGAACAAGGCCCTGTGCAGCTTATCGCCAAGGTAGATAATCAAGAACAACTGCTTTTGGATACGGAGTCAACTCCGGAGTCCAATTTTTATGACGGTTATGCTTCAATACAATATCAATTATCCGATGAATCCAATTTGAAAGCGAATTTCTTTATCTCTGAAGATCAATATTCGAATGATATTAGACATAAAAGAGTAGCTCGCCAACGAGAACCGGTTATTAAAGTCATAGACGATGAGGAATGGAAAAACATGGGGTATGGACTGCATTGGGAGCAGAAAGTTTCTGAAAATATCAAGCAGTTAACCCAACTGAGTTATTCGGAGCACGATTTGAGTATGAATAAGATATTTAAGTCTCGCGATCCCAGGGAGTCTGAAGTGGAATTTAAAGAAAACTACGAAAACTCCTCTTCTATTAATGGCTATCGATTTTCTAGTTTATGGGATCACCGAATTAATGGATCTACAATTTTGAATTATGGAGCGGAAGTGATTGCTGAGGAGAGCGATTTTACAGCAATATTTAAGCGAAATAGAGATGTGCAGCTGGATACTGAGGCCAATCAATTTGTACTTTTTTCCGGAATCAATAAAAGAGTAGATGCCGTTAGTTTTGATATAGGCCTGAGAGCTAACTACTACGATATACTTAGAAAAGTTCATTGGGATCCTAGATTCTCAGTGAGCTATAACAATAACGAACCAATTTCCTTTGGAGCTTCTTATGGGATCGTACACCAGTTCATGCGTAAGCTGTATTTCGAAATGCCTTCCGGTAGGACGACAGAGTATTACACCTTGGCTAATGGTGGCCAAATACCGGTATTAGAGGCCAACCAAATGTCTTTTTGGGTTCAGTGGATAGGTGATCACATCAAGTCCAGAGTATCTGTTTATGAAAAGAATTATGAAGGAGTGGTGGAACAGGCTGCTGTAGTGGTGGGAACAGAAAGTGATGGCGGTACGACCTTTCGAAACGCCGGTTATACTTTCTTGCAAGGCACTGGAGAAAATATTGGGCTCGAATGGAGTAATACGCTCTATTTGAGAAATTCGTCTTTCACCGTAAACTATACGCTGAGTAAAAACACGGTCAATTATCCCACTGTTGATATGGGAGCCGATATTCCAGCATCCAACGATCGCCGGCATCAACTTACGGCACTTTATTATCACGAGTTGCCCAATTCCTGGAGATTCAATATTCAATACAATTTCGCTTCAGGACTTCCATATACGGATGTTTCGAATTTTTCTGATAGGCCTAGAAATCGTAGAGAGGATACCAATGTTCTGAGACAAGATCGATTGAGGGATTATCATCGTTTAGATTTTGGTATTGAGAAAGAATGGAAATTAAAGAACCAGTCTAGCCTGTCGATTTCGGCCAATGTCTTCAATATAACGGATCGCGATAACTTGTTTTACGAAGAATACTATTACGGAGTCAAAAACAATAATCAGGACAGCAGTCTACCGAAAAATTTTGTTTTGGGATACGAGCAGGATTTGTTGGGCATAACACCTAGTCTGGGCATCCGTTTTAAGTGGTAGAGTTTTAACTAATATCTTTCCAGTCGATCTGATCTTTTCCGGAAGAAAGCACTTTTTTGAGTTCTTGGTGCTGGGCATGCATCAAATGAGGATCTTTTTCTAAGAGCAGCAAGGCCTCTTTTCTCGCCGCCCTAAGAATCTTTTCATCTGTGACTAGATTAGCCAGTCGAATATTGGATAAGCCACTTTGCTGAGTGCCGTCTATTACTCCAGGACCTCTAATTTCCATATCGGCTTGGGCTATTTTGAACCCGTCATTGGTTTCGCACATGATCTGAATTCGCTTCTTAGCCTCTTTACTCAATTTATAATTGGTCATTAGAATACAAAAAGATTGTTCGGCCCCACGACCTACTCTTCCACGCAGCTGATGCAACTGTGACAAACCAAAGCGCTCTGTGTTTTCAATAACCATTACCGAAGCATTGGGCACGTTTACCCCTACTTCAATTACCGTTGTCGCAACCAAAATTTGAGTCTGGTTTTTAGCAAATCTCTCCATTTCGAAATCCTTATCTTCAGGCCTCATTTTCCCATGTACAACTCCGATTTTATAACCGTACTGAGAAAAAGCTCTGCTAATAGCCTCATATCCTTCAGTTAAGTTGGCCAAATCCATTTTCTCTGATTCAGCAATCATGGGATACACAATATAGATTTGCCTGCCTTTTTCTATTTGTTGTCGAATAAAGCCGAACAACAGCAATCGTTTACTCTCATACCAGTGCAATGTCTCAATCTCTTTTCTTCCGGGAGGTAGTTCATCAATGACCGAAATATCCAGATCTCCATATACGGTCATGGCCAGAGTTCGAGGGATCGGTGTCGCTGTCATCACCAGTATATGTGGAGGCACGATTCTCCCTTTTTTCCAAAGGGCTGCCCTCTGTTTCACACCAAAACGATGCTGCTCATCAGTAATCGCAATTCCCAGGTTTTGAAACTGAACGGGATCTTCAAGAATGGCGTGTGTTCCGACGAGCAAATTAATGTTTCCTTCTTCAAGGTGCTTGAGGAGGGCTTTTCGTCTATTGCCCTTGACATTCCCGGATAGGAAAGCCATTTGAATTCCAAGACCCCTGATATAATTGCCCAGAGATTGATAATGCTGTTGGGCTAGTATCTCCGTTGGAGCCAATAGACAGGCCTGATAGCCATTGTCAATGGCAATTAAGATGGCCATAAGAGCGACAACTGTTTTACCACTTCCCACATCACCTTGTAGAAGGCGGTTCATGTGTCGACCACTTCCCAAGTCAGATCTTATCTCTTTAATCACTCTTTTTTGTGCAGTAGTGAGTTCGAATGGTAGGTTTTCATTATAGAATTGATGAAAAAGATCACCTACCTGACCGAAGACCAGGCCCTTGCTTACCTCATTGCGATTTACTTTTTGATAGAGTAACTTGTATTGATAGAGAAATAACTCTTCAAATTTTAACGTGTTGATAGCTTGTTGACAGCGCAATTGATCCGGAGGAAAATGTATAAATCTCAATGCATCATTTCTAGGAATCAATTTCCATCGCTCTGTAATTTCGGAAGAGAGAATATTATTAAAGCGGTGGTTTCTAAGCTTTTCCAGAAGTGTTGAAGTGAGTTTTCTAATACCCCTGCTATCCAAACCTTTTTTATTCAAAACCTCAGTCGAAGAGTATACAGGAGAAAGACTTTGTGCCTTTTTCAATGATGACGGATTCAATACTTCCATCTCGGGATGGGCAATATTTAACCTGGACTTAAAAAGATTGGGTTTGCCATAAAAAAGATACTCGATATCCTTTTGTAAATGGGTCTTGAGAAAACGAACTCCTTTAAACCATATTAGATCAATTTGACCTGTGCCGTCAGATACGATGGCGTGTAGTCTTTTTTTACGAGGCGCTCCCTCTTCTCTCAAACTGATGATTTTACCCTTGAATTGAACCGCATTTTGATCGGGATGTATTTCATTGATCTGATGTAATACGGTTTTATCAATATATCTGAAGGGATAAAAATGCAATAGTTCATCCAAAGTAGAGATGCCCAATTCATCGCGGAGCAATTGAGCTTTTTTAGGTCCTACTCCTTTTAAAAATTCGATAGATGTTGAAAGCAAACTATTTTTCAATATTTTGCGTTTAATTACTTTATGATGAGTAAAGATATAATTCACTCTCGAATAAAAAATATTCTACGATGCCTTCTATTCGCCAAGAGCAAATTGCTGAGTTAATTAAAAGACATTTTAGTATGGTACTTCAAGAGCAGGGATCCTATGTTTATGGCTCCGAAGCCTTGGTAACCGTAACCAATGTTCAAGTTTCTCCCGACCTGGGTCTGGCTAAAATATACTGTTCTGTGTACAATACGGAGAACAAGCAGGCTGTGATCTTATTGCTTGAAGACGAGGTGTCACAATTGAGACATGCCTTGGGGCAAAGACTCAAGAAAAAACTCCGTAGAATTCCACAACTAAACTTCTATCTGGACGATACCCTCGATGAAATGTATCGATTGAGAGAAATATTTAAATCTCTAAAAAACGAAGAAGAATAGATTCTATCTCGTTAAAAAGGATTCGTGTATCGCGGATCCGACATCATACCCCAATCAGTCAATGTACCCATAAAGGCTACAAGATCCTTTTTCTCTTCATCGGTTAAGCCCAATCTCTGCGGCCCTCCTGTACTAAAATCGCGAAGTGCCCAGGCCAATCTCGGATGGTTTTGCACTCCCGAGTTGTAATGCTCAACGACCTCCTCAAGAGTCTCGAATCTCCCATCATGCATATACGGCGCAGTTAAGGCAATATTTCTCAATGAAGGTATTTTAAATATTCCATCACCAGATCCTTGGTCAGCGTATTCCATATCCAAACCAATGTTATCCCAGGGCTCCCAAGATCTTGTGAAGCTCGAATTGGAATGGCAATGATCGCACTTGGCTTTTCCAAAGAAAAGATCCTTACCTCGGAGTTCAGATGCCGTAAAATTGGAAAAATGAACTTCCTGACCTTTGTCAAACTTGGTTCTATACGATATAATAGATGCTACAAAATCGGCCAGTGCTTCTGCAATTTCTTTTGTTTGAATATCGTGATTCTCATCGTATCGATCCGTAAAGGCCTTCCCGAAAAGTTTTCTGTAATATTCACTTTCATTCAGTTTCTCGCGAATGTCGTCAATATTTCGAATCCCCATTTCCACATGATTTTCAATCGGCATCAAAACCGTTTGATCCAAGCCCCATGCTCTCGTATCCCAAAAGAAAGAGCTGAAATTCAAGCAGTTGACCAGAGCCATAGAGTTTCGAGTTGTTTTTTCATTGAACAAGCCGCTGCTGAACTGTAGTCCATCGGCAAATGCTTTTGATTGTTGATGGCAACTGGCACATGAAATAGAGTTATTCAGTGATAGGGTCGTTTCGTAAAATAACCTTCTACCCAGAGCAGCTCTATAATCAGCGGCATCATTATGTTTTAGTACGTCTAGGCCTCTCAGAGTGCGATCGTTAGGGGCATCATCAAAATAATTTTCTCTTTCGATATCAATGAGCTCATCAGGTGATTCGATCCAAGTAGAATCTTCTTGATTGCATTGAGTAAGTATAAGGATACATAATGTTGCAAGACCGAATAGGATAATTTTGATTTTCATGTCGAATGATTAAAAGGTGTAAAAAATGATCAAGGATGTTGGAAGGCGGTACGAAGTATTAAGATTAAAACTGTAATCGGTGAATTCATCAAGTAATGGGTCTTCGGGTTCGAATTTTTCTTCACTATACCTCAATACCATATAAAAAGTCGCCTCGGTGTAAACGCCAAAACGTTCGGTAAACTGGTATTGAATTCCCAACATTGGACCCATTCCCAAGTGGCCACCAATTTGTGTTCTTTTACTATTCGAGTTAATATTGGGATTGATGGGATTTTCTTCATCATCCTTAATGGTCGTTCGGCGCCAGTCAAATCCCGGAACCAGATCAAAACCATAATATCCTCTAAGTTTTTTTCGCAGTTCTCTGTGCTTTCCCCATCCGGCTTTATAATCGATATTGACAAAATTTTGGTTAACGGTAGGTTCGCTCTCCGTTTTGCCACTTTCTATGTCCAGATCTATATTTAAACTCTTTCTATGAAATTTATTCCCCTCTCTAAATGTCATGAAATGGAACAAGTAAGGATGGCTATTCCCAATGTCATTGTCCAATGGCAGTAAGGAGTTGATAAAAAAAGCATTCAGTCCAAATTGTCTGTTGAATTGACGAGATTCATTCTCGTTGTCATTGATATCAGTCTGAGCGCTAAGATTAAGTGCGAAAAGGATAGATAGTATGAGAAAAATGTATTTCATGGGCGAATTTTGGTTTAATTTAATACTTCCGATCAACTAATTTAAGCGATGAACAAATTTTAACTTTATTTTTTGATTCGTTTCAAGTAAAAATTAGGCTTGTTTGATCGAAAGCCCTATTCTTCTTTTTTCTGTGTCAATATGGAGAACCTTAACTCGGACATTTTGATCGATGTGTAAGAGTTCTCTGGGATCCTTGATGAATTGGTCTGCAATTTCCGATACATGAACCAACCCGCTTTCCTTGATCCCTAAGTTTACGAACGCTCCAAATTTGGTAATATTGCTCACAATTCCGTTCAGAATCATCCCTGTTCGAAGATCTTCTAGCTCTTTAAGGCCTTTTTCAAATATCAGAGGTTTGGCCTCTCCTCTCGGGTCCAAATTGGGTTTTAGGAGCTCATTTTTTATATCCATTAAGGTCGGCATTCCCGTAGATCCACTGACAAATTCGCGCCAATGGATTTTATCCAGAACTTCCTGATTTTGGATCATATCTTTTATTTCTACACCCATACTACCGGCGATATTTTTTACCACCGAATAGGATTCGGGATGAACTGAGGTATCATCCAGCGGATTTTCCGCATTTTTTATTCTCAAAAAACCAGCCGACTGTTGGTATGCCTTTGGTCCAAATTTAGGGATACTTAGAAGCTGCTTTTTATTTCTGATCGCACCATTCTCCTTTCTATAGTTAATGATGTTTTCAGCCAATTTGGGTCCAAGTCCGGAAACATGTCGCAATAACTCTGAACTAGCCGTATTTAGGTTGATACCGACCTGATTAACGCATTGTTCTATTGTTTGATCCAGAGAGTCTCTTAGCTTGGTCTGGTTGATGTCATGCTGATATTGACCAACGCCGATGGATTTTGGGTCGATTTTGATGAGCTCCGACAGGGGGTCCATCAAGCGTCTGCCTATCGATACTGCACCGCGCACCGTAATATCCTCATTGGGAAACTCCTTTCTGGCTAATTCAGAGCCAGAGTATACAGAAGCCCCACTCTCACTAATAAAATAAACCTGGACATTATCATCGCTTAGTATAGAATTTAGCCATTGATAGGTTTCGATTCCCGCGGTACCATCTCCAATGGCAATGGCCTCGATGGTGTGTTTTCTAATGAGGTCTTCAATGGCTTTCGACGCTTCCCAAGTGTTGCTCTGAGGAGGATGAGGGAAAATGTTCTTTTTGTCGATAAGATTTCCTTGGGGGTCTAAAACTACCACTTTGCAACCCGTTCTAAATCCCGGATCAATGGACAAGATCCATTTCGAACCAAGAGGAGCTGCCATCAAAAGATCTCTCAGGTTGGCTGAAAACACATCAATCGCCGCTACTTCTGCTTTTTCTTTGAGGCCAGACTTCAGTTCATTTTCTATGCTGGGGACAATGAGTCTTTTTAGAGAATCCTGTATAGCATCTTCTATAATCTCAATGGACTGCTCAGAGTAATTATCTCTTTTGACGTAAATTCTTCTAGCCATACTCCAAAGCTCATCCTGATCCACCAGAAATTTGATCCTTAGTAAATCTTCTTGTTCACCTCTCAACATGGCCAGGACTCTATGAGATGGAGCTCTAAGGGCATGTTCACGATGATCGAAGTACATCTCGTATTTTTGAGCCTGACTTCTTTTCTTTTCGATCACTTTTGAATGGACCTGTGCTTCTTTATGGTACTTTTTTCTTATTCTTTTTCTTAGACCCGGGTTTTCGCTGATCCATTCTGCGATGATATCCTGAGCTCCCTGAATGGCCTCTTCAATGCTCGCAACTCCATTTTTCAAAAAATTTCGTGCGGCAGAATCGATGTTGGGATTTCTTTGACTCATGATGATTTTAGCCAATGATTCAAGCCCTTTCTGTCTTGCTTTTTCTGCTCTGGTTTGTTTCTTTCTTTTGTAAGGCAAATAGAGGTCTTCCAAATCCGCCAACTCCCAACATTGTTTGATCTTCTGTTCAAGCTCAGCAGTGAGTTTTCCCTGTTCTTCGATAGAGCCCAGGATGCTATCGCGGCGTTTTATGATTTGAAGGAAAAGCTCGTATTGCTTCTTTAATTCGATGATCTGAAAGTCTTGCATCGAACCTGTTCTTTCTTTTCTATAGCGCGCAATAAAAGGAACTGTCATGCCTTCTTCTAGCATCTCGATTACGTTGGAGATGTTCTTTGTGTTGAGTTGAAGGGCTTGAGCGATGCGTTGAACTATATGGTCAAGTTGCGTTTTACTCATTTTATATCATTCAAATGATCTAATAGCACTTTCATCCCGTCGCCTGCTTTTTTCTGGATGATGCGAACGTCTTGATCCACCTGAAAATTTGGAAAAGGGTCAATGTAGAATCTTGGTATGCCAGATGAAGCATAATGAAGAAGTCCCGCAGCGGGGTATACCTGAAGCGATGTTCCGATAATTACCAGGATATCAGCAGACGCGACAATATCAATTGCTCTTTCCATCATGGGAACTGCCTCCCCAAACCACACAATATGCGGTCTGAGTTGAGAGCCTATCTCACATTGATCACCCAGGTTTAAATCCTTTTCCCAATGGTAAATAATACTTGGATTCGAGGTGCTTCGCACTTTTCTTAACTCGCCGTGAAGATGAAGCACATTATTAGAACCCGCTCTCTCGTGTAAGTCATCTACATTCTGGGTTACAATATCAACACGGAAATCTTTCTCCAGTCCAGCGATAAGTTGATGTCCTTCATTGGGTGAAACCTCGAAAAGTTGTTTTCTCCTGGCGTTATAGAAGTCTAGCACCAATTTGGGGTTTTTCGCAAAACCCTGCGGGCTGGCTACTTCCATAATGTCGTGGTTCTCCCAGAGCCCATTCTGATCTCTAAAAGTCGAAATTCCACTTTCCTGGCTCATTCCAGCACCGGTTAGAAATACTATTCTCTTCATTTAATGTCCTTTGTGTTCAAGATCATGGCCTGATGTGGGATACCATCTTCGAGATAGAAATCACCCGTGTTGACGAAATCAAAACTTTGATAGAACCGCTCCAGATAAGATTGAGCCGATATTTTTATTGTACTACCGGGGAATTGCATTCGACAATACGAAATAGCTTTCTTCATCATCACAACACCCAGACCTTTTTTCCTATGCTTGGGATGAGTGACCACACGACCTATACTGGAATATTCGTCGTAAGCTAATCCCGGAGCTAATACTCGGCAGTAAGCTGCTAAGTCCCCAGATTCATAAAGTAAAACGTGAATAGAATCTTGATCCTTGTCGTCCAGATCCTGATAAACACAATCCTGTTCCACAACAAAAACCTCAGATCTCAACTTTAATATATCGTAGAGCTCCTGTAAGTCGAGCTCTTCAAATGTCTTTATGAGAATTTCTTCTTTCATGTGCCCGAATATACATTGAATCGAGAAATTTCGTAAAATGCAATGAGATTATACTTTTTAAAATTAAACAGAAAAGGTGAATAAGAGCAATACAAAACTATGGGCAGCGATGAATGAAGATCTTCAGCGGGTCATAAGTAGTATGGAAAGCGATTTGTCGATTGTCGGTACTAAACCAGGAGAGGATAGATGGTCCGCAATTGAAGTCCTATTTCACCTTTATACCAGCGAATCCCTTTCCCTAAAGTATTTGAAGAAAAAGACACAGGCCCCTGTGGATCAATTGAAAAAGTCCGGGTGGAAGACCGGTTTCCGCAAAGCCCTGCTTCGCATGTACCTGGGAAGCCCTTTTAAGTTTAAAGCTCCGAAAATGGTCTCTTTAACGAATGACAAAGAAACTCCAACTTTCGAGGCTTTAAGGGATGATTATTTCGTACTTAGAACGAAAATGGAGCAATTCTTTGATGAGATGGATCCGGCCATGGAAGACAGAGAAATCTATCGCCATCCCGTAGCCGGGCGAATGAACTTGGGTGGGATGTTGAGTTTTATGGAGAAGCATATGTTACGCCATGAGAAGCAGATAGATAAGACGCTGAGAGAATTAAAAATGAATAATTAATAATGGTTCCTGGCTTTTGGAGGGGCATTCTAATCCGTGTTATATATAGAGAGGTACTATAGTAAAGGTTCGAAAAAATCTCTATTCCTGTGTCAAATGCTCGAAATGTATATCTATGCAGTCTTTATCTGTTCGTTTCTCAAAATATACTTTCCAAGAATATCAAATTCGAGATTGACCTTTTGCCCTGGTATCAGATCCGAAAAATTGGTGTGCTCAAAGGTGAAAGGAATAATGGTTACACTGAACTGTTCGAAACTCGGATCGATGACTGTTAAGCTGACTCCATTGATACAAATCGAACCTTTGGGAATGATCAGAGAGGCAAATTCTTTGGGATATTTAAATTCGAAAATCCAACTTCCTTCTGATTGTTTTACCTTCACCAGCTCTGCTACCGTATCAACATGTCCCTGGACAATATGACCATCTAATCGATCATTTAATCTCATACCCAACTCCAGATTGACCCGATCTCCTTTTTTCCAGGAACCGATGGTGGTCTTAAGGATGGTTTCTTCCACTGCAGTTACACAATAGCTCCCTTCTTTTATATCAATAACCGTTAGGCAAATTCCATTATGTGCCACAGATTGGTCAATTTTCAATTCAGAGGACAACCCACTTTCGATCCAAAAATGAAGATTGCTTCCCTCTTCGATAACATCTTTTACAGTACCGAATTGCTGTATGATTCCCGTGAACATATCTATCTTATTAAGTCTATGAAACCTGTTATTGGATCTGGTAACTCGACTGTGCCTTCGAGTCTGTTTTCGAATACCTTGCATACATAATAATAAGTCCCATCGGGCAGCTCAGTATCCGTATCCTTCAGTGTTCCCTCCCAATTGATTTGCGGGTCTTCGGTTTCGTAGACGAGGTTGCCCCAGCGATTATAAATTTTCATATCAATCTTCTCTATGAAAAGATTTTCATTGGGGAAAAACAAGTCATTCCTTTGATCATCGTTTGGCGTAAAAGTATTCGGAAGGCTGTATTTTGGACAATTATCTGTGCATAACGTGTCCAAGCTCAAGCTTCTGTTACCGACTGAATCTATCGCAATAATATAGTAACAAGCACTGAGATTTCTATTTTCTTTGAAGTGCTCGAATAAGAATTCATCACTCTCAAAAGTCTCAAGAAGTTCAAAATCATCATTGAACTCTTCGCCCGAGTATAGTTCGAATAGCACAACATCCTGACTATCTTCACAGGAGTCAGCCGGATTTGTCCAGCTCAGCGCATTGGTAAAGGTCCCCAAGTCAAAATTTGGGTCGATACAAATATTATTCGCTGCCAGATGCGGGCCACAAGGTGGAATATTATCGATGGGTATTCCGCACATGACCTGAGAGCGGTTATACAGCGTATCATTCAAGGTCTGGAGATTATATGAACCGACAGATCGAATTAAATAGCAGTACTCTTCTCCATTGATCAATCCTCTATCAGCATAGGAATTTTCAATGCTCTGGCCGATCAGAAGAAACGAATCCAACGCTTCATCGAAACGATATACCTCAAAGTAGAAATTGGTCCATGGTACGTCGAGGTCCCAACTCAGCTCATTTCTTTTATCCGTACCAAATACTTCGAGAAAGATCGAACTTGCCTCAGTCGAGGTTCCCAGAGGATCATTTCCTGTACTGCCGGTATAAAAGTCAATGGCGTAATTATATCCTGTTGCCAAAGTGTTGATCATGCTGTCTACAAATTCAGTCTGATGATCTTCGGCAAAGCTGTTGTAGATAAAATTGGCTCCGGGTATCTCTACAAAATTCTGCCCGTCAATACCTTCAGCTCTCAATAACTGATAGCGATAGGGTGGAGAATTCTGCAGGGTATCCAGATCTTCTTCCAGAGGTTTGGTCCAATTCAAAACAATCTTACCGTTCTGTGTATCTGTACTATCCACATCCACTTTGGTGATGAAGGGAAGATCCATACCTAGCTGTATACACACCTCATGGGAGGGAATACTAGGGACCGGATTATAGGGGAGTCCGTTAGGAGTCAACAACGCAAAATCTGCGACGACTCTATAACAATAATTTTGCCCCCTTTCCAGATTATCTGTATCGTCATAGCGATAAGAAGATCCGACTATGTTGCGCTGATTGAAAGCAATTCTAGTATATCCCCGGCCTTCGAGTCCAGCCGTACAACTATCTGGGATAAATGGATTGCTATCATTTCTACGCCAAATCGAAAAACCCCGAAAATACTCATTGTCTGCATCTTGGCAAGAATAGGGGAAATCCCATTCTAAGCGAACCAAATTATCGACAAAATCACCTTGTAAGTTTTCCGGAGGCGGACCCATTACTTTAATTCTGACCGTCTTTAAGTCGGCAAGACCACTGGTGCCAAAGAAATCATCGACAGCCTTAAAAACAATGGTATAGGCTTGTTCTGATATCTGATTGCATTTGGTAGGCCAAATAAAGGTACCTGTTAGGGTATCGTCCTGATAGCCAGGAGTCACATCAAATACAATGGTCGTATCATTCAATTCCAAAGGACCACCGAGGGCGCTTATCAGAACTTTTTGATCGGTCTCAAATCCAGGTGCCTCAGCACTTACGTCAAACCGTATCGTATCTCCTGCCCAAACGCAGATCTCATCGGGTGCATTGATTCTAGGTGGAACATTGTCACATGTTGTAATCAAGATTTGCATATCCCTTATGATCGAATTAATGAGCTGTCCGTTACGATACTCTTTAATCAATATGGCAATGTTATAATCTCCCGCTCGGCGTGGGGTAATCCATACAAAATCCCCAGTCACGGGATCCAAAAAGATACTATTTCCTACAGGGTCAATTTCATCGGGGTACTCATATCTTGGGACTTCGTCATCTTCTGCTTCAAGGGGGACGATCAATTCGTAAGCCAATGAATCACCATCCGGGTCAAAAGCATTGGGATTATGTCTGAAAACTTGCCCAACACATCCCATATCTATTGGTGGTTGAAGCAATTGAGGTGAATTGTTAAACCCCTGAAACTGTGTGTTGGTAAAAGTAAATCTGGTTTGTATGTAGAATGGGACGATAACAGAGTTCGGGTCATTGATATTAATGATGCCGTCAATTCTATTAGGGTCCATCATGGATAAGGTATAGGTTCCCAGAGCCGGATAAATATGAGTGCCTACATAAGTGTTTTTCTGTACATCATTTCCGAGTAATTGCCCATTGCCGTTGCTTCTGAGTAGATTTTCCATATTGCCATCTCCCCAATCCAGAAGAATAGAATCTCTGTCAGCCCCCACAGAAGAGGCTTTGGTATACGTTGTGATGGTCACTTCAAGGGTCAAAGTTCCCAGTTGGCGGAAAGTAATTTCACCTGCTCTGTTATGGGTTGCATGTGCCAACTCATACAGACTGAGAAAAGCAAAAAGAAAAAGCAGTAATTTTTTGTTCATGGTTGTTTAACAGCTGCTCCAAATTAACGTTGAAACTTAATGAATTATTTGGACATTAAAGTCATTTCTCACATAAAATACCTTACTAAAGCCTCAATGACTTGGCAGAAAACAGATTTTACTATTCTTCAGATATTGATACTTATGGAAGGATAACAAATTGGAAATAGAGACAGGATTACACAAAGGATCCCCCCCAATTATTAATTATTCATTTTTAATCACTACTGTCCGGTAAAAAATGAGCAGGAGAGTTAAGAATCTCCTGCGGATGACGAAATTTGTAGTTCCTACACTCAAATTTTAGTCAATATGAACAAAGATCTAAATTTTACCGGACAGCCGATATTTTCTCAGCTGATTAGTTTAATAAATAAATCAGAAATCTACCGACTAGCGAAGAAGTATAAGTCTGACCATTACACCAAGAAGTTTACTACCTACCATCATTTAACAACGATGTTATATTGCATTTTTCATAAATGCACTTCATTGCGTGAGGTGACAACGGGGATGCAGGCCTGTTTTCTTAAATTAAATCACCTCGGCATGAGTTACTGCCCTAGAAGGAGTACGCTTTCAGATGCCAATAGGGCTAGGAATGCACAAGTATTTGAGAAGATATATATGGATTTGTATGATCGTTTACACAAAAGTTTACCGGACAGCCGATTTAAAGAATCTTGGTTTTCTAAGCTTTATATTGCTGATTCAACTACTATAACTTTATTCAAAGAGATTTTAAAGAGTGCTGGAAATACTCCAGCTAACGGAAGACGAAAAGGAGGAATGAAGGTGCATACCCTTATTAAAGCAGATCATGATGTACCCTGTTTAATTAAGATGACTTCAGCAGCTTCTCATGATGTAACTTTTATAAAAAACATGAAACTACCACAAGGATCAATCATAGTATTCGACAAGGGATATCTCAATTATTATCAATACGATTTATGGACTACTGAACAGGTGACATGGGTAACTAGAATGAGAAAGGACGCCAAGTTTGAAGTAACTGATCAATTTCAATTAACTGATGAACAAAGAAAAATGGGCATTATCGCTGATGAACAAATCATATTGGGACATACCTCTCATAATGATGTTACAAGAACTAAGGCCAGACTAATCACTTACTATGATCCTAAAAAAGATAAGATCTTCTATTTTATCACCAATAACATCGTTTTTCAAGCTCAAACAATCACGTTAATTTACAAGCACAGATGGCAAATAGAATTGTTATTTAAAAGAATAAAACAAGCTTATCCTCTACAATACTTTTTGGGAGACAATGAAAACGCCATTAAAATACAGGTGTGGTGTGTCTTGATTGCTGATCTATTGATCAAATACCTAAAATCTAAGCTGAAAAGAAAGTGGGCCTATTCTAACCTTAGTTCCATGATAAGACTTCATCTGATGTCCTATATTCACATATTCAAGTTCCTGGAAAATCCAGACAAGGCTCTAATCAATAACTTACGCAGAAAACAAAATATCCCTAATCTATTTAGTTCAGCTTAATATCAGCGGCTATCATTTTAAATCTATAATATCCACCATTGATAATCAACTAAATATCACTAATTTTAATCCTGTCCGACATTTAACCGGACAACAGTGATTTTTAATTATTCATTAACATGGCTTCTTCAAGTGCCTCTTGCCAGGGTCTAAGCTGAATACCTAAGTTGTTTTTAATCTTACTTGTATCCATGACGCTGTAATGAGGGCGCTGAGCCGGGGTGGGGTATTCACTGGAAGGAATGGGGAGAATGTTCAAGTCGTACTTTCCTATTCGAGCTATATTTAGAGCGAAGTCAAACCAGCTGGCTACGCCAGAGTTGGAGAGATTGTAAACACCGAAATTTTTGCTCAATTCAGAATGATGGATAATGTCGATGATTCCTCGACATAAATCCAGGCTATAACCAGGAGTACCAATTTGATCTTGAACGATACTCAGTTGATCCCTTTCTGCCATTAGTCGAATCATCGTCTTCATAAAGTTTTGTCCACAAGGACCGTATACCCAAGAACATCGCAGGATAACGGAATCGGGATGTTCTTTAAGAATGGCTAATTCTCCTTCGAGTTTGGTTTTTCCATAAACAGATTTCGGAGTACAGGGATCGTTTTCTTTCAGAGGTCTATTGAGTTCGTTGTGGTAAACATAATCGGTAGAGACATGGATAAGGATCGCGTTATTCGATTTGCAGGCCTGAGCCAGCCTTTTACATGCGGTAGTATTTACGGCATGTGCCATATCTTTTTCCGATTCCGCCTTATCCACTGCAGTATAGGCAGCAAAATTCAACACAAAGTCTGGCTTGAAATCAGCCAAAACAGCATTAATTTCATCATTGACCAAGTCAAGACTCTGTCTATTGAGAAATAAAAAGTTCAATTCCGGATTTTCCTTTTCCAGCATCTTCATGGATTGACCCATTTGGCCATCAGAACCGGTTACGAGTACTTTTTTCATAGCAGATTAAAATACATTTCTATGATCACCAAAATTAGGGAGCTCCAAGTCTTTTTCAGATAGAATGAGATCCTTCTTGTCTATTTCCCAATTGATCTTTATTTGAGGATCATCATAAAAAATACCAGCTTCAGATTCTTTATTGTAGAAATTATCGCATTTGTAGGCAAAAATGGCTGTTTCACTCAGTACTAAAAAACCGTGGGCAAATCCCCGTGGAATGAAAAACTGTAATTGATTTTCTCCACTCAATCTAACCGAATAGTACTGTCCGTAAGTTGGGGAATCCGTTCTCAAATCCACCGCGACATCCAATACTTCTCCTTGAACAACTCGGACCAATTTCGCCTGAGCATACTCGCCGCACTGGTAATGCAATCCTCTCAATACACCATAAGAAGAAAAAGATTGATTGTCTTGAACGAATTCTGTGTCTACACCATTTTCAGCAAAAAGTCTCTGGTTAAAAGACTCAAAGAAATAGCCTCGATCATCAGTAAAGATTCTAGGTTCGATGACCAATAATCCCTCTATACCCGTGTGTTGTACGTTCATTCGTTTATTTTTTTCTCATAAAGATAGCGATAGGAACCCCGGTAAAATTGTACCTCTTCCTAAACTGATTTTCGATGTATTGCAGATAGGTTTTCTTCACATATTTAGGATGGTTACAAAAGAATGCAAATGCTGGAAACGAAGCTTTTATTTGTGTCGCGTATTTAATCTTGACCACTTTACCCTTATTGACCGGAGGAGGATATTTGCTCACAATTTCTTCTAGGAAAGTATTCAGTTCGTTGGTTTTGATTGTTTTTCGCTTGTTTTCTAAAACCTGAAATCCTATTTCAACAGCCTTGAAGATTCTCTGTTTTTCCAGCGCTGAAATAAACAAGATGGGAACATCATTGAAGGGACTTAATTTTTCTTTGAGTTCGGTCTCGTACTTTTTGGCGGTATCCGTTTCTTTTTCGACGAGATCCCATTTATTAATGAGGACCACAATGCCCTTGTTCCTTTTTATGGCCAAGCGGAAAATATTCATGTCTTGCGCCTCAATTCCCAATGTGGCGTCGATGACCAGAAAACACACATCACAGCGATCGATGGATTTTATAGCGCGCATGACAGAATAGAATTCCAGATTCTCCTTGACCTTGGCTTTTTTTCGAAGCCCGGCAGTGTCGATCAGGTAGAATTTCTTTTCGAATTTATCGTACAGCGAGTCAATGCTATCCCTAGTGGTTCCAGCCACTTCCGTTACAATATTTCTCTCCTCATTAAGCAGGGAATTAACAAGGGAGGATTTTCCTGCATTGGGTTGTCCTACAACGGCAAATTTTGGTATGGTATCTTCTTCATCGTCGGAATCAATGACAAACTCACTGATAGCGTCCAACAGATCTCCAGTACCACTGCCGCTCAAACTAGAAATGAAAAAGGTCTGGTCAAAGCCAAGGCTCCAGAATTCATTGGCCTCGAGCATTCTGGCATGATTGTCAACTTTATTGACCACTAAAAATTTGGGTTTTTTAACCGCCCTTAATTTTTGTGTTATTTCTAAATCCAAATCCGTAATTCCTGTTAGAACATCGGTCATCAACACAATAATATCAGCTTCGTCGATGGCTATTTCCACTTGTTCCCGAATGGCCGCTTCAAAGACATCATCGGAGTTTTGAACAAATCCTCCGGTGTCGATGACATTGAACTCTTTTCCATTCCAAAAGCTCTTGCCATATTGCCGATCTCTTGTCACTCCACTCAAATCATCTACAATGGACTGACGTGAGCCTATCAATCGATTGAAAAAAGTTGATTTACCTACATTAGGTCTTCCTACAATTGCCACTATACTAGAACTCATACCCCAAATTTACTCGTATCCAAAACTTTTTAACCACTGTTCGTTATTTCTCCAGTCCTTTCGCGATTTTACCAATAGTTCCAAATGAACCCTTTCTCCAAAAAATTCTTCGATAGACTTCCTCGATCGAATGCCCAGCTCTTTGATCATCGCACCACCCTGACCGATAAGAATCGCTTTTTGGGTCCTTCTTGTTGTGTAAATACTAGAACTTATTCTTAAGATATCCCCATTTTTGCTTTTTCCTCTTTTAAAAGATTCTATAGCAACCTCTACACTATAAGGAATTTCCTGATGATACAGTAGCAAAATCTGTTCTCGAATTAGCTCCGCTGTAAAAAATCTTTCCGATTTATCGGTCCATTCTTCTTTGGGATAATACGGGGGGTGTTCGGGTAACTGACCAACAACAAAATCCAGTAAAGGATCAATATTGACCTTATTCAATGCAGAAATGGCGAAACTTTGGACAAAAGGATAGAATTCATTCCAAGCCTTCAAGATTTCGTCAGAATTTTTCTTTTCGAGAAGATCTACCTTGTTTAGAACTAAGACTATTTTGGTATCCTTGTGGGTCTTCTTCAACTGTTCCGATAGTGGATGTATCCAAGGCTCAAATTCTTCCGGTGTTATCAGGAATAGGATCACATCGGCATCTTCCATGGCTATTTCAACATAGCGATTCATGGATTCCTGCATTTTATAATGGGTCTTATCGATATATCCGGGAGTATCACTAAATATAAGTTGGTAATCTTCCGTATTGATCATGGCTTTTAAGCGATGCCTTGTAGTCTGGGGCTTAGGAGAAATGATAGCGGCATGTTCTTTCAAGAAAGCATTGAGCAAGGTTGATTTTCCAGCATTAGGAAGTCCGATTATATTTACAAATCCCGCTTTATGCATCAGTGCAATTCTTTTATTCTACTTCGATTGATTCGATCTTCGACCAAATCAAATAATTGGTTGGGTTGATACTTCTGCCAATATATATCCTGGAACTCATCGCCCAAATTCAAGTATTGCTCCAAGCCGGTATCGAACATTTCATCTCTCACATGTTCCAGCGTATTGACCGTCGTAATCCATCCATATTCCATATCTTCTAGCCACTCCTCATAATAGCAGTCATCTGAACCGTGAAAATTCAACACGTTATCGCAAAGTAGAATGAAATAGCGAATATTCGATTCAATCAGCGGATCGATGATTTTTCTTTTTAGCAACATGATGTCATTGGTTACCGCATCGTTCCATTCACCGATAAATTCAATAATGGCTGCTTGTTTCTCGTAGTCGACGAATAGAATTTTTAAGTACAGCGTAGGGGACCCAAACTCATCCCACTGGGGATGGATCAGGTAATTGTAAATTTTATTTTTGAAATAGAACTCATCGTATTTCTTGCCGAAATACGGTGATTGTTCATCCCGAGAGGAATCATAATAGTTCTTCCACTTAAAATATGGTTCTATATCATGCATTAGCTGAATGTTTCTTGCTAATAAGAACGCAAGATACGCCAATATGATCTCTAAAGAGAATATTTTGTCATCACAAAGATGATCGAATGAAGTTGTAACTTAATGGCCGAAAATCTGTCCCATGATATATCTAGGGAATATAAGTTGTGTGATGAAATTAATAGAGAAGTTTGTTTTACTAGTATTGGTGCTTGGTCTGCAGTCATGGTCTGTTCAAGCCCAAAGTTTATTTCTGAGTGGTGATCATGATCTGTTTCATGACTATGAGAGATTATCCATTTTGAATGGCTATGATGATGCAGGTTCTGCGGTGAGATGGTATAATGGAAAAGAGATTATTCCGGAGATCATGATGGTTGGTGATACTTATCAGCGGCGGGCTTTGAAATACGAATTTTTTCAATTTGTGCAGTCAGAAGACGGTCAAGTGAGTGGCCTTCGAGAGAAAAAGGATACGGATGGCTTCTTTAAGAACTTTTACAGGGGACCGCGACATTTGTTCGAACAGTATAAGGAAGACTATTATCTGCAAATCGACCCCTTGCTTCAACTTAAGTTTATGCCTTCCAGTGATTCGGAAGAAGATTTTGTTATCAATAAGAGAGGAATCCGATTGACAGCAGGATTGGGATCTAGGGTGCATCTTCAGACAAGTGTGCTTGAGATACAACGATCATTTCCCGCGTATCTTGAAAATTTTGTCAACGAGAATGGCGCGGTTCCGGGGGTTGTTTTCTTCAAGAATTTCAGTTCTGATTTTATGCAGATCGATGGAGGATATGATTACAACATTGCCCAGGCCATGTTAAAAGTAGAGGCGGCCAAGTTTCTGGAAGTATCACTAGGACACGGAAAGAATTTTATTGGAAATGGTTTTCGCAGTATGATTTTGTCGGACTTTGCAGCTCCATATTTCCATTTAAAACTGAACACGCATATTGGTCGACTGCATTACCAGAATATTTTTGCTGAGCTCCAAGCGGAAAGCAATAGAGATAGAGCAGGGGATCAACTGATCACGAAAAAATACTTTGTCAACCATTATCTGGGATATTCTATTTTGGACAATTTAGAATTGGGATTTTCAGAAACTGTAGTATTTAGTCGCGCTAATCAGTTCGAATTACAATATCTCAATCCTATTATTTTTTACAGGAGTATCGAGCAATCCCTGGGAAGTGAGGATAATGTCATATTGGGTTTTAATGCAAAATGGGATCTTAATCATAAGATTCGTTTTTACGGGCAGTACAGTTTCGACGAGTTTGTTTTCAATGAACTTCTGATAGAAAGAAGAGGATGGTGGGGTAATAAGTGGGGATTGCAGCTAGGAGCAAAAATGCCCGATCTTTTTGGATTGAAAAATAGCTTGGTGACGGTCGAATACAATTTAATCCGACCCTATACTTTCCAGCACAGAGATAGTATTTCGAATTATTCTCATTCTAAACAATCTCTGGCTCATCCTTCCGGAAGCAATTTGTCGGAGCTTTTGGTAAAACTGGATTATCAGTACAATGACAATTGGTATTTGAATGTCATGGGGAGTTATATCAAGCAGGGTATAGATGATGGTTCAGGGTCGAATTACGGTTCGAATGTGAACGAATCCTTCAATAATCGTATCGCTAATTTTGGCATAGATCAATTTCAAGGTGTGGAGTCGAATCGCGTAACACTGGATTTTCTGGTGTCCCGAAGACTGTTTAAAACACTGATGGTAGACTTGAATGTCCGATATAGAAATGAAAGCCATCCGGATAATGCAGCCTTGGATACTGATTTTATGTATTACGGATTGGGCCTCAGATGGAATTTATCTCATAATCCTCTGATCCTTTAAAATGTCTAAAGTTTTTGTTCTTACCGGTCCTGAGTCTTCAGGTAAAACATGGCTTTCGGAAAGACTATCAGAAGTGCTCCAAGGTACATTGGTCAAGGAGTTTGCTCGAGAATATTTGGAAGATACTGGGGGGGCTTATCTTGAAAAAGACATTGATATTTTTGCCCGCGAACAAAAAAAGAGAATGGACCGAGCTTCTCAAGAAAGTTCCTTGGTTATTGCAGATACAGGTCCATTGGTCCTCAAAGTTTGGTCTGAAGTGCGATTCGATCGGGCTTCAACTTTTATTGAAGAATGGTGGAGTAGCAATGAATATTATTATCTGTTATGTTCTCCTGATCTAGAATGGGAATTCGACCCTCTGAGAGAAAATCCGGATAATAGGGATGAATTATTTATGAAGTACTATCTTTGCCTCGAATCATCAAAAAAAGATTTTGTTGTCATTGAAGGAAAAGAGGGCAGATTAACGGCTGCTTTGCAATGGATAGAATCGAAATTATAGGGGGTGCCTCAATATAACGGGCTGAGATCATACCCTTTGAACCTGCCCAGGTAATACTGGGAAGGAAATATGATGAGTAGATTGGAAATTTTAAAAAACTAAAAATGAAAAGAATTGGTATCCTATTTCTTTTTCTAATGCTTTTGGTATTAGAAATGACGGCTCAATCCACACTTGAATTAAACATTACTAATGATTCTAGAGAGGCCCTGGGAGAAATCCTGGTCCTATTGGAAAGTTCTGATGGACTTAAAAAGAAAAGCGCTTTTACGGATTCGAATGGAAATGCAAGATTTAACAATCTTAGTTCCGATGAATATTATTTACTTGTTGACGGTGGATTGAACTACAGTTCTGAAGAGCAAACCGTTCGAATATCTGATGATGATGTCAAACTTGCGTTCCAATTGATCAGCAAGGCTTGGCAACTTCCCGATGTAATGGTCGCCTCAGATCAAGCGGGAGACTTAAGTCCTATTGCATTCGAAAACATCGATCGGAAGGAAATTCAAATAGAAGCGGATGGTCGAGAAATTCCTATGATCTTGCAACGAGCTAATTCAGTCTTGGCTCATTCTGATGCCGGTAATGGAATTGGATATTCCTACATGAGAATCAGAGGATCTGATCAGACCCGCATCAATGTCACCGTGAATGGTATACCCTTAAATGACTCGGAATCCCATCAGGTATTTTGGGTGAATATGCCGGATTTTTCGGATAACCTCTCCAGTATCCAAATCCAAAGAGGTGTCGGTCAGTCCACCTTCGGTCCGGGGTCTTTTGGCGCTAATATCAAGTTAAATACAGATAATCAAGATGAAGATTTTATTCGAATAGGAAGTAATATCGCTTCGTATTCCAGTTTTAAGAATAGCATTGCACTCCAGCAAAAAGGACTTCAAGTGAGACTTTCTAATATTAGGTCGCAAGGTTATATCGACAGAGCGGAATCAGAATTGAACTCTTATTTTCTTCAGTATCAGAAACAGATAGGAAAACACAAGTTTAGTTTGATGCACAGCAATGGGACTGAGAGAACCTATCAAGCATGGAATGGTACTCCAGAATCAAAGGCAGAGGAAAATGACGAAGCTTTGGCCGAGCATATAGCTAGGAACTCCTATAGTGAAGAGCAGATCAAGAATTTAAACGAAAGTAACCGACAGTACAATTTTTACGAGTATGAAAACGAAGTGGATGACTATCAGCAGATCCACAATCAAATTCATTGGTCTACGGATATCAATGCCAGGTGGTCACTGTCTTCGAGCTTGCACTACACCAAAGGAGAAGGATATTTCGAACAGTTTAGAGAAGATCGTTCCGCATCGGATTTTGGATTAAGCCCCAGAATCATTGGAAATGATACAATTAGTGAAAGCGATGTGGCCTTCCAGAGATGGTTGGATAATGATTTTTACGGAGGACTGTTTAGTGTCGTTCATAAAAGAAGCAGGAGCAATATCAAAGCGTCAATATTCGGCAGTCAGTATGATGGAGATCATTTTGGAGAGATCATACAATCTGATTTTATAGAGAAAGGAGAAACTCCGCAGTATTATTCTAGTACTTCGAAGAAAAAGGATTATTCAGGATTCGTACAGTGGAATTGGAGTGCCGGTAATTGGTTGACAACAGCAGATGTGCAGTTGAGGCATATAGACTACTTCACGGCAGGAATCGACAATGATTTACAGGAATTTGATGTGGATGAACAGTATTTTTTCATCAATCCTAAACTTGGTGTACAGAGAATCTTTGGCAAAACCAGAGTGTACGGTCATTTTGCCATTGGTCAAAGAGAACCGGTTCGATCCGACTTTATAGATAGAGGTCCCGAAGATTTACCACAATCTGAGATGGTAATGAATGGAGAATTGGGTTTGGTTTCAGAAGGAAGCAGCAGCCGTTTCTCCTTGAACCTATTTTATATGAATTATGAAGATCAGTTGGTTCCCACTGGAGAATTAAACGATGTGGGTGCCTTGGTGAGAAGAAATATAGACGAGAGTTTTAGAAGAGGGATTGAGTTGGCTTGGGATAAGTTGAATTTTTACGATTTCGATATTCACGCGAATTTGACCCTTATGCAAAGTAGGGTAAAGGATTGGGAAGAACCAATAGTGGATTACGGTACGGGAGAAACAGAGAATGTCCAATACTCTGAGACGGAGTTGGCCCTATCTCCAAATATTCAATCCAGACTGGAATTGACTTATCACTTGACCAATAACTTGAATGTCAATCTTCAAAATCAGTGGGTAGGAAAGCAGTACTTGGATAATACAGAGAACGAGGGTCGAAGGCTAGATGATTACTTCATTCAGAATTTAAGTGTTGCCTACAATACTAAATGGTCGAAAGCAAAGATAGGCTTGAGATTATCCTGTTATAATCTGCTTGATACCAAGTACAGTGCATTCGGATACAGCTATTCTTATGCGTTTAATGGAGAGTTAACTACGGAGAATTTTGTCTTTCCCCAGGCTGAGCGAAACTTCAACCTGGGAATTCGACTTGAATTCTAGAAGTTGTAAGTAAAACCTACTCTGATATCGAAAGGAGATCTAGGGTCGTCCTCAGCAATATTTGTTCTGTAAAGAACCAGTATTTCATATCCCCATAGGCCTCCGCCGCTGCTGTTGTATCCAGCACCGATAATGGGGTTAAATTCGGTATCTCTGTAGGTCAGCACTTCGCCTTTGTCACTGTCATAGGCTAAAAATCCGCTTCGACCAAAAGGTAATTCCGCACTGCGGTATTCTCCTTCCAAATGCACGAAGAATTGCTCGAAGAATTTATAGCGAGCAAAAATTCCGCCTGTATATTCTGTAAGGTTAGCAGCTCGGTTTGAGAGTTCACCATTTTCATCAGCTGCTGTTCCCTTGATATTGGTATATGTAAATCCAAGACGTGGACCAACCGAAAAGTTCTCGGTCAATTTGTATCCCACCATTGGAGTAAGACCAAATTGGAAGTAAGAGTCTCCGGAACCTCCGGAATATCCCAAAATTACATTTCCACCTAGCCATAGCTGGTTGAAAAATCCACCTTGATCAAAGGCGGCATCCACATTGCTGCTTTGAGCTTTTAGCATCATACTGCTAGCAAGAAAGATGATGAAAATCCAAATATATCTCATAGCTCTAATTTATTTTTCTAACGTCAAAGTTAGCGCACATCATTGTATTCTGAAGACTTTTTAAAAGAATTTTAAGCTTTCTGTCATTCAATCAACATAGAATCGATATTCGCACCCTCCAGAAGCGTTTTGTGAACTGGACATTTAGCCGAGATTTTTAACAGTCTCTCTCTCTGTGTATCGTCAAGATTCCCTACTAATCGAATTCGTTTACTGATCACTGTTTTATTGACGGCGGTACCGTCCTCGTTGACAATCTTTTCCTTTCCTATGTCGATGAAGGCAAATACTTCTTTTAAGTCCCATTTCTTCCGGTTCGCGTACATCTTAAGTGTAATGGTCGTACAGGAGGCAAGAGCACCGATAAGGTATTCGTTGGGAGAAGGTCCAAAATCATTGCCACCTATGGAGGTAGGTTCATCTGCGATAAAACTGTGATTTTTGGTTAGCAATTGGGTCGTATAACCCTCTTCTTCCAGATCCAAATAGGCGACCAGATGCTTGTCTTCTATAGAAATATTATGGTCGTAATTTTTAGGGAAATATCTCTGTACCCATGAACCTATCATCTGCCCAACATAGAGGGCATCATCATTATTAGTCAGAAGGTGATCTGCCCTGTCCAAGGAGATAAAACTTTTGGGATGATAAGCGTGATGATACAACTTTTGAGCGTTCTCTATTCCGACAATTTTATCAAATGGCGAATGAAGAATCAGATAGGGCTTCTTAAGCGAAGAAACGATCTCCAGTAGATCAGTTTGATATAATTCTTCGATGAACTGATCTGTGATCAAGAACGGTCTTCCTCCAATAGAAACTTGTTTCAGCTTATCGGGATGACTAGAATCTGTTCCGGAATCTGAAAACAGATGTGTAACATGTTCTGTAGTTGCCGGAGCTCCAATAGTACTTACCGCTTTGATTTCTGGAATTCGAGAAGCAGCAACTAGTACAGCAGCTCCTCCCAGAGAGTGTCCGATCAGAAGTTCGGGTGCTTGATAGTGTTTACTGATGTACTTATGAACATCGATCAGATCCTGCACATTGGCAGCAAAATGGCTATCCTTAAACTCACCAGCGCTTTTGCCCAAACCTGTAAAGTCGAATCGAACAACGCCAAAACCATGCTGTGTCAGTGCCCTGCTAATGTACTTAACGGCATTCAAATGACTGCTACAAGTGAAGCAGTGAGCAACAATAGCGAAATACTTTGGCTTCTGATCTGCCGGCAATTCTAGTCTTGCAAAAAGTTCTATTCCCTTACTATTAAGGATCTTTAATTGATTATTCACGGATACAATATTTGTCTTGATAGAATCAATGCTTAAAGATCGCAATTGTTGGGGAAGAAAATGTCTGGGTTTAGACTATTATTAGAAAATGCTCTTTATTTTATACCAAATCCTTTGGTGCCATTTAGGCCTTACGATACCAAAGGAAATAAGATGAAGGCTATGATTTAATTCGAAGTCTAATGATTGATTCCCGTTCTGAAAATCTCCTTTGTTAAGAGCATGGTACTGGGTTTCTGCACCAATATAGGATACAACCAGTGTTAGACTATCTCTATGTTCAAATACATCTCTATCTATAGTCAAAAGATAATCGCCATTGAGATCTGAAGTAGTGCCGATATTCAGTTCCTCGAAGAATAAATTGGCGCCGATCAAAGGTTCTCCTTCAATAGATATCTTACCTCCTATCGCCAGGGAATCGAAATGATTTATTCCAGAAGGAATGCTATCTTTCACCTCATCAATAAGTGAAATCGGATTTTCAGGAGTGCTATCGACGGTCGTTTGATGTATTTTTGGCTTTTTCTCTATTTCCTGGGCGATACTATTTGAACTCAGCCCTAAAAAAGTGAGCAGCAAAACTTTTAATGGTGAATTTGATCTGAGATGCTTTTCCTTTTTTTGTAAAGGGCTTAGTTGTTCTTCGCTATACATGCCACATACGGCATCATCACTTAAAGCGTGAATTCTTGCAATTTCTAACGGGGTTTTGGCGGTAAAATCTACAATAGTTTTTTTGCAATCTAAGCACTTTCTTCCACCTTCACACGGCGGCATAGCTAGCCATTCCTGGTCGCATCTTGGAAGGTGGTCTAGCTTAATCTTTTCTATGGTTTGCATTGTGCTATAGGACTTCTTTAAGAATGTAACGAAATCTCCTGGTTCTTATTCTACAGAGATTTCCACTATTTGATTCAGAACTAATCTACATCATATTCTAAGGTGATTTGAATCATCTAAAGAGATTTCAAAAGCTCATATTTTCCGCCTTACTTAATTGATCATCAAAATAAGCTTTTATTATGCCTAGGTACCATTCTATGGGTAAAATACCGCGTAAGAGACATACTATTTTTAGAAACGAGGATGGAAGCTTGTATCAAGAAGAGCTTTTTGGTACTTCGGGTTTTGCCGGCATGTCTTCTCTGCTATATCATATTTATCCTCCTACCTGTGTAAGAGAATTTCAGGAGCCTCAGAACATAAGACCAGAGATCGCATTGGACGATAATATGAGGGCTCTGAGTTTTAGTGGTTTTAACGTACCTGCGGAAGAGGATTATTTGGCCAGCCGTAAGACCATGTTTGTAAATGGTGATCTACATATAGGACTAGCGGCTCCAAAGAGTTTTTCGGAAGATTATTTCTTCAAAAATGCAGATGCCGATGAAATGATCTTCGTGCATGAAGGATCCGGATTGTTAAAAACGATGTATGGCTCAATAGAGTTCGAATATGGAGATTATCTGATCATACCCAGAGGTACTATATATCAAATTGATTTCCAAACAGAAGATAATCGTCTATTGTATGTCGAAAGCTTTAGCCCCATTTTAACTCCCAAACGCTATAGAAATCACTTCGGACAATTGCTAGAACACTCTCCTTTCTGCGAACGTGATTTCAAGCTGCCTCAAATGTTGGAAACCTACGATGAAAGGGGGGAATTTCAAGTCTATATTAAGAAGAGAGGGATTCTCTACTCTTATGTTTATGAAAACCACCCCTTTGATGTTGTGGGTTGGGATGGATGGAACTATCCCTATGCCATTTCAATTTTTGATTTTGAGCCCCTGACTGGTCGAATACATATGCCGCCACCTATACATCAGCAGTTCGAAGGCACCAATTTTGTTATTTGCTCTTTTGTTCCGAGGTTGTATGACTATCATCCGGAGGCAATACCTGCTCCTTATCATCACAGTAATATTGATGCCGATGAGTTATTGTACTATGTAGATGGTGACTTTATGAGTAGGAATAATATTCAAAAAGGGCAAATCACACTTCATCCAGGTGGTGTTCCTCATGGCCCTCATCCAGGAGCTATTGAGAGAAGTATTGGAAAGAAATCAACAGAAGAATTAGCAGTAATGATCGATCCGTTCAATCCTGTATCGATAACAAAAGAGGCGATGAAGATAGAAGTAAACAACTATTACAAATCCTGGTCCTCTAATTAATTACACCTAGTAATCACTTATAATTTAAGCGTATGATAGATTTAAAAAATGTTAAAGACTTCAATTATGGATTGGAGAAAATATTCCAGGAAGCAGATGATTTTCTTCCTATTCTAGGGACAGATTATGTTGAGTTGTTCGTAGGAAATGCCAAGCAATCAGCACATTTTTATAAGACAGCCTTAGGGTTTCAATCCCTGGCCTATGCGGGTTTAGAGACAGGGGTAAGAGACCGGACATCTTATGTTCTGGTACAGGATAAAATAAAGATTGTATTGACCACTCCTCTTCCGCATTCAAGAAATGGGGAAATTTTTAATCATATAACCCAACATGGGGATGGCGTTAAGGTCATTGCCCTATGGGTGGAAGATGCCACTAAAGCATGGGAAGAAACGGTCAAAAGAGGGGCGAGTTCTTATTTTGAACCTAGATCAGAAAAGGATGAGTACGGTGAAGTCGTACGTTCGGGAATACATACCTATGGAGATACGGTCCATATTTTTGTAGAAAGAAAAAATTATAAGGGAATATTCTTACCCAAATTCGAAAAATGGGAATCTGACTACAACCCTCCTAGCTGTGGGCTAAAATACATCGATCACATGGTGGGCAATGTCGGTTGGGGTGAAATGAATGTTTGGGCCAAATTTTATCGCGACGTCATGGGTTTTGCCAATTTGATAACTTTTGACGACAAGGATATATCCACGCAATACACCGCCTTAATGAGTAAGGTTATGACCAATGGTAATGGTCGAATTAAATTTCCTATCAACGAACCGGCTGAGGGCTTAAAGAAATCTCAAGTAGAAGAGTATTTGGATTTCTATAATGGACCCGGATGTCAGCATATCGCGGTAGCGACAGATGATATTGTTTTCACGGTTAGCGAAATGAAGAAGCGCGGTATCGAATTTCTATATGTTCCGGGAACGTATTACGATACGGTAGGGGAGCGTGTTGGCGAGATATCAGAGGATCTTGAAGTATTGAAAGAACACGGTATCATGGTGGATCGGGATGACGAGGGGTATTTGCTTCAAATATTCACAAAACCTATAACGGATAGGCCGACGCTTTTCTTTGAGATTATTCAGAGAAAAGGAGCACAATCTTTTGGAAAAGGAAATTTCCAAGCATTATTTGAATCCATTGAGGCCGAGCAAGCCAAGAGAGGAACACTAGTTTAAAACAAAATGGAATACCATGAGCAAGAATGAGATAAAGAGAGTAGACTATTTGGATTTTATTTCCGGTGATGTCAAAAGAAAAGAGAAGTTTATCAAAGACTTCGGAGATTCTTTTTCGAACATGGGTTTTGCCATTGTGGCTAACCACGGCGTCTCACCCGATCTAAAATCTGAGCTTTACGATACCATGACTACTTTTTTCGCCTTACCAGATGATGTCAAAAAGCAATATGAGGATACGGAAAATTTTGGGCAACGGGGTTATATCTCTAAAAACAGGGAAAGTGCAAAAGGCTATAAAACACCGGATTTAAAAGAGTTTTATCATATTGGCCAAGAAGTTGACAGGGGTATTTTAGATGAATTGAATTATCCATCGAATATTTGGCCTGAAGAGTTTCCAACGCTTAAGGATTGCGGATTAAAGGTCTATAAGACCTTAGAACAAACCGGTAGAAACTTGCTAAAGGCGATTGCCTTGTATTTAGATCTTGAAGAGGATTATTTTCAAGACAAAATCGAAAATGGTAATAGCATACTTAGACTCTTGCATTATTATCCATTGAAGGAAGAAGATCTGAAGAATACAAGTGCTGTGCGGGCTGCGGCACATGGAGATATCAATTTGATTACATTGTTGATGGGAGCCAATGTCGAAGGGCTACAGGCTCAAACTCTTGATGGCCAGTGGCTGGATGTAATGCCTGCTCCAGATGAAATAGTCATCAACGTGGGAGATATGTTGGCTCGATTGACCAATGACAAACTTCGATCTACCATTCATCAAGTTATCAATCCCAAGGATAAAAATAAGTTGAAAGTCTCCAGGTATTCCTCTCCTTTTTTCCTCCATCCACATCCGAATATGGACTTAAGTTGTTTGGATAGTTGTGTTTCAGAACAGAATCCTAAGCACTACCCGGATGTTACGGCAGGAGAATTTTTGGATGAAAGACTAGGAGAGTTAGGGCTCAAAAAATAGGCGATCTTCGATCTTTTTACAGCGGTTTAGAGCAGGATAGAATTCGTTCTATGAGAAAGGGGTAAATGCCCCTCTTCTAAGGGTTTTTTGTTCGATATTTATTCGACATTTCCCAATATTTTTGGAGCAATCCTCGCATTGAGGAGCAGCTCTAAAAAATATTCTCATGGCTCGATTACCTTATACAATTCCGTATGACCCGGACTTCTTAGGTGGAGGATATATCGTTCCTTTACCATCCAATAATTGCACCGGTTGTTTGTACAACCAAGGAAGAGTGATTGATTACATTCATTTCTCATTGGTGATGCACCAGGACCGAAAATCTGCTCTTTACACAGCCCATAACATAGATATTTCTCAGAGGAGAAGTGTTTCCAGAACTAGTTGGGATCTTGATCCAAGAATTAATAACTCGTCCCAAACGGGTAACGAAGCATATGCCAATAATCCTTGGGACAGGGGTCATCTTGTTCGCAAAGCAGCCGTTTCTTGGGGATCGGGCTCTAGAGCGAAGGATGCCAGCGATTCTACTTTTTACTTTACCAATGCTGCTTTACAACACAGTGCGTTCAATCAAAGTAACAGCAAATGGCTGGGACTTGAAGACTGGGTCTTAGAAAAAGCAGGAGATGTACATCACAGAATGTGCGTTTTTACCGGTCCTATTTATACGCATTCGGACGATTTCCACAGAGGATTTAGAATTCCTTCGGCATTTTTTAAGATTGTCGTCCTCCGTGACCCTTCGGCCAACGGGCAAGACCTCTCTGCTATGGGATTCGTTATGAGCCAGAATGAAGGATGGCGATTGTCGAATGGAAGGACCCTAACCAATTTAGAACCATATCTAATAGGAATTGAAGAAATCGAAGCTTTTACCGGTCTCAATTTTGGTTCGGTCGCAGCTTTAGATGAATTTAACTGGCGCGCAGCGAGATTTAGGGATAAAACTAGAATTGCACCATTACAGATCTCTGGTCCCGAGGATATAGAATTCAATGGAGCCAAAAGAAGAAGACATGGTATTCGGGCTTCTCGTACTATTTCCGAATCTGTAAGGGGTTTGCATAGGAGCGCACTTAGTGATTCTTTCGAAGAACATATGGAATCACACGGTGATGATGAGGAATGCACGGGATGTGCGGAAAAGAGTGGCTCGAAGGATCAGCATATCAGAGCATTACATAAACAACTGGATTCATTGACTTCAGTGATGGAGGATTTGATTGAAGAAAACAATCTCGAATTATCTGAAACGGCCTTAACCAGGGCCACTAGAAATATGGCCAGAGTTGTCGGTGGACAAAGAGTGCCTAAAGGAGCATACCCCAGCTGTGTCGCGGTAGGCAGCAATACACAATGGTTCTGTACTGGAGTATTAATACATAAAAAAGTAGTGTTAACTGCAGCTCATTGCACTGGAGATATAAAGAGAATATTCATTGGGGGACGACAGGTTTACTTTCCGGAAGAAGGGTCAAAGATTGTTCCTGTAAGTGAGGTACATACAAATCCCGATTATTTTCAAGCGGCACCGTGGCACGATATTGCTGTATTGATATTGGAGGAGGAAGTCGAATTCGAACCTGTACTTATCGCTGATAAAAATTCTGTTGACAAAGAGGATACGATGAACTTAGTAGGGTTTGGAAGTGATGATCCCAATGGAGTGACAGGATATGGTACTAAAAGGGAAGCGCTGGCCATTAAGTTGCCCACCAATGATCTATCCGAAGACGAGATTCGATCTGTGGAGTTAGAACACGGTTTTACGCATGATTATGAATTTCATGTGGGGTCCAGACATCAACCGACAGATACTTGCTATGGCGATAGCGGTGGTCCAGTATATCTTACAGATCCGGATGGAAAGCAAATTGTTGCCGGATTGACCTCTAGAGGTGCTTCTTCAAACAGCATAGATTGTGGACAAGTGGGAATTTATACAAGGATACATCCATATCTCAACTGGATTTCTGAAGTTACAGGAGGACTTGTTGAAGCTTCACCAAGTGAAGGTGGAGCTGATATTGTAGATACGCCAGTTGCAAGTAGTGGCGGTGTTTTCATTAGTGCTGCCATGCCGAATCCTTCCGGACATGACCGCGGAAATGAATGGATAGAAATTCAAAATAATTCTTTCAATGCCGTAAATCTTAGTGGATATACGATAAGGGATAAACAAGGCGGAAGGCATGAATTAGGAGGTGTCATATCTCCCAATGGAACCAGAAAGTTCATTTTGCCATCCAATAGCTCTGTGAAATTGGGGAATAAGGGAGATGAAATCATATTAACTAATGAAAATGGTACGGTACATGAAGTGGACTATGACAGAGCCGGATCGGGCCAGGTAATTAGATTTTCTCCTCCCGATGATCTTGTTGTAGATGATGACATTATAGTCAATCCGAATCCAACTGGAGCTGATCCTTGCTAAATGCGTAAATGAGTTATGATTGCAAACGCTTTATCACTTTATACTGAAAGCCATGCCGCAGCGCATGGCTTTTTTGATAGGAAAAGTAAAAGTCTTGATTGGAGTGATTTATTAAGGTCTTATTACTTAGCTGCAAAAGTCTGTCATCATTTGGGAAATTTCATTCAAAAGAAAAAATAGGAAAGCTTTAAAATCAAGCGCTGCTTATTCCACTTTTATAGCTTCTCTAGGAATTTTCTGATCATTTTTGGCCATACCAAGGAAGAATCCACCACCACCGGCTCCGCAAAGTTTAAGGTAAAAGTCATCTGACTTAATCCCTGCTCTCCAGACAATTTTGACGGGATCTGGTATGAGGAAAGGCCAGTGTTCCAACTGGAGTTTGGATAATTTTCTAAAATACTTGAACAATACTTGCGGTTCGTTTTTGATGAGCCATTTAATACAGAGCTCATTCCTTTTTTCGATTTCCATTACGGATTTTACAAATTTCTTATCCTTCAGCTTTTCTTTGTAGCTGTGCACCAAGGACCTAGTCATTCGTTTTGTTTCGGAATCGAATAGAAAAAAAGAAAATTCCGATAGATCAATATTCTTGTCCAGTTTTTTTATGCCCGCAGGACGCATGAGAACAGCTTGCTGACTGAATATGCATACCGGATCAAGTCCGCTCGATTGTCCATGGAAAAAGTTTTCTAAACGCACCAGGTCTTGAATGATATCTTGATTCCAAACATTTCGATCCTTTTGGTAATATCGATGATAGAACGCAGAGCAAATATTTCCAGAACTGCCAAGACCTTGACCAAATGGTATAATAGACTGCAAAACGACACCATTTTCTCGGTCTTCTTCTAGTAATGTCGAATCGATAGGTACACTTAGTTCGATCTTAGCAAGTGCATCTACTATCGCCCAATACCTTTCATAAATCGTAGAATTCTTTTTCGATTTGAACCAATTCGAGCCAAATAATTGCGTAGGCACTGCAATAGCAGAACTACCCGAAAGCACAGTATACTCTCCAAATAATAAGAGCTTAGCAGGATATTTCCAATTCAATATTTGCCAGAATATTTATTAGTCCACGTTATAGAGTTCCTCTCAACTCCTGTTCTCTTTCTATAGCCTCAAACAATGCTTTGAAATTCCCTTTTCCAAAGGATTGCGCTCCCTTGCGTTGAATGATTTCATAGAAGACTGTAGGTCTGTCTTGGACAGGCTTGGTAAATATCTGTAATAGATATCCTTCCTCATCCCGATCTATTAGAATATTTAATCTCTTCAACTCTTCGATATCTTCATCAATATGTCCTACTCGATCCAGTACGTCGTCATAGTAATTATCAGGAACGTAAAGAAAATCTACCCCATTCTCACGCAACTGACCTACTGTATGCAGAATATCGTTGGTGGCAACAGCAATATGCTGAACACCTGCACCCTTATAAAAATCGAGATATTCTTCTATCTGCGATTTTTTAAGTCCCTTCGCGGGCTCATTAATCGGAAATTTAATATAGCCATTCCCATTCGATACTACCTTGCTCATCAAAGCCGTATACTTTGTACTGATATCCTTATCGTCAAATGTTATCAACAATTTGAATCCCAAAACTTTTTGATAGTACTCGACCCATTTGTTCATTCCACCCAGTTCGACATTACCGACGCAGTGATCCACATACTGAATGCCCACAGAATTCGAAGAAAAGCGGCTGGTTTTCTTTTGGAAACCAGGCATAAAGCTACCGGTATAGTTCTTTCTCTCTACAAATGTATGTATGGTCTCGCCATAGGTCTTGATGGCCGCAACTTTAACCGTTCCGTCTTCATCGGTCAATTCGTGCGGTTCGAATGCACTTTCTGCCCCTCTCTGAATGGCGGTATGATATGCTTTTTCCGTATCATCAACCCATAAAGCCAATACCTTTACTCCATCTCCGTGAAGAGCGACATGTTTGGCTATTTCATGATCGGGATCAAGGGCCGAGGTTAAAACCAATCTCAATTTGTTTTGCTGTAAAACATAAGATACGCGATCTCTAACACCTGTTTCAGGGCCTTTATAAGCCACCAGTTCATAGCCCCAGGCAGCTTGATAGTACATAGCAGATTGCTTAGCATTGCCTACGTAAAATTCTATATAGTCTGTTCCATTGATCGGAAAGCTGTCTTTGACGTTTTGTTGACTTACTTCCGTTTTTATGTCTTGCATGATATAATTATATTATTCAGTTAACCAACTCTTGTGATAATCTTCATCTTCAATATTCAGTGCGTGTTCCGTGAGTTTAAGCGGATAAAAAGTATCTATCATTACCGCTAACTCTAAGGTCTCCTTGGCGCCAATGCTCTTTTCAACCGTACCGGGATGAGGTCCATGTGGAATTCCAGCAGGGTGCAATGTCAACATTCCCTTCTCTACATGTTTCCTACTCATAAAGTCTCCATCCACATAGTACAGCACTTCATCACTATCAATATTACTGTGATTATAGGGTGCCGGAATTGATTGAGGATGATAATCAAATAATCGAGGTACAAAAGAACATATTACAAAATTCCTAGCCTCAAAGGTCTGATGAACCGGAGGAGGCTGGTGGATTCTACCTGTAATAGGTTCGAAATCATGAATAGAAAATATATAGGGATAAACATATCCGTCCCAACCAACCACATCAAACGGGTGATCTAAATAATGGTAGGGATATATTAAATTTTGCTTCTTGATAAAAAACTTAAAATCGCCTTGCTCATCATAAGTCTTTAAATTGCTTGGCTTTTTGATATCTCTTTCGCAAAATGGGGAATGCTCCAAAAGCTGACCAAAACGATTTCGATATCTTTTGGGTGTGACGATAGGGCTATAGGACTCAACGATCAACAATCTATTGTCCTCATCATCAAATTCCAACTGATAAGTTGTACCGCGAGGTATGATCAAATAGTCACCGTATTCGAATCTTAATTCACCATAGAAACTGGAACATACTCCGCTTCCCTTATGAACGAAGATCATTTCATCTGCATCCGCATTTTTGAAGAAATAGTCATTCATGCTTTTTCTGGGAGCAGAAAGGATAATTGAGCAGTCGTTGTTAACTAAAATCGGCTTTCTACTCTCCAAATAATCATCCTCTGGCTTTATATTGAATCCCTGAAGACTCCTATGTTTCAAAAGGTTATCGTGAATAGTTTTTGGTGCGACACTAAAAGGTTCACCAACTTGTACTATCCGTGTAGGAGGATTACAGTGATACAGGGTAGAATAATTATTGCTAAAGCCTTCTGTTGAAAAAAGCTCTTCCGAATAAAGACTTCCGTCCTCTTTCCTAAACTGTACGTGCCGTTTGGAGGGAATACGTCCTAACTGGTAATAATGCATAATGACTCTTCTACTAAATTGGAATTAAATCAAGCAAAGTAAAAGTACATTTTCACCCACAGAGTTGCAAATGGAAGAGAAATTATTGTTGAAAACAAATTTCAACTTTACTTCCTCAGGTGCTTCGTTGGTCCCGGCCAATACGTCAATCAAGAGGGAATAAATATCTTATGTCGAATGGCATATAATACAAGGCCAATCCTGTTCTTAATTCCCAGTTTCTCATAGATGGAATCTCGATACCCCTCTATTGTTTTTGGACTGAGAAACATCTGTTTGGCAATTTCTTTATAAGTCATTTCAGAACAGGCTAGTTGCATAAATTCAAGTTCTCTTTCAGAGAGTGAATTCATGGAAGAAACTGGATTCTCAATTTTGTTCATGAGTAGTTTGGCCGTGGTGTTGTTATGAAAATAACCGTATTTAATAACCTGGATCATCGCCTCGTATAAAGTCTCACTTTTTACATCCTTTAGTAAATATCCTCGTGCTCCGGCTCGCAACATTTCCAGTATGATTTTTTCATCTTCTTCTATAGAAAGGGCGAGTACCTTGATTTCCGGATGTTCTTTTCTCAAATAAGCTGTCGTCTCAATGCCGTTCATGATGGGCATATTTACGTCCATCAGAACAATATCGGGATTGATGCTTCCCGATTCTACCCGATCGATGAAATCACTTCCATTGTTGCAGATATATATGGTTTTAAAGAGATCAAATCCATTGATCATTCCACCTAAGGCCTGGGATAGGAGGGTATGGTCATCGACCACTACTACCTTGTATTTTTTGTCATCTGTTACTGCCATAATCAATGTATGGAATATACTAAAATAAATTGAGTTCCTTTCGTTAATTCTGAGCTAATTTTGAGGTCTAGATCTATTATTTTTGCCCTTGAAATGATGTTTTTAATTCCTATGCCTTCATAATCTTTTTCGGTCTTAAATCCGATACCATCATCTTTTACCTCTATTTCCAGAACATTCTCAAAAAAACTGAGATTGACCCATAGGTTTTTCCCTTTGGAGTGCTTTATGGTATTGGCAAATATCTCTTGTAAAATTCTGAAAATAATGGTTTCGCTCTCGCGATCTATTTCTATGATGTCTCCATCTATGTTTAGGTGTGCTTCTATGAACTCCAATCGGTTGAATCGCTCTATTTCGATTTTAATGGCTTCTATCAGACTCAGCCGTCGAATAGATTCCGGATTGATAACTCTTGAAAGGGCTCTTAACTCCTTAATGCCCTTGTCCAAAATATCGATGACATCATCTATTTTGTCGGGATATTTTAAGCTTTCTTGGGCATGAATTTTGGCCAGGGTCATGAGTTGGCCAATATTGTCATGAAGTTCCCAACTTATATTTTTTAGGGTTGTTTCTCGTATTTCGATTTGTGCTTTAGCCAGCTCTGTGTTGAACTTAATCTTGATGTTTTCCTGCTCCTGAAGCAGTTTGTTTTTTCGTCGAACAAAAACAACAAAGATAACGACGAATATCACCGTTAATAGAATCAAAACCAGTACGGAAACTAATATGGTTATTTCTTCTTCGACCATAGCATACCCGCGATTAGACAAAAATTTAATAACATAACTAAGAGCATTTGAAGGAAGACCAGGCTATATAAATTAATACCATCACCGCCCAGCGTAAGCTTTGCTATTCTGATGGGAGTATAGCCTACATAAAACAATAGATATGCGGTGCTGATCCAAAATAGCAAATCCGATTTTGCCTGGAGAATTTTATCACTTCTCAAAAATTCTATAAAGTATAGGATTATGCATATGATCAAGGCGATCGCTCCGAATAAGGCATTCCAGATCATAATGTTAGAAATTGGATTTTGGATGAAGGAATTGTACAAGGAGAATAAAATATAAATACCAGCAAGGACAAGAACGATGTTCTTTCTATTGATATCTGTAAGGTCGTCATAGTACATGTAAAACATGGCTAGAAAAAAGCATATGCTCGCGATGTTGTATAGCAAGGAATGATATGCCCAACCTCCGAAAAAGAACCCGGTTAATTCTACCAATACAATAAAACCCAGAACCAAAGGGAAATACGGTATTTTTCTAAGGATAAACCTGTTAAAATATATTATCGAAAAAATCACCGCCAAAGCCTGAGTGGAATTAGCGGCAATTTTCATCAAGTATAAAACATTCAAAATGTCAAAGTTTTATGTTTATCAAGACTCAAGTTAAGCAAATCATGGTGGAGGTCGCATCCAGACTTCGTTAAGGATGATATCTCCTCCCGAAGGAAGACTAGCTCCTGTGCTTAATGATTCTACGATAGGAGTCGTAAACCAATCGTCGCTTAATTGCGCTGATGGTGGAGTGGCATTAGGGTCGTATCCAACCAAATTGTGTTTGGTGCCATTATAATCCACAACCGGAACAAGAAAAATCTTATATCTCTGTCCAGCTGCATTTGGATTTGCCCTCCCCAGATAAATTCGAACACTGTGAATATCACTAATATTCGAGTTATTCAAAGCAGCCGCATGAGTCTGAAAATAATTCAGGTATTGTGCGAGAACTTCAACAGATATTTCACCAAATACGGGAGCTTGAATTTCTTCTAAAGTATCGCACAAATCGCTGACGATATTTTGTTGATAATCTTGAACGCCCGATTGAGCTTCTGCAAATGAAACCAAACCGGGCGGAGGTGTTGACATATTTGTAGGATCACATGATACCATCAACCCCATCAATGGAATCAGAGCAAAAATCAAATTTTTCATAATTCAATGTTTTTAGTTATTCACAATTTAGATCAAGATGAGTACTCTTCAAAACCAGTCGCAAATCTGGAAATCTATAAGTTGTTGACTGTCAATTTGTTTATGCTTATTTCGGAAGAATAAATGGGGGATTTCAAGGTAAACAAGGGGTATTTACCCCGTCTCATTAATAGGATTATTACGTTGTAAGGCCGAACAATTCGCAATTATCGCTTAGCTTAGTCGATGAGTGATAATAAGTGGGTAATGACTAAAAAACTGGTGGTATATACGGATATGGACATAGGGCCAAGATTGAAATATGTACTGTCCTTTGTTTTTGGTGATGTCCTGGATCTGGATTTTGATATACTTCCCATTAATGAATTTCAAGATAAGACCACAGATCCTTGTATTTTATATGTGCGAACTCCCCTTCGCGTAGATGCGATCCAAATTCATAATTCTGATACCATTAATTTCAGAATGGATGAAATCCGGTTAAATGGGATTCTACCGTACATGGAAATAATTCGAAATGGAGCGAAAGCTTTTGATTTTTCGGCGGATATTTTCTCAGAGATTTTTTTCCATCTCAACCGTGCCGAGGAATATGAGATAAATGCCAAAAAAGATGTCCATGGAAGACACCTGGGAGAAAATTCCTATTTGTATAAGGTAGGAGAATTGACTTCTGCTCCGGTTGATGACTACATTTACGAACTTAAAAAGATGATCTCCAATCGATACTTCAAAGTCGATTATTCAGGAGAATTTTTGTTTCTGCCTACTTATGATGTGGACATTGCTTGGAGATTTAAAAACAAGGGATTATTCCAGCAGCTCAGAGGTATCGCCGGAGATTTTTATCGCGGTGATCTGGGTATATTTTGGGATCGAATGAATACCATCCTACTTTCTAAACCAGATCCCTATGATTTGTGGGATGAGTTGATCTCTTGGCATGATAACGGATCAAAAAAGGCTGTTTTTTTTCTTTTATTATCGCAATATTCCAAATATGATCCAAAAGTTCCTATTAAAAGATCGCAGTTCATCGATTTGGTACGAAGGCTAAGAGATACAGGAGAATTAGGTATTCACCCGAGCTATAGATCGAATGATGGAGAGGAGATATTGAAACTAGAAGTGGAGCGCTATAGGAATTTGGTGGGAATAAATCCTCAGCGCTCAAGACAACATTTTCTGAAATTGCACCTTCCTCAAACTTACCAAGTGCTTTGCACAATGAAAATAAAGGAAGACTACAGTATGGCTTACGCGGATCAAATAGGATTCAGGGCGGGCACCTGCCATCCATTTTATTGGTATGACCTGGAAAATGAGAAGAAAAGCTCACTTAAAATATTCCCGACTGCATTCATGGATGTCACACTAAAGAAGTATTTAGGCTTGGAAACGGAGGAAGCTTTCGAAAAAATGATAAATATTGAAGCTGTTGTTCGAAAATATTCCGGTACACTCGTAAGTTTGTGGCATAATAGTTCGTTTTACGATAGGGAAGGTTGGAAAGGCTGGAAAGCCATGTATGAGAAGTTTTTGTCAAGATTTTAAATCTGCGTCATGTTGAAAATTTTTGCTGAAGAAAATGGGATTATCCATCACTATATTGCTGGTGTAAGAAATGCCAATTTACAAGGAGATAAGCATCGAATGAGGAGGTATATGAAAATCATTGCACAGATCATTGGAATAGAGTTGTCAAAGACACTTTCCTATGATGAAGTGGATGTAGAAACTCCATTGGGGATAGCCCAAAGTAAAAAACTAAGGGACAAAATCGTTTTGGCCTCTATTTTGAGGGCTGGCCTACCACTTCATGAAGGACTTCTTGAGATTTATGAAGAAGCGGACTCCGCATTTGTAGGAGCCTATAGAAAACACCATAAGGATGGCACCTTTGAAATAGAAAGTGAATACTTGTCTTGTGGTTCCTTGGAGAATAAAACATTAATCATGGCTGATGCCATGTTGGCCACCGGAAGCAGTATATTGCTTTCATTAGATAATCTTATTGCAGAATGTGGAAAGCCCAAGGAAATTCACATTATAGCTGTAATTGCGGCTAGGAATGGATTTAACTACGTACAGAGAAGATATCCCAATGCTCATTTTTGGATCGGCGCCATGGATGAAGAACTCACTGCTAAGAATTATATCGTTCCAGGCTTAGGCGATGCCGGAGATATATGTTATGGTATCAAAAGTGAATGATTATCTTCGCCTTGAAAAGAGCTCTCAATGGCTGAAAAAGATCGTTTAAAGCTTGGAATATTTTTTGGTGGCTCCTCCAGAGAGCGGGAAATAAGCTTTGCAGGAGGTAGAACGGTTTATGATAATATCGATGAGTCATTATTTGAAGCTATTCCAATTTTTGTCGACTCTTTTAACAATTTTATCCTACTTAATTGGGAGAATATTTACAAAGGGAGTATCAGAGATTTTTTTCCATCTGATCTAGTAAAGCCATTCGACAATTTATACATAGAAAGTGTATGTCAATCGGATAAAGATCCCTCCTATATTCGACAAGTAGAGAAGATTGGAGAAATACTGGATATAAGAGCGCTAAAAGATACCATCGATTTTGCTTTTCTCTGTCTGCATGGAAATGCCGGGGAGGATGGAAGCATACAAGGACTTCTGGAGTTTTATGGTATTCCTTATAGTGGAAGCGGAATCTTTCCTTCTGCTACTGGTATGGATAAATCTATTTTGAATCGAATTCTCAAAGAAGAAGGAAGTCAAAAAGAGGAGTTCGTCATTGATATCGAGGAATGGCGATCGAGTCGGAACGAAAAACTTGGGGCAATTTTATCTCAGATGACCCTGCCATTTGTAGTTCGTCCTGCTAATCAAGGATCTTCGATCGGTGTCAATATTGTTCATCGCGAAGAAGACATCGAATCATGCATCGATGCGGCATTCTTTCAGTTAAATCTGAACATTGAGGAATGGAGAAAATGGAGCCCAGAGGAAAAAACGGATTTTCTGTCTCAAATGGCAGATATAAGAAACCATTTGGGCTATCCAGTTTTATGCGCCGATCAGTTGTGCATTCATCCGAAAGAAGTTTTTAGCTTTTTAGAAAATTACGATGGAACAGAGAATAGGATTCTCTTAAGAGCAACTCAAACGGAAAGAAGGGTTCTGATAGAACCATTTATCGAGGGAAGAGAATTTTCCTGCATTGTAATTCGAGACATTGAGGGAAATGTAAAAGCACTTCCTCCTACCGAGATAAAAAAAGGAAAGGAAGTATTTGATTACCGTTCAAAATATCTGCCCGGTCTTTCCAGAAAGGAAACTCCAATGCAACTCCCTCAAGAGGAGGTGGAAAAGATACAGAGAAAAGCGGAGGAATTGTACCAATTTGTTGGCTTCAATGTTTACGCCAGGATCGATGGATTTTATTCGACAACCGGGGATATCATTCTCAATGACCCCAATACAACTTCAGGAATGCTCCCATCGAGTTTTTTCTTCCATCAGGCGGCAGAAGTAGGCTGGACACCCTCGGGATTCATCAGTTACATTATTGGAAAATCTATCGAGGAGTGCGCAATTCGAAGTTTGGCCAATCGCCATCAGTTTGAAAACTTATTGTCGCATTTAGAATCGATGGTCACTTGGAAAATGAAATCTGAGGATGATCGGAAGAAAATAGCGGTTGTGCTCGGTGGATACTCATCGGAAAGACATATTTCTCTGGAAAGTGGAAGGAATATCTTTGAAAAACTCAATGGTTCTTCAGATTATAAGCCTGAACCTATTTTCTTGACGGAGGAAAATGGAGAGATGAAATTGTTCAAAATCCCTATGAGACTTCTTCTTAAGGACAATGCCGATGACATTAAAATTTCACTTGGAAAACCTTCTTCTGATTTTGTGAAGCAATTGAGAAAATCTTTCCTTGCTTCAGTAGAACGCTATCAGTTGGATCATCTGGTTGCCGAAGCTCGGGAAATTAATTTCGAAGAATTGGCCAAGGAATTTGATTTTGCCTTTATTGCTTTGCACGGGAGGCCAGGTGAAGATGGTGCATTACAGAAAATATTCGATGATTACGAATTGCCATTTAATGGTTCGCCGTATTCCAGTGCAGAGATTACGATAGACAAGTTTAGAACGCTTGAGATACTAAGAGAACACGGTTTTACGACAGCAAGTCAAATGCTGGTTGACAAGGATGAATTCAGGTCGAATACTGAAAAGATAATTGCTCGAATAGAATCATCAAGTTCTTATCCTATTATTGCCAAACCATTGGATGATGGATGTAGTTCTGCGGTCAAAATGATCAAGGACAGATCGACATTAATGGATTATTTAGAGGCCATTTTTCGAGATGAAGAGCTAATGGATCCTGAAGCGCGTAGGGCATTAGATTTGAGTTTTCAAGAGGAATTTCCGAAGAAAAAGACGGTGCTGATTGAGGAATTGATAACAGTTGCGGATGCCGATCATTTTATGGAAATAACTGGTGGCTTGTTGACACATTGGGATAAAAACGATGATATACAATATCAGATCTTCCCTCCATCCGAATCAATTGCGCAATTCGATATATTGTCCATTGAAGAGAAGTTTTTGGCTGGAGAGGGAGTAAATATAACACCGCCGAGATATTCTTTTAAACCCTCATTGCAAGAATTAATTGATCGTGAAGTAAGGAAGGAATTGAAGCGAGCGGCAAAAATATTGGGTGTAGAAGGTTACGCTCGGATAGATGCATTTGTCAGAATATATGAGCCCGATAGGGTAGAACTAATTATCATCGAAGTGAATTCCTTGCCCGGAATGACACCGGCAACAGCTATTTTTCATCAGGCAGCTCATGAGGGCTTAAAACCCTATGAGTTGATCAATAAGATAATAGAATTCGGTTTCGAGAAATACAAAAGAGAACATGAAAGTTCCACTTATTAATAATTTAAGAGAGAGAATGAATCAAAAGAGTATCATTTGGCACATTGTGGCAATGATTATTCTGTCTTTGATCATTCTTATGTTGACCGTATTATTCTTGAGAATTTATACTAAGCACGGCAGCAAGGTTGAAATGCAGGACTATACCGGCATGAATGTCGAAGAGATTAGAAAGGCAACCAGAAAGCAAGGTTTTGATATTCAAATCATTGATTCGGTATATATCGTGGATAGGGAAGGGAATACAGTCATTCGCCAAAGCCCAAGCCCTGGTTCTTTGGTCAAGCCCGGAAGAAAGGTTTATTTGACCGTTACAAAAGCGGTTGCTGAAGAGGTTACCAGTGGCATGTTTCCGGACATGTACGGTAAGAATTTCGAAAATGTAAAGATTCTCTTAGAGAGAAGATTTAATCTAAGATCGAATGTGAAGGAAAGAAAATTCGATCCTGGACCTAAGGATGTTGTGCTAGAAGCCTATTATGGGGATCAACTCATCGTCAATGATGAGAAACAAAATAGAAGTATCAAAATACCAAAAGGTGAGACGATAGATTTTGTTTTGTCCCAGAGAACCCGAGGTCCGATTGCGGTTCCCAAATTGGTATGTCTAAAGTATAGTGCTATTGATTTTGTGCTGAAGAGCAATGAACTAAGACTGGGAAATGTAACTGTTGACAATACGGTAAGTGATACCGCGAATGCCTATGTCGTGCGACAGTCTCCAGTCTTTGGTGAAGATGCCGAAATTAATATTGGAGAGAAAATTGACGTATACCTATCGGCTAACCCGGATCCCAATTGTTTTTAAAAAATTGTTTTATGATTTTTGCTGCAATAACAAAAATTAATGCCCGTTTTTTAGGAAATAAAGAAGATACCATGAAAAAAATCTCGCTCATTAGCACCTTAATCCTTGGTTTGGTAATCGTTTCCCAAGCACAGATTCGATTTACCGGCTTGCCCAACAATCCTGAACTATTATCACAATCAAGTCAGAATGAACAGTTTCGAAAAAATGCTGGCATTAAGGAAATTCATACGCATATTGGTGGTCAATTATTGATTCGTGTAGAGGATTTGACGGCTGAGGATTATATAGGTTTTAACGCTTCTCTTCAGCAAGATCCTACATTGGGTTCAATTATGGTAATTGGTGATTCGATTATATATACTGCAGGAAATTCGGAAGGTCAAGATACTCTGAGCGTTGAATTAACGCTAGAAGAAGAAACCCTGAATATCCAAAGGTTGATTTCTATTCGAAGCTCGTTGGATATACCTTGGATGGATGATTTTTCCTATGTCAACATAGCTAAAGGCCGACCTTTTGCGGACAATTGGCTAGATAAAACAGTATATGTCAACGACCATTTGGCTTACCACCCGCCTTCTTTGGGAGTAGCCAGTTTTGATGGACTGGATGAAAGCGGTAATCCTTATAACACCGGATGGGGGTCCAGCGATACTTTGACAAGTACTTTTTTCGATTTAAGCTCGTATTCAGAATTCGATGATGTTTACTTGAGTTTTGTTTTCCAGCCGATGGGATTGTCTTTTTCACCGGAGCAAAGAGATCGTTTCGTATTGGAATTTAGAGATAAAGACGGGAATTGGTTAGAGGTCTTTTCACGAGATACGCCCAGATTGAATATCAGTAATCCGGTGAATCCCACCTATTGGGAAATCTGGATAACGGATGCTGATTTTTTCCATTCTGGTTTTCAGTTCAGATTTAGAAACTACGGTCCAAAATCCGGTTTTATCAACTTTTGGCACCTTGATTATGTAAGACTTATTCCCAATTTCACCCCTACTGATTTTACCTTAATTAATGAGGATATTGCCTTAGGGCATTCTCCATATACGCTGTTTAAAGAGCATACTGCTATTCCATTAAAACAATTTTTGGCAGATCCGGGATCTATGATTCCCGAAGAGATTAGAGTGGATATCATCAATCATAGAGATAGGACGGATCAGGTAAACGATGGAATTTTTACCGTTCATGAAGTTCTTTCAGATCAGAATATTCTAAACAATGGAACGCTACCTGAGGGAATTGCAGATGGTGCACCGATCAATAATATTCCACCTAATGAGTATAAAGAATTGCAGTCTGAAATTTCGAGTGGAACGAGAAATATTCTGATCAATAATTTGAGCCAAACCTTGCAGGGAGTTGATGAGGCCATTCTTACCACTCAATTCCGATTGAATACTGATAATGAAGAGCCCGCAGGAGTTTTCCCTAGCCTGGCCCAAAACGGTATTGCGAATTCTGAAAATTACTTAGCGGGCTATTACGCATATGATGATGGTACAGCAGAGTTAAACCTGGAACTTTCAGGTGGTTCGCGTATTGCTACAAGATTTGAAATGAAAGTTGAAGATACGCTAACAGGTGTGCTTCTGTTTTTGCCGTTAATCGATACAGATCTAAGCTCTAATAACTTTAGTATTGAAATTAGGGTGGGGAGTTTAAATGATACATCGATTTACGAAGACGGTTTTGCACAAGTCGTACATAGCAATATATACGATGTTCCGAATTTCAGTTATTACGAAATTAAAGAGGATCTAGGAGACGGAAAGGGCTTGAGAGTACCACAAGGTGATCTTTATGTGATCATAAGAAGCCAGCAAAATATTTTGAATTTAGGTTTCGACAGACAAATGAATTCAGGAGTGAATCAATACGCTCGAGTGCCTGGAGATGATTGGTATAATTTTGATGAGGCTGGTGTCTTGGCGGGATCGATTATGCTTAGGCCGGTATTTGAAAGTTACAAGGGGACTGTGGCTTCACAACAGGAAAGACCATCTTTCGAAGGTGCATTGGTTTATCCGAATCCTACCAGCACATACTTCAAAGTTAATGAAGAACTCTATGGTGCTGCCTTTAAGATTGTTAATGAATTGGGGCAGGTGGTTATGGAAGGAGAGGCTTCTTCATCCGAAATAGAAATACACCATTTGAGTCCGGGATTATATGTTGTAGAATTTCAGAAGGATGAAACCCATCTTTCTATCCCATTAATTAAAGCTCCCAGATGATAGTAGTAACTGGCGCTTCGGGATTTATTGCGAGTTGTCTGGTCGGAGCCTTGAATGAAAGAGGGTTCACGGATCTCATACTGGTGGACGAATTCATGAGGCCGGATAAGAGAGCTAATCTAGAGGATAAGAAGTTCTGTTTGAAAATTGAACGAGCTCTTTTTCCTGATTATTTCGAGGCCTATCCGTCGAAAATTGACTTTGTTTTTCACCTGGGCGCAAGGACAGATACTACGGAGCAGGATGAAGAGTTATTCGATCGGTTGAACTACCATTATTCTAAGAAGATTTGGAAGGTTTGTACCGAGCATCAAATTCCTTTGATATATGCCAGCAGTGCCGCGACTTATGGGTCGGGTAAATGGGGTTACTCAGACGACCATGACACGGTAAAGGATTTGATACCCCTAAATCCTTATGGTTGGAGCAAACAAAAATTCGACCTGGATGTATTGAAATCAGAATTCCAGCCTCCTTTCTGGGCAGGAATTAAATTTTTTAATGTTTATGGCCCTAATGAATATCACAAATCCAGGATGGCAAGCGTAATTTTCCACGCATTTAATCAAATTGGTAAAACAGGTGGAATGAAGCTATTTCGCTCGCATAAGGAAGGGATAGCGGATGGGCATCAGAGCCGGGATTTTGTGTATGTAAAAGATGTCGTCCAAGTCCTAATGCATCTCATGGATGTTCGCAATCAATCCGGATTGTACAATTTGGGAACAGGTCAAGCCAGGACTTTTCTGGATTTGACCAAAGCCGTTTTTTCCGCAATGGACAAAGAGGAAAATATTTCTTTTATTGATACACCAGAAGATATTCGCGACACCTATCAGTATTTCACTGAAGCCGATATGTCAAAACTTCGGAGCTCAGGTTATACGAAGCCTTTCAGCTCATTGGAGGAAGGAGTTAGGGATTACGTTCAACAGTATCTACAAGAATCCAAGATTTTCTAATCGTTGTTTGGTCTGACTATTCTATAATAATCTTGAGTTTTAGGCACGAATGCACTCCAGCGATAGTAACAAAAACTATCAACTCCATTTTTCATTATTCCATTTCAATTTTTCATTGAGCTTTTATCCTCCTTGACCACCAACTTTACTCGACTTGGGCTGCTCTTTCAGCTGACCAAATTTACAGTTCAAACGTATACCCCAAAATGCCGGAAGCCTTTTAGTGTCATTCGTGAAAAAGAAGCTTTTGTCCTGTGTTTCCGAAACGTAGTTAATTGATCTTGCAAGATCGTTGAACATCAAAGAAATATTAATCTTATTGTTCCAGAGCGATTTTCTAAGAGAAGATCTCAATGTATAAAAGGCATTCCTTTCTCCTTGAATACTCAGTTCGGGCCCTTGATATTGACAAGAAAAACTCAGGGTGAAATCCTTTGGCAAGAAATACCTTAGAGAGCCATTCATATCATAACCTAAGGTTTGTAAGTCGTCTCTATTTTCCTGAACAATTTTACTGTCATAAATACTTCCACTAAGATTGACACTTAACTTCTTCTGTATAGAACCCGAAACACTTAACTGGACACCAGCTCTGGTATATTCCCCGTTATTCTCGAATGTATTGTTTCGAATGCCGTCCGCATCTACTGTAGAATAGCTTTGAATAGCATTATTGCTATACCTCCAGAAAGCCGTCGTTCCTATGTTGAATTTGCCTAAGTAAAAACCGAAGTTGCTTTCCAGCTCATGGCTTCTTTCAGGCTCAAGATCGGGATTCCCAAACTGCCGCCACAATCCGTCACTACTGAAACGAATATTAGGATTCAAGTAGAAGCCCATCGGGGCCTCCGAACCGTATTTATATGAAAGTCCAATCTCATTCGACTCTGAAATTTTTTGATTAATACTGACTTTAGGAATAATAAATAAGAAATCCCTATCTACCGTCGAACTCCTGTCATATTCATAATCGATTTTATAATACACTTGACCCAAATCCAAAGAGACGGTGGTCTTTTTGAATTTTTTCGAATAGGTAATATTGAATTCCTGTTCCCAGTCCTGGAGATTATTAACATAGCTGAAGTCATCACCTTTGACTAGATTCTGGGCATCATTGCCAAAGAAGAAATCTTGTTTTGACTCGTAGGGAAAGTTGCGATTGAATTCTAGCGCATAATTTAAACTACTCGTACTGTCAATAGGGTCGAAGTACTCTGCTGAAAATTCGAAGGAAGGATTTTCGCGAAAAGTAGTAAATCTCTGGTAATAAGGTGTGGCTTTAAATAAGGCGCCATTTCTTGAAGACTCATTGCTGTAAAAATCAAAACCTACGTCGAAGTTAAGTTCCTTTTCCTCTTCTTCGAAGTATTTAAAATATTCGATTCCCGAGTAGAATCCATTCCCTTTGAATAGGGCGAAGTCTTCTCGATCGTAAAAATCGATTCGTTCATTGTCATCGTTAAAAATCTGAAAACTGAGATCATTGTCGTTTTCATTGTTCCAATTATAGGTGCCAACATAGGCGCTGATAATATTCTTGTCATTGATTTGATACTCGGGTGAAACACCCATGTAGTAGCCATAACCGTTATAATTAAGTTCGTTCTCCTCTTCGATTCTGTGCAGCTCCTTGACATTATAGTTGGTACGCGTTGATCTGTATTCATGCTTATTCTTCCAGGCCCATCTACCTCCCCAGGCAGAAACCGAAAACTTTCCTCTTTTTAGAGTGAAGTTCCCGCCACCACCATGTGCATTAAGGGCATCGGTGGATAACCAGGCATTAAGAATGGCACCTTCCTGAGGCGCTTTATTCGTAACAACATTGATAACGGCTGCATTGGTTTTGGTGTATTTGGTTGGAGGGTTGGTCATGATTTCTATTTTTAGAATCTGACTCGAGGGAATTAATCTGAGTACTGTGGCCAAATCATTGGCTCGGATATTTGGTTCTCTACCGTCGACCAATACAATGACATCTTGTTTTCCCGGAATTTTAGGATTCCCTTCCATATCCATAAAGACAATCGGAACCATTTCCAAAATCTCGGAAAGACTGGTAGTCGCCGACCTAAGACCTTCAGAAATATTGATAACTTTTTTGTCAATTCCGGCCTTTACTTCGTTTCGAAAATCAGTAACCATGACTTCACTAAGTGCCTGACCGGCTCTATTCAGATTGATCATGCCGAGCTCCGTATCCTCAACCGCTGAAATAGCTTGTTCATATTCTTCGAAACCGACGTAGCTTATTTTGAGGGCATATTGACCGGGTTCAAGGTCTAATTCGAAACTTCCATCTTCTTGGGAGATGGTACCTTTGATAAGTGATGTATCCTGAAAAAACATGATCGTTGAAAAGGAAAGCGCTTGTCCGTCACTGTCCTGGACTTTTCCTGTTATACTGACATTTTGGGAATAACTTGTAAAGCAAATAATACAAGTTACGAGTAGCAAAAGAAGTCGATTCGATAGCATCTGATTCAGGGTTGAGTAAACATGAAAAATAGCTCGTTTTAGCAACCACAGAAAACTCTTGTTTGACTTTAACAAATAAATAAGATTATTGAGCAGAGGTGTTGAGATCCTGAAACAAGACCAAAAAACGGTATAACCGTTCCTTGATCTTGATATATGAATTAAATTACTCGACTAAGTTATTGTCATCTTTTTTGTGAATCGAATAAGCAAGAAAAAGTCCCAGACCACCTGAAAGGAAAATTAATGCGGCATAAACAGATTCATTGTTCATTTGAGTATAAGTATCCAGGAAAGTGGCAATCAACAAGCCCACTCCAATACCCATGGCCAACAATGCAATATTGAGGGTAAGAATCTTCCACAAGGGCATTTTATTCGGATTCTTTTTGGCATAAAATATATTGGCATCCGCGCCTTTCTCAATTAATGACATTCGTTCTCTGTTTCTCGAAGTGAAGTACAAATAAAAAATACCGAACAATGCGGCAAAGAAGGAAAGGGGGATAATAATCTCAGGTAACATAATCCTCGATTTTAGATTTAAAATATGAATTCACACTCTTGGACAAGGCTTTCTTGAAGTCGGTTGCATTTTTTTAGATAATTTTATTTTTAATTGAATTTGTGCAACCTGATTCAAAGAGAGCTTGTCTAATCGGTAAATGGATAAACAAACGGAGTATAAAATCATTGATCGTGTGTTAGATGGAGAAGTTCAGTCTTTCTCTATACTGGTTCAGCAATACAAGGATATGGTATATACGCTTTCACTTAAAATGTTGAGAAATCCGGAGGAAGCAGAAGAAATGGCTCAGGATGTCTTTGTCAGGGCTTTTCGAAAGTTATCTCAGTTCGATAAAAAATCGAAGTTTTCCACTTGGTTGTATTCGATAACCTATAGGACAGGGCTAAACATTTTGAAAAAAACAAGGGTGAGAGAAGAAGAGTTTGTTGATGAACATTTAGAAATTCCCTCTGAAGGACTGAATCCTTTTACTGCGTTGGCCAAAACGGAGGCAAAGAAGATATTGCGCGAAAGGATTAAAAAATTGGATGCCGAAAGTCAATTTTTACTCCAGATCTACTATTTTGAAGAGAGAAGTATTCGAGAAGTAGCTCAGGTAATGGGACAGTCTGAAACCAATGTCAAAAGTAAATTGTTTCGAACAAGGAAGAAATTAAGAGAAATACTTAGTCCACAACTTTGATAATAGTAATATGAAAAAAGACGAAATGGATCAATTCATCAAAGAAATGCTCAAAGAAGATGGGCTAAAAAGTCCTTCTGAAGGCTTTGTAAACAAGGTGATGGGATCTATTGATATGGAAGTGGTAAAAGAAAGCAGAGCTTATAGACCACTTTTAAACTCAAGGGTTTGGGCAGTTTTATCATCAGCGATAGTACTAGTTCTTATTTTTTCTTGGCAAGGATCAAATACCGGCACAAGTGGCCTGTATACTACTTGGAATAAATTGAATTTGGCGGATCTATTTTCTGTGGGAGAAATGAATACTTCTGTTTTGATCTTATACGGATTAGCCAGTTTTGGACTTCTCCTTGTGGCCAATAGTTTTCTTATGGGCAAGCAATTAACTGAGCAGTAGAATTACAATTGCTACGATCCCATATCTGTAGTAGATCTTGTTAGAATAATTGGTCCGGCTTGGGTTTAATGATCCAATTTTAGCTGGCGATTACTTTCTCATCAAAGTTTGGCCCCAACCCTTTTTTCAAATACTCTTTCAAAGTAATGATCTGATCATGCCCCATCTTTTCTCCTGCCTTCGAAACAAAATAACCAGTTCCAATAAGGATAAGAGCAAGAGGGAAGGCCCAAATTAATGGATAGTTTTCATCTCCAAGGGTCCATTGTGAAAGACCATAAAGACTGAGAAAAGCTCCTATTAAACCGATCAGAAAGTAAAAGAACATGAACATCGTCCAGACTGCCGGACGAGGTCCGATTAACCCGCTGATATGACATTGATTCGGCTTTCCTTGGTCTTCTTCCACACTAAAAGTCATCTGAGGTGTCCAATAGTGTTGTTCTTCTGTAATGATATCAATCTTTACCTGATCGTAAGTAACGCGACCAATACATTCCTTGTTTTCTTGAAAATGTTCCTTAAGGCCTTGTAGAACCTCCTCCTTATTTTCTTGATAATCGAAAGCAAATCTCGGTCGAAGATGAAGATATTCTAGAGCACTCATATCATTTATTCGAATATTGCGACTGAAAGACTATCTGGCGTGGCCCATGCTCTCAACATGCTGGGTGTATTAAATCCGAAGCCGATGTTTCCTTTTGCATCCACCGCAATTAGGCCACCATCTCCTTGGATTGAGGCTAGATCTTCATTGATAATATAATCTATGGCTTCTTGAAGTCCCATTTCTGACCATTCAAGCATCATACTGAGACGATGAGCGATGGACAATCTGATAAATTTTTCTCCATGACCGGTACATGATACAGCACATGTGTTGTTATCGGCGTAAGTACCTGCCCCGATAATAGGAGAATCTCCGATTCTACCATATTGTTTATTGGTCATTCCTCCGGTAGATGTTCCTGCTGCTAAATTTCCATTCATATCCAGAACAGCCATGCCAACCGTGCCCTTATTCTCATCTACAACAGTTCCCAGATTTTTTTCTTGATACCTTCTTAAAATCTCTTTCGATTTTCCCGTTATAAAATACTCTGGCTCCCTGGTCTCAAGTCCTATCCCTTTTGCCCATTCATCACCAGAGGAAGAGGAGAGCAGGACATGAGCAGTAGAGTCTTTGACATATCTGGCGGCTTGAATCGGATTCTTGATGATCTTAGATCCCGCAATGGCACCCGCATCCAAAGTTTTTCCATCCATTATAGATGCATCCATTTCCACTACTCCCACATTGTTTAAAACAGATCCTTTCCCCGCGTTAAAAATGGGGTTGTCTTCCAGCTTCATGATTCCAGATTCTACTACTTCCAAAGCTGATTTTCCATCTTTAAGAAGAGCGACGGCATGATCCAACACATGGCGAAGAGATTCCTGGTATTCTGTTTTGGCTGTTTCCGATAGATTATTCTGCCTTAGACCACCAGCACCACCATGAATAATAACTGCCCATTGTTTTCTCAGGGTAGTTTCCTCATCCTTGGCTACTTGACTGTCGGGATCACAGGAAAAAGTAATAAGGAATAAGAATAGTAAAGGGATATATTTCATTGGATCATTTTTTCTGGACAAAATTTGGTTCCATGTAATAGGCTAGATACCATTCAGATCCTAACTTAACAAATCGTCTATAAATCATTAATCCACTTTCGTCAAGTCCTATTTCTTCCTCGATGATATCATTTGCTACTTGCTCTAATGAGCGATAATAAATCAGGGAGTCTTCGAAAGCCCTGTGCATCTTCCAGTCAGCGGCTTGGAATTTATAGTTTTGAGGGACTTCACCACGAAAAGATATTCCCGGAACTCCGTCTAAAGGAAAACTAATATGCTCCATTTGGTATACACTATCCTGGTGAAATCTCTGATAGAATTCAGTAAAATCTTTGGGCATGCCATTTTGCCGTTCTGAAGTAGAACGATTGGTGCAGCTATAGCCCAAAATTAGAGTTGAGATACAAAGTATTAATAAGTTCTTCATTACGACACATTTCTAGCTAGAACGAAGACATGGTCTTCTTGATTTTTATAGAAAAATTCAAAAGCCATCTTTTCTTCATCCGGCTTCTTCAATTCTCCATGAAAAATACCGCTCGTCTCGTGCGGCTCAATTTTGTCTAAATCAGTAATACTCAAATGCCTCCTAAAATCTACTTGCCCCTTTCCATATGCCTTGAACATTCCTTCTTTGGCGGACCAAATCAAATGTGCCAGGGTTAGGTCATCTTCAGAAGCCTTACAGATAACGTTTTCTCCGTCACTGGCAAACTTGTCCAGGATTCGCATAATTTTCGGAGTCTTGGTTTGAATATCTACACCAATTGGATAAGGAGCCGCTGCTGCCGCTACATAATTCTCCGAATGACTTAAACTAATGCTGAAAGAGGAGTTTTCTAATCTCGGAAAACCTTTTTCAGTCTTATTAATAGCCCCTCTTTTTACTCTTCCGGACATTTTGTGTAATAGATATCGCGCCCCCAACCATTGCAATTTCTTAGAATCCAAAAGGATGCTATTGAGTTCTATTTCTTCGTCGGGATCCAAATCGATGTTGGATAAAAAATGATCAATATCCTCACTTAAAAACCAAATACCACTCTCAGCTCGGTCTGGGTAAATATTGTGTTCTATTAATGGCATTTTATTCGTTAAATTTGCATTTAAGGTAACCAATTTCTATGATTTTATCGGATAAAAAAATTTTGGAAGCAATTGATAATGGGGATATTATTATTGAGCCTTTTAACCGGGAACATCTCGGTACCAACTCTTATGATGTTCACCTGGGATCACGACTGGGAACATATCGAGATAAAGTCTTAGATGCCAAAAAACACAACAAAATTGACATCTTTGAAATAGGGGAGGAAGGGTATGTTCTGGAGCCCGGTATTTTATATTTGGGGGTAACTGAAGAGTATACCGAAACTCACCATGCCGTGCCCTTTTTGGAAGGAAAGTCAAGTATTGGAAGGTTGGGTATTGATATACATGCCACGGCTGGAAAGGGTGATGTAGGGTTTTGTAATCACTGGACTTTAGAAATTTCCTGTGTTCATCCCGTGAGAGTTTATCGTGGAATGCCGATTGGTCAGTTAATTTACTTCACGGTAGAAGGTGGAATAGAAAACTACTATCACTCCAAGAAAAATGCTAAGTACAATAGTAGAAGTACAGACCCCATGGAGAGCATGATGTGGAAGAATAGTTTTTAAGCTATTTTTTCCAGTTAATTCTCAGTTAAAAATTAATGAGCTTTTAATTGAATTTATCCGAATTAAATTAAATTAGGTATACAATCGGTATACGATCTTATTTTGTTTATATATTCTACAATTTATTGTCTTTCATAAATACCGTTCGGTTGTATTTTGGTCATTGTTTTTTATACGTAAACCATTCCAATGACTCTTACGAAAACAAATCTTTTAAATCTTATTTTCTGGGTCTGCATCCTATTTATGTTTTCTTGTAATGAGTCGAATAAGTTTGATTACTTATTAGATGAGTCCGATTATAATTTAATAGAAGAGAATGAATTGCAACTTAAGTTGGATAGTATAAAGAATACGGAGTGCTGGCGAAAGGTAGATATACTCAGAGATATTTCCTTATCTGCCTTGGTTCATGATGAAATGGAGCTGTTTTTTAAAGCCAATGTACAAAGAACACATTGTATTTGTGCATCAGGACATTATGTGGAGTGCGAATTTTCAATATTTCGTTTAATTAATGATTGGGAAGAAAAACTAAATGCTAGCCAAATTCGAAATCTTGTCGCTCTTCAGATAGGTAATTCAAGTTATTATAATTTGTACAGAAGTAAGTCTTACTTTCCTTTTATCATGGATAGAATGGATCGATGGGTGGAAGAAGGAAGGATGACAAGAAGGGATGTTGTCAGTATTTATATTGGAGCAAGTGAATTTTTCGAAGAAAAGGAATACATGGATTTATTGCGAGAGGCTGAAGAAATAGGCATTGATTCTGCTACGATCTTATTTTGTAAGGCATTATTCTATAGAGAAAAGGGCAACCATGAAAGAGCTTATGAGGATTTCGAAAGCTTATTAGAAATTTTTGAGAAAAGAGGTAAAAAATTTAGAAACTATAGCCAAATGGGTGTGTTCTATCGATACGTAAACCAGCTGGATTCTGCTGAAAAATACCTTACACTTGCTTTGGATACAACGCATCAGTCATGGATCAGTTATCATATCATTCCTTATATTAATCTTGGACACCTATATCATCTTCAAGGAAAAACGGATATGGCTCTGGAAATAGCAAGAAAGGCTTTTGAAAAAGCCAAAATTGTTGGTCATTCTAGGCATCAACAAGAAGCGTTGACTATCATGAAAAAATGTTATCAAGATCAAGGAAATCTTGAAGGAAATCTTGAAGCATTGGAAAAGGAGAGAAACCTATTAATTAATAATGAAACCTTGTTGTTTGAGCAGTATAATTTAGGTCAAATTGTCCTCTTTTCGAAAGAAACTGAATTAAAAAAGCGAAGAAATCGTTTTTGGATAATCTCTGGCTCTGTACTGGGATTTTTTCTTTTACTTGGATTTATATTAAGTAATTACTATGGTATTGTATTAAGGTTACAAAGAAAAACAAAGGAGTTAGGACAAATCAGGAAGAAACTAGATCACGTACAGACCAAAGCTACGGAGACCGCATTGAAAAATGATCTTAAAGTTACTGCTATCAAGGATCTGAAGAATATGCTTATGGAACCCAACTTAGATGAAAAGTCAATGAGGAAAATTATGGATCGCTTGAAAGATATGGACTCGGATTGGGATGAATTCAAATCGGGATTTTCTCTTACTTATCCCAATTTTTACGCTGAGTTGTTAAATAGAAATCCGAAGCTGACATCACTAGATCTGAAACATGCAACCTACATCAAACTAAATCTTACAACCAACGAGGTATCCAAAATTTTAGGGATCAACAACCGAAGTGTTTCTATTTCAAGATATAGACTTAAAAAGAAGCTCAAGTTTGATTCAGCTGAAGGTATGTCTCAATTTATTCACAGTCTATAAATGATTCGTTTGAACATTTGAAATCACGGGTAACTAAATCAGGAAAACGGAGACGCTTAATTTATCTATTAAGTAATCCTCTGGGATTGTAGTTTAGCTTACCGGAATCTATTAGAACTTTAAACATGCATATATACATTTGGTATACACATGCCTATAATCGTCCAATTTCCCATATTTATTAGCCTTTTGGAACCTAAATTGTAGTTCCATATTGGTCGAAATTCAATCTAATATTGATTGGAAAGACGTTTTATTAATTCCCCCCTCAAGTAAGTTTTTAAACAAAATTGATTTCAATTAAAATCGATGGGCCTCTGAGTTCATGTCAATCGAGGTACGTAAATTTTTTATGATGAATAACATTAATTTGCTTTTTAGTTTGAGCAGGGTGCGAGACCAATTTATTCTTGCTCTAATTTTAACCATTTTTTCAGTCCCATTATTCGCCCAAATCAGTGGAGAGGTATTTGAAGAGTTTCCGGTTAACGGTACGACATTGAATACCTATGGAGTCAAGGATGGGAATGAATTAGGAATTGATGACGTGACTGTAACTATTACCGATGCATCAGGCAATGTCACCACACAAACAACTTCAGGTGGAGGAACATGGAGCGATCCGGTTTCCAATTTTCCCGTTCGTGTAGAATTTACCTGGCCCAATCATCCTTGGCTGGAAAGTAGTCCTGATGGATCGGGGAGTAATACATCGGTGCAATTTGTTAGTTCATCAAGTACAAGTGTTGATTTTGGATTGTATGATTCTGATTGCTATAGTGATACCGAAAATCCGGAAATCATGATTCCTGTTTTCCGGGATGGAAGTTCGACACTTGGAAATTGGGTAGGTGTAAATACGATGACACAACTGAATTATACCACGACAGGAATAGATACAACCGTCAATAATAACAATATAGCGACACATGCGGAGACAGGAGCACTGTATGGAGTAGCCTATCAAAAGGAAGAAACGCGATTGTTTTCTTCTGCATTCGCCAAAAGACATGTCGGATTTGGGCCACAAGGATCCGGAGGAGTGTATATGTTCGAGGATGGAGGATCTGGATGGGATTTGACGGGAAGTTTTGATCTACAGGGTGTAACTCCAAGTAATTCAGGAACAGCGATAGATCTAGGCACAATAGACAGGGTAGATAGTCCGGGAGGTAATGATAATTTCCTTGGCGCGGGAAATGCTACAAGAGATATGGATGCCTATGGAAAAGTAGGTAAGGTAGCGTTTGGAGATATTGATTTCGGACCAAACGGTAAGTTGTACCTGGTTAATCTTAATCAGAGGACATTGATCGTCATGGATGTAGATGGTACGACAGCTTCACTAGATAATGCCTCTGCGGCAGTTTTAGGACCACTTACGGAAGTATATAATCTTGTTGGGGCATCAGGAATGCCGAGTTGTACTAATGGAGAGATACGTCCATTTGCCTTGACATTTCATAATGGAAGAGGGTACTTAGGTGTTGTATGTGATGGTGAAAGTGACAATAGATTTAATAATGATAATGTAGAAGCTTACGTGTTGAGTTTCGACCCAGACAATGTAGGAGGAGGGTTTACTCAGGAGGTTCAATTTGACAATTTTGATTATCGTTCTGGCGCCAAGGACTGGCGCAGGTGGTCAAATACTTGGGCAGATACGCGAGTATCGGATGTGAGTGGATCAAAAGTAGCACCCCAACCAATTCTATCTGATATCGAATTTCATGAAAACGGCGATATGGTAGTTGGTTTTATGGATCGATTCGGACATCAGATTGGATCTCAAAATAGAGAACCGGTATCTGGAAGTTCTACACTAATTAATGGAATTGCGCATGGTGAAATACTTCATGTTTGTGATAATAGTGGTACCTGGGAAATTGAGGGTACTGGCAGTTGTCCTACCTTCCATACTGCGAATGGCAACTTATTAAATGATTATTCAGGAAACACACCTGGTGATGAAAGTAATACAGGTGCGGGAGAATACTACAATGATGCGCAAGGTGATCTGGATGGCCCTACTGCCCCATTGTCAGGAGAAGCATCGAATGGAGCTTTCGCAGTTTTAAAAGGAACTAATGAGATTATTAGTACGGTGATGGATCCCTATCCAGAAGGAGTTGATGGTAGTTTCGCTATTTATGGAAGTACAGGAGGATTGCATTGGTTTGACAGGACTGATGGGGGATGGAATAATCATCTTAGATTGTATACGAGTAGTACCGTAAGCTTTAGAAAATCTCATGGATTGGGAGATGTAGAATTGCTTACCCCTCCGGCACCGATAGAAATAGGAAACTTTGTATGGGAAGATACCGATATGGACGGGATACAAGATCCTGGTGAAAATCCGGTCAGTGGCGTACAAGTTGAGTTATTGCAAGGTTCAACAATAGTAGCAACTGCGACGACAGATGCTAATGGGAATTATATTTTCTCTAGTGATCCGAACGGAAGTACAACAGCAAGTCATAGGTATAATATAACACAGCTGGAGCCAAACATGAGCTATACTTTGCGATTTCCTACTACAAGTGGTAGCTTGAATCTGACAAGTGTAAATTCTGGTTCCAACGATAATATAGACTCCGATGCGAATGGATCAGGAGAGATAACTGTTCAAACTTCAGATATTCCCATAGCAGGAGCCAATAACCATAGTTTCGATGTAGGATATAGTGGAGTAGCTTGCGATATAACAGCTTCAGGATCGGTAACAGCGTGTGATGATGAAGGAACCGGAGATCCAAATGATGATACGTTTACAGTGACTTTAAATCCTACGGGAAGTGGATTGGGAAGCACCTACAGTGTAAGTGGTGATATCACTGCAAGTAATGTATCGTATGGATCAGCTCAACAGGTTGGTGGTAGTTTCCCAATCAGTGGAGGTAATTTGACGATAACGATAACAGATGATGCCACTGGGTCATGTCAATTGGTAGACGAAGTGATCGTAGCGCCATCGCCGTGTAGTTCTTGTAACATAACAGCTTCAGGATCAGCAACAGCTTGTGATGACGAAGGGACTGGAGATCCAAATGATGACACATTTACTGTGACTTTAAATCCTACGGGAAGTGGATTGGGAAGCACCTACAGTGTAAGTGGTGATATCACTGCAAGTAATGTATCGTATGGATCAGCTCAACAGGTTGGTGGTAGTTTCTCAATCAGTGGAGGTGATTTGACGATAACGATTACAGATGATGCGACAGGAACTTGTCAATTGGTAGACGAAGTGATCGTAGCACCATCGCCGTGTAGTACATGTAATTTAACAGCTTCAGGATCAGCAACAGCTTGTGATGATGAAGGGACTGGAGATCCAAATGATGATACGTTTACAGTGACTTTAAATCCTACGGGAAGTGGATTGGGAAGCACCTACAGTGTAAGTGGTGATATCACTGCAAGTAATGTATCGTATGGATCAGCTCAACAGGTTGGTGGTAGTTTCCCAATCAGTGGAGGTGATTTGACGATAACGATTACAGATGATGCGACAGGAACTTGTCAATTGGTAGACGAAGTGATCGTAGCACCATCGCCGTGTAGTACATGTAATTTAACAGCTTCAGGATCAGCAACAGCTTGTGATGATGAAGGGACTGGAGATCCAAATGATGATACGTTTACAGTGACTTTAAATCCTACGGGAAGTGGATTGGGAAGCACTTACAGTGTAAGTGGTGATATAACCGCAAATAATGTATCCTATGGATCAGCTCAACAGGTTGGCGGTAGTTTCCCAATCAGTGGAGGTAATTTGACGATAACGATAACAGATGATGCGACTGGGTCATGTCAATTGGTAGACGAAGTGATCGTAGCGCCATCGCCATGTAGTTCTTGTAACATAACTGCATCCGGTTCGGCAACAAACTGTGATGATGAAAACACTTCGGATGAAAACGACGATACATTTACGGTGACTTTGAATCCTACAGGTAGTGGATTGGGAAGTACCTATAGTGTGAGTGGAGATATTATGGCAAGCAATGTACCTTATGGATCAGCCCAACAGGTTGGCGGCAGCTTTTTAATTAGCGGAGGTAACTTGACAATAACTATTACAGATGATGCTAACGGAACTTGTCAACTAGTGGATGAAGTAATTGTAGCCCCTGCTCCTTGTAGTGCGGCCTGTCCTCCGAATGAATATACAATTTGCGATAATGATTCCAATGCTGCTGATTTAACAGCTGATGCAGGCTTTAGTAACTACATTTGGTATGAGTATGATGAGAATACGATGACAAGAGGAGCCCAGGTAGGAACAGGACAAGTTTTAACTGTTGTAGGAAGTGATATAGGTCCTGCTGGTTCCAGGCAGTGTTATGTTTACGAAGCGGATGGAGCGGATGGTTGTCCGTATGAGCTGTGTTGCCCCGTTTGTGTGACGACTGAAGAGTGTTGTCCAGATGAAAATTGCTATGGAGTTCAGGTGAGGGTTGAAATGGACAATTGATTGGTTGAAGAGAATTAAATTTACGTCTTAATATTAGAGAGGAAGTTCTTCATGGACTTCCTCTTTTTAAAGTTTTCCATATTACAAAGTTTGGATAAAATTAACCAATGATTCTTCCGAATTCAAGTTTAGTTTTTTCTTCAATCTATAGTGTGCAGTTTGCACTGCTCTAATACTGACTCCTTGAATATTCGATATTTCCTTTGAACTAAGATTGAGTTTTAAGTAGGCAATATGTTTTAGATCATTCTTGGTAAGGTAAGGGTACTGTTGAAGTAGGTTTTTCGTAAAATCAGCATCAAGTTCCGTGAAATGTCTAAGTACATTATCTGACTTGCTAATATCCAATTTTTTGAGCTCTTGATGAAAGTTTTTATATGAACTGAGAGTTACTTGTTCTGGCCCCAAATCCTTTCTTAATTCTGAAAATAGAACTTTTAATGACCTACATCGATCTTTAAAGATTCCTTCTTTTGATCAGCAATCTCTTTTTCTCTTCGAGTTCAAGGCTTATTCTTTTATTGTTTTCTCCAATTAAGGCATTTTTTTTTCGTAAAACAAGAAGAAAAACAATACTCGTTATCCCAATAATTGAGCATAATGCCAAAATGGTTTTCAGTTTGATAGAACGCTCTTTAGCAATACTTAGAGCTTCCCCTTGTCGTTCATTGATGATTTCCTTTTTGAATAAAGATTCAATGAGATCTATTTTTTCGTTGATTTTCTTTTCTTGATGTACTAAGAGTTTGGATTGCAATGCATAAGAATCTTCCAAGAAGTTTATGTTATCATTACTCTTGGGTCTCAACAGATTTATATTATGTTTAATATGGTAGTAATTTATGCTATCGGCTAATCCAAAGTTGTATCGATTCCATATCGTATCCAGTGAATTAGCTAAATTATTTAAACGCAATTTTCTCGCTGAAGAAGCCAATAGAAGTGCTTTATTATTTTGCATTTGTTCTCGTAACACACTAAAAAGATCTGATGCGTATTCTTGATCTAAAATGGCTTGTTGATCGATGTAGTAATATAAAATCCTTTCAGCTGATTTTAGAAACTGATGAACAGAATCTTGATAGGCCCAATAAAGCATTTCGCTCTCGGAATACTCCAAAAATATACTGGGGTATTGTAATTTTTTAGCAATTAAAAGGCTTTGATCAAGTAATTCCTTTGCTCCTTTACCATGTCCTTGTTGCAGACTAAGTTGTATTTCCGTTGTGAGAATAGAAAATAACAATAAAGAATCACCACTATTTTGTGCTAACTGTTTACTTCTTTTAATAAGGTCCTTGCTTTCATCGAATCTTTCCATTTTTTTGAATGCACCTGCCTTATTATAAAGAGCAAGTGATAATAAACGATTATCATTGGTTTGCGTTGCCAGATGCTCTGCCTGTAAATAGTAATGTAAGGTGCTATCCCACTCATTTAGTTTTTCGTAATTTATGCCCAGATTTATACTGATATGGGAAATAGAAAAACTATCATTTTTTTGTTTGAATATATTGAGAGCTTTCATGTATTCTGGCACAGCCATCCCATAAAGTCCTTTATTCATTAAAACTTGGGCTTTTGATTCGTATAGATCTCCTTTATAAGGGTACGTTTTGTTTTCTTGAAGTAAGTGGATACCTTTTTGGTACTTAGAAGAGCTGAATCGGGAAAGCCCAAATATTGATACAGGGCGCCTTGATTTTGGATAAGATAAATGGATTCGTTGGGATAGTCAGAATCTTGATTTTTTTCTGCTATTCGAAATGCTTCAGCAGCCTTGTCGAAATTGCCCAATTGCATGGCTGAAATCCCATAAAGCCTATTCGCACGCCCGACCCAATATGTACTGGAATTATTAGCTAAATGTCGAAGCGAATCTGCCAGTATTTGGCCTAATATGAGATCATTATCAGACTTTTTAAAATATTCTTTTTCAAGCTGTTTTAATTCAGCAGTGAGGGGGTCTTGATTTCTATCTTGTTTCGAACATGAAATAAAAATGATTAATAAAAAGAGAAAATTTACGTTTTTCATTTTGATTGATTTGTATTCAATACTACTACAGAACACAAGACTTGCAGTTTTTTTTATGGTTTTCGAATATCCAAGAACACAAAAGTACTACATAGTTAAAAAACACACCTTACTCTCCTCAAAATCAAGACCTTTGGAATAGGCTTTGACGAGTTATAAAGTAGAACATTACTCTAAAAAGTAATAAGTTCTTTGGGTAGTTGTCTATTGTCTTAAGATATATGGACAAAGTGAAAATTACCACATATCCCCCTAAATAAGAAAATAGTTTTCACTTAATCGATTCGAAAATGATGAGGTTCAGAATTAATATTTGGTGGCTCCAGGCCATTCCCCTGTTCTTGATATCAGTATGGACAATATCTGCTAAAGGTCAGATAAACTTTGTTGATAAAAGTGATCTTCTCAATGACAATTTTTACAGTCATTATTGTAAGGCTATAACAGATATTGATGGAGATGGGCTTGATGATATTATCCGTTCTTTTCCCAATGTTATGAACCCAGATCTTAGATCCGATGTGGGTGTTTTAGAAGTGCTCTACCAACAAGAAGATGGTAGCTTCATTACAGACAGCATAGGACAATCAAGCAGAGTTCCACAATTGAGTATTGCAGTTGCAGATCTGGATGGAGATGGCGATAAAGATATTCTAACTGGGGGATTCTATGATGGTTTGAATATTTATGAAAACCAAGATGGAGATTTTACAATAAGAAAATTAACTGATCCACGAGTGGCGATGCAAGGATGCCAGTTTGTTGATATTAACCAGGACAAATTTCTTGATTTTTTCGCCTGTCATGATGAAGGAACATCACAGATTTGGCTAAATGATCAGGCTGGAAATTTAACTCCTCATTCAGAATTAATTGATTTCAATACGGAAATACCTTCTGATAATTCGGGTAACTACGGCAGTCAATGGACAGATTTTGACGATGATGGAGACTTAGACTTGTACATTGCTAAATGCAGTATATATGCGATGGACAATCCCGATGATCCTCGTAGAATTAATGTACTATATGTCAACGATGGCAATGGAGGTTTTACGGAAGAGGCAGAAGAATGGGGATTACAATCTAAAGCGCAAAGTTGGACACCAACATTTTTCGATATGGATAATGACGGGGATTTGGATTGCTATATTACTAATCATGCTGGACCAAGTGAACTATACGAAAACATCAATAACAACTACTTCTGGAATGTAACGATCATTGCCGGTGTTGGTGATGCCGGAAATCCAATACAATGTGTTGCTGAGGATTTCGATAATGATATGTATTTGGACTTATTAATAAGTGGAGATACAACATTGTTGTTTCGGAACAATGGGAATGGACAATTTACCAACATTATTCAACCGATTGATTCTAAACCTATGAGATCTTTCAGTACCGGTGATCTTAATAGGGATGGGTTCGTAGACATTTATGCCTCATTTTATCTTTTCGAACAAGAAGAAGACATTAGTTATGATAGGCTTCTTTTCAATGTTCCGAATGACCATAATTATTTGAGCATTTCTCTAGAGGGAACGATTTCTAATCGAGACGGAATTGGCGCAAAAATTAAAGCTTACTTGGCCAACCAAGTCATGGTCAGGGAAATCCAAGGTGGACAGAGCTACGGGATAACCCGAAGTTATGTACAGAATTTTGGCATGGCAAGACATGCGCAATTGGATTCGCTAAAAGTTTATTGGCCAAGTGGGATTATCAATACGTATTATAATGTGCAAGCCAACCAAGAATTAAATCTAATTGAAACTCCAATTTTAAATAATACTGAAGTAGCAACGGATGTAAATATTGAGGTATTCCCTAATCCAACTAATGATTTTGCTTTCATTTCAGGTATTCAAAACCAAGACCTTTTAACGATATGCTCTTCAAACGGAATATTGGTTAAAAAACAAAGATTCACAAACGGAAACACAAAAGTTGACCTCCGGTATTTACTGCCCGGAATATATACGCTTAATGTCATTCGCGATGGACGAATGATTCACATGGAGAACATAATTATAGAAAAATAAACTTAGAAGAATGAATAATTTTATTAAGCTATTGATTTTGAATTTAATTCTATTTTCCTTTTATAAAATGAATTTTGCCCAGACCAATATCTCTGGAGTTGTGAATGCATATTACGAGGTGAATAGTATCAGTGGTAATGATGTAAGTATTGGAAGTTCCGCAGGAGTTAGCCATTCCCTAGCAGTGGGAGACTATGTAATTTTGATCCAGATGACTGGAGTAGAACCGGTCAATGGAGGAAGCATGGGTAATTATGAATTGCTTCAAGTAGATGGTGTTTCAGGTAGTACGATAACATTGTCGGGCATTACAAAATCTTTTGACACTGGTGAAAAAGTTCAGCTGGTGTGGGCTCCTTACGATGTTGCGGGTTTTAATGTGACAAGTGATGTTAACGCAATGCCTTGGAATGGAGATTTAGGTGGTATCATTGCGTTAAAAGGTGGTAACTTAGAATTGAATGCCAATATTGATGCTACTGCAGCTGGTTTTTCTCAAGATGAACCACCTACGTCAATCATTTCGCCGGGAACAGGATCGGGGACAGGTAGTACTGATGGAAGAGGTTTTGATGGAGGTTGTATCCCACAAACTGGAGGAGGTAATGGAGGTGCTGGTATTGGTGGAGGTGCGGTCGATTACTATGGCAAAGGAACTGGAGGAACAGTAGAATATACACCTTATCAAGATGGATCGCTAAGTGCAAATGCTTTCTCTAATGGATATGGTGGAGGCGGAGGTGTCATCGGAGGTGGTGGCGGCGGCGGAAATAATGCCACTATGCAGGATCCCAATACTGCTTGCAGTGGTGGCGGTGGTGGTGTATATGGCGGCGGCGGCGGCGGAGCCGCTCATGACGGTGATGCAGAGCAACACGGCGGTGGTGGTGGTGGCCCAGGAGGAGTGCAAAACGGATTGACCACTTTAATTGGAGACAGTGGAGCCGGATCGGGAGGTGGTAGTTATGGAGGTGGTGGTGGTACTGCTTCAGCCAATGCAGGAGGGGATGATAGTTCTGCAGGAGGTGGTGGTGGATCATGGACCGGAGGAGGAATATCCGGGATGAATGCGGACATCTTCAATCAAGTTGCCATGGGAAATGGAAATGCTGCGGTCAGCAGTGCTATTCCCGATAATAGACATTACCTGAATTTTTCTAATCCAAGAATAATGATGGGAGGAGCAGGTGGATGGGCCGGATGCTATGAACATTATGATCGTGGACAAGGAGGCGGTATTGTAATTCTAGAGTTCAATACGGTTTCAGGAAATAACAACTATATAAGAAGTAATGGAGATGACCCAGGTATTACTCCTGAATGCGCTAGATGGGAACAGTCAGACTGGGGTGGTGTAGGAGGTTATGGCGGTGGCGGTGGCGGCCAAATGGTTTTAAATCTTAAGGCCTTTACTTCTATGACGAATATCGAAGCTCGAGGAGGAGACGCAGGAACTGGACAATCTGGGCAAGGACATGGTGGAACTGCCGGCGGTGGCGGCGGTGGTGGTGGTGTCTGGATATTTGATGCCACAATGACGACCAATTCGGGAGGATCTTTTATTAATCTCACAAATACCAATTTGCAAAGTTTACCGACCAACAATGACGCTGTAAGGGGTGGAGATGTAGGTGATGCCATTATTAACCCCAAAAATGCTGTTTTTACGGGGACTGGTGGCGCAGGAGGTACTGGACTCATAGTAAGTGGAGATACTCCGGAATGGGAACCTCTTTGTAGCAGCTCTGTTACAGCGACACCGGGATCTTGTGATCCCAATACGAATAATTACACTATAACGGGACAAGTAACATTCGATAATGATCCTGGAATGGGAACAATTACGGTATCGGTTGATGGTCAGACGGATGTCATCAATTTACCCGCAACAAGTCCTGTGTCATATTCTATTTCGGGACTAACAGCAGATGGTTCTAGTCATACAGTTACAGTTGTATTCAGTGATGATGCTGGATGTTCGAGTATGGTTGATTACACTGCTCCAACGGATTGTTCGCCTTCTTGTTCCGTTTCTCAGACGTATTCTACTAGCTGCAGTGATAATTCTTCCCCCAATGACATGGATGATTATTTTGATCTTACAGTTACTGGAACAATCATGAATGGAAGTGGAAATTATGTCGTGATCGTAGGTGGATATACAAGCCCAAGTACAAGCAGTGGATCTCCTGTGACCATTATGGGAGATGGTACACATACTAGTTTAGCGGCAGATGGATCCAGTACTTATACCGTAAGAGTAGAAGATGCAGGTGATTCGAATTGTTTTGTGGAGTTTACAGCTGGCCCTGTTCAATCTTGCAGTACACCGAGTGATACGGATTGGGGAGACAATCCAAGTACTTATGGAGATCTCTGTATAGATATTAATTGTGGATCCCCTGCTCATCTGGGAGTAATCGCAGATGGAGAAAACGGAACACAATACAGCATGGAAGCAGATGGTGATGATAGCGATGGTGTGGATGACGAAGACGGTGTTGTCTTTGTGGGTGGTGATTCATTTGTTCCGGGAATGAACAAAACTATTACAATAAGCTGGTCGACCCAGGATCTGAATTCTTACATCTCAGGATGGATTGATTTCGACGGTAATGGCACTTTTGAGGCTTCTGAAAAAATCATTGATGATCACGAAGTGGGAAGTTGTTGTGGTACCGTGACAGGTAGTCGCGATTTTATTATTTCTGTTCCTACGGATGCCGCATGTGGGATGAGCTATTCCAGATTTCTTATAGCCAGTGATGTTAATGGAGGTCCTACAGGTATGCTCTGCGGAGATCCTACTTGTAATGACGGTGAAGTAGAAGATTACCCGTTAAATATTGAATGCCCATGTCCCGTGAATGAACATACCATTTGTGATGATGATTCGAACGAAGCAGTCTTAACCGCTGAGTCTGGATATTCCAACTACATTTGGTTCGAATACAATGAAGCTACGATGACTAAAGGTGCGCAAGTAGGCACCGGACAGACATTTACGGTTACTGGTTCAGATGTAGGTCCGGCCGGCTCGCGAAGATGTTATGTTTATGAGGCGGATGGTATAGATGGTTGTCCAGCAGAATTGTGTTGTCCTGTTTGTGTTATTACGGAGGAATGTTGTCCTACTCCTAATTGTTACAATGTTCAAGTGAACATACGCGAGAATTAATTTAGATAAAAGTTTACGCCAATAATATGAAGAGGAAGTCCATTGTGATTTCCTCTTTCGTTTTTTACTTATTCTATTGGACTAAAAATAAAATCAGATACTATTTGTGATAGTTGGCAATGGATATTAAAAAATAATTCGTTAAAGTGCATGAACAAAAGAATATAGAGAATCTTCTACATTTAAACCCAATTTCTTTTTTAGTCTGTATCTTGCCATATCTACAGTCTTAGTGTGGACTCCCATCATTTCCGCAACTTCCTTGCTGGATAAGTTTAGTTTTATGTACGCCAAATGTTTTAGATCATTTTTTGTCAATTTAGCATTGATTTCAAGTGCCTTTTTTATAATGGCACCATCTAGATCAGTAAAATGTAGCAACATGGACTCCTCTTCTCTGGTGGCCAATTCCTTGATTTTACGTTGTAATATTTTGTAATTCAGGTTAACACGAAGAGTAGGATCCACAGTTTTATTTAATTCATAAAATGCCTCTTTGATGTTTAAGAAATTTTCTTTGTAGAGGGATTCTTTCACTAGTAACCTCTTTTTTTCCTCAAGTTCTATCTTAATTAGCTCGTTTTTCTTTTTGATTTCATTATGTTGAAGTGATATAATTTCATTTTTGTTTTTTATTGATTTGCCTGTTTTTAATATATATCCAGTTGCCATAATAAATAGAATAAGAATTAGAACAAGAATTATGGTGAAATGAGATAGTCTTTGGTTTTTATTTTTAACGATAACCAATTGTTTAGACTTTTCCAATTCACTGAGTCTAGTCAAGTAAAGATTTTCTATTAGATCTACTTTATTGTTATTTTCCGCTAGAACCTTCTCCAATCGTTTTGACATCAAATTGTATGCAGATTCCAAATGCTTTGTACATGGAATTGAAAGCTTATGATTTCGACATATGATATAGTTAATTCTTTCTTTATTGATATTATCTATAATGTCAAAAGTATAATTTGTCCATAATTTTTTGATAGACACCGATAACTCATTCAATTTTTCCTGGATGGACTCGTTTAATGAATTCGAATTTTCAATTTTTGAAGCAAATAATGCAATTACCTGTGCCGCCGGAGCCTGATTAAATGTTTGATCATGGGCATTATAAAAATTAATCATCTCTAATGTAATTTCCAATAGAGGAACAAGAGAATCTTGACTTGACCAATAAAGTGCTTCGTTTTCCAAATGTTCTAAGAAAGTAGATGGGGAGTTTAAGCGGATTGCCATTTTTCTACTTTCCTTTAGCAATTCTTCCGATTCAGGTACATAATTAGATTCATTAAGCACAGATAATTCAAGTCCTAATAGACTGAAATAAGCCAGACTATCGTCATCTTGCACTGCCGCCTTCTTTGAAGATTGCACCAACTCAAGAGCTTGTTCATTAAGACCGCTAGATAACATCGCACTTGCTTTATTCAGCTGCGCCTTGTAGATCATATCTTCATCAGTAATTTCTTGAGCCAATAACAAGGACTGGTTATAACAGAGTATTGCAGAATCTAATTTAGATCTTTTAGCAAAATTGATCCCCATGTTGCCATAAACATGCGCTATAGACAAGGTGTCCTCATTGAGTTCATATTCAGCTAAAGCGTTAATATAGCTCTCTTGAGCTTGCCCAAAAAGACCTAGATTCATTAATGCAATGGCCTTTGTTTCGTACAGATCTCCACGATATGGATATTCCGGAGTATACTTTAATAAACCTACGGCACGATCATGATAAAGTAGAGCTGAATCTGGTTGACCTTTTAATTCGTGCAGAGCTGCTATGTTTTGCATCAAATAGATCTTTTCATTGGGATAAATTTTGGTTTGATTTTGCATAGCAATATAAAAGGCCTTAGAGGCTTTTTCAAAATGGCCCAATTGCATTGCTGTTAAACCATAAAATCTATTCGCTCTTCCTTTTCTATATGGAGAGTGTGACTCAGATAGGTTTCTGAGGCTATCAGCTAAATCGTAGGCCAATGTCATGTTCGTATCTAAGGTGTTAAGGAAAGCAGTTTCCAAAAGCTTAATTTTCACTAATAAATCATCTGATATAGATTGATTCCTTTTTTCACAGGAAAAAAATAAGATTATGATAATGAAAAACAGTTTCGAAAACGAGCAATTTTCAATCAGATCAAGTTTACGTTTAAAATCCATATGTTAATTCTTAAGAAGAATTGATTCCTTTCTTTATACATAGATAAATTGTAGGCAGTAATACAAATATATTTCACCTCTACAAAATCTCTACAAACACCGATTATATAAGAATTTATGCTTCCAAGGTCTAATTTTTGTTGAATTATTCAAGTATCCCCTCTTTTTAGATAATCATTTTTTTATACTAAATTCTATTAATAATGATAGGCAAGCATATAAAACCTATAAGATTAATTTGTTTGATACTATGTACCAATATTTTTGTGTACTTACCTCTGAAAGCCCAAGTCAGCGGATTAGTCTTTCAAGAACTACCAGTCAATGGTAATATGTTAAATACATATGGAATTAATGATTCCAACGAACCTGGAATTGCCAATGTAATGGTAACGATTACGGATGTAAACGGAGTACAAACGAATCAAATTACAGCGTCTGATGGTACATGGAGTGATCCGGTTACCAATTTTCCGGTTAGAGTAGAATTCTCTTGGCCTAATCACCCTTGGTTACATAGTGGTCCTAATGGTAATGGTAGCAATACAAGTATTCAATTTTTAACATCGAGTAGTTCCAGTGTCAATTTTGGCCTCCACAATTCTGATTTTTATTCTGATACTACGAATCCCTTCATGACAACTGTTCAACATGTGAATGGAACCGGGGTAGCTGGTAGCACGAGTGGAGACACGGAAAGTTTATTGTCAGTGAGATACCAAAGTACAGGTCTGAATGCTGATTATACTGATGGAGCTGGCAACCAGGGAACTGGTCCAATTCCCTTTTATGATGCAAGCTTTTCACAAACCGGAACTTTATGGGGAGTCGCTTATCAAAAAGATTTTAAAAGACTTTTTACATCGACTATGATGAGAAGACACGCCGGCATTAAAGATGGTTTGGGGTATATTTATGTTGCTGATTATTCCGCTGGAATGGGAAATATTGTGCATAGTTTTGATTTGCATGGGTTAAGTCCGACCAATGGAGGAAGCAATATTGATTTGGGTTCGGTTTGTAGAGATTCTAGTTGTGATCCCTTTGGTACTGGTTTAAGTTCGGATTATGAGCTTGGAGATGCTAGATTGGATCCAAGCGTTGACCTTGATGCTTTTGGTAAGGTGGGCGTAGTGGGGTATGGAGATATTGAATATGATTCTTATTCCAATAAATTGTGGGCGGTTAATTTAAATCAGAAAGCACTTATTCAGATGGATGTGCAAGATCAAACCGTTGGCAATATTCCGACTAGTGTTAATCAATACTTGTTGAGTTCGATGACAGGTCTTCCCGTATGTTCCAATGGGGAACTTCGTCCCTGGGCACTAAAATTTGCATTTAATAGAGGGTACCTGGGCTTGATTTGTGATGCCACAGGATCTGATGATAATAGTGATTTAACACTGTATGTTCTTTCCTTTGACCCCTTGAATCCGACAAGTTTCAATACCGAATTGTTCATCCCCAATATGAATTACAAAAAAGTGGATTGGGGAGATTCAAAAATGATTTTTAATGCCTGGATGAATATCTACGATCCAAATAAAGTTGACATCAGTAATGGCTTTTTAACTTATCCTCAGCCATTACTAATGGATATAGAATTTGATCACCAAAGAAATATGTATTTATCTATTGGCGACCGATTTGCTTATCAGTTAGGTAGAGATAATTATTTTGCGATCAGTGCCAATACGGATGCTACAGAAAGAGCAAAAGGGTTTGGAGACATTATTATGGCCTGTTTTAATGGTACTGGATATGATGTAGAAGGTTCGACCGGAGGTTGCCCAGTAAATTTTCCTTATAACGAAGGTGGTGTATCTGATAATGGAGAATTTTTTGATAATACTAGAGGTGATGGTATACCAGATGACGCCATGGGAGCCTTGGCATATTTGCCGGGAACAGATCAGATAATTAGCACTCAGGTTGATCCATGGCCAGACTATGTGCCCAGAAATACCTCAGCTCCCAACTACCAGGATTATGTTGATGCCAATGGAGTTCAAACTTATAGTTTGTCCAGTGGATTGCGCACGAATTGGTATAGTTTTAATCGTAAAGGAAGGTCTATGTTTGGTAAAGCTAATGGTTTGGGAGATTTAGAACTTTTAGGGGAATTAGCCCCCACAGAAATAGGCAACTTTGTTTGGGAAGATACAGATATGGATGGGGAGCAAGATCCAGGAGAAGCTGGTATAAGTGGAGTTGTAGTTGAGCTTTACGATGCAGCAGGTTCTGCCTTACTAGCAACAGCAACCACAGATGCCAATGGTAATTATATATTCTCCAATGATCCGAATGGGACTTCTACTGCTAGTCATATTTACAACATTATTACCCTAAAAGCTGGAATGGACTATATCGTTCGATTTCCTGCCACATCAGGTGCTTTATCGCTTACTTCTGTAGATGCTACGGGTAATACACTGGACAGTGATGCCAATACGACAACGGGTGATGCTTCCGTAAGTGCAGCTGAAGTTCCTATCAGTGGTGCCAATAATCATACTTTTGATGCGGGATATAGTATGGCTGTTAATTGCAGCAGTTCATTGACTGCATCTCCGGGAACATGTGATCCTAATACAAATATATATACATTAACAGGAGAGGTTACTTTTAGTAATGATCCTGGAACAGGAACAATTATGGTGGAAGTAGATGGACAGACTGATGTGATAAATTTGCCTACAACAAGTCCGGCAAGTTACACCATTACAGGATTGACAGCAGATGGATCGAGTCATACTGTTACAGTCACTTTTAGTGATGATGCAAGTTGTGGCAGTACAACGACTTATACAGCACCAGCAAGTTGCACTCCAAATTGCTCAGTTTCTCAAACTCATTCAACAGAATGTAATGATAATGGAACATCAAGTATGGCAGACGACTTTTTTAATCTTACAGTTACTGGGACTGTAGTTAATGGAAGCGGTAACTATATAGTAAATGTTAATGGATATACCTCTCCATCTACAGCAAGTGGATCAAACGTTACCATTCAAGGCGACGGAACTCATACTAATCTGGCTGCAGATGGGACAAGTAGTTATACTGTGAGAGTAGAAGATTCCAATGATAATGGATGCTTCATTGAATTCACTGTTGGGCCTGTTGAATCCTGTAGTATGGCGTGCCCTCCAAACGAACATTTAATATGTGACAACGACAGCAATGAAGCTGTTTTAACAGCAGAGGCGGGCTTGACCGGCGTAATATGGTATTTTTACGATGACGCGACAATGACGAGAGGTGCTCAGGTAGGATCGGGTTCTACCCTGACCGTTATGGGAAGCGATATTGGAGCAGCAGGAAGCAGACAATGTTATATTTATGAAGGTATGGATTCTCAAGGTTGTCCCGCAGAGTTATGTTGTCCAATTTGTCTGATAGTTGAGCAGTGTTGTCCGGATCCAAATTGTTTCGGTATTAATATTATTACCCCAACAGGCAATTAGAATTATTTTATATGCAATGAAAGTGGAAACCCATTGTTGGGTTTTTGCTTTCAAAAGTTAATTAAAATACTCAAAAAACTATATTGAATAATTCAAGGCAAAGGAACCTTACTGATTAATAAGTATTTATCTATCAGAGCCCCTGGATGAAAGAATAAATTGATTGCTCCATTTCTAGGCCTAATTTCTTTTTTAATCGATACCGTCCCATAACCACGGTTTTTACTGTTACTCCTAACAGATTAGCTACTTCTTTATTAGATAAATTCAGTTTTAGATAAGCAATATGCTTAAGATCATTTTTGGTAAGTTTATCATTTATTTTTAACACTTTTTTGATTACATCACCTTCTAATTCTGTAAAGTGTAAAAGCATCGATTCTTCTTCCCGTAAAGATATTTCTTTAAACTTTTCCTGTAATTCTTTATAATTAGGATTATTACGTATCAAGGGATCAATTGATTTATGAAGGCTCTTAAAAGATTCTCTTAAATTCAGAAAACTTTCCTTGTACATGGTTTCTCTTACGAGTAACTTTTTTTTCTCTTCCAGTTTTATTTGAACTTCAGAGTTTTTTTCTTCTATTTTTTTGTGTTGATCTAGAATAAATTTGTTATTCTTTTTCAATGATTTGTTCGCCTTATATATGTAAACGGATGACAAGCTCGTTAAAAGAAGAAGCAGGAATAGAAAAAAGGAGTAAAGAGAAATTTTTTCGTTTTTATGACGAGCAATTTCCAATTTCCTTAAGTTTTGCAGATTATTCAAATTAGACTCATCTATTTCCTCGATAAGATGAACTTTGATATTACTTTCTTCTGTCATTTGTTCAATTCTGTATTGAGATAACTCTAGAGAAGATTCAAGATACTTATGGCAATTTTTGACTGACTTTTTCTGAAGACAAATATGGTAATATATTTTTTCCTTGTTTATACTATCAATTAAGTCGAATTCATAACTAAGCCATAGGGTGTCTAAAGATTTTTTCAGAAGATTCCAGTAGTCAGTAGAAACGAATTGAGAGGACTCTATAGCTTTTTTAATATCTCGGGACAAAATGCTGATAAAACTGGCAGCAGGGGATTGATTCAGTTTTTGATCATTGTCATTATAGTACTGAATCCCTTTGAGAATAATATCCAATACTTTAGACATTGAATCTTGGTTTAGCCAAAATTGGGCTTTAGTTTCAAGGTGCCCTAAATATGCAGAAGAAGTATTTATTTTTTGAGCTATTTTTTCACTTTCTAATAATAAGATTTGGGATTTAACCTTTTCATTCAAATCAGAAAGAGTCAAAATTTCAAGGTTTAGTAGACCAAAATAGGTTAGACTATCTCCGGCATCCAGAGTAGATTTTTTGGAGATCTTTATTAATTCCAATGATTCATCTGATAAGTTGCTTGACCGTAACGCATCAGCTTTATTGAGTTGTAGTTTATATACTGCCCTTTGATTGTTGAAAGCATCGGCCAATTTTAATGCTTTATTGTAACACATTACAGCAGAGTCGTATTTTATACTTCTTTGATAATTAATTCCCAAATTACTTAGTGCATATATAATTGAAAGGCTATCACCTTTTTTCTCATACGCACGAATGGCTTCTTGGTATGAGTCATGAGCTCTGGAGAAAAGACCTAGCTCCATAAGCGCGAGAGCCTTTGTTTCATACAGATCTCCACGATTAGGATACTTTGGATTACCTTCCAGGAGTGCAACTGCTTTGTTATGATAAAGAAAAGCGGAATCAGGCTGTCCAATGAATTCGTGAAAGGCAGCTAAATTCTGCATCAAGTAAATGTGCTCATTGGGATATCCCAAATCTTGATTCTCTAGTGCTGTATTCAGAGCAAGCCTTGCCTCATCGAATAGCCCCATTTTCATAGCGGTAAGACCATAGAGTCTGTGGGCTCTTCCTCTTCTATAGACAGAGTGGTTTGCCGATAATATTTTCAAGCTGTCTGCCAGTTTGTAGGCCTGATGAAGGTTAGTGTTTATTGTATTGATGAAATCAGATTCTAAAGAAAGAATTTTATTTAAATGATCATCTTCTTTTTGAGATGTATCCTTTTCACAAGAAGCGATAATCCTTATCAAAAAGAAAGCCAGAATAGCTAGGCGAATAAATGATAGAAAATAAAGTTTACGTATAAAAGCCATAATAGATTATAGTCTTAGAAGCAATTTTATTGTATAGTTAATACAAGATGCTTAACCAATATCTAATAATGATCTACAAAAGATCTACAAGAATCTATTAATCCTGAATTTGAGCGATAAGGGACTAATTTTTGTGCTCTTTGATTTGTCATTATAGGACAATTATTTGTGGTCAAAAAAAATTCAATTGACATGATAACTTTTTTTACGAGCAGAATCCAGCATTGTCTAATTTTAGGCTGTTTTCTACTAACAGGACTTTCAATTACTGCCCAGATAAGTGGTACAGTTTATGAGGAACTCCCAGTGAATGGTTCAACACTAAATACTTATGGTGTGTTAGATGGTAATGAGCTAGGTGTTGAAGGAGTTATGGTCACGATTACAGATGCTTCTGGAACGGTAACTAATCAAATTACGACCTCAGTTGGTACATGGAGTGATCCAGTAAGCAATTTTCCGGTTAGAGTGGAGTTTACATGGCCGAATCATCCCTGGCTTGAGAGTAGTCCTCATGGTAGTGCTAGTAGCACCAGTGTGCAGTTTGTAGATGCTTCGAACAGTAATGTTAATTTTGGCTTACATGACCCGGAAGGTTTTAGTGATACTGCAATGCCACCCATTTATGTGCCGAGTTGGAGAAATGGATTATCTTCAGGAAGTTCAGAACCCGCTATGTATTCTTTCGTGTATACTGAAGATGGTCAAAATCCTGATGAATTTAGTAATGGTCGTCCAGCTGGAACTGCAGATGTTATAATTACGCAAGATGAAATTGGTACCACTTGGGGTATAGCGTATCAAAAAGATGAGGATCGACTCTTTACCTCCTCTGTAATTAGAAGACATTCTGATCTTGGGGATGGAACGGGATTTATTTATGTAATTGATGGTCCATCAGGAAGTAATCCTTTGTATAAGTTTGACCTCAATGGTATTGCCACAGCTTCGGGAGGAACTATAGATCTAGGTACTGTATGTAGAGGAGGGGGATGTGAAAACGACCCGGGCAATACAGGAGATGCAGGTGATTATGAACTTGGAGGTTTGAGTAGTCCCAATTATGATATAGACGCAGCAGCTAAAATCGGTAAAGTTTCATTTGGAGATATTGATATCCAGCCGGGAACCGATTTTTTATGGGCGGTGAACTTAAATCAAAAAGCACTGGTTAAAATTGATATTTCCTCTTCAACTACAACCAGCTTGCCTGGCACCATAGATCAATATCTTATTTCATCCATTTCGGGATTACCATCATGCACCAATGGAGAAATTAGACCTTGGGCACTTAAATTCGCCAAGGGAAAGGGGTTTTTGGGTGTTGTGTGTGATGCAGAACAAGGAGGAGATGCTAGTGATTTGGCGGGATACATTCTTTCTTTTGATCCGAATAATCCAGGGTCAGGGTTTACCACGGAATTGACGATTCCTACTTTTGATTTTCTTCGAGATAATACGAATAATAATTTTAGACCTTGGACAAATGATTGGGCAGATTTTTCTAACCCTTTTGGATCAAGGTGGTTGGCTCCTCAACCCATAATATCCGATATTGAGTTTGATGAAGCAGGAGACATGATCGTTGCAGTTATTGATAGATCTGGTTTTCAGTTAGGATCTATAAACAGGACCTTGGATCTCAATAGTTCAAGATTGGTAGACGGCGAATCATTAGGAGATATTTATCATGCATGCTATGTGTCCGGCACTTATATTATGGAAAATGGGAGTTCTGGGTGTGATTATAACTACTCTTTTTCAGATCAGGGATTTGATGCTCAAGGTGAGTTTTTTAATGATGTTTCAGCTGATGGTTTTGATGAAAGTGCACAAGGAGCCTTGGCTATTTTAAAAGGTTCAGGTACAATTGCCTCAACTGTCATGGACCCACATCCTGAAGGAGTAACTAATGATTCAGATTTTTGGAATAGTAATGGTGTGAACTTTTACGATCCCATGGATGGAAGTATATCTCGATACTATAGTTTAAACTATACGAAGGATGTTGCTGAATTTGGTAAAGCTGCGGGACTCGGAGATATCGAAATATTAACACCTCCTGCACCAGTAGAGATAGGCAACTTTGTATGGAATGATACAGATAATGATGGGGAGCAAGATCCTGGAGAAGCTGGTATAAGTGGAGTTGCAGTTGAACTCTACGATGCAGCAGGTTCTGCCTTACTTGCAACAGCAACCACGGATGTCAATGGTAATTATATATTCTCCAATGATCCGAATGGGACTTCTACAGCTAGTCATATTTACAACATTATTAGCCTAGAGACTGGAATGGACTATATCGTTCGATTTCCTACCACATCAGGAGCTTTATCGCTTACTTCTGTAGATGCTACGGGTAATACACTGGACAGTGATGCCAATACGACAACGGGTGATGCTTCCGTAAGTGCAGCTGAAATTCCTATCAGTGGTGCCAATAATCATACTTTTGATGCGGGATATAGTATGGCTGTTAATTGCAGCAGTTCAGTGACTGCATCTCCGGGAACATGTAATCCTAATACAAATACATATACATTGACAGGAGAGGTAACTTTTAGTAATGATCCTGGAACAGGAACAATTATGGTGGAAGTAGATGGACAGACTAATGTGATTAATTTGCCTACAACAAGTCCGGCAAGTTATACCATAACGGGATTAACGGCAGATGGTTCAAGCCATACTGTTACAGTCACTTTTAGTGATGATGCAAGTTGTGGTAGTACAACGACTTATACCGCACCAGCAAGTTGCACTCCGAATTGCTCAGTTTCTCAAACTCATTCAACAGAATGTAATGATAATGGAACATCAAGTATGGCAGACGACTTTTTTAATCTTACAGTTACTGGAACTGTAGTTAATGGAAGTGGTAGCTACATAGTAACTGTTAATGTATATACCTCTCCATCTACAGCAAGTGGATCAAACGTTACCATTCAAGGCGACGGAACTCATACTAATCTAGCAGCAGATGGGAATTCTACATATACTGTTATGGTAATGGATGCTGTTGATAATAGTTGTGTTACTTCTTTTAATGTTGGACCTGTAGCTCCATGTAGTAATTGCCCTAGCCCCAATTGTTTGAATGTGCAAGTAGAAATAAGTGACAATTAAAAAATAAGTTTACGCCCATAAATAAGGGGAGCCTTTTGGGGCTCCCTTTTTTGTTTAAATTACATTGTGGCTAAAACTTGCCTGGAAATTATATACAGTTGATATACTGATCGATTCTTTACATTGGATTGAGCAAAAACTGACTATTTTGAGTCATAACTAAAAATACTATTTTAATGCTGTGTATACTTGATGCATTTTACAATAGTATTTGAAATCTGCTTGTTCAAAGGCTTATCAATGAAGAATAACTGGTATAAGCGTAAACATATCGTAAAGATGAAAGTGTTGCGATTTGGCACTTTCATTTTTTCTGTCATTTTTAGCTGCGCATGCAATTGGATTGTTCCTGATCAGAAGGATTTGGACCATCTTAATTTCAATTATTACGATCCGGAAAAACTAAAAATCGCTTTAAAAGAAGTATACGGGCCACCACCGCGTCGTAAAAGTGAGATTGTCAATCTCCTAAATGACCTGAGGTACTCTGCCCTCGCTCACAACGATAAGCAGAAGTTCAAAGAATTGAGTTTGGATTATTTCAGTGCTTTGTTTGAAGCGGGTCAGATTAGAAAAGGAGAATACGAAACTTTCGATTTTCTAATTCGATACGATGATTTATTAAAACCGAAGGATATAGCAGCCATTTATTTTAAGATGTTGTACAATTCCGATTACTACGAGCGAAAGGAGACGAATCTTCTAGACTCTCTTTTGCTCAATGAATTGTCAGTAATGGAGCAAGATAATGTCATTGAAAGGAAATTTTTTCTTGGAGTTTGTGTAAATAAGTACAAACAATTTACCGAGAAAGAGCATCTTGATATGTTGGACGAATTGCTTCAATTGGGAATTGATAGTTCGGTTTACTATTACAAGAGATCCCTGTTTTTAAGAGAAAAGAAGCGTTATGCGGAAGCCCTTCAAGTCGCTAAACTTCTGAATAAATTTAGCTTAAAATCATTTGGACAAGAATTTAGTAACAACGGAGAATTAGGCGTTTTCTACAGAGATGTAGATAGTCTTGAGAAAGCAGAAATTTATTTATTGCGTAGCCATCAACCAGCGAAGTCCAATATGATAGAATGCCAAATCATCCCCGGAATTAATCTGGCTAAACTCTATACCAAATATGGTGATTTTCAAAAAGCTGAGGATTATATAAGAATGGCGGATAGTTTAAGTTTTCTGATGAAAAACGAAAAGCTTATTCAAGAGGTTTTTGCTACTTATAAATTGATATATAAAGCGTTCAATAAAGACCAAAAACTCATCGAAGCTTTACAGAGAGAAAACGAGTACTTCATCGATCAACACACTAATTTTTTTAAGAGCTATAATACCAGTACCGGTATTATTAATATCATCAATAAGAATAGAGTTAAGAATAGAAACAGAAATTATTTAGTAGCAGCAATTATTCTATTTTCTTCGCTTCTTCTGATTTATTTGATTCGAATGCTATTTCGGGTTTTAAACAAATCGAAAAGAGAAAGAAAAGCCGCTAAGTTGGCGGAGAATAAAATGAAGGAACTGAATACGAAGTTAGTAGACCTCACCATAAAAAGTGAAACCAAGGAAAAAGTATTACAGGATATCAGAGTACATCTAAAAAATCAAAACAATGATTCTGATGGGAGAAAAGACCTACTAAAGGATCTAAAAAATTTAGATAACCTTGAAACAGACTGGGAGAACTTCAAAAGTAGTTTTTCTCTCATTTATCCCAATTTCTTCGGTGCTTTATTGGATAGAGACCCTAGTTTATCCGTGTTATATTTAAAACATGCAAGTTACATAAAACTAAACTTGACCATTTCTGAGGTGAGTAAAATTTTAGGAATTAACGGAAAAAGTGTTTCCATTGCTCGGTATAGATTGCGACTTAAACTAGGATTTAAATCATCACAGGATTTGAACAAGTTTATACATAATCTATAGAAGCCTGTCGAGCTGCAAGCCAGTCAACATCTTATTTTTAATCAATTTTTCGGGTAATATATACTTCTTATATACTGGCGAATTTAGTAGGGTTAAAACGCCTTCTTTGGAATAGTGCTTGAGCGATAAGATTGATTTCTTAAAATTTTAAAAATGAGTCTGATGTGTAAACTGTGTGCTATTCTAAATAGCTTTTTACTTGTGTTTTGTGCGAATATACTTTTGGTCCTTCAATTAGGGGCTCAAGTAAGTGGTACTGTTTTTTACGATTTCAATGAAAATGGAGTAAAAGACAATTTTACTATTGAATCTCCATCTCCTGTTAATATGGCTTCCATCAATGTATTTAATGAATCAGGGGCTGGGGGTGTTACCATTACAGCATACGATTCCAATAATAACGTTGTTGGTTCTCCGGCAACCTCGAGCTATGTGGACGGGACCTATACGATTCCTGGTGTGACCGGTGTAGTAAGGGTGGAGTTTACATGGGTTTCTCCTGGTCTTTATCCGTCCGCATCCGGAGGAACTACCGTACAATTCGTTAATGCTCCTAGCGCAAATGTTGATTTAGGAGTACTGGACCCATCTTATTTCGCTGCTATTTATTCTACCACTGACCCCGTCACAATGGATTTGCCTAATGTAATGTATACATCGGAGACCAATGGAGACCCTCTTAATGGAACAGATGTAGCCAATAATACAAGCATTTTTATGAATCCTTATAACATAGAATTGGGAGAAGCTATGGAAACAGGAACGGATGCTGACCCAGTAGCCAATCCTATTCATGTTGCCAACGCCGGTCAGACAGGATCGGTATGGGGGATAGCATTGCAACGAGAGTCCAATACTCTTTTCTCATCAGCCTTTATGCGTAGGCACATGGGATTGGGCCCTGGAAGTGATGGCAATGGGACACATGCTTCCGGAGCGATATATACTTCAGACGTCAGTAGTACTGCAAGTTTTCCAAATGCGTCCTTCTTTTTCAGTTTGGATCAGTTGGGGATCGCAACTCAAGCAAATGGCACGTATAATGATGTTCCCTTTGATAAGACCAATTTGGTCATAGGAAGCAATACGGATAGACAGCTAAGTACAGATCCAGGATCCCCAAATGTAGATCCTGCTGCCTATGCTCAAGTCGGTAGAGTGTCTTTGGGGGATATAGATATCAGTGATGATGAGGAGTATTTATGGATCATGAATTTGTACGATAAAACCATATACCGGGTTTTTGTAGACAATCCTCCTGTTGCGCCTTCAGCTGGCGATATCACACCTTTTAGTGTAACCAATCCCGGATGTGTTGGTGCAAGTGCTGACTATTATCCCTGGGCCCTAAAATACCACAGAGGAAAAGTCTACTACGGTGTAGTCTGTAGTGAAGAAGAGGGAAGCACATCCGATAATTCTAATTTGACGGCCAATGTTTATGAGTTAGATCCTGGAACGGGCAGCTCAATCTTAGTGCTGCAGTTCAATCTAGACTTTGCAAAAGGATGTGCAACGGAAGGACCTTGTAGTGGGACCGAAGCATTCTGGAGTAACTGGAATTGCACTTCAACCACAGATCGGGAGCATACCTCTCCAATATTGGCAGATATTGAGTTCGACATAGATGGTTCTATGATACTTGGATTTGCTGATAGAATGTCTAAGATGAAAGGATATTCTAATGGAGCACCTGACGATGACATTGGGAGTCCTTCTACTGATGAATCTCATTATACTAATGGAGATATTTATCGGGCTTATTTGAACCCAAATACTGGAATTTTTGAGTTAGAGAACAACGGAACAGCTGGACCAAACACTACCGCTGGAGTGGGCAATGGATATGGACCTGGTGGAGGAGAGTATTATTGGGGTGACATGAAAGATGGGATATATGGATCAAGCCATGAAGAGATCAGTTTAGGCGGATTGGCTGTATTACCTGGGATGAATGAAGTAGTTCTTGCCGCATTCGATCCAACAGATATACACAGTGGAGGATTATTGTGGCTAAATAATACAACGGGAGACTATGAAAGGGGATATGGAGCCACATGGGCCGAAGATGGAGATGCAGCGATAGAAATCTATGGTAAAGCGGGAGGTTTTGGAGACATCGAACTTATAAGCGATAATCCACCAATCGAGATAGGTAATCTGGTATGGACTGATACCGATGCTGATGGAATACAAGACGCTGACGAATCGGGCATAAGTGGCGTAATTGTAGAGCTTTTAAAGGACGGAAATGTCATTGCCACAGCGATAACGGATGCAAATGGAAATTATATTTTTAGCAATTCTTCTATTGGTACAACTACCGCAAGCCATATTTACAATATAGGCATGCTAGAGGCCAATATGGAATATATGCTTAGGGTGCCAACCAGTGTAGCTGGAGACGCACTAACATTGGTTGGCCAAGGCAGTAAAAATACTATAGACTCAGATGCAAATGCCGCTGGAGAGATAAGCGTGCTAGCAGTGGATATACCGATTTCTGGAGCAAATAATCATAGTTTTGATGTGGGATACTCAATGGCAATCTGCGACTTAACAGATTTGGGCAAGACGAATGAAACATGTAATGATAATGGGACGATGAGTGACGGAAGCGATGATTATATCACATTCAGTTTGAATCCAATGGGAAGTAATTTGGGCAGTGGGTATACCGTGGGTGTAAACAATGGTGGAGTGATTAGTCCGACGAGTGGCAGTTATGGTAGTTCGACGAATTTCCAGTTACAGACAGGTAGTGCAGATGGCACATTATATACGATAACAATCACGGATGATGCAGATCCGAATTGCAGCATTACAACTTCAGTGCAGCAGAATTCTTGTTCCATGGCCTGTGATTTGACGGACTCCGGAGTGAGTAATGAGAGTTGCAATGACAATGGTTCTACCAATGGCAATGACGACTATGTGACTTTTAGTTTGAATCCATCAGGAACGAACACTACAACTTATTCCGTGACAGCGGATAATGGAGGAGTGGTGTCACTAGACGGTGGAGGTTCACCGACTGGTTTGGCATATGGTAATTCAATGGATTTCAGATTACAAAACGGTAGTGCTGACGGCACTTTGTTCACAATTACAATTACCGATGATGGAGACCCTAATTGCATTATTGAGGCCTCAGTTTCGCAGAATCCATGTAGTAATTGCCCTAATCCTAATTGTCTCAATGTTCAGGTGCAGATACTTGAAAATTAATAAGAAATAAAGTTTGCGTTCATAAAAAGGAGGGAGTCTGAGTAAGGCTTCCTCTTTTTACTTTTTCCAACTTTGCAATTCTATAATGTTTCCTTCCGGATCCCTGACATAAACGAAGGTCAATAGACCTTTTCCATCTACATGATGATTTACGAGTTCCCCATATGGTTTTCCGCCATTTCTTATGACCATTTGCATTGTTTCTTCTACATCATCTACTTCAAATGCGATATGTCCAAAACCTCTTTTGTTTGATTCAACTTCTTTTTGATCTAGTACTTCGTGGTATTGGTAGATTTCCAAGGTCGGACCATCTCCTCCATATCCGGGAAGAATAAGATGCACTCCTTGAAGTGCCGCATTTCGAACTCCGGTCCCTTTTTCAAGCCATTCTCCAGACTGTTGTATCTCGGGCGGCTTTACCTCACAATTGAATACTTTGATATAAAAGTCGGCAAGTGATCTCCAGTCTTTGCTGATGATATTTGTGTGTACGTAGCGCATGATCTATCTCTTCTTTCCCATTATTTCAAAAGCATTCATCAAAAGAATATTCAAGGCAATCAATAAAAAACCATAAATGAAATCCTCAATTGGAATGGTGCCAACCCGAAAGCTCAAGTTTTCATCGTTATTATACCATACTATAGGTTCCTCTAGAAGAGATCCTGTCAGCAAACCATTGCTGGCAAGAAAAAAAGGTATGATGGCAAAATAGGCCAAAAATATATGCTTGAAGTTGAGCCTGAAAATAATGGATGAAGCCATTAGTGCAAATGTAAAAACGCCCGTACAAAAAGTATAATCACGTCCAAATCCCGCGATCATCATACCGGTAGCTATGACCAGAAATAACCATTTCAACGGATTTTGATACTTGTCGAAAGGGCTGACAGGTATCAAGTACTGCAGTGCATAATAGGTAAATGTGCAAGCATAGGGTATGCAAATGAAAAAGAGTACCTCTTCAATTGGTAGATTTACAATGTCAAATCCAATTAAATAATCTCCATTAAAACCCCATATCCCTTGCTTGGTAAATAGCACATCCCACACCAAAAAAAACACAGCTACAAGAATATTGGCCGGAATGAAGTATTTCCACATTTTGTAGAAAGCCCTCTTATGATAAAAGCTAGCTATTAAGGGAATTGAAATACAAGCTAAATCAATCAGTAAGTAAGTGTAGGACTTCACTTAAATTGTTCTTGGAAGTACTTGAAAGGAACGTATAGCATGCCAAAACATTCCCCATCCTCTTTTCCCAAATGCTTGTGGTGAACCTTATGCCCTTTTCGAAGTGCCCTTAGGTAGGGAGACTTGATGTTCTTAAACCAGTCAAATCTTCTATGGATGATGACGTCGTGTACTACAAAGTACGCCATGCCATAGAGTAAAATTCCCAGTCCAATGAAAAACAAATAATTCAGCTCAGGATTGATGCCAAAGTAGAACAATAGAATACTGGGTACCGCAAAAATCACGAAAAACAAATCATTCTTTTCAAAAGTATTGGCGTATTTAGGTTGATGATGATCTTCATGTAGAACCCATAGAAATCCGTGCATGACATATTTATGAGTCAACCATGTTACCATTTCCATGATTAGGAAAGTAGCCAAGCACACCATTATATAAAGCATCATTTTTTATTTGTTGTTAAGCATTGCTTCGTTCAAAAATGGATTACAGCACATTTAGTTTGTATCGAATGAACGAGTCCTTTAAAATATACAATTTTCGGGCATTTGATATTCTGGTTCTGTCTGTAAGAATTTCTTGCGGTGTTTTCCTCATGAGTTTCTTGAGCAGTTTTTTATAGTATTGGTATGCCACAAACACACCCAGTCTACAGCTATCGGGAAGTTTTTTGATTCCTTTTAAGGCCTCGTCAAAATCATCTTTGATTTCTTTAATCAACTCGCGTTTCTGATTTTCGTCGAAATCATTAAAGCACACACTTGGAAAATAGGTTCTTCCCAAAACATCGGCATCATAACTGAAATCTCTTAAAAAATTAACTTTCTGAAATGCGGATCCCAAACGAATAGCCATAGGACTCAATTCTTTGTATGAGTCTGGGCATCCGTTCAAAAATATTTTTAGACACATCAGCCCTACAACGTCCGCTGATCCATAAATGTATTCCTTGTATTCAGCTTCAGTGGCGTAGATTTGCTTGGTTAGATCTAGCTCCATGCTCTTGAGAAAGGAGTCAACTAACTCATACATTTCATACTCATGAACGATTTTTTGAAAGGAATTTAATATCGGATTTGTGCTAATTCTGAACTCTAAAGAATCCTGATAATCTGACTTGAACTTGGAAAACAGCAGGCCTTGGTCGTAATCATTAAAACTATCAACAATTTCGTCTGCTAAGCGAACAAAGGCATAAAGTGAATATATCTTGGGTCTAATGGAATGATGAAATAATCGTATTCCAATAGAGAAAGATGTACTATACTTCCTAGTAATAATTTTGCCAATATTGCCACTTACCTCGTCGTAAAGTGCTTTCATTCGTACTTTTTTATGAGTTCACTAACTATTTTTCCAGATATCAAAGAAGGTGGTACTCCTGGTCCTGGTACAGTAAGCTGACCAGTAAAATACAGATTTTTCACCTTTTTGCTTTTAAGTTTAGGTCTTAAAATATGGGTTTGGAATAAAGTATTGGCCAGACCATATGCATTTCCACCGTAGGAGTTATAGTCTTTCTTAAAATCATTGATACAATAACTCTCGTGAAATAATATCTCATCCTTCAAGGGTTGATCAGTGAGTTCTTCGAGTCTATCCATAAGAATATTGAAGTATTTGGCCCTTATTTCAGGACGATCCTCGATGTCATTGGCAAGGGGAACCAAAAATATTCCTGCTTCCTTTCCATCTGGTGCCAACTCACTTTCGGAGATACTTGGAAAACTAGCATAAAATAATGGTTCTTTCGGCCATTTTTTATCAGAGTAAATTGCGTTGGAGTGTTCTTCGAAGTCAACATCAAAGAACAAAGTATGGTGCTCTACATTTTTCAGCTTTTTGTTAAATCCTACATAGAATAGGAGTGCCGATGGAGCGAAAGTTCGCTTACCCCAATACTTCTCACTGTATTGTCTGTAATTGGTGGGAAGTAAGCTTTCTGTAAAAGCGTAATCGGCTCCACTTAATACCAGATCACATGGAATCGTTCTATCCTCAGTTTTGACAGAAACTATTTTGCCGTTCTCGAATTCAAAACCCCGCACATCTGAGGACGTGGTAATCTTTACACCGAGACTTTGGGCTAAACTGACCATTGCTTCTACCACAGAATACATCCCGCCTTTGGGATACCATGTTCCCAAGCTCAAATCTGCGTAATTCATGAAATTGTAGAAGGCTGGCGTATTTCCGGGATGAGCGCCTAAAAAAAGAACCGGAAACTCCAATATCTTCCTTAACTCTGGGCTCTTAAACCTTCGACGTACTATCGAACGAATGCTTTTAAAGAATAGTGAGAGCTTCTTGAATGTCTCCCAAGTAGTGATTTCCGTGAGGCGTTCACCGGGCTGATATACCAGTTTTCTGATGGCCAAATCATAATTGTCTCCGGCCTCTTGAATGAACTTTCTCAGTCTTTGACCACTTCCTCTTTCTTCAGATTCGAATTGATCCACCAATTCATCAAAATCACTCGAAACCGAGATTTGCTTTTTCTTGGAGAAGAATACCTTATAGGAAGGGTCTACTCGCTCTAGTTCGTAATAGTCAGCTACTCTTTTGCCGAAATCCTGGAAAAAAGTCTCAAAAACATCTGGCATCCAATAAAATGTCGGACCTATATCAAAAGTGAATCCTTCTTTTATTAATTGGCGCGCACGTCCACCAGCTTGACTATTTTTTTCTAAGACTTCTACCTCGTAGCCCATCTTACTCAAATAACAGGCCGATGATAGTGAGGAAAATCCAGCTCCTACTACGATTGCTTTTTTAGCTTTACTAAGGTTTGTGCTCATTGATCCTTTAATTTCTGTGCCATTATAACGGCTTCTACTATTAATTCATAAAATCCAATTTTGTTTAATGAAATTTAAAAAAGATTAAACAAAATTTTCATAACTGCCCCATTTGCCCCTTTGTTTGGCATGATTTGTGCATATTCGATTGTGAACCTATCCAAAATTTACTCGTGGTTTGATAAATTTTGTGATAATGATACGTAAACAATCCCCTTTTAGGGCAAAATTTCATTTTGTCTACTTGGTAATATTGTGTTCATTTGGAAATGCTGTAATGGCGTTTTCTTCTGATAGTTTATATGATAATTGTGGTTTTTCGGATCTCATGATCGAGTTGGCCTATTGTAGTTCATTCACCAACATGGATGATGAGGATTACTGCTATTATTATGATACGGTTGAAAGTTTGAAAGCTGAGTTAGCGAGAAAAAATCAATCTTCCTCAGCTTTTTTGATGATGAATAGTGACTGTGACGTCGTTTCCCTGCTTTCTCTTAGTGGAGTTCCAAATTTTGCTGAATTAGATGAATTGGTAGTCTGTTCAGGTCCAGATACATTGCCATTGCTCATATACAACAATAGTCCTCACGAACTGGAAAACGTTCAAATCACGGTAAATTTCGATGCTGGCCTGAGTTATGGAGGATTCGTAGGAAGTCATTATCCTGATGCTACGGTAGGAGAATTAAATGTTACGGATCCTTTGAATCCTACTTTTGCGGTTTCCAATATTCCCGGCAGCAGTTTGGTGGTTGCCAATATTGGAGTGCAAGCGGATTGCGACATTGATATTGAAGGAAGTACGGTGAATTTGGATGCCCAGTTGGCATTCAGTTATGTAGATTCCATGGATATGGAGTTTCAATGTACACAAGAAATAACTGAGGTTGGAGAGTACAACTCAGCAGTAAAAGTACCTGTTCTCAATGTTTTAAGTGTTTCTCCTCAGGAACTTACTCTGAATCAATCTGGAGTTGCCAGATGTCAAACCATACAGATAAGTCAAGATGGCCTTGGCGCCTTTGTCGATGAGTACACTTTTAGAGTTACTGGAATTGATACCAATCTTTACAAAATAGAAAGTATTAAGGCCAACGGGATTGATGTAACCAGTTATAGCTTAGATGTTGTCAATGAAGTTCTATCGATCAATGTTGATGGACAATATTTTCCAGGGAATACAGGAAGTGGTGCCAATAATGACATGCTTTTCGATGAGAATGAGCGCATGACGATTGAGTTTTGTTATTCGGTGGATGGATGTATTGGAGAGAACGCTGTCTTATTATTCGAGGCTTTTTACGGATGTAATAACAAGATTTGTTTTGATATATCTCAAATGGAGGGTTCTGTTTCTTTTGTTCCTCAGTACAATGCCAATGTAGTGGTGGCCAGCGCTAACATTCAGTATGGAGGAATATGTGGTACAAATCTAAGTTATGAACTCAATATTAGTAGTTCGAATACAGATCCTATAGATGGATTATGGAATGACTTAATCATCAAATACAAAGGCTGCATCTTGGATAACACAACCGTTGAAGAATTAACTTTAAATGGAGTCGTACTTTCGGATACGATATGGTACGTTGATGGTGGTACGATAATAGTGAATTTAACGGGTTTAACAGATGATATTGATGGTCCTGGGGGATTAGAAGATCTGGATAATGATGGATTTGTCGATGATTTGCCAGGAGGGCAAGGCATTGAGTTGATTAGTGAGTTGTCAATTGGATGTGCGGACGAATTAAATTGTATGGCTTTGGAGTGCGATTTTCGTCAAGTAGAAGTCAATGGTAAAAGAAACTGCTCTCAGAATTTTCAACAATTTGCAAGCTTTACACCTGTGGAGTTCTTTTATGGTAGCACAAGCAGCACTACTAATGCTATTCCAACAGTAGGATATGGAATACCAATTACACAAAACTTTGTAACCGTAGCCGATGTCTGGTTGCCCACAGATTCGGCATATCAGTTTAGCTATGAATTTGGCTCTAACAATGTAGATGCTTGTGCAGATCCAGGCAATATAAGTTTGCTAGTTAATGTTTTGGCGAATGGCGATAGGATAACGGATATAAGGTATACAGATGGGTCTGCCACTTACCAAGGTGTGCCAGTCGCAGGAGTAACTTGGAAATATGACTCCTTAGAAATTGAACCAGGAGTATTCGATACAATTGGAATTGAAATTACTATTCCTGCAGGGAATCCCAGTGCTAGTATTCATGATTATGAATTTAATTTGGATTATCGTGGGGACTGTTATCCCAGTGATTATACTTACTTGACTTACCAAGTAGTTGAGGAATGTAATTCATGTGGTACTCCTGATCCGTGTAGAATAGTCAGGGCTTGTGATGATGCAGCTACCTATATACGCTGGAATGGTTCGAATTGCCAATGTCACCTTAGATCGTATATAGATACTGTTTATAGAACTAATTATGGTTTTGCCGATGAAGCCATGACAATGCCACTTACAATTGATGATGTACCTTGGCAGGATCGCAATAGATATCTTCCTGGAGATACCATGTACATGAGGATAGGAGTGGAAATATTAAACAAAGAGGTCCTTGAAACTTCTGATTACTATTGGCAGATGCAATTAAGAACTCAATCTTGGGAGGCTGAATTAATACCGGATATAAATCAAGCAACTTTCTTGGGATGGTTTCATGAAGATATTAGTGCTGGAACTATGGAAGAAATAGGAATACCAGATTGTTTTCAGAATTATCCTGATGCTACGCGCGACAATTTCTACTATCCTTCCATTTGGTTGGGAAATATGGGAGTAGATTATACAACTTCGAGCTGGAATAGTAGAAATGAAGCTTATGGAGTTTGTGTTGATGACTCTAATATTAACCCTAATTATCCACCTGAGTCAGCCATACATTATCAAGTGGCAGATATGTCTTCTTGGGACGATGTGAACGATCTAATGCGATTTGCTATTTATTGGGGACGTCCTGAAAATTGTCCCGAAACTGCTGCGTCTAGACATGATCCGAATGGAACAGATGATCATATTAATACTTGCCATGAGGATTTCATGACTTCGTATGATATAGATGATGGAGATATGTTCTTTTTTGACATTAAAGTACCAATGATTCACAATCCAAATGTTGAATTAGGTGTATTAAATGGGACAGCATACAGCACAGCATCTTATCTGTATCCCCTTTTCTATGTTTATGATATGTCAGAAGCTTGTAATTCGAATCTTGTCTCATCGGCATGTGCTACAACTAAGCCATACGAAGGTCATATTCCTGGTCCTGTGTCAATCGAAACTGATGTTCAAGTGGAGGATTGTGATGCAGATGTTGAATACATATTTACATTGGAAAACCTAACTCCGGCGGTTAATCTTGGAGCGGGTGAGCTTCCGTGGTACGAAAATGAGTATCGTCCGTATATGGCTACTGAGTATTTGGAACTCAAATTTCCTGCCAACATGGTATACATTGATGACGCGATGATTGTAATGCCAGATGGTAGTGAAGTGCCGGTTCTTCCACAATACATTGACGATTCCTATGGTAATCTAACTTGTATTGATGATGGTCAAGGTGGTATATGTTGTATGGCAGAAAATGCTTCTCAATTAGCGAGTATGCGGATTAATGATGATGACTATATTTATGGACTGTCTCTAGAATATTATCGTGGCCCCATTGCAGCAAACAATTCTGGTGATATATGTGATGTCTACGCTTTAGTTCATAAGCCGGGAGACCCATTTCCACATTTGCATGTCGGAGGAGATGAAGAAAGTACTTATGGATTAAAATATAGTTTGACGGCACTTTGTCCGGAGGAAATAGAAAGTACCGATTTCGAAATACTTACACAGTTTGCTGAACCCCATGTCCCTTCACTTCCAGGAGTTAGTGGTGCATACAACAGTACTTATTTGTCTGGGGGAGCAATCTATCAGAGCAGTAACGGATTTCTTTATCCTATCAATCCCTTTGGAATGAGTTGTACAACGAATCCAGATCCTTGGGGATGTGTCAGACATTATGAAAAAATAGTTTCGCATCCAGATGATAGTAAGGGTGATGTGAACCCTATGCGTCAAAATGATACCATTCCAACGACTCCGGATGATTTCGCAGATAATTCACAAGAATTTCCACCTCTTTATACCGTCAGTGATAATTTTATGTTATTGATACCGGATCAAGAGGCCATGAGCGAATTCAATCAGTACGAAGTATGTGCTGCACTTGGTCCAGGGACAGCGACTCATATTAATGTGGTAACAACTGTTTTTACTCCTAATTCGGTTGAATTTATTAACGCGAGGGATGAAAATGGAGTCCAATTGGATTGGATATTGGTAGAGACTCGGCCTGATGGAAAGCTTTATGGTATTAATATGCCTGATTTGGAACCTGGAGATTGTGAGATAGTTGTGGTAGAGACTGAATTACTATTTTGTCCAGTAGGTCAAAACTTTGATACAGAAGTTTGTATCTCGACGACAAGTGGATGTTTGGATAGAGATAAGGCTTCTCAGTTGCTGGTTGCAGGTGGCGGTTCATGTCTAGGGACGGGCAATTGCTATGAGTATATTGCCGAAGAAGCCGAAATTCAAGTAGAGTGGAATCCAAATCCAAATGGAGAATATGGACTTTGTGATACGATAGACTTAGGAGTTGTGGTAAAGAATGTGAAAGTAGCAACGCTGACGGATATCATAACAGAATGGTATTTTCCAAGTGGACTGGAATTTGTTCCGGGCAGCTGGACAGTTTCTTATCCCGGAGGTCCAAATAATACGGTCGCTCCTGTGTCTATTCCTGATCCAACTCCGGATGTAAATAAAAATACAGTAAGAGGAGAGTATTGGACTTATACGGACGATGCCATATGGTCTCAGTATATTTCTAATAATGGCTTAAAGGGAATTCTTTCGGATGCGGATAGTAATTTTATACAATTCAATTTTAGGGTAGTAACGGTTTGTGACGAATTCATCAGTGGAACTTCGCCTTGGTTTATAGCCAATGGAGCCGATCCTTGTGAGGCGAGGGTTTACAGTATGTTGGTGCAGAGCGAGCCTATCATTATTCGAAATGCAAATCCTGCTGATTTTGCGCAGTTCTTTGTTTTTGGAGAGCCTTTGGATCTATATTGTAGCGTTCCCGATACACTGGAGTTAACTTACCTTAATATCTCTCCATTTGGGGAAACGCAGAATGCATCCGTATGTATGGAACTGGATTTGAACGAGATCGAATATGTTGCAGGATCAGTATACTTTATAACCCCTGATGGTTATGATGCTGGTTTTGTAGAAACTACTACAGGAAGTGTAGTTGAAATTTGCGGTACGCTTCCGGACGGAATAGGGCCAGGTCAGGCTTTCAAGATAGGAATACCCATGCAATTGCCGGAAACCACGGAGTGTGGAGAAGGAGAAATTGGAGTTGGAGTTTCAAGTACGATAATGGATCAGGTTTGTGATGAGTTGGGGGTAGAATGTGATGTAGATGTTTTGAACTCTGTAAACCCTCGATTAACTGTTAATTTTCTACCCCCAGTCACAGTCAGTGATCAGTTGTTGACCGTTATTTGTGATGACGATCCAGCTAATGTTACATTTAACTATAGTGTGGATTTCACCAATCAAGGTGATCCATTTAACCAGACAGTTGCTTTCCAATTGGTGCAAGATTTAAATCTAAATGGTGAGTTCGATGAGGGAATAGATCCTATCATATCTGAGGAAATGCAAAACTTGACCATTGGAACGGGTGAAATGGTGAGTTTGTCAGGAACATTAACTTCTCCAAATGGACAGGCCTGTCCGGTGTTTTTAAAAGTGGATCAAAACTCTGCTTGTGTTTGTGATGAGACGGAGTATGAATATGTAAGCTTCGAACCAGATTTTTCATACTCTATAGGAGAAGAAGTTGTGTTGTGTCCTGGAGGTAGATTTGGGATGGAAGTATGTGAGGATGATTTCAGCATCACCTTTGTTCCGGAACAAGGAGTTAGCCTAGAAAGGGTAGGGGATTCTTTATACGTTAGTATCAATGATGGTTATGGTGTATCATCACCGATCGTAATGCAGGTATCCAGTCAATTAGGAGGTTGTGATGAAGAGAACTATACTACTGAGTTTTATTCTTTGGCGGATTATGAAGTAGGAGATTATGAAGAAATCACGATGTGTAATGTGGGCTGTAGAGAACTTGTAGTAAATCTAGAAGGAGGGTTTGGTGAATATGCCACGATAGAATGGCTTCCGGATTTATACCTCGATGACAATACGAGTTTTACGCCTACAATCTGTGATCCGGCGGATGATATAACCTACACATTGCGCGTTACCATCGATAACGGCTTTGATGTTTGCGAATTCTTGGGTTCATACCCAGTAAGTGTAGAGCAGCAATCAGTAGATGATATTGTGGTTAATGCTTATGATTGTGATGATGTTCAAAGGACATTCCAGGGTCCAAATGGATTTACCAATTACATCTGGTATCGAATCAATCCGGATAACAGTAGAACAATAGTTCAGTCAGGTAATAGTTCGACATATCTCGCTACCGAGTTGGGAGACTATGCGTTAGAATACTATAATATCGGAGATATTTGTACGAGTATAAGTGAAGAGTTTAGTCTACTGCAATGCCATGATGCAGCATTGGTTAAACGACCGCCATCACCAAGTAGGGTGTATAGACCGGGAGAAGAAGTGACCTTTACGATCACGGTCTATAACCAAGAGTTACCGACATTGTACAATATTGATTTAGTAGACTACTTCCCAAGTGATGCTTTGACCTTATCGGATAGTGATTGGCAATTACAAGGTACTGGAGTAGCAGGATATATAGGCACTAATCTAAATGGTCCTTTATTAACTGGAGATAGTCTAAAAGTGGACATAACATTTACTATCAATGATGATTTTACAGGTACGCAGATAGTCAACGTAGCTGAGATTGCTCAATTCGATAATGATCAGGATAGTACGAATGAATATCCCTTGGATAAAGACAGTACACCGGATAGTGATAATACGAATGATGCAGGAGGTGATCCTGGATCAGAGGCGGACAACCATGTAGATGGAGATGGTACCGGTACGGTAGGTGATGGAAATTCAGCGACAGATGAAGATGATCATGATCCGGCCATTATTAGATTGTGTGAATCCGAAAATTGTTTCGGAGTTAGGACGACAAGAATGATTGACAATTAAATAATATATAAAAGTAATTTACGCTAAATGCTGCCGTCCGTTATTAGGTGATACTAATATGGACGGCTTTTTATTTTGGCATGATTTGTGCGGATTCGATAGTGAACCTATCCAAAATTTACTCGTGGTTTGATAAATTTTGTGATAATGATACGTAAACGTTCCCCATTTACGACAAAATTTCATTTTGTCGTCTTGCTGATTTTGTTTTCAGTAGGTAATGTTGCAATGGCATCTTCTTCAGATGCTTCAAATGAAAACTGTAGTTTCTCTGAACTAATGGTCGAGTTGGCCTATTGTAGTTCATTCGCCAACATGGATGATGAGGATTACTGCTATTATTATGATACGGCTGAAAGTTTGAAAGCTGAGTTAGCGAGGAAAAATCAATCTTCCTCAGCTTTTTTGATGATGAATAGTGACTGTGACGTCGTTTCCCTACTATCGCTAAGTGGAGTTCCAAATTTTGCTGAATTAGATGAATTAGTGGTCTGTTCAGGTCCTGATACATTGCCATTGTTGATATACAACAATAGTCCTCTCGAACTGGAAAACGTTCAAATCACGGTAAATTTCGATGCCGGTCTGAGTTATGGAGGCTTTGTTGGTAGTCATTATCCCGATGCTACGGTAGGAGAATTAAACGTTACGGATCCTTTGAATCCGACATTTGCCGTTTCCAATATTCCCGGCAGCAGTTTGGTGGTTGCCAATATTGGAGTGCAAGCGGATTGCGACATTGATATTGAAGGAAGTACAGTGAATTTGGATGCCCAGTTGGCATTCAGTTATGTAGATTCCATGGATATGGAGTTTCAATGTACTCAAGAAATTACAGAAGTAGGAGAGTATAACTCTGCTGTAAAAGTACCAGTGCTCAATGTTTTGAGTGTTTCTCCTCAAGAACTTACCTTGAATCAATCTGGAGTTGCGCGATGTCAAACAATACAAATTAGTCAAGATGGTCTTGGAGCCTTTGTCGATGAGTACACTTTTAGAGTTACTGGAATTGATACCAATCTTTACAAAATAGAAAGTATTAAGGCCAACGGAATTGATGTAACAAGCTATAGCCTAGATGTTGCCAATGAAGTTTTAGAAATCAATGTTGATGGACAATATTTTCCAGGGAATACAGGGAGTGGTGCCAATAATGACATGCTTTTCGATGAGAATGAGCGCATGACGATAGAGTTTTGTTATTCGGTGGATGGATGTATTGGAGAGAACGCTGTCTTATTATTCGAGGCTTTTTACGGTTGTAATAATAAGGTGTGTTTTGATGTTTCCCAGATGGAGGGATCAGTGTCTTTCGTTCCGCAGTACAATGCCAATGTGGTTGTGGCAAGCGCCAATATTCAATACGGGACAATTTGTGGATCGGATTTAAGTTATGAACTCAACATCAGCAGCTCCAACACCGATCCTATAGATGGATTATGGAACGATCTTATCCTTAAGTATAAGGGATGTATTCTTGATAATACGGAAATAGTCCAACTTACCTTTAATGGCACTGTTTTATCCGATACCATATGGTACATTGATGGTGGAACAATTATAATCGATCTTACTGATTTATCGGATAATATAGATGGTCCGGGAGGACTGGAAGATTTGGATAACGATGGCTTCTTTGACGATTTACCGGGAGGTCAGAGCATTAACTTGATCAGTGAGTTGTCCATTGGATGTGCGGAGGATCTCAACTGTATGGCGCTGGAATGTGACTTTAGACAAGTTGAAGTCAACGGTAAAAGAAATTGCTCCCAAAACTTCCAGCAGTTCGCTTCATTCGATCCGGTCAATTTCTTCTATGGTAATCTTAATAGTTCTACCAATGCTATTCCAACCACAGGATATGGGATACCAATAACGCAGGTCTTTAGAACGACTCCAGATGTTTGGGTTCCAACTGACAGTGCTTATACCTTTAACTATGAGTTCGGAAGCGAAAACATTGGTGCTTGTGCGGATCCCGGTGGCCTATCTATGATTGTTAATGTTGTGGCCAATGGTAAAAGGATTACAGATATTAGATATACCGATGGAAGTGCGACTTATCAAGGAGTACCTGTTGCAGGTGTAACTTGGGAATATCTTGAGACGAATAACGGTACGACAATCGATACTACTGGAATCGAAATTGTGATTCCCGCTGGGGATTCCAATGTCAATATCCATGACTATGAATTCAATCTAGATATCAGAGGAGACTGCTATCCTGCCGATTACATTTATTTGAGCTATCAGGTTGTTGAAGAATGTAATAGTTGTACTGGGACGTCTCCTTGTCAGATTGTAAGGGCTTGCGATGATGCTTCAACATATGTTGTTTGGAATGGAAGTAATTGTATATGTGATGTTCGAGGATTTATTGATACCATTCAACGAATGAATTATGGTTTTGCTGATAAAGACATGACCATTCCTTTAACTGCGGAGGATGTACCTGAGGAGGATAGAACCAGGTTCTTGCCGGGAGATACACTATACTATAGAGCGGGATTTGAGATCCTTAACGCAGAAGTATTTTATACCTCAGATTATTTGTGGTCAATCTATGTTAACCCAAGGGAGGATGCAAGTGAAGTCATGCTAGATGTTTATAATTCGACTTTCGGCGGATGGTTCTATGAAGATGGTGCGACCGGTCAAATTACTGAAATAGGGGTTCCTGATTGTCTATTGAATTACCCAGATTCCATAAGAGATTATTATTGGGAGCCAGCGATGAGTCTATGGAATATGGGAGTTGAAGCTAAGAGTCAGTCTTGGGTGAATCGGAACAATGATGCTTACTTGACTTGTTTGGACGATGATAATATCAATCCTAATTATCCTCCTAGTTCAGCGGTAAACTACGATATGAGGGATGATTCTTCATCAGATCAATATACAGATCGTCAACGTATATACATTAGATGGGGAAGACCAGAGGATTGTGCCAATGCAATAATAAATGGAAATACAGATGCTGATGGTGCTCAAGATGCATGGATGAACGATTGTCATGAGCAATTCTTACAACAGTTCCCATTAAAAGACGGTGATTTTATTTACTTCGATGTCTATGCACCGATAGTGCATAATCCGGCATTCGAACTACAGCAGCTGAACGGAACGAATTTTAGTACGGCTTCATTTCTTCGTCCACACCTTGATTTGTATACTATTGATCCCAGTACTTGTACTGGAGGATCGACAGGTACCTCAAGCCGAATAGCTGGTTCATGTGATACTTCAGAGCCTTTTGAGGGACACCTTCCAGGGCCTGTAACGATTGAGCCTGATGTATATGTTGAGGATTGTGATGTACAAGTAGAATACATCTTTACCTTACAAAATCCAACTCCACATGTGGATACTGTCAATGGCGAACTACCTTGGTATGAAAACGAGTATAGGCCTTATATGGCTACGGAGTATTTGGAATTGAGATTCCCAAATAATATGATTTATCTCGATAGCGGATACATCTTTAATCCAAATGGAGACTCCATAGAAATAGATCCTCAATATGTAGATGATTCTTACGGAAACTTGACTTGTATTGATGACGGTCAAGGAGGAATTTGCTGTAATGCTGAAGATGAAACCATGTTGGCAGGGTTGAGAATAGTCGATAACGACTTTTATAGAGGATTAGATATCCTATCTGCTAGTGAAAGTGATATTAGTGGTATTATCGGAACGAGTACAGATTTGTGTGATTCTGATCCTTTGGTACATAGATATGGAGATCCATTTCCACATCTTCCGGTAGGACATGGGGATACCTGCAATTATTATAGAGTAAAGTATAATTTATCCGCAATTTGTCCGGAAGAAGTACAGTCTACCGATTTTGAGATATTGACACAGTTTGCAGAGCCTTATATCCCGAATTTGGTAGGTAGATCCGGAGGAACCTATAGAGGTTCTTTTGAGAATTCTGCAGGAGTAGAGTATGTCAACAGTTATAGAAATGCTTTTGTCATTAATCCATATGGTTCGAATTGCGGAAATGCCGGAGCTGATGATGGTTGTGTTGCTTTTTACGACAGAATTTTCACTCATCCTGAAGGCAGTACGAGCGCTAACAATCCTATGCGTCAGAATGATACCATTCCTACAACGCCCGATGATTTTATAGATAATTCGAATGAGTTTCCACCACTTTATAACATAGCTGACAATTTCATGTTATTGATACCAGATCTGGAAGGAGTCAATGAGACCAATCAGTATGAAGTATGCGCTGGTAATGGTCCGGGAACAGCAGTTCATGAGAATGTAGTTACGAGTATTTTCGTTCCAAATGCTGTAGAATTTGTTGATGCCGAGGATGAAAACGGGGTCTCTTATCCATGGACTTTGTCGAGAACCTTACCGGACGGTAGGATATATGCCATCGCATTGCCAGATATGAACCCTGGTGATTGTCATATCATTATCGTATCTACTGAGCTTCTTTTCTGTCCGGTTGGATTGGATTTGGAAACTGAGGTTTGCTTAAGTACAACAAGTGGATGTTTAGATAGAGATAAGGCAGCCCAGGTGTTAGCGAATTCATCTAATATTTGTGCAGGGACCGGAAATTGCTTTCAGTACATTGCTGAAGAAGCAGAAATTCAAGTAGAGTGGAATCCTAACCCAAGTGGAGAATATGGACTTTGTGATACGATAGACTTAGGAGTTGTGGTAAAGAATGTGAAAGTAGCAACGCTGACGGATATCATAACAGAATGGTATTTTCCAAGTGGACTGGAATTTGTTCCGGGCAGCTGGACAGTTTCTTATCCCGGAGGTCCAAATAATACGGTCGCTCCTGTGTCTATTCCTGATCCAACTCCGGATGTAAATAAAAATACAGTAAGAGGAGAGTATTGGACTTATACGGACGATGCCATATGGTCTCAGTATATTTCTAATAATGGCTTAAAGGGAATTCTTTCGGATGCGGATAGTAATTTTATACAATTCAACTTTAGGGTAGTAACGGTTTGTGACGAATTCATCAGTGGAACTTCGCCTTGGTTTATAGCCAATGGAGCCGATCCTTGTGAGGCGAGGGTTTACAGTATGTTGGTGCAGGGCGAGCCTATCATTATTCGAAATGCAAATCCTGCTGATTTTGCGCAGTTCTTTGTTTTTGGAGAGCCTTTGGATCTATATTGTAGCGTTCCCGATACACTGGAGTTAACTTACCTTAATATCTCCCCATTTGGGGAAACGCAGGATGCATCGGTATGCATGGAATTGGATTTGAACGAGATCGAATATGTTGCAGGATCAGTATACTTTATAACCCCTGATGGTTATGATGCTGGTTTTGTAGAAACTACTACAGGAAGTGTAGTTGAAATTTGCGGTACGCTTCCGGACGGAATCGGGCCAGGTCAGGCTTTCAAGATAGGAATACCCATGCAATTGCCGGAAACCACGGAGTGTGGAGAAGGAGAAATTGGAGTTGGAGTTTCAAGTACGATAATGGATCAGGTTTGTGATGAGTTGGGGGTAGAATGTGATGTAGATGTTTTGAACTCTGTAAACCCTCGATTAACTGTTAATTTTCTACCCCCAGTCACAGTCAGTGATCAGTTGTTGACAGTAGTTTGTGATGACGATCCAGCTAATGTTACATTTAACTATAGTGTGGATTTCACCAATCAAGGTGATCCATTTAACCAGACAGTTGCTTTCCAATTGGTGCAAGATTTAAATCTAAATGGTGAGTTCGATGAGGGAATAGATCCTATCATATCTGAGGAAATGCAAAACTTGACCATTGGAACGGGTGAAATGGTGAGTTTGTCAGGAACATTAACTTCTCCAAATGGACAGGCCTGTCCGGTGTTTTTAAAAGTGGATCAAAACTCTGCTTGTGTTTGTGATGAGACGGAGTATGAATATGTAAGCTTCGAACCAGACTTTTCATACTCTATAGGAGAAGAAGTTGTGTTGTGTCCTGGAGGTAGATTTGGGATGGAAGTATGTGAGGATGATTTCAGTATCACCTTTATTCCGGAACAAGGAGTTAGTCTTGAAAGGGTAGGGGATTCTTTATACGTTAGTATCAATGATGGTTATGGTGTATCATCACCGATCGTAATGCAGGTATCTAGTCAATTAGGAGGTTGTGATGAAGAGAACTATACTACTGAGTTTTATTCTTTGGCGGATTATGAAGTAGGAGATTATGAAGAAATCACGATGTGTAATGTGGGCTGTAGAGAACTTGTAGTAAATCTAGAAGGAGGGTTTGGTGAATATGCCACGATAGAATGGCTTCCGGATTTATACCTCGATGACAATACGAGTTTTACGCCTACAATCTGTGATCCGGCGGATGATATAACCTACACATTGCGCGTTACCATCGATAACGGCTTTGATGTTTGCGAATTCTTGGGTTCATACCCAGTAAGTGTAGAGCAGCAATCAGTAGATGATATTGTGGTTAATGCTTATGATTGTGATGATGTTCAAAGGACATTCCAGGGTCCAAATGGATTTACCAATTACATCTGGTATCGAATCAATCCGGATAACAGTAGAACAATAGTTCAGTCAGGTAATAGTTCGACATATCTCGCTACCGAGTTGGGAGACTATGCGTTAGAATACTATAATATCGGAGATATTTGTACGAGTATAAGTGAAGAGTTTAGTCTACTGCAATGCCATGATGCAGCATTGGTTAAACGACCGCCATCACCAAGTAGGGTGTATAGACCGGGAGAAGAAGTGACCTTTACGATCACGGTCTATAACCAAGAGTTACCGACATTGTACAATATTGATTTAGTAGACTACTTCCCAAGTGATGCTTTGACCTTATCGGATAGTGATTGGCAATTACAAGGTACTGGAGTAGCAGGATATATAGGCACTAATCTAAATGGTCCTTTATTAACTGGAGATAGTCTAAAAGTGGACATAACATTTACTATCAATGATGATTTTACAGGTACGCAGATAGTCAACGTAGCTGAGATTGCTCAATTCGATAATGATCAGGATAGTACGAATGAATATCCCTTGGATAAAGACAGTACACCGGATAGTGATAATACGAATGATGCAGGAGGTGATCCTGGATCAGAGGCGGACAACCATGTAGATGGAGATGGTACCGGTACGGTAGGTGATGGAAATTCAGCGACAGATGAAGATGATCATGATCCGGCCATTATTAGATTGTGTGAATCCGAAAATTGTTTCGGAGTTAGGACGACAAGAATGATCGACAATTAAATAAAAGAACAGAATAAAATTACGCTATATTGAAAGCTGCCGCTAGTACTTACTGCGGCAGTTTTTTATTTATTCCAATTCTGGATTTATAGTCAGCTCCTTTAACGGATTGCCAATATAAATAGGTGTATATCAAAATTGTCAAAATAATTCTATGTGATAAGTTTGGCATGATTTATGTTATATTTTAAACGTAGGCCGAGCCAAAATTTACTTAGGTATTGTAAATTTTGTGATGATGATATATGCGTATCCCCCGCTGTCGTCAAAATTATATATTGTCGACGTCGTGTATTTTTTCTTTGAAAATGTTTCCCTGGCATTTACTACCGTCGGTATTAATTGCATTTTGGGCCCAGTTAAAGGTCAAGCCGTACACCATTCACATTATATCTTAAAAAACACCTTGGATATATACTCTTGCATTGACACACCTATTTGTTACGTGAATTATTTATTGGTATTAAATGAACTTGCTTCTACCAGTTTGACAAAGATAGATTGCAAGCATGAATTGATTTCTACACCACGTATTCATTCCGCGAATAATATAATCGATGAAATAAATCCTTCAACGAAGGAAGAAACTCAATACAAAGAATTAAGTAGCGGTGAGGACAAGGAGAATCGCCGTTCGTCAAATCATGTTTACAGTGATCTGGGGGTAGAATACAACTTGTACATTTTAGGCTCTGTAAACCCCAAATTAGTGGTCAATTTTCTACCCCCTTTTATTTACCACTATTATTCATTTCTGATGTCTGAAGAATTTATGAGAAACAGACACAATGATGAAAATAAGAGTCTAAATATAGCTGAAACAATTGATTTCACTGAAAATGCTGCATTTAAGGTGCCGTATAAAAGAAATAAATGCTTTAACGATAAGTCATTGACGAAGCAATTGAGAATGAAATTTTTTACGACCAATGATGGAAATAAAGATTCCTTGAAAGAGCGGACTCTTAGTATCAAATCTGCGGCGTAATTAGAATAGGAATGTGATTAACTAATATTTAAAATAAATTGTATGAAGATGAGATAATTAATGTTCGATAATATGCGAACGACTCCAAAGTAACCAAATGAATAGCTCCCCATTTTTAAAAATGGTCGTTAGTTGCATAGTAACAGGATAAACGTCAATTTTTGATGAAGTACTTAGAGTAATTCTAATTAGGTACAATCTCAAGGCTATTGTTTCTGAATTCTGGATTCAATTAACGAAACTGGACCATAAGTCATATTATCAATCTCGGTAATTCTTTGCCTCCAATAAAGCAGTATATGCACCCAACACACTAGCTATTTCTCCTGGTACCAGCGAGTTTTCACGATTCGTATTTTTTCGAATAGAATGTTTCTCTAGGTAGTCTAGTTGATTACAGTGGCGATCCATATCTCATGTCATAAACCAAAAGAATAATTTTTATGCCATTTAATTGAAAGCAAAAGGAAATTTAGTCTTACCAAAAAACTAACATTATGACAAACGTAAACATTTCATTCTGCGGAGTGCCGGAGAGGTCCATTCATCGCTTAAAATTCATGCTTAAAATATTCAGTGCTGTTTGTGCAATGGTGCTATTGCCTTTTACAAATAATGCTGTTTTCGCGCAAGGAAGAAACTGCGCTGATGCCGTAGATTATTTTAGAGTTGTCAGTTATTCCAATCAAAATGGCACGCTGCTGTTTACCAGTGATTGGGTTGAAATCAATGATGATGGTACACCCGGGACTGGTGAAATTCTCATTGAAACCAGTCCTAAGCAGAAACTAAGTATGAGAGCGGATTTGGGCATATGCAGATCAGTGGAAAGATCCATAGATCTATCGGGTTATTCAGAGGCAATTCTAACTTTTAAATATCAATTCAACAATACTTTAAGTTCTGCGGATAATGTCAACGTATACCTGTCCAGCGATGGCGGGGCTAATTTTACTTTGTTGGATAATATAGATCCCGTCAATGACAATCCAAATGGTTTGCCTGTTTATGATTTAACCGCATTTATCTCACCTACGGTTGTAGTTAGAATAGAGGCTTGTGGACTGGAAGGACCTACTGAGGAGTTCGAGATGTTGTTTTTTAATGTTACTGGTTGCAATGAGCCCATTATCACCAATTCTTGCAATGATGTTCGGTTTCAATGGGCTGATTTTAGTGGAAATGGACAAGTGTGGTTAAGGAATACAAGTTCTATGAATTATTCGATTCCTTATCCGGGAGGAACACTAAATACTACGGTGACCTTAATCGACCCGGCTAACAGAAATGGTGACGCGGATCAGCATGCCGCTGGTGTACATGGTTATGATCCCGCCGGTGGTTGTGGAGTAATTACAGGAGGTACAGATGATATTCCGGGGAATGGCTCTATAGACGATCCTTGGGATTCTGATTGCGGTAGATTCTACACAGAAACTAATGGGGGGTACGGTCCCAATTATTTAAGCTGGGGAATTGTCAGTTCAGATCACACTGATGACATTACTTTAGAGTTTTGTTTTGACAAACAAGTTATAATTACGGATTATAACATTAGTGATATAGACCATGCCACGCTTCTATATTCTCAAAATATTAATCCCCTTGAACCTCCAGGAAATTCTTTTCAAGATGAAGTCATAGTTTCAGCTATTGATTCGGATGGAAATAATGTACCCATGACTGTTACTGCTTTGGGAAATGGGGTAATTGTTAGTGGGCAAACTGCAAAGTCTGTATATGATCCAAATGACGGTACTAGCGGAGATTTGTCTCCAAATGATCCAAATGGGACAATAGTGGTTAATTCTGAGTCCCCAATTGAGTGCATGTATATTTCTTATTCAAATGGTCCAGATGATGCCTGGGATGAGCAAAATAACCCAGGACGCTATACCTGGTGGTCGAATACCAATGGTCCCACCAATGGAGCAAGTGATGATCAGGCGATCAGAGTTGATGGTTTCAATGCATGCGTTTGTCCGGAATTCAGTATGACGGTGAGTAGCGATACTGTTTGTGAAGGCGATATGACAACCTTGTTTATCGAATCCATTCAAGGAGGTATTCCGCCTTATACATTCGAATGGGAAGATGGCAGCACAGATGAGTCCTATACATTTACACCGGCTTCTAGTCCCGATGAACAAATGGTAATATTTACTGATATTCAGGGATGTCAGGATACATCTATGGGAACTGCCATAGTTGAGGCTTGTTTTGATGTTGCTTTATTCAAGACGGTGAGTTCAGCAGGTCCTTATAGTCCTGGAAGTTCTGTAAGCTATGATATTACAGTCATTAATCAAGGAACAGGGGTAGCATATGATATTATGGTCAATGACTATTTCTCAGGTTCGGAGTTAAGCTTCACCAATTTATCAGCAGGTGTATTAACAGTACAAGGAAATGGGGTGAGTATTATTGGTGCCGGTCCGAATTTCGAAGTAAATCAATTAGAACCAGGAGATTCCGTTATAGTTACATTGAATTTTGATATTGATTCAAATTTCGGAGGAACCAGCATTGTAAATAATGCGGAAATTGTTTTCGCTTCGGAAACAGATGGAGGATCTCTGGCAGTGGATGAGGATAGTCCATTGGGAAATACAAATGACGGAAGTTCGAATGAATTGGCAACGGATAATGACGTAGATGATGAGAGTACGGGAGGCATGGATAATCCTAATGATGAAGATGATTACGATCCGGCCAGTATTTCCATTAATCAAAGTTTTGATCTCGCGCTGACAAAAGTTCTAAATAGCGGTACACCGGGGCCATTTTCGCCAGGTGATGCGGTCAGCTTTGACATTACTATATATAATCAAGGGAGTTTAGCTGCCTTCGATATTGATGTGGAGGATTACTTCAATGTAGGCGAGTTGAGTTTTGTAAGCATAACACCGGCACCAACCACAGTGAATGGTTCAGCAATGTCGGTAATAGGCACAGGTCCGAATTTTGAAGTAGAGCTTCTGGCTAGTGGAGATGCCGCGGTAGTAACCCTGAACTTTACTATTCCCAATTCTTTTTCGGGAACTAGTATCATCAATAATGCTGAGATAGTAGATGCTGCAGATATAGATGGTGGTGCAACAACCTTAGACGAGGATAGTCCATTGGCAATGACCAATGATGGAAGTACCAGCGAATTGGCCACAGATAATGATATCGACGACGATAGTACTGGGGGACTGGATAACCCTAATGACGAAGATGATTATGATCCGGTGTTGATGAGTGTTAATCCTTGTGTGAATCCGAATTGTTTTGGGGTTCGAATTATAAGAAGAACGGATAATTGATTTGGTGTCATCAAGCTAAAAATACTCGAAAAGACAAAGGTTAAGTAGAATATGACCTCTGTGAGGCATTATAAAATCACAATAGAATGGGCTTTACATGGTAAACAAACAGCTAAGATAAATTTTACGCTTTTAAGGGAGGGCTGCCGGATGAGTCTTTGACGCCGGCAGTTTTATCACTTTACGGTACCTAACAGGTATAGGGTACTTTTGGCTTCAAGATGCCCAAAAGACCCCCAAATCTCCATATTAGGAATATTTTTTGTAACTTTACGGCGAATATTTCCCCCTTATAAGTTTTTGTACGTAAACTTTTTTCAAGATGCAATCATCTATGGCCAGAAACATAGGTAGGGTTTTCTTATTGTTGGCGCTATTTATTCTTCAATTCGAAACCGCCGTTCAGGCGCAGTATACCATTTTATATAATGATGCTGGAGGTAATCCACTTTTAACTGAGGATGTTAATACATGCCAGAGCTTTGACGAGGTTAATTCAGCCAGATTAATCATTGTTAGTGATGGTGCAGATAACACATCGGTAACTTTAACAATGCCCACAGGGGTGAGTTATGTGGATGGTTCGGTGATGCTGGTTTCAGAATCAGGCGGATTAAACATCGTTCAGACCACCTTCGATCCAATAAACCCGGTGTTCAGTATTACACCTGCAGATCTTAATTCCGGGGATGAAATTACATTCAGCTGGGCGCGTGAAGCGGATTGCGATGCGGTTGATTATTTAATGTCTGGAGGTACATTTAAAGATGTAGTGGAAGTATCAGGAGATGCTGGATCAATTACCGAAAATAATGTAAACTTAAATACTTATGATGTTTTGGTGCCATCACTTAGCATGTTTGGAGAAGGTCCAATCACAGCCAATGTAGGGACATCTGTAATGAGGGGTCTAACCATAACGAATGGTGGTCAGGGTAGATTATCGGAATTTACTTTCTATATCATTGATGGACCAGGAACTACGACAACACAGTTGGAGACTTCTGCCGGAACAGTGCTAACGCCATCATCCGTAATCGATGATACACTCATTTACACGATTGACGGACCAATTATAGATGATTTTGGAAATTTAGATACGGATTTTGATAATGGAGAACAGGTTATTCTGACAAGGACTTATACTGTAGATAACTGCGACAATGATTCTTATTATGGATCTTACTGGGGTTGTCCCGGTATTTGTATGGAGACAGATATTTTGTTGCAAACAACAGTCATTCCCAACTTGGTTCCTAATCTTAGTTTTGGTTTTAAGGATGAAGTGAACAATGACTTTTGTTTTAATGGAGATAATGCAGCCAAAGATGGAACTCCGGTTATGCAGACCTTTGAAATGTGCAATACAGGAGACGGTCCTGCGACCAATATTGTTTTAGAACTGCATAATAATACTCCTGGTAGCGGTACGGGGCAGAATTACTTTACCCTGGAGCAAATCAATGTCTTTGACGAAAATAATGTTCAAATAGGAACCTCTAGTAATCAAATAAATGTATCAGCTATACCAGAGTATTATCAAAACGACTGTACACTTGAAAGGTATCCTCAAAATGTCGAATACGAATTTGACGGAATTGTAGTTCAGCCAGGAGAGTGTATTACACTGGAAGTGCCCACTTATGCCAATAATTTGGAAGAGGGTTGTCGAGGAAGATGTAATGGAGATATCGCCTGGTATTATTTCAATAGGTCATACAGCTATATGGATCAATGCGAGATTAATAGTTATGATCTTTCCAGAGCGGGTATAGGATTTGGAGGAAGGCAGTTGGCGAGATTTGATCTTGAGATGCCTACAGATCTGAGGGATTGCGATACTTTTAATTTGGAAATCAACTATTCAACATTGCATACCCAGACCAAATCAGATACAGAGGGTTTTAGTCGCTTGATTATTAATCTTGATCAATCGGGATTAACCTATATTGGCCCACCTACTTACTTTTATTCAGGAAGTAATGATAGCGCATTACTACCGGTAAATACGGTAGGAGATTCTGTTATTATTGAGTATCCAAATACGGTATTAGGGTCTGGTATAGTCAACCTCCTAATGAAGGCTACCTGTGATGTAGGAGGAGGAGCACTGACATTAGATCTGGCTCATCAAGGAAAATATGATGATAGCTGCGCTGAATTGCCGTATCATCACAACTGCTTGAGTAGAACTTTTCAAATGCATTGTCCGGACCCATGTCCAAGAGGTGGAGCTACGCCTAGGTTTTTTAGTTTGGAAAGAGTTAGTATCGGATTGGAAGATGATGATAACAATGGTGTTCCGGACGGAACCGGTTTGGCTAATCGCGATAGCATTAGATTACATAGAGCGTCGAACTGTGATACGGTAAGAGGAGCATGGGAGATATATGTCAATCCTAATACAATAGGACCAAATGCAGGATTGCCGTTTAATCATGTTTACATCGAGTTTGATCTAAATCATAGAGATGTAACATGTAATGATCAGCAAATTGACAATTCCTTTACTCCGCTACCTGATGCGGAAGTGACAGTTTTCCCTGCTGATGGATCGCCTTCTTATACATGCCAAGTAACGGCCAGTATTGAAGGAGCTGATTTGGATCTAGCCAAGTATGATCTGACACCTTGTAAAGCCAGTTGGGAAGGAGGAGATTCTATCTATGTTGAGGCCTTGTTCAGGGTGAATGCGAGAACTGGTTCTAGTGGATTTGTACAATATGTTGCAGACAACGAAGTCTATAGTAGTTATATTCCTGATCCCGTAGGGCCAAATCCTAGTGATGAGAACAAATATACCTGTGATCACTACGATGATTACCTCAATATATATCACCATTATTCTTCGCTTTGGTATCCTTCTCCTCAGGTTTTGAATGGGTGTAGCGGTACTATTAGAATGGATTATAGATATTATATCAATACACAAACGGGGGATATTTGGTATCCTAATGAATATAGGCCCTTTACATTTCCCGATGAATTTAGAGTAAATTGGCCTGAAGAACTGCCTTATAGACCGGGAAGTGCTACTTTTGCCGGAATGGCGATCCCAGTGGGTGATATTTCCCAAATTGGAGATGAGTTGGTGTTTTCTAATTTGAGGCAGTTTTTCCAGAGTTATGGAGGAACGCTTCTTGAGCCGGATGAAACGTGGAGTTATTCAATATCATTTGCGGTAGATGCTACCTGTGATTTACAGGCCGGAATCTATAATTCTAGTTATTCGGCTACTCAAATAGGTAACGGTTGTCATTCCAGCGATCAACCATTCCCAGGGTGGAGTGGTTGTGGTGGAACAAATAGTTCTAATACTGCTCAGATATTTTACAATACTCCACAACCGTTTTTAACAGGAGGTGGAATGGTTCAGTACTCTACCAATGAAGTTTGTTGGGATGTCATCCTTAATAATGGTAGTAATACTGTGGATGCTCCTTTCAGTTGGTTTTACCCGGATGATTTAGTTGGAAACTTATCCAATATTCGAGTATTGGAAAATGGTATTCCCGTCAATGAAAATAACGGATTTTTCGAGTTGGGTACCAATGCTTTTGGATCATCAACCAGCTATGAGATCTGTGCAATTCCAACTACATGTGATAGTGCGAAAGTAGATCTGTTCACAGGCTATGGATGCGCAGAGTATCCTACGACATTTAATGGTCTGGCATGCGAGTCGGATACTTTGATCGGTATTCCTCACAGATCTGAAGTTCAGTTACAAGTTAACTCAGAGCCTAATATTCCATTGCCATTGTGTTCGGAGCAAGATGTCGAATTACAAGTAACAAGCGCACAAGCGGCATATTTGGATAATCCAGAGTTGACTATTCTATTGCCTACGGGAACATTAATTACAAGTGATATCACATACGAATATCCTGCAGGAAGTGGTAATATAGAAGTAGCTGGATTTTCGCAAAGCGGAAGTTTATATACGGTTGATTTAGAGGGCCATTCTTTGGTCTCGTCAATCGGAATACCTGGAACTTTGGACGCTCTTGCTCCGGAGGATCGAGAAGTAGTTGTTCGCTTTTCTGTTAATACAGATTGTGATTTCACTTCAGGTTCAGGAATTGTATTTCAAGCATTTGGAGATCGACCATGTGGAGATCCCGCAATCAATAATGGAGTCCGGGCAAGAACTTCGGATCTCAGTGTCCTTGGGGCCGATTTACCCTTTGCTTCGTCGATCGATGCTGAATTGGCTACAGATCCTAAGTTGATAGGGTGTATCGGAACAGAGGTTTTGGTTAACTTGGAGTTTGTAGGTCTATCCTCAAATCAAACCACTGACGAGGATAGCGTGTTTGTTACACTTGATCCAGGTGTAGAATATGTGGGGGATAGTTTTGTATGTTGCAGTACTGATCCCGGAACATGTTTGAGTATTTCTGATGTACAATTACTTGGATCGGGACAGACGAAGATATCGCTGGCGATGCCAGCAGGAGGGCTGGATATCACTAATCCGGTTAGTTCTTGCTTTACCATCAATATAAAGAATTCATCCAATGCAGAGTGCGACGTGTTGAGGGCTTTAACTGTTGAGGCAGTTGGTAGCATTACTGGTGTTCAGTGTTCAACTGCTCCAGGAGGAGAATGCCCAAGTTTAAAGATTATTACGGGTCAAGAGTCGATTGAATTTGATACAGAGAAAACTGAGTTGAATTTAATTGACAGCGAAATAAGCTGTACTTCGATTTCAAATCAGGTAGATTTCAATCTGGAAATCCAACTAGACAGTATGGGACTGCTAGCAGGAAATGAAATTATTGTGGATGTCTATTGTGCCGATGGTAATGGTATGACAGCTGCTTATTTGAATTCAGAGGCCATATCGGGTCCGGTTGCTGCAGGTACCCAAGTGCAAATCATGGGAATGATTGATGGCAATTTGTGTGATTTGGACAATGGAATTATTGTTGAAATCTCGGCGGTAAGTAATTCAGGTAATGACAACTGTATTTGTGAGGAAATCGTGATTCCTTCCGGAGCAATTGAATGTCCGGAGTGCCCTGATCCGAATTGCTTAGGAGTTAATGTGCTAATAGTGACTGATTAAGTATTCGATTAAAGCTTTTAATCGAAGCAAAGAATTATTCAAAAGCTCCCCTTCTAAAAGCTGTAAAGCGTAAACTATGAGTAAAGAGTTAAATTTTTTATCTTATTCAAGCATCAAACACTTCATACTACTAGTATTAATGACGATTGTGAGCACTTTTTCGATTGCGCAATACACGATCTTATATAATGATGCTGGAGGTGATCCTCTTTTAACCGAAGACATTAATACCTGTCAGAGTTTTGAAGAGGTCAATTCAGCAAGATTAATAATTGTAAGTGATGGAGCAGATAATACCACTATTACTTTAACCATGCCAACAGGTGTAAGTTATGTTGATGGATCGGTTGATGCTGTTTCTTCTGTTGGAGGCCTAGATATTGTGCAAACAACGTTCGATCCCGTTAATCCCGTATTTAGTATTACTCCTTCTGATCTTAATTCCGGGGACGAAATTATATTTAGCTGGGAAAGAGAAGCGGATTGCAATGCGGTAGATTATCAAATGTCTGGTGGAACCTTCAAAGATATCTTAGAGGTGTCAGGCGATGGAGGGTCTTTTCTGGAGAATAATATGAATTTGAACACCTATGATGTACTTGTGGCTGCATTGAGTATACTGGGACATGCTCCCGTGACAACAACCATCGGAAGCACGGAAAGTGTACAATTGGAAATAACCAATGGAGGTCAAGGCTGCGTAGAAGAGCTTACATTTTACATTATTAATGATAATGGAATTGAGACCACTGGTTTATCTGGAAATGTAAGTGGTACGACTCTTACAGCAGATGTAGTCAATGGTGATACAAGTTTTTATACCATAAGTTCTGCTTTCCTGGTAGCAGAAGGATTGGGCAATTGTTTTGATAATGGAGAACAACTTTTTTTAGATAGAGAAGCTTTTATTTCCAGTTGTGAAACAGATACTAGATATGGTGTACGATGGGGCTGTAATGGTCGAACAGATTGCCAAATACCTTTTGAAGCTCCTGGTCAATTCAATATAGCCCTTGGGGTGCCCAATATTAGTGCTGTTATGTCAAATAAAGTTCAAGGCGCGGACTATTGTACTTCTGGTTTTTTCGAATTTACTATTACTAATACAGGATCTGAGACTCAATCCGGAGCAGGAACGGCCTTTGATATTGTGCAAATGGGTGGATCAAATGCAAGCGGATTATCTCTAGCCCATACGGCAGCATCAACTGATCTTTTGGGAGCTACAGTCAATGGGGTCGCTGTACCATTTACGACAGTTGGTACACCAGGATTTACTGTAGATTTTGGATTGTTGATGTCAGATCCCGATGGGCCGGGTGGTTTGGAAGACTTGGATGGGGATCTACAGTTCGATGATTTGGCCGTTGGTGATTCATATGTGTTGGTATTAGAAATGCTGATCGTATGTGATGAGACGAGTTGCCCTACATCGCATTCTGCAGGATCTCTCAAGACAGGAGTAGATTTTAAGAATCAATGCGACGAGCAAATGGAGCGACACTTAAGGAGTACCGGTCCTTCTTTCTCAGATTCTCAGGCAGGCGGAGCATCAGTTTTTGGTCCTACTGACTTATTTGATGGACAGCAATTTGAAGTTGAATATTGTTTTTCCAGGAGAATAGGCAGTGATAATAGCCTTGATAGTCATGTTGAAACTTGCCCAACTAATGAGGTGGGTGTTGAAATAGATATTCCAACAGGATATACTTTGGTAAATGGTAGTACCGCACTTAACGGTACCTTAATCCCAGGTACTCAAACTGGCAATCTTGTTGAAATGTTCGGCGATGTTGGCCTGGGCGGATCGGGAGTTGATAAGAACTTTTGTTTTACGATGGAGTTTATTTTGGATTGTCCCGCTTTCAAAGCTTCTGGAGATGAGTCCATTTTTGACTTTGAAGGAATCTATGATTGTGATATCAATTGCTCTTGTAAAGAGAAATGGGCTTGTCAAATCTATAACCCTAACCCACATTGTGGTCTTTGTACGGAGGGAGGATTGACCGGCAGAAGAACTGAGGCAATTAGGACAACAGTGGGATGGGAGGATGCTTATCTCCAAAACTTAGTTGACCCTTCCACTTTGGCAGGAACTAGAAACCTAAAACAAGCAATGCCATGCGATACGATTTGTTTTGATCTATTGAGTCGACAATTTGATGGAACCAGCGGACCTACATGGGATAATGCTCATCTCAGAATTTCATATACGGAATTCGGAAGTAATAAAAATTTTATTCCAGCAGGTGGTGATGTTATCATTTACGATGCCAGTGCGAATACACATACGACCTGTCCTATCCCTACTCCAGTAGAAACAGAAGTAGGAGGCAAGCACTTTATAGAGTATGATTTTACTAGCCTAATAGGGACTTGTTTAGATCCATCTTTTATTTGGGAACCTAATGATTCTGTTAATGTATTGGCTTATAATTATGTCAATAAAGATGATGCGTTGCCTGGTGATCCGACACAAGTAGAAGACATGAGTATAGTTTTCTTTAATTACGATGCCAATGGAGAGATGGTGACATGCGATTCATTTAGTATGGAAGTGTACCTGCATGAGCCGGTATTTAGTGCTCAAGGAGGTGGACTCCAAGTATACAATGGATGTGATCCGAGAGCAGTGTCAATGACTGTTATTTATAATGGAGCGGCCAATGTTGATTTGTACCCTGGAGAGATAAGGCCATATGCAAGAGCTGATGAATTCATTTGGGAGGCCAATAATGGTCTCGCATGGAATCCTTCTGTTCCTGTTACCTTAACAGCGAGAGGGGATGCCAGTAAAGGCTATCCAATATCTATTACCTTACCTGCACCTACAATAGTTGGAGATCAACACATTTGGACCAACGATGGAACATGGCCTTATGGTGATAGGGCGGATAATATTTCCCTGTCAGGTTACAGTATAGCCTTTGGTACACTTGCAACATGTGAGTCTGAAGATGCGCCTTCAGGTGCCAGTAATAGGCCTGTTCTTAGAAGAGAATACAGTAATTATGCCTATAGTCATGATCCGGATTGCTTGGAAACGGCTAGACATGATAATACATATGAAGTTGATGTCAATCTGCCTAGACATGAATTGATTAATACCACAGGAACGATTCAAGCGACAACCAAAGATTTTTGCTGGAATGTTGATATAGAAAATCAGGAGAACTTTGCTTCGGGTTTTGTCTGGGCTGCATTCGAAGAAAATGCTAGTACTTTAAATATCACTTCACTGAATGGTGCTTCCGGATCATTAACACCCTATACAAATGGAGTATGGGCCGAGGTCAGTGAGGATTTGGACGCGGGAGGTAGTATTTCTCTGGAAGTTTGTAGTGAATTGACTATATGTCAAGGTGATAGCGTGCTCATGATTATGGGATGGAATTGCCCTGGATATCCTACGGAACCAACTGCTTATCCATGTGAGTTGGATAGTGTTTGGCTAAAGGTCGAGCCACTCCCATCCGAAGTTCAATTAGTTGTAAACAGTGAGCCAAATATTCCTTTGCCCTTGTGTACAGAACAACAAGTCGAAGTACAAGTAAGTAGTGCTCAAGCCGCATTTTTGGATAATCCTCAGTTGGACATACTTTTGCCAAGCGGTACATTTATCACAAGTACTATTACAACAGAATACCCCGCTGGAAGTGGAAATATTGAAAATGCTTCATTTACTCAGTCCGGGACTTTATACTCTTTAGACTTAGAAGCACATAGCGGAATCTCATCAATCGGAATCCCTGGTACTATTGATGCTTTAACACCAGAAGATCGAGAGGTAATCATTCGCTTTTCTGTCAACACAGATTGTGATTTCACTTCAGGTTCGGGAATCGTATTTCAAGCATTTGGAGATCGACCATGTGGAGATCCCGCTATTAATAATGGTGTTCGGGCTAGAACTTCGGATTTAAGTGTTCTTGGGGCTGATTTGCCCTTTGCTTCGTCAATCGATGCTGATTTGGCCACTGATCCAAAGCTTATTGGATGTAATGGAACTGAGGTTGAAGTGAGTTTAGAGTTTGTTGGTTTATCTTCAAATCAGACAACTGATGAGGATAGTGTATTTGTGACATTAGACCCTGGAGTAGAATATGTTGGAGGTAGTTTTGTTTGTTGCAGTACTGATCCGGGTACATGCTTGAATGTATCTGATGTGCAGGTACTTGGATCAGGCCAAACGAAAATAGCTTTGGCGATGCCGGCAGGAGGATTGGATATTACTAATCCTGTTAACTCTTGTTTTACTATTGAGATAAAGAATTCTTCCAATGCAGAATGTGACGTACTGAGGGCCCTAACGGTTGAAGCTGTTGGAAGTATTACTGGGGTTCAGTGCGGAACTGCTCCAGGAGGGGAGTGCCCAAGCTTAAAAATTATTACAGGTCAGGAATCAATAGAATTTGATTCTGAAAAGACAGAATTGAATTTGATCGATAGTGAAATAAGTTGTACCTCAGTATCGAATCAAGTTGATTTCAATTTGGATCTCCAATTAGACAGTATGGGACTTTTGGCGGGTAATGAGATTGTCGTAGATGTCTTTTGTGCAGATGGCAATGGAATGACAGCTGCATATTTAAATTCGGAGACGATATCTGGACCAGTTGCTGCTGGAACCCAAGTTCAAGTTATGGGAATGATTGATGGTAATTTGTGCAATTTGGACAATGGCATTATTGTGCAGATTTCTGCGGTCAGTAATTCTGGCAATGACAATTGTGTCTGTGAAGAAATAGTAATTCCTTCTGGACCAATAGTTTGCCCGGAATGTCCGGATCCTTGCTTAGGAGTTAATGTTACGATTATTACAAATTAATGTAATAATTATTTGGTCAAATCGTGTTTTGGCAAGTTTTTTGATGCCTATGGTGTATGATTAGTAATAGCGTTTCATAAACTCTTTACTAGTTGTAGAATAAAGGCCAATCAATGTAAAATCAGCCCATTCAGCATACCACGGGAAATGATTAATAGTGATTGCGGTTCTGCCGCGCAATAGTATAAAATGACGGACGTAAACTTAAGTGCTCTTCAGGAGAAGACGCATTCCTTTATTTTAGATTTTCTGGATGAAGTTCAAATAGCCCGAAGGGCATTTTTGTTATTTCCGTTTTTTCAATGACTAATGAGATAGCCCTATTGGTCATTGAGTGTTTTGTTTTTGTACGATTTGAATGTAATTCGTGCGCTAAAGAATAAATACCAAAAAACTGTAAATATGATTAACGTAAACTTCATGAAAGAGAAGATTCCTGAGAAATCTACTCCGATCTCAAGATTTTTGTCCAAGATTTTGGGCGCAGCTTTTTTAACAGTATTAATGATTTTTGTCGATGATCCGGTTTTTGCTCAAGGTAGGAACTGCGGTGATGCCATTGATTATTTTCGTGTTGTCAGTTATGCCAATCAAGATGGAAATTTACTATTTACTAGTGATTGGGTTGAAAACAATGATGATGGAACTCCGAATGGAGGAGATATTTTCGTTGTGACCAGCCCAAAGCAGAAACTGAGTATGCGTGCGGGTTTTGGAATTTGTAGATCGATAGAAAGATCTATTGACCTTTCCGCCTATTCAGAGGCGATTCTGAATTTTAAATATCAATTTAATAATACGGTTAGTTCATCGGATAATGTTAATGTATACATATCCAGTGATGGTGGGACTAACTTTACTTTATTGGATAATATAGATCCACTAAACGATAATATTAATGGTTTACCGGTTTATGACATAACTGCATTTATCTCATCAACTGTAGTTGTCAGAATTGAGGCTTGTGGTCTGGATGGAGTCGGAGAAGAATTTGAGGTGCTGTTTTTCAATATTTCAGGATGTAATGAGCCGATCATAACCAATCTTTGTTCTGACGTACGGTTCGAATGGGCTGATTTTAATGGCAATGGTCAAGTTTGGTTGAGAAATACCAGTTCGATGAACTATTCAATCCCTTATCCAGGAGGAACACTAAACGCTACGGTTACCTTAATCGACCCAGCTAACAGAAACGGTGACGCAGATCAACATGCCGCTGGTGTACATCCCTACGATCCAGCGGGAGGTTGTGGAGTAATTACCGGAGGTACAGATGATATTACGGGGAATGGATCCATCGATGATCCATGGGATTCGGATTGTGGTAGATTCTATACAGAGACAAATGGAGGATACGGTCCGGATTATTTGAGTTGGGGAATTGTAAGTTCCGATCATACGGACAATGTGACTTTAGAGTTTTGTTTTGACAAGCAGGTTTTGATTTCAGATTATAACATAAGTGATATTGATCATGCTTCCCTATTATATTCTTTAAATATCAATCCTCTCGAACCACCGGGAAACTCTTATCAGGATGAGGTCATTGTATCTGCAGTGGATGCCGATGGAAATAATGTCCCGTTGACCGTTACGGCCCTTGGAAATGGAGTTATAGTTAGTGGACAAACGGCTATATCCGTTTATGATCCAAATAGTGCTACTAGTGGAGATTTATCACCAAATGATCCGAATGGAGCCGTTGTTGTAAATTCTGAGTTACCTATCGAATGTATGTCTATCTCTTACTCTAATGGTATTGATGATGCTTTGGATGAGCAAAACAATCCAGGTTTGTATTCTTGGTGGTCCAATATCAATGGACCTACTAACGGTGCCAGTGATGACCAGGCAATTAGAGTTGATGGATTCAGTGCTTGTGTATGTCCTGATTTCTCAATGACGGTGAGCAATGACACGATATGTGAAGGTGATATGGCTACACTATTCGTAGAGTCAGTCCAAGGCGGTATGCCACCGTATGTTTTCGAGTGGGAAGATGGAAGCAATGGAGATTCATACACATTTACTCCTGCTACTGATGTTGATGTTCAGGTGATTTTATTTACGGATGTTCAGGGTTGTCAGGATACGGCAATTGCGACGGCATTTGTGGAAGATTGTTTTGATGTTGCCCTTTATAAAACATTGAGTTCATCAGGACCTTTTAGCTCAGGAGATGCTGTGAGTTTTGATATTACTGTAATTAACCAAGGAGGTGTTACAGCTTATGACATTATGGTCAACGAATACTTCTCTAGTTCGGAATTGAATTATGTTAATTTGACAGTTGGAGGTACCACGGTGCAAGGTAATCCTGTAAGTATTATTGGAGCCGGTCCTAATTTCGAAGTGAATCAACTTGATCCCGGAGATTCTGTAATTGTAACGGTTAACTTCACGATAGATGCCAACTTTACAGGATCAAATATTGTAAATAATGCCGAAATAGTATTTGCCTCTGATTCCGATGGCGGAACCTTGGCAGAAGATGAAGACAGTCCACTGGGCAATACCAATGACGGTAGTAGTAATGAGTTAGCTACGGATAACGATGTGGATGATGACAGTACAGGAGGTACAGATAATCCAAATGATGAGGATGATTATGATCCTGCTCAGATTAATATCAGTCAAAGTTTCGACCTTGCTTTAACAAAGATCTTAAATACTGGTACTCCAGGTCCATTTATGCCGGGAGATGCAGTAAGCTATGATATTACAGTTTATAATCAAGGAACACTAGAGGCTTTTGATATCGATGTCCAGGACTACTTTGTCGCAGGCGAACTAGATTTCGTGAGCATAACGCCAGCAGCGACCACGGTGAATGGAGCCCCTTTATCTGTTGTAGGCGCTGGACCTAATTTTGAAGTAGAATCCTTGGCAAGCGGAGATGCCGCAGTTGTAACGATTAATTTTACAATATCTAATTCTTTTACTGGTACGAGCATTGTCAATAATGCGGAGATAGTAGATGCTTCAGAATCCAATGGAGGTCCTACTGCAGTAGATGAAGATAGTCCATTGGGAAATACCAATGACGGAAGTACCAATGAATTAGCTACGGATAATGATATAGATGACGATAGTACTGGAGGAACAGATAACCCCAATGATGAAGATGACTATGATCCTGCACTGATAAGTGTAGATCCTTGTCCAGATCCTAATTGTGTAGGAGTGAATGTAATTGTTCGCGACAATTAGACATCTTATGAGGAAATAGGCAAAATTTTATCAAACCATATGAGAAGAAGTTTCGCTAGATTACTTCTGGGTCTTCTAGTGAGATTTCATCTCTTTATAATAATAACTTCCGGGAAGTTCGCGAAGATTGTACCTGGAACTCATCACCTCACCATATGCCCCACAAGACCTTATAGCCATAATATCTCCTCTGGACGTATAAGGCAACATCATCGATTTGGCAAAGCTATCCGATGATTCACATATTGGCCCGACAACATCATATCGCTGTTTTTTACCACCAGGATTCGATAAGTTCTCGATATTATGAACGGCCTGATACAGTGCCGGTCGAAGTAAATCCGTCATTCCAGCATCAATAATGGCAAAATCCGTGTTGACCCCTTCTTTCACATATAGTACCGTGGAGATTAAGGACCCACACTGACCGACAATGGAGCGTCCTAGTTCAAAGTGCACGGATTGATGTGGTCTGAGATTGAGCATGTCATGGAAAATCTTAAAAAATGCTTGAAAATCAGGTATGGCTTTTTCTTCCGGCTTGGTATAATCTATTCCAAGACCTCCACCTACATTGACGTGGGATACATGAATATGATTTTGTTCGAAGATTTCCTGAACTTCGTTGACGCGAAGACACAATCCTCTGAAAGCGGAAAAATCCGTTATCTGCGATCCAATATGAAAATGTAAACCGATAAGTTCTATTCTATTCAGTTCCTTGATAACCTCTATATGCTTTTCTATATCCCATCTGTTAATGCCAAATTTATTCTCCTTAAGTCCAGTGGTAATATATTTATGAGTGTTGGCATTGACATTTGGATTTATCCTAAGTGCTATACGCGCTACTTTCCCTTTCTTCTTAGCCAGTTCGTTAATGACAAACAATTCTGGCAAGGACTCACAGTTGAAACAGAAAATATCATTATCCAGCGCGATATTAATTTCTTTGTCAGACTTCCCAACACCGGCAAAGGCAATTGAGGATGCAGGAAATCCACAGTCAATTGCTTGCTTGATCTCGTTTCCACTTACACAGTCTGCACCAAGACCCATCTTCTGTAAGAACTCCAGAATGGTTCTGTTCGAATTCGCCTTGAGGGCATAGTGAACGTGATAGTCGTATCGGCCAGCTTCTTTTTGTAGTAATTCTACTGTATCCTTAAGTAGATCCATATCGTAGAAGTAATAAGGAGTTTCCATACTGGCTAATGAGTCTGCTATTTTATCCATTGAAAGCATGTGCTACAAAATTCTACCTAAGGCAATGAGTGCTTTTTTCTTATTTTCCTGATCGACGAGAACAGTGATATTGTGTTTGCTCCCACCATATGATATCATCCTAATCGGGATTTCATCGAGAGCCGCAAATATTTTTCCCGCCAGACCGCTGTTGTCCGCTATAAAATTACCGACTACACAGATGATCGATTGATTCTTGTCTACTTCAACCGAACCGTAATTTTCAATATCAGCCACTATTTTTTCCAGGGCATCAGTCTCATCAATGGTCACCGAAATAGCAACTTCTGAAGTGGTGATCATATCGATTGATGTCTTATAGGTCTCAAAGATTTCGAATACCTTACGCAAAAAGCCATATGCCAACAGCATTCTGCCGCTCTTGATTTTAATAGCGGTAATCTCATCCTTGGCTGCAATGGCCTTTATGCCCGAACTCGAAGATTGTATGGTGATTAAGGTCCCTTCCGCTTTGGGGTCCATAGTATTCTTCAACCTGACTGGAACATTGGCAATCTTGGCTGGATGTAAGCTTGAGGGGTGCAATATCTTTGCACCGAAATAGGCCAGCTCCGCAGCCTCGTCAAAGGATAAAGTCGAAATGGAGTTTGTATTTTCTACTACTCGAGGGTCATTATTGTGTATCCCATCAATATCTGTCCAAATCTGAATTTCTTCTGCATTTAGCGCCTCGCCCATTAATGTAGCAGAGTAGTCACTTCCTCCGCGTTTCAAGTTGTCAATCTCTCCAAACGCATTTCTGCAGATATATCCTTGCGTAATAATTATACAGCCATCAATTGAGTTGATGTTCTTCAATTCTCGGGTTAAATTTTCTTTGATATAATACTTGTCGGGTTCACCGTCTTTATCGGTCCGCATAAAATTCAATGCGGATATCAGATGCGATTGAACATTTTGTTCATTAAGATAATAGTGAAATAAAGCGGTAGAAAGTAATTCTCCTTGGGCCAGAATCGCTCTTTCTTCGTAAATCGTGAACAAGTCCTTAGTGAAGGATCTCAAATACTGAAAATGACTTTGGATTAATTCATCTCCTTTTCGAATGCCTTCTGCAGTACTAAAAAGAGATTGAACTACACTTTTATATCTGGATTCTAGTTCATTGATAACCTTCTTAGCAGACTCCAACTCTTGATTGTATAAATGCTTTGTGATTCGAACCAAGTCGTTGGTAGTGCCCGACATAGCAGAGAGTACGACGAGCTTGGTAGTACCATCTCCTACTATACCCAAAAGAGCCTTTAGTCGGTCTGCTGTTCCTACAGATGTTCCTCCAAACTTATAAACTTTCATTTCATTTTTTTAGAAGCGCTTAAAGTATGAAAAACAGTTGAGTAAAAATAGCATGCGGTGGGAATATTTTAGATAGAAACAGTTAACACAAAATGACTTCGTTTCAAGCTGAACTACTTAGGAATTAGTTCGCAAATAGATCAAATTAAGTAATCATTTTAAAAATAGATTATACTAATACTATTCTGCAAAAAACAGGGATATGTAACTTAATTCAAGTTATAAATTGTCGGACCTAAATTTAATCAAATAGTTGCGTAGAGATTGAGTAGATTCTAATCCTAGTTTTTTCTTTAATCTATACCTCGCAATTTCCACACCCTTAATTCCAATCCCCAGCAAATTAGCTGCTTCCTTTTGGCTAAGATTTAATATAACCAGAGCACTATGTTTTACATCATTATTAGTCAAATTTGGGTGTTTTAGTGTTAAGTTTTCAATAAAGTCGGTGTCGATTAAGCTGAAATGCTTAATGAAACTCTTATTTCTATCTACATCATCTATAGCTGTCTGTAGTTTTCGTATTGTTCTGGTAATAATACCATTGAATTTTTTTTCTTCATGATCCGATATACTGGATAATTCATTTATACAACTGTCCACCAATTCAATTTGCTTTGAATTGAGTAGGTTTTGACTGAATTCCTCTCTCTGTTTTATTTTTATTTTTCTTTCATACTCATAGATTTCGGCTTTGAATTTTTCATTTCTATACTTTGATGCTAGTAAACGAACTTTTATTTTACGAAAATAAAATACTAGAGCCAGGATGAGTATTCCAAAAATTAAAGACAATGCGATGAGGAAAAAAATGGTGTTTTTCTTTTTAGCCGTTTTGAGCTTCTCTCTTGTCAACTCATGATTTTGTTTCTCAATAATAGCTTCCTTATCCTTTATTTCATATTTTTTATTTAACGTAGCAACTTTTTTTCTTAGATCCACATGGTTAAAGCTATCTTTTAGCGTGAAAAACTGATGTAGGTGCTTGACCGCCAGACGGGGTTTCTCGAGTCGTTCATAAATTTTCGCTAAGAGCTCGTGACTGAGGTATTGAAACTGAAGGTAATCATTAGTATCACAACTGGACAAGACCCGAGTAACAAAATATAGTGAGGAGTCATATCTGTTCTCTTCATAAAAGGTTTCAGCTAGATATAATTCTGATCTCGTTTTTTCGAAGATATAATTGTTTTCAGAAAAGATCATTAAGGCCTTTTTAAGATTTCTTTTAGCTAAGTCTAAACTATTCTCATTTTTTAAAATAGATGCCCAGTTAGAAAAAAAGGATCCCTTATATAGTGGCCGGACTTCATCATATAGAGACAGGATTAACTCTGTCTTTTGTACGGCACTTTTTGCTTTTACCCAATCTCCTTTATCAATGTACAATTTTGCCAAATTACCTGTGACCAGCAGATGAGCATTGACATTAGAATCGTTTATCCCAAAAGAATCAAGAATAGAGGCTGAATATTCGTATGCTTCCATGGCTAGATCATGTTCTTCAACAATCTGGTGATTTGTAGCTTTATTATTATAACATCGAATTATTTGAAGATCTTTACCTAGTTTCTTGGCTAATTCAATACACATCATATCGTAACTCATACTCTTATAGTAGAGACCTTGATAATAGTACAAATTCGAAAGTTGCTGATAATCTACAATCATTAAATTACTGTACTGATTTATGCTATCAATGCTCAACTTCGTTGTATAAGTTTCTATGGCTTCCTTGTAGTTGCCCATTTTATAGTGCTTTAGGCCTTGAAGTTCGAGCAGTTTTGATAATAATTCAGCTTGTTTTTCCAAGGTAGGACCATCGTGTAAGTATGTTTCCAATATTTGAGAAGCCAATGAAGTATCTCCCCTATATACTAAATCTTTTTGTGCTTGAATTAATAGGGAATCTAACTTGGGATCAGAAGAGGCAAATGGCTGTTTCGGAAAAATTAAATTGCCTATTAACAAGCAGATATTCAGGATGACAGAATAAGAGGAAATTGATGATAAGCAATACATGGTTTACGTATTTTGAATTAAAATCGTCCTTGAACTTGACAAAATTGAGCAAGTTAAACTTCAACTACGTATTAAAATAAAATTTTATGCCCTACAAAATAACTACAGGGTGTCTCAAAAAGCGTAGAAGCTCCATTTCATATGCCCTACAAGATTTTCGAGTTACGATTTAGGACCATATTGGAGCTATCCTTGCGGAATACTGAAATGTAGTCTAGCTGTCTAATTTGATTATAGTCTAATACAGTTTTAATACAAAAATTGGATGCTTTATAACATTATTCACTTAAATAGATAAACAAGATGTTTTACTCGAAATGGCATTTTAAAACAAAGTTTTTTTCTAATGGAAATTCAGTTTTTACTTTAGCAGTGATTCTTTCATTATTTGGATTCACTCTTAGCTACAGCACTACTAATGTAAGTCCTTTTTCAGCAGTTTTTGACCCTTGTACTGGTTCAGATCCAGGTTGTCTAGGCGGAACGGTATTCGAAGATATGAATTGTAATGGAGAGACTAATCTGGAGGAATTTGGTGTTCCAAACGTGGGAGTTCATATTTATGATTGTAATGACAATTTAGTCGATGATGTCATTACCGATGCGGAAGGTGCGTGGGAAGTTTGTGGACTTGTAGATGGAGATTTGTACAGAGTTGAGTTTATTCTTCCCAGTACTATAGATGCTTGGGCAAATCCTTCAAGTTATGGGATTGATAATGGTGGAGATGTTCAATTTGTTACTTCACCTAATTGCACTTCATTCGGTATTGTAAACCCTTCTGAGTATTGCGAAAAAGATGTATTTTTAACAACGCCAAGATATCATCAAGGATCTCAGGGTGATACGACAGAAGCTTTGGTTAGCTTTAATAATACTTGGGGGTTGACAGGTCTCCCTGCAGCAGGTGCCAATACTTTTGATGCCTGGAACGTGCCAAGCGGGACAACCAAAGTAAGTAAATCTCTTCAGTTGGGCACGAGTTATGGTGTCGCATGGAGTAAGACAAGGAATAAATTATTTGTATCCGCTTATCATCGACAATTTGCCGGTTTTGGTCCTTTAGGTCCAGATGGCATATATGTTGTAGACCTGGATCCCAAAACAGGAGAACCCATTGATACTTGCCATGCTGATAAATTCATAGAAATTGATGACGATCTTGGATTGGGGATGAATCCGGACTCACATGGATCGGATACGCTTCCACATGCTTCAATTATGATTCATGATCCTTCATTAGCGGATGTAGGTAAGAATTCTCTTGGAGATTTGGAGATCTCAGAGGATGAAGAGACCTTGTATACAGTTAATCTATCAACACGGGAAGTAATAGCATTAAGTGCAAATTCTGGATTATTAGTGGCACAGTATTCTTTTCCATTTATTTCATCTACAATCCCAGATCCATTGGCACCTGGATGCCCTAATCCATCATTAGACTTTAGACCATTTGCTTTGGGAGTTTACCAAGGTAAAATTTATGTTGGTGCTATTTCCAGTGCCGAATCCACTCAAGACCCCAATGATCTAATAGCCTATGTCTATACTTTGGATCCAAATACCTCACAGTATACCCTTGTTTTGGATTATAACCTTAGAAGCGAACGCAATGATTGGTATCCATGGGAAAATACTTGGACAGATCTTAGAGAAACCATTGTTGCAGCCCCTAATGGCTCTCCAGATGCCAATGGACACTTGGGCTCTTTTGGAAATCGGGCCCCTCAGCCAATGATGATGGATATAGAGTTTTACAAGGATGCTATAATACTGGGATTTCGTGACAGAACCAGTGATCAGCTTGCTCCAGGAATTCCAGATCCACTGGATAATGGACATTTATTCGGATATAGTGCAATGGGAGATATCGATTGTGCGGGAGCGGTAGGTGATGGAACCTACCAAATCGAACAGGCAGATGGCCCATGGGCATCTATTTGTGGGTGCAGAAGAGTGGAATACCCTCAAGACCTAACATTCTATTCTCCTTCAGCTGGAGATAATCCCAATGGAGAGTTTTATTTTGGAGATGGACATGGTTTATTTGATGATCATACCGAAAATGCTTTTGGTGGGCTAGCTCAATTCGGTAATTGTGACTTGGTGTACAATGGACATAATACTCCAGAAATGTTTCGTTCCGGCAATGCTAATACTCAAGGAATTGGTTGGATTAGTCAAACAACTGGCGCAGGAACCAAGGCTTACTTAATGTTCGAAGGAGAGTTTGCTAAAACTACCGGTTTAGGTGATATTGAGGCACTTTGTGGCCTTGGACCACTGGAAGTGGGTAATTATGTTTTCTGCGATTCAATAGAGAATGGAATTCAAGATCCGTGTGAACGAGGATTGAATGGAGTACAAGTAACTTTATATAATGAGCAAGGCATATTGGTAGGACGTGATACTACAGAAAATGGTTCTTATTATTTTAATCAATTCAATACTGATACCACTGGGATTACTCTTACTTCAGGTATGGCTTCTCCTAATTCAGGAGCTTACACAGGCTTAAATTATAATCAAGATTATTATATAGTCTATGGGGAGGGTCAGTTTTCAAATGGCGTATTGTCTTTGGGTAATGAAGCGCACTTCATTTCTTCAATGTCCAATGCTTTTGGGAATAGTCGAGATAATGTTGATTCAGATGTTGCTCCTTCGTCTCTGACCAGTGGATTGCAAGGAATACCAGACGGCTTGCCATTTATTCTTTTTACTACGGATAATTTTGGTTGTGCAAATCATGCCTTTGATATTGGGTTTACTTGTGAGGACGTTTTTGATCTTGCATTAACGAAAATTCTTAACACCACAACAACAGGACCTTTTATGCCAGGTTCAGCAGTATCATTCGATATTAGAATCTATAATCAGGGCACAATGACAGCCTATGATGTTGATGTAAATGATTATTTCATTTCTTCCGAACTCAATTTTGTCGGATTAAATGTTCCAACAGCCAGTGAACAGGGAACTCCGGTCGTAATTTCAAGTGCAGGGTCTTCATTTACCGTTGATCGAATAGATCCAGGAGAATCTATATTAGTAATTATAGATTTTACCATCGATAATAACTTTTCCGGGGAGAGTATAATTAATAATGCTGAAGTGGTGGATGCAAGCGATTCGCCAGGAGGGTCCACAGCAACAGATGAAGATAGTGATCTGACGATAAGAAATGATGGTTCAATTAATGAATTGGTCTATGATAATGATATAGAGGATGATAGTACTGGAGGAGAGGACAATCCCAATGATGAAGATGACTATGATCCAGCTGAAATAAAAATTCAGCAATGTCCAGATCCCAATTGTTTAAATGTCAATGTTCTGATTAGACCTAATTAATGAAGCCATAAAGATTAAAATATGGATTTATGAACTCATAAAAAATAAAGAAGCAAGATTTACGCCAATTTAATTCCGTCATTTCATCAACTGAAGTGGCGGAATTTTAATATTCAAAAAAATCTTTAATTTTTCACAGTCTTAATTAGCTCGAAATTATAATGCCCAAAATGCTACACTTTTCAATTATAACATATTACTTATTTTTGTTATACATTTGATCAATTAGGAGTTTGGAAAGATGATGAGCAAAAAAGATACCCGAGGCCTTATAATAGTAAGTATAGTTGCTGTTCTATTGATGATCGGCCTGCTGTATAAATCCTATCAGGTATTTTGGGGTGGTAATGCTCAACAACAAGTTCCCGCAGTGGATACGAGTCTTTTGACAACCTACCAGAACGAAATCGAATCTGGACCTTCACTGGTGGAAATAGATGGAAACACCGTAGATGATAAAAGTGAAGAAAAAGAAGAACCGGTAAAAAAAGAAGTAGAGAAGAAGACTGCCCCGGAAAAGAAGAAGGAAGAACCTAAACCTGCATCCAGCGAGAAATTCATAGTCATCACTGGATCTTTTGGTTCTAAAACCAATGCGGAGAATTGGAAAAAAGAGCTGGAGGGTAAATCATATGATGCTAAAATACATTACCAAAAGACCAGAGGGCTTTATTATGTCTATGTAAAATCCTTTGATAAAATGAATTTAGCAGAGAATTATGCTGTTGCCTTGAGGCAGAAAGGCATAGAATGTCATATCAAGAAAATTTAGATTCTATCCTATTAAAATAAGGCATTGAAGCCTTCTTTTGATCTTAACTTGTGACTAGCGCACAATTTTCTATTTTTGTCCCATGCTTGGCCATATTCTTAATTCTTCCGTTCGTTTAATTGTTATTGGGTGTCTTGTGGTATTTTGCTTTCTAAATGCCTCCAATTCCTCTATTCCCAATTTTCGTTGGCCGGTAGATATTCCGGTACAACTAAGTGGTACGTTCGGTGAGTTGAGAAGCAATCATTTTCACGCAGGTTTGGATATTAAATCACCAACTGGAAGCACAGGAACACCGATTTATGCCGCAGAAGATGGATTCATTAGTCGAATAAAAATTCAAGCTGGAGGATATGGGCAGGCACTATATTTACAACATGAAGGAGGATATAGCACTGTTTATGCACACCTGGACAGGTTTGAACATCCCGTTGAAGAGTACGTAAGAAGAGAACAATATAAAAAAGAGCAGTTTGCTCTCAACCTATATCCGACGGCAGATCAATTCCCGGTCAAAAAGGGTCAGCGAATAGGCTTAATGGGCAATTCGGGTTATAGTTTTGGGCCTCATCTTCATTTTGAGATTAGACGTCATCAGGTACCGGTAAATCCACTTAAATATTTGGAGCTAAAGGATCAGGTTAAACCAAAGATCAGAGAGGTTTACATACATGACCTGGATCTTCACGCCGATTCGAAAAATTACAAATCCCTCAGTTATGCGAAACTTGAAGGAGATACTATGTTTGTAGCCGGTGATCAAGTGGGAATTTCTATGTGGACCTATGATCCGCACAATGAAGCTCTGAACAAAAACGGTATTTACCGTATAAGTCTAAAAGTAGACGGGAAACCACATTTTACTCAAGCGTTTAATTCGATTCCGTTCAGCTTTTCAAGATATGCCAACGCTTGCATGAATTACTCCTTGAAAAAGAAAAAGAATAAGTTGGCATATTTATTTTTCTATCAGCCTGGTAACCTATATAAAAATGACGTGTTCTCTGTCGAAGAGGGTAGGATTAGAGTTACAGATAATCCTGTAAAGATAGAGTGTATTGTCGAAGATTTTTCAGGTAATACCTCGAGCTCAAGTTTCTGGATCAGCAGAAATGGTGATTCTCAAAAACCGAGAAGCGGATTCAACTATAAAATTCCACACGATCAGGATTATGAGTTGAATTGGAACAATTGGACCATGAATTTTCCTAAGAATGCTGTTTATCAAGATCTATATCTCAAAGTATCTCGTGAAAAAGACAGTTATATTATTGGAGATGAGACTACTCCCTTACATAAGTACGTAAGAGTCCGTATAGCTCCAAACAACAAGAATTTAACAGATAAACATCACTTAATTTATTGTGATGAGGATGGAAAAGAATTCAATGTAGGAGGACAATTCGAAAATAGTAAACTCGCTGCCCAAATAAGAGATTTTGGTGAATACTATATCGGAGTCGATACCATTGCACCCACACTCAAGAATTTGGTCTGGAATCAAAAAGGGGATCAAATTTATGCTAAATGGAAAATCGAAGACAATATACCCACTAGAGGAAAAGCCAAATCAGTTAAAGTTAAGGCCAGTTTAAATGGTCAATGGACTTTAGTAAAAAGAGATGCCAAATCAAATACTTTAACTTGGGAAGAAAAAGTAAATAAAGGAAAACACTTTTTGGAAATCCTTGTTACAGATGACAGAAAGAATCAAACTATTTGGAAAAAAAATTTTAACATTCAATAATTATGGCTGGTACGCATTTAGAAGTTGGCAACCTTGCTCCTGATTTTGCAGGAAAAAATGAAAAAGGAGAAGAAGTAAGAAAATCAGATTATTCGGGTAAAAAACTCATTTTGTTTTTTTATCCAAAGGACGATACACCAGGTTGTACAGCAGCTGCATGTAGCTTAAGAGACAATTACGATGTACTTAGAGAGAAGGGTTTTGAGATGTTAGGAGTCAGTCCTGATGATTCTAAAATGCATACAAAATTCATCGATAAGTATGAGTTCCCATTTCCTCTTTTGGCTGATACGGACCAAACTGTAATGAATAATTACGGTGTGTGGGGTGAGAAAAGTATGTTTGGTAAAAAATTCATGGGCGTCATAAGAACTACCTTTGTCATTGATGAAAATGGCAGCATCGAGAAGGTGTTTAAAAAAGTTAATACCGCTGATCACGCCAATCAGATCTTGAAGTCTTATGACAACTAAAGGACAGAATTCGCACTTTTTTGGCTGATTAAGACTTTTTTAAGAATTTTAGAGCACAAAATTTAGCAGCTTTGCGTTGAATGAATGGCAAGCATCTTGCTGTTGAACACAAAGAAAAAAATAACACAATGAAAAAAATTGGCTTAATCATAGCATTTGCACTGAGTTTATCCTTTGTTTGGGCACAAGACTCGGATTATAAGGCCACCCATGATGGATGGTTGGTAAGTATAGACGAAGCATACGCCATATCGAAGGAGAAAAATATTCCTATTCTAGCCAATTTTACCGGCAGTGACTGGTGCGGTTGGTGTAAAAGACTATCTGCCAATGTTTTTGACCATAAAGAATTCATGGATTGGGCTAGTGATAATGTAGTTTTGTTAGAATTGGACTTTCCGAGGAGAACGAGAATTCCTCAGGAGTTCAGACAACAGAATGAAAGCCTTAAAAATGCCTTTAAAGTATCGGGATTTCCTACGATTTGGGTGTTCAATATTGACAAAGGTGAAAATGGTGGTTTCAACATCAATGCCTTGGGGAAAACCGGCTATGCCAAAAACGTAGAAGAGTTTACCAGTGGTGTGGATAAAATGATTAGCAAATCATAAGAATTTCATTTCTTTTTTATTCTGCTTGAAAGGACCTAGATTAGCTTTTTGTAATTTGGGTCCATGGCAAGAAAAATACTCGGAATTTCAGCATTCTATCACGATTCAGCTGCTGCTCTGCTAATAGACGGCCATATTTTTGCGGCTGCTCAAGAGGAGCGATTTACTAGAGTAAAACATACGGAGAAGTTCCCGGTTCACGCTATACGATACTGCTTGAATGAAGCGGGATTGAGTATTGACGATCTTGATGCCATTGTATTTTACGACAAACCACTACTGAAGTTCGAAAGACTTTTAGAGACCTATTATGCCCATGCCCCAAAAGGCCTAATATCATTCTTAAAAGCAATTCCCGTTTGGCTTGATGAGAAACTATTCTTTAAGCGAAATCTAATGGCCGGACTATCTGAAGTCATGGATTTTGACAAGAAGAAACTCAAATTACTCTTTCCGGAGCATCATCTTTCGCATGCCGCCAGTGCTTTTTATCCTTCTGGCTTAGAAAATGCTGCAATCCTTACTGTAGACGGGGTGGGAGAGTATTGCACGGCTTCCATCGGTATAGGAGAAGCAGATTCGATAGAGATTATAAAAGAAATGCATTTTCCGCATTCAGTGGGCTTATTGTATAGCGCGTTTACTTATTATCTGGGTTTCAGAGTTAATTCGGGAGAGTACAAACTCATGGGACTGGCACCATATGGTGATCCTGATGCTGCCATGACTAAGGGTTTCGTAAAGAAAATTAAGGAGGACTTGATAGAGCTTCGTGAAGATGGTTCAATCTTTCTAAATATGTCCTATTTCTCTTTTAGTACAGGATTAAGAATGTGCAACGATTCCGAATGGGAAAAGCTATTCGGCTTGAAGAAAAGAGCGGAAACAGAAGAAATTACAGCGAGTCATACCAATCTCGCATTAGCAATTCAACTGGTGACTGAGGAGATTGTATTGCTCATGGCGAAAGAGGCAAAGAAATTGACCGGATCAAAGCAATTGTGCATGGCTGGAGGAGTGGCCTTAAACTGTGTGGCCAATGGCAAGTTACAGCGATCCGGATTGTTCGATAATATTTTCATTCAGCCTGCCGCTGGAGATGCGGGTGGAGCACTGGGTGCGGCCTTGGCAGCACATCATATCTATTTCGATGTAGATGGTGGTAATGTAGCCAATAAGGAAAAAATGAAAGGAGCCTATCTCGGGCCTCATTTTAGCAAAAAAGAGATAGAGCGGTGCAATCGAAGATTTGAGGCCGTTTCTCACTACCATCAAGACTTCCAAAACTTGACATCGGAAGTGGCCAAAAATCTGGCTGAAGGGAAAGCTGTTGGATGGTTCCAAGGAAGGATGGAATATGGCCCCCGGGCATTGGGTAATAGAAGTATTTTAGCAGACCCTCGGGATCGAGAAATGCAAAAAAGGCTTAATCTCAAAATTAAATTCAGAGAGTCATTTAGACCGTTTGCTCCATCGGTAAAAGAAGAGTTCTATCAGGAGTATTTTGAATTAGATACTCCTTCGCCATATATGTTACTGGTAGCTGATGTGTTGAAAGAGCATCGAATAGATTTGCCACAAGATTATTACTCTTGGGATGTAACTGAAAAACTGCGCTTTGCGAAGAGCAAGTTTACGGCCATAACGCATGTAGATTTTTCGGCAAGAGTACAGACGGTCAGCAAGAATACCAATTTAAGATACTGGCAGTTGCTTGATGCTTTCGAACAAGAGGCTTCCTGTCCAATGTTGATCAATACCAGTTTTAATGTTCGAGGTGAACCTATAGTTTGCACTCCTGAGGATGCTTATCGATGTTTTATGGCGACGGGATTGGATCTTTTGGTCATTGAGGATTATGTGTATTTCAAAGAAGAGCAACCGGACTGGCAGAATATAGAAAAGTGGAAGTCGAGCTATAAATTGGATTGAGATGGAAGTGGTCTATATCTTAAAATATATTCCTGCCTTCCTCAGTCTAATTGGTTTTATTGGATTGCTTTTATTGGGTTTTAGAATTGCCCGATTTTGGAAAAAACAGGTCGTTTTCAGTCTAGCGGCTGTGTTCATGGCTATTTTCCTATTTTCTCTTCTCAATCTTCGAAAGCAGCACAAGAACAGAAGGATTACTCATCTGGACGGAAATAGAATCAGCACTTATAGTATACCGGATTCTATTTTGGGATACAGAGCTATGGAGGGACCCGCTGATATCCAAGTGAAAAAATGGAGAAAGAACGAAGTGATTTACGATTCCAGGATTACATTGGAGGGGGGATGGAGAAAAGTAAATAACTCTAATTCGTATTCCAAGGATGTGGTACTATTCTTAGGAGGATCATTTTGTTTCGGGGAGGGTTTGGATGACGAAGAGACCCTTGCTCATCAGTTTGCCGTATCATCTGATCGTCAGTATCAAGTGTATAATCTGGGTTTTCACGGTTATGGTCCTCACCATGCCTTGAGAACATTGGAAAAAAACTTAATTCCATTTGAGATGGATAGTGCTGGTTCGATGGTATCTTTTTATCGAATGATTCCCGATCATATTCGAAGGGCAGCGGGTTATTCCAGTTGGGATCGAAACGGTCCTTACTATGAGGTGGAAAGCGAAGTATTGGTGGATAAGGGACAGTTCAATCCATATGTAGATCCGACCAAGCTAAGCATTCCTGCAAAGGTCTGGAATCTGATGAAGGAACAATTGGGTGTCAATCGATGGTCCAACAAGAATCGAAATACCCCGGCGAGCAAGAGAGATGTCATTAGGGCTGTCATGATTTTAAATGAAATAAAAAAAATACATGATGAAAAGGAAGGGCAGTTCTTATTATTGTTGGAACCTGAATTCAAGGAGTTCGATTTGTACGATGACATGACCGGAATGTTAGATTCTCTGGACATACCGTATTTTAATATTGACGATTTTTCCTTTTACGACAAGTCGAACAAAAAGACTTGGTATATACCTGGCGATGGACATCCCAGTGCCCTGTATAATGAGCAATTGTCTATTGCATTGGATTCATTGCTTAATGATTATATTTGTGATAGAATCTAAAAGCATATGGAGGCATTAGTTGACCTTTGGAAATTTATCATGAGTCGAAGAAAATTCTGGCTTTTACCCGTAATCGTATTGCTGCTAATCCTTGGAGTACTTATCGTATTAGGAGGAAGTAGTGCTTTGGCTCCTTTCATATATTCGATTTTCTAATGAAGTCGAATCCCATAAAGACAATGATGGTCCTTGTTTTTGGGACTGGAGTGCTCTACCTCATCTTTCAAAAGGAGTACCTGATACATATCATGATTGCGCTATCTGTAATTGCGGTGTTCTCTCCTTTCCTGTCCCGAAAGATCGAATGGATTTGGTTCAAGATAGCCGAAATATTGGGCGCTATTATCCCTAAGATACTATTGGCTGGTGTTTTCTATTTGGTTTTATTTCCCACCTCACTTCTCAGGAGAATCTTTTCCAATCGCGATCCATTAATGATTCGAAAAAAATATCCGAGCAGCTTCAGAGAAGTCAATAAAAAATTCGACAAAGAAGACTTCGTGAATCCCTGGTAATACGGATTAATGAATAATTAAGAATTAAAAAGTGATAATGAGGTCAAAAATTATTAATTATTCACTTTTAATTTTTAACTCTTTATTCTTAATTCTCTGACAAGTTTTCGATCATTGCTCAAGCGTGGCACTTTGTTTTGTCCACCCAGTTTGCCTAGGCTTTCCATATATTCTCTAAAAGCACCTTCTACCACCTGAATGATTTTGAGCGGTTGCAATATTTTACCCTCAATGAGATCCTGATAATAGATGTTTTGTTCACACATTTTTCGATCTAGTTCTTTGGCAAAAGCAGAAAGGTCTTCTGGAGCATGTTCGAACTCAAAATACCACTCATGGCAAGGTAAATCCCCTGATGGATCGTAGACCATAGGAGCAACTGTAAATTCTCTAACGGAAGCGGGATACTCATTCAAAGTGTCAACCAATGCTTTTTCCACTTCTTTGGCAATCACATGTTCGCCAAAGGCAGAAATAAAATGCTTGACACGGCCAGTTACAAAACATCGGTAAGGATCAAGAGAACTAAAAGCAATAGTGTCTCCCAAGTTATAAGCCCAAAGCCCGGCATTACTGGAAATGATTAACACATAGTCTACTCCCAATTCGACTTGCTCAAGACTAAGTCTTGGCGGGTTATCCTGGTTGAACTCTGAAAGTGGGACAAATTCATAATACATCCCGGCATTGGTGTTTAGCAACATACCGGTATGAGGAAATTCGTCCTGAAAGGCAAAAAATCCTTCCGAAGCCGGGAAAAGTTCCACTCCATCAATGGGTTTTCCAACCAATTCCTCAAGGGTATTCCGATAAGGTTCGAAATTAACTCCACCATATACGAAAAGCTCGAAATTAGGGAACACATCACAGATGTATCGTTTGCCGGTAAAATCTAAGATATTTTCGTAGAACATTTGGACCCAAGGAGGAATTCCTCCAATGAGTCTAAGATCTTGCTGGAATGTTTCTCTGACGATTAGATCTAGTTTTGCTTCCCAGTCTTCGATACAATTGGTGTCATAACTGGGTAGTTGATTTCTTCTCAACCATTTGGGAACCTCGTGATTGGATATTCCGGAGAGTCTACCTGTTGGAACTCCACCCTGATTGATCAAATTCGGTGACCCGGATAGAAATATCATTTTTCCATCGAAGAGATGATGCTTTTTGGTGAGATGGACATAGTTTAGCACCGAGTCTCTGGCTGCTTCCAAGTGACTATCCACAGAATCATGGGTGATAGGAATGTACTTCACACCACTGGTAGTTCCCGATGTTTTTGGCCAAGTATTTAGGTTTGCCAGGCCAGCATATATTCTCTTCTCCTTGAGCAATGCGATCGAAATAGGGCCTCAGTCCCTCATAATCTCGAATGGGGACCTGCGAAGCGTAATCTCCATGGGTTTTGATCTTATCGAAGCCATGATCTATCCCGAATTCTGTAGTCGTCGCTTTTTTTTATGATGCTTTCAAAACAGCTTTTTTGATCTTCAATAGCATTTTTGGCCCTTCGTTGAAGTTTTTTGTGCACCCTCTTAGCGAATGGCTTGATCAATGTCGATTTCCACTTCATGCGGTAAAAATAGCAGTATTTTATCAGAGTTTATTCAAATAGACTCGAACAAAACTACCGAAGTACATTGATGAGGATTCGCTTTTCTGGAGACAAAAACTCCAATCAATTTCTGTTATGGGATGATTTGATTATTTTTTTATAGAAAACCTTAACGTCGTCTATAAAAACAATTAAAAAATAGACTCCGTAATTCCAGTCCCTTACCTCTATTTCGTAACCAGTCCTAATTCTCCATTTTTTCCAGCGATATATCCGTCCAAACTTGGAGCAAGGAACGCAATATTCTTCTTTTGCATGGACAAATATTACTGGGCTTTTTGATAAGCTTCCTCTAGCCATTCCAGCAGTTCGGCATCGATTTGATCTGCTTCGGTCAATCTTACTCGATGGGTACACATGGTTCCAAAAGGACCTGAATGCTCCAACCTATCTGTTGTCGTTTTTCCTTTCAATTTTAACCCCAGGTCAATTCGGGATTTGGTTGCTGGCCTGACAACCGCGAATTTCTTTTTTCGGTCTAAACTTACTTCAGTCTTTTTCGGAGTGATTTTTTACATCATCACCAAAGTTTTTGACTAAGCTAATAAGCTTCTCGTATATCGGAAATAGATGCTCTTTTCCGTGATACTGATTGGATACAAGGTCAACATCATCGGTCTTTTCCCTCTTTGGATAGAGAAACAATCGTATTGGCAAAACCATGGGTTACATTGTGTTCTTTCTTCAGAAAATTTACGGCTTCCGAATGCTTAGAGAAGGTCATAGAATTCAATAATGATTTCCACTCCTCCAAGGACTTACCTGTCTTTTCGGGCATATTATCAATCATTGTTTGCAGTACTTTATTCATTATTACGCAGTTTATCTTTTGTTAGGTCGTGATTTCAAAGCTACAAACTAAAATTCACACTATTTATCCCTGTCTGTAATGTAGCGATGGATCTTTAAACGATATGAGTATGGCCAGCTATGGAGAATGTCAATTCGCATTGAAATTCTGTACAATTAAATTTTTAGCTATCTAAATGCAACTTTGTTGCATTTAGATAGCTAATTTTTGTAGCTTTACATCATAGAATTTAGCTAATACGTCGATGAATGTAAGATCATTATTTGGTTCTAGCCGCTCGGACTTTATCGGGGCATTGTCCAGCGGCCTTTGTTTGATACATTTGCATTGCTACACCATTTCTATTTTTGGTGAGTGCTTGTTCTGTATCTTGTTGCTCCTCAGGACCTCTTTGGTGGTCCATGATAGATTATGTTTTCATTGTCATATCCTTCTTAGCCATTTGGTTTTCCGTAAAATCATCTTCGGTACTTTGGATAAAATATGCACTTTGGATAAGCTGGATTGTTTTCGCGTTTTTTCTGATTGTTCAGAAAATGGACTGGATGAATATTTCATCCGGAATGCACTACTTTCCTGCACTTTGCCTCATTGTTCTTCATTTTTACAATGGTAAATACTGTACTTGCAGGGATGATGGATGTTGCTCGGATATCGATTCGAATTAAATTAATTAAATGATTTAAGTACCAAAGAACTTGAGCAAATACTTAATGATTTTACATATCAACGAACTAATTGTTTAACTGCTCTTTTTGCCGATTGCGCTGCTGCATGGACACTGGATCATTCGCTTCCATCCGTATAAGCATCGCCGGCAAAAAAGAGTTCGTTGTCCACTGGTTTTCCAAGCCTTCGAATGTTTTTAATACAACTACTTCAGACTAATCGATTTTAATTTTCTCCGATACAAACTTCTCAATGATACGAATGGCATTATCCACGCCATTTTCGCTAAGGATCTGATTTCTAATCTTAATTGCATTTTTACCTAATTTTTGGTCTTTTCTGACTCGGTCTATTTCGGCGGATAAGTTTTTAACGGAAAGGTTTTTCTTTAATATGGAACGACCTGCTATTCCGATCCTATTAAGTTCATTACCCCAATATTGTTGATCGGCTAAATGAGGAATAATTATGGATGTCTTGCCCGATTTAGCAGCCATATAACATGTTCCTGCGCCACCGTGATGTACGACTATATTTACGTGTTCAAACAAATACTCGTATGGAATAAAATCAACGTAGAATATATCACCAGTTTTTTGATCAGACTCAATATTTCCCCATCCTTTCACAATGATTGCGTTCATTGAGAGGCTTCTGGTAACTGCGCAAAACAATTCAGCAATTGCTTCACCATCACTGCCTCCCATCGAACCAAATGTAAAAACAACTTCCGGGCGCTTATCCTGAATAAACTCCATAAGATCCGTGGGTGCTTGGTAGTTATCAATATTCGTAAAGGTGCTAAGATTGCCGGTTTGAATAAAAGTCTTGTCTACGTCAGGTGGGAGCGTATTGAATGCTGAACAAGAAGCTACGATATTTAAATATGGAGAAAAAGTACCGGTGATACTAATTTTCCTTTTGATACCATTCAACTTGGAAAGGTAGCCTTCGATCTTTCTTTCAGATGGCCTCTTGACAAAATTGAAAAGCCTCCATAATAGGGGATTTAACATTTTACCTAAATTGGGTAAATGCATGGGACTATTAAATGATGTCGGCACAATTCCCGGACATAATACAACAGAAATCCACGGTATGTTTCGCTCGATAAGAGCATGTTGTCCTAGAAAGTCTAGACTATGACAAATTCCTAGGTCATATCCCTCATTAGACCGTAAGCAGTCATCAAAATATTTTTTTCCTTCATTGAGGAATACATTTTCAACCAAAAAATCGAGTTGTTTTAAAGGAGAAAGATGCTCAAGATGTTCTCGTGCTTTTCTCATCTCTTCTAGATCAATCGGAGGACCTATGGCATTAAATTCGATCCCTCTACTTGTAAATTTTTCTTCATAAACATCATTACTGCACATGAGTACATTATGACCTCTTTGCTGAAGACCAATACTCAAGGGGATGAAAGGTTCAATATCTCCGGTACTTCCAACAGCAGTGAGAATTATTTTCATCGAATCGTCAATATGGATGATATGAGAAATCTAAGTCTGAAATAAGTGGCAATCCTATAAATTTTCTAATACAAAAATACTTATTTCCGGCCTCACATTAAATCTGATCTGCCACAAATGTCCAAGAGCTCTATTAATGTATAATGTCCTTCCATCCTCAAGATCAATTTCCCCGGCAGAGTATCTTTTGTTTTGCACGGGAAGCATAGGAGCTTTTTAAAAAAGGTGGTTTGCACTGACCACCATGAGTATGTCCTGATAAGATCCATCCGGTATAACCATTCCAAACCTCTAAATCGCAAACATCAGGATTGTGGGCATAAAACAATATTGGGTTTAGTAGAATCATATTGGTCCATGACTTTTTGCGGTTCGAAATTAAGACCCCAATAATCGTCAAATCCTATGAAATTCAGTCCGTCGAATTCCATTTGCTGGTTGCTTAATACTTCAATTCCTGCATCTTGCAATTGTTGGGTGATTTTATCTGCGACTTTTTGATCCGACCAATTCTTACCGTAGTCGTGATTTCCCAGTATCCCAACAGTAGCAATTGCGCCAGATACAGCATGATTAAGAACCTCTTTAAGTTGTACTAATTGTTGATCGCTTTCATAACTGACATAGTCTCCAGTATAGGCTACAAAAATCTGGATTGAACTTCTGCGCCTCCTTAAATGAATCAATAATGAATTGATAATCAAACCGATTACCCACATGAATATCACTTATCTGCATCAATGTTTTTCCCACAAGATGATTGGGGAAGATTCTTAATAGGCATTTTCTTTTTGACGAATTCTAAGTAAAACGGTTCGATCTGCCATGAGTACAAACCAGTTAAGCCCGTTAGCCCTACAAGACTCCAAAAAGTTCTTTTGATGAATTTACCTCGTTTCATCCTTTAATTATGAAGAAGTCAAAATATACAAGTTGTACTTATTCGGATTTAATTGGCATTTCAGTCTATTCTCTTGAACTCAAAAGTGTAATTGGACAATTCGCCATTTTCAATTCCGCTTATTTTTCTGTCAAATCTTTTATCCGAATGGAATGTGTAAACAAGCTTATCCGGGTTTTTATAGTCGGAATTTTCAAACACAACGCTACTGGAAGAATAGCTACTCGCCTTGAATATCTTCGGGTTGCCATTTTTAATGACACTGAAAAGAATCAGTTCATTATTGACCAGCTCGACCTTGTTAGCGGATTGGAAAAGAACTTTCTCGTTTTCTATATACTGGGCTGTTTGTGTTAAATGACCGTTTTTATCAATAGACCAAGATTCATTCAATATGCCATCCCATGCTTCAGAAGTCCAGTTTCCCACCAAGTGACTTTTCATGATCGAATAAATATCTTCTAACGGAGTATGTGGAACTTCTTTGAATTCCGTTTCTATGTAGATTTGCTCCCACTGCCCATCATTAAAATTACCGACTTTAAATGAATAGGTCGAATCATTAACGTACTTCCACATGTCCGTAACCAGGAAATCACCATACTGATATTGGTAAACAATATTTTTTCCTTCATTATATACAATTCCCTCAGTCAGTCCACCAAAAACATCATATTCCCAAAATTTTATTTGATTGGTTTCTTTGTCGAATTGCCGAATCCCATGATTGCGCAAACCCAATTTGTTCCGCTCTGTATTCACATAGCCCATGGTATTCAACAAAACGATGGAGCTATCTAGGGAATAATTAATTTCGATTTCTTGAGAAAAAGGACTTCCGTCTCCCCAGTTTCCTTCTGCCTTCCATGTCTTTCCTACTAGAGGATCGAATAGGGAGAGTTCATTGGATTGACAGAATAAGATATTTAAGCTTGAAAATAAGAGTAACAAAGCGATGATTTTAATTTTATTCACCTAAAAAACCACCGCCTAAGGCGGTAGGTTAGGGTTAAGAGCGAAGCTAGTAAAGAAGTTCTTATCTTGTAGTGATGCCAAAGAAGATAAGATATAGGAAGTTATCGCATAGTATATATCATTGCAACTATCATGTTGTATGGACACCGAAGTATAGATATAGGGTATTGGAAGGGATAGTTGCGGATGTATTGGAAGAAAAGATACAAGCAATATGTAAGTGGAAATCGGTGGAAGTAATAGAATTAAATATCCAGGATGATCATGTGCATTTGGTGTGTTCAGTTCCGCCAAAGTTGAGCATATCGAATTTCATGGGGATATTAAAAGGTAAGACGGCAGTAATGATGTTTAAGAACTATCCGAGTTTAAAGAAGAAGTTATATTGGGGAAATCATTTTTGGTCACGCGGATACTTTGTAAGCACGATAGGGATAGATGAAGATAAAGTGATAAGATATGTAAAATATCAGGAGAAAAATGATAGGAAGGAAGAGACAGACAATGATGAGTATAAATTGTTCTAAAGGAAAGGCCCTTTTAGGGCCAATTCAAAACTACCTCCTTTGGGGGTAGTAGTTTATTTAGCATGGTCCAATATTTTTGCTATTCACAATATTAACGCAACTAATTGTACTTTTCTTTAATCTACCACCTTAAAGAAATGTAATCGACTTTGTTCTCCTTCTGGTCCCATATGAGTTAAGCTATGGGCATGGATCCATATAATTCCACGCCTTAATTCCCAGAGTGATCAATTCTTTTTCCTTACAAAATTTATCGTGTTGAAAATTCCTCGAGCGATATTCTATCAATTTGACAATTGTAGCAACCGGGTTTTGCATTGTGTACCTGAATGTATTGAGCCTTTTCATTCTCAAATATTTCTTGAATCGAATTTTCAAGATATCTTCCCTTTGTCGTTGTCGCTGCGATCATCATACCCTCACTATCATAAGTACGTAAGGATAAATACCGGTGCTCTAGCATTTTGGGAATTTCATTTTTCCTTAGCCTCGCTTCATCTGCATTTAACCGAACAAATACGGGGCCTGAAGAACGATATGGTGAGATAGTTTTGTGATGTTCGTAGTTAAAGGCAAGTATTTCTTCTCCTATATTGGCATCTTCTAGGCTCACACGACAGGGAAAACCCGGTTTTTCATTGACCATCAATTTGACAATTCCTTGGGCATTTAGTTCTTTTTCATCGAGTTTAAAAAGCTTTTCGACGTCATGTCGTTTAATGCCAGATATGATAAAATCGTATTTCATATTTGTTTGTTTTAAATTTAGAAGAACTGTTCCATTAAAGGCATGAAACTTCGTATGCGTTAATAATTTTCTTTCTCTCATCAGTCCAGCGATATCGCCCGATCAATCCATTATTCTTGATAACCCTATGACATGGAATTAAATAGGCTATCGGATTCTTACCTATGGCAGTTCCTATGGCTCTAACTGCCCCGGGATGTCCAATTCTGTTTCCAATATCTTGATAAGCCACCAGATTTCCGGCAGGTATTTGTAACAAGGCCTTCCATACCTGAATTTGAAATGTTGTGCCTTTGAAGTGTAGACTTATTCTTTTCTCCGGAATTTGCCAGGTGTCGAAGTATTCCTTAAGAAGTTTACCATTCAGACCCAATTCATTTTCGAACTTAGCATAAGGGAAATCCATAGATAGTTCTTTCAGCGGAGGTATCTCATTGTTCATAAAGCTTACCTTGCAGAGACCTTTACTAGTTTCTGCCATTAGAGTTTCGCCAAACGCCGTTTGAATCACTTGCCATAGAATGGTCAATTCTTTTCCCTTCTTCTTAAATTCACCTGGACTTACTCCTTCGCACTTCACAAAAAGGTCATGTAATCTGCCGTTGCCAGATAATCCAGATTCATATGAAGCTTGTAAAGTGCTTTTTCCTTGACGTAGTAGGGACTTAGAATGTTCAATTGTGAGATATTGTAAAAACTGCTTGGGGGTAACTCCGGCCCATTCCTGAAATACCCTTTGTAGATAAAACTTACTTAGAAAAACATGTTGACTGATCTCTTCCAGGGTAGGTTGTTCCAATTGATTCTGGTCCAAAAATTGGATAACCTTTTCCACAATATGGTAGTGATTATTTAATTTTTTCATACCACAAAAATCGATGATTTATAATTTCTGAACAATCCGTTTTTTGCTCTTTTAAGATTCAATTGTTTCTTATCTCTTTTCTATAATTAATGCGATGAGTAGGTTAGCTATAATAATGGCTTGTAGGCAAATGAAGATAATTATTATGGAAACCATAATAGATTGTAGATTTCTATATGGCACAACATGGTCAATGTCATAAAGTGTTTGAAAAATCATCGTCAGGTTGATTCCTATTAAAGTGAGAGAAGTACCTACCGAATGTATGACACTTAACACC
>CBDDLT010000002.1:0-27792 GCA_965230755.1 Saprospiraceae bacterium | reverse complement strand
CTGCTATTCTAGGCAGACGCGCAATCAGATTCATTGAATCCTCATAGGTTGAGTCCCAATAATCCGATTTGGACATTCCTTCACTGTACTTGTTCGTGAATATAGAATCCTTACTCATGGAAGCAACAGCCAATGAGAATTGAATCATCGGATGAGTGTCTTCCGGAAGTCCATCAAGAAGCTGAAATACATAATCGGGAACTGCTGCTCTGGATTTCCATTCTGCACTTAACCATCTCACATCTTCCGTGGATGGAACCTCATCTACTAGGAGTAGCCAAAATAAACCTTCGGGAAGAGGCTCTTTGCCTCCTTCTGCTTTGGGTAGTAATTCTTTGAGTTGTGGAATGGTGTATCCTCTAAATCGTATTCCTTCATAAGCATCTAATTGAGAAGTTTCCCAGAGCATACTCTTTATTCCGCGCATGCCTCCAAAAACTTGCCGCACCGATACTTCATCAACTTTTTTACTTGAATTTTCTTTTAGAAATGCTTTAATCTCTGCCGAAAGCACTTTTGCTTTAGCGTCAAATTTCGCCTTTAATCTATCCATATTGTATTTTCCCCACTTTTTCTGAGTGTTAAATGTTCAGCGTTGTATAGCGATACCTAATTTTAATTTCTTCTTCCATCCTTTCATTTAAGGACCACCCTTCTCTTTTAGCACTGATTAAACACTTGTTTAAGTCACGCTGCTCCTTGTTTTGGATGTCTTTCCAGCGTCCGTGCTGATCTTCTAATAGGATACGCCTAACCTGTACCTCAAAGATATCATTTATGGAACGAAGTTTCAATAAATAATGTTCAGGATTATTCTCTTCGAATTGTTTTATCTGTGTCAAATTTTCATCAAGTTTCTTTACATACCTCAGAAAAGTATTCTTTTGATTTTGAGTCAGACTTAAGTATTTGGTTAAAAACACTACCTTACTTTGGTCCAGTTGCTTGAAATCCTGAGAATAGGATAATGGCGAAAGCAAAATAAAACACAAAATGAATGAAAGTACAACTTTAAACGAGGAGTAATAATTTGACATAATTAGGTTATTGATTAATCCATAATTTCACAAAAGCGATTAAAGTTAGTGAGATTTTATTGCTTTAAAAAAAAATGAGAGGAAAAAGTATGATTTTTATTGAAAGTGTGCTAGTAGACGAAGCCATTTTAGGTGTTGATTTTCACTGCAATATAAAAAGGTGTAAAGGTGCCTGTTGCGTAGAAGGTGATTTTGGAGCGCCTCTTGAGGAGGATGAAATAGCGATTGTTGAGGAAATTGGCGAGCAGATAAAAGACATGCTTCCTAAAGAAAGCAGAGAAATAATTAAGAATAAATCGTCAAGCTACTATTATGAAAAAGAAAAGTTTTGGGGAACATCATTGCGTAAAAATGGGGCTTGTATTTTTGCTGTAGAAGACAAAATGGGAATAGTACATTGTGCCATGGAACAAGCGTATTATCAAGGCAAGACCAGTTTTAAAAAGCCTGTATCATGCGAGTTGTATCCCATTCGAGTAGAAAAAAACAAAGAGAATGGACTGCAGACTTTGGTTTATGATGAATGGAGTATTTGTAGTCCTGCTTGTGAATACGGAAAGAACCGAAATGTTAAAGTCTTTGAATTTCTGGAACGAGCTTTGATCAGAAAGTTTGGCCAAGAGTTTTTCGACAAATTAAAGGCCTATGCTGAAGCTAGAAATCTAAAATAGTCTTTTGGGTAGATAAAATTCGAAGCATATCGAAAGATAGGGGAGAGCTAAGTTATCAGTATTATTTTGAAAAAACATTGAAATAGAGTTACCTTTGCAGGGCTTTAGAAATTTGATCATTAAAGGAATAGTATAATATGGCAATTATTTCTCAAATTAGAAATAACAGTTGGGTGTTGGTAGTACTAATAGGTTTAGGCCTAGCGGGCTTTCTTTTTATGGATATGTTTTCCGGAGATACCAGTGCTTTTGGAGCTGCCTCAACAACAGTGGGATCAGTCGATGGACAATCAATAGAAATAGCTGATCTTAATAGAAGAGAGAGTATTTACAACTTCATATATAGAAATAACCAGAACGCTTATGAGACCAAGGATTTTCTATGGAACCACATGGTTGAAGAGAATATCCTAAAGGAAAAAGCGAAAGAGCTCGGTATGGGCGTGGGAAGAGAAGAATTAATGGAGTTGCAATTTGGGCAAAATCTTAGTCCGGTTATTCAAGCAAGATTTTCGGATCCTAATTCACGTCAGGTAAATAGAGAAAATCTTGAGCAGGTTAAACAAGCGATTGCCGGTAATCAGTTGCCTGCAGATTATAGACAATATTGGGCTTATCAAGAGACGGAGATCATCAAGCAACAGCTAGAAGATAAGTACAAGCAGATGATCTCTCAGGCAATTTATACTCCTTCATGGATTGGAGATATGAACAAGGAGTTTGGTTCATTGAATAAAAAAGTTGCTTTTGTCAAGGTACCATTCGACCAGTCTGATCTGGCAGCAGAAATCAGCGATAATGAAATCAACGATTACATCTCTGAAAATAAGGCTAAATATTTTTTGGATGAAGAGCAAAGGAGATTGGCTATTCTCAATATTCCGGTTTCTCCTACTGCGGCGGATAGTATGAAGTTGTTCGCATCGATGCAAGAATTGAAAGGCAATATGGCATCTACTGATAATCTGGAGTTGTTTGTGGATCAAAACGAAGGACTTCTCGATGAGAGCTATTTCTTGAAAGATGAACTAAATCCTAGCTCATCAGATTCTATCTTCTCCCTTAATAAAGGAGAAATATATGGTCCTTTTATTGAGAACGGATCGTATCAAATTATCCAGATGGTTGATAAAATGGCTTTGGCGGACTCCGTAAAGTCAAGACATATCTTGATTCGACCTGATGGAACATCTTTGGCTCAAGCACAGGCTACAGCGGATAGTTTGAAAGCACTTATTGAAGCTGGAACGCACCGTTTTGATTCTTTGGCAGTTGCATTTGGAACAGATGGAACGGCATCTAAAGGTGGAGATTTAGGTTATGCTTCAAGGGGACAAATGGTTAAAGAGTTTAATGATTTGATCTTTTATTCGGGTGAAGTTGGTAAGATATACACCGTAGAGACTCAGTTTGGTGTGCACGTGGTTGAGGTTATAGACAAGAAGTACTTGAACAATGAGACTGGTGTGAAAATCGCCCTGATCAATGAGCCTATCATTCCAAGTGAAGCTACGCAGGATTCTATTTATGAGTATGCTCAAAGAATAATGAGAGACCATAGATCTGTGGATGATCTGAGAACTTTTGTAAGTTCGGATGCATCATTGATTTTGAGTAATTCAGAGTACTTTGATAGAAATGCATTTAGTATACGATTGATAGACGATAATAGAATCTCTAGAGATGTTGTGAACTGGGCATTTTCCGGAGGTACTGAATTGGGTGATGTTCAAGAAGAAGTTCACACCAAGCAAAATACAATCAACTATTTTAATAGTAATTTTTTCATTGTTGCGCTGGAAGGAATAAGAGAAGAAGGACTCCCTACTGCTGCATCTATGAGAGAAGATATCGAATCCATTATTTTGAATGAAAAACGAGGAGAAGATTTAGTAGCTAAAATAAGCGGTAAGTCAATCGAAGATGTGTCTTCGCAATTTAGTGCTATAATAGATACTGTATTTAATGTTAGTATTACATCTCCTTTCATTCCTAAAGTAGGAAATGAACCTCAAATCGTAGGAGCTGCTCACAATATGAATGTCAATAGCGGTGATAAAGTAGTTATTGGTAACGGTGGAGTATACTGCTTAAAAGTAGTAGACGAAAATCCCTCCGTTAGTTCACTTGAAGCACTCAGAAGCCAGAAAAAGACTTCTTATGGATCATCTGTTCGAAATAATTTGATGAGAGATATTAAGAAGAACTTGAGCATTTCTGACAATAGAGCAACGTTCTATTGATTTCTAAGTTTTAAATAGCATATCAAGACCATGAATATAGCAATTGTTGGAACCGGCTATGTCGGATTAGTTTCGGGTACGTGCTTTGCCGAAACGGGCAATAATGTCGTCTGTGTAGACATCGATGAAAAAAAAGTTGAAAAACTTCGATCCGGTGAACTTACCATTTATGAGCCTGGGTTGGAGATTCTTTTCAAAAGAAATACCGAGCAGGGAAGGCTTCATTTTACAACTGATCTAAAAGAAGCGGTAGATGTATCAGATATTATTTTTCTAGCACTTCCGACACCTCCTGGCGAAGATGGTTCGGCGGATTTGAGTTATGTGTTAGGTGTGGCCAGCGATCTTTCCACCATGATCAAATCTTATAAAATTATCGTGGATAAGTCTACAGTTCCAGTAGGAACAGCAGAACAAGTGGAAGAAAGGCTATCTGCAAACTTAGATGCTGATCTTTACGACGTAGTATCCAATCCGGAGTTTTTAAGAGAAGGTGTTGCGGTAGACGATTTTCTAAAACCAGATCGTGTTGTGATCGGAGCGAAGTCTGATAAGGCTCGTGAGAAAATGGGACAGTTGTATAAGCCATTTGTTCGGCAGGGGAATCCCATCATTTTTATGGATGTCAGGTCGGCTGAAATGACAAAGTATGCCGCCAATTCGTACTTGGCGACAAGGATTACATTCATGAATGAAATCGCCAATTTATGTGAAGAATTGGGTGCCAATGTCGATGATGTTAGAAAAGGCATGGGTAGCGATTCAAGAATTGGTAAGAGATTTTTGTTTCCAGGTGTGGGATTTGGAGGTAGCTGTTTTCCAAAGGATGTACAAGCTCTCTTGAGAACAGCTAATAAGAATGACTATAATTTCCAAATTTTAAAATCAGTATTAGAAGTAAATTCTAATCAGAGACGAATATTGGTCGACAAAATCAAAAGACATTTCGGCGATGTCAGCGGGAAGACATTTGCGTTTTGGGGCTTAGCTTTCAAACCCAATACAGATGATATTAGAGAGGCTCCAGCCCTCTATGTGGCGAAAGAATTACTGGATATGGGGGCTTCATTAAGGCTATTCGATCCTGAAGCCATGGATAACTTTCAAGAAGTATTTCCAGCATCTGAGAAAGTGGTTTATTGCTCGAATAAGTACGATGCACTTGAGCAATGTGATGCGCTATGCATTTTAACTGAATGGAGTGTTTTCCGTGTTCCGGATTTCGAATTAATGGAAAAAAACATGAAAGGAAACGCAATTTTTGACGGAAGAAACCTTTATGAATTACAGGACTTGTCAAAAATGAAGTTTCACTATGAAAGTATTGGTAGGAGAACCGTTTAACATATCTTCTTCTCATTTTCAGAAAAAAAGGCTACCTAAGCTATTGTACATTTTGTGCTTGTTTTTTGTATTGTCTTCAACCAGTTGTGAGGAAAGGCAATGGCTTGAAGTACATGAAGGAGATGTGCTACTAGAAAAATTCCAACACTTAGGAGATAGTATCCGAGACGGAATTTATGAGAGTTATTTGGAAGATGGAAGTTTGTTCGAAAGATCGGTCTATGCCAAGGGAAAGCTACATGGAGAAAAGAAATTCTACTTTGCAAATGGCCAGGTGCAATCGATAGAGACGGTTATCGACGATAAATACAACGGCCCGTTTAAGTTGTTTGATAGTACGGGACAAATACTTCAGGAGTGCGTTTATGAAAACGACAAGACAATTGGTACATTGGTTAATTATTACTCCAATGGTCAGGTTAAGGAGAAGGTAGAGTTTAGCAATGGTGAGGAGAATGGAGCTTTTGTGGAGTATTTCGAAAACGGAAATCTTAAGGCCGAGGGCTTTTACAAGAATGGAGACTATGAACATGGCCCGCTAAAATTGTATGATTCTACTGGAGTACTAATACGAAAAATGGATTGTGAGGAAGGCGTTTGTAGAACTACTTGGAAAATAACCACTGAATAACATGAGCATATCTTTTTTACTAAGAATAATATTTATACTCGCATTAATTCCCTCTACTTATTTTCATAGCTCTGCTCAATTATTAGGAGGGCAGAGGAACTTTGCTTTCTTAGAAATTCCTGTTTCAGCAAGATTGACCGCCTTATCTGAGAACATTGGAGTAATAGATGGAGATAATGCTCTTGCCTACAGAAATCCATCTTTACTGAATGAAAAATCTAAGGGCCAAATCCACGTCAGTACCCTGTTTCATTTCGATGATATCCAATCCACTTTTGCCAATTATAGCTTTTCGCTTAAAAAATTACGCGCACCGGTTTGGCATGTCGGTGTCAATTATATGGGATATGGGGATTTTGAAAGAACAGATTCCCGTGGGCTGAGTCAAGGAAGTTTTGATGCCAGTGATATCGCTGTACATTTGGGAGCATCTTATAAGCTTTATGAGCGCATGCGCTTTGGGGCCAATATTAAGTATATCTCTAGTAATTACGATAGTTTTGGAGCGTCTGCATTGGCCATGGATCTAGGAACGGTTTACTTTGTAGAGGAAAAAAGAATGTCCCTGGCTTTGACCATCAATAATTTTGGCTGGATGCTGGATGAATATACGGATAACAGTAGGTCCGTTTTACCGGTGAATGTACAGTTGGCTTTTACCAAGCAGTTCGAGCATCTACCTTTTCGATACTCCATCATTTATCATCATTTAAATGCCTGGGATCTGGAGTATTCGGAAGAATCTACCACGGTGAACGATGGATTTTTTACGGATGATTCATCCGAAGAAAGCAATTTTGGTACGAATTTGTTGAAGCACTTTATTATCAATGCAGAGCTGCTGATTGGCGCCAAGGAAACTTTGGTTTTTAGGGCCTCCTATGATTTCTTGAGAAGGAGAGAATTAAAATTGAGTTCTGTTGGAGGTGGTATGGGTATTTCTTTGGGGGTAGGAATTAGAATCAGTAAATTCAGATTGGATTATGGACGCGCTATCTATCATCAAGCAGGTTCGAATCACCATTTGAGCTTTTCAACAAATATTAATAGCTTTACTTCGAAAAGTAAATTCGAATAAACATCCGAGTATGTTTGTGTGTTTTCTTAATAATAGATCAATTAAATTCCATCGGTGGGTAAGGAATGATTAGGTATATACTTTTGGTTTTGGTGACATTTGTTTTTTGTCTGAGCGGACTTCAAGCTCAAGAGAAGAACATTAGCCAAGTAGATTCCAGAAATCTATACTATCAAAAAGAGCTGGATGTGGAATTCAGACTGCACACAAGGGGCTACGCCTTCGGATATTCCAGAGCCCATATAAAAACTTATTACAGAACCAATTACTGGAGATTGAGTTTGGGTGAGCTTAAGCACGAGAAGGAGTATCGTCAAAGTAACAATGCGACCTTCGGCAATTTCGACGATCCCAGCCGATCATTTGTATTTGGAAAACAAAATAATCTTTTTGTCCTGAGATATGCCAGAGGGATTAGACGGACGATCGGTGAAAAAGCGAGGCGAAAAGGGATTTCCGTTGCTCTTCAAGGAGATTTTGGTCCGGGTTTGGGTTTATTAAAGCCCTATTATCTGAAGGTGTATTCAAACAATGAAGAGAGAACATTAGAAGAGATAAAATACAGTGAAGACACTGAAGATCTGTTTCTGAATCGATCTAGAATCTATGGCGGCGGCCGATTTTTTAAAGGTTTTAGTGAAGTAAAATTCAAGCCCTTCTTGCATGGATCCTTCTCTTCAACATTTGATTGGAATTTGAGAGAAGATGTTATCAGTGCCTTGGATGTAGGTATTATGATGGATTATTTCATTTTTGATACACCGATTATGGTGACTGAAGAGAATAATCGATTATTTGTTAATGTTTATGTTTCCCTTCGCGTAGGAAAAAGATGGTAAGCACTTTGGTATGATAGAGTTGAATGTAATAGAAAAGAGACCTAGGCATAGAAAGAAACCGGAATGGTTAAAGGTAAAGCTTCCAATAGGAGAGAACTATAAGAAGGTAAGGTCCTTGGTTGACGAATATGGTTTGCATACCATTTGTCAAAGTGGAAACTGTCCTAATATGGGGGAGTGCTGGGGCGCTGGAACAGCTACTTTCATGATCTTAGGTAATGTTTGCACTAGGTCATGTTCTTTTTGTGCCGTTAAGACCGGTAGACCGCCAGAGTATGATGAGGATGAGCCGAGAAGGGTTGCTGAGGCCATCGATCTGATGGGCGTTAAACACGCTGTAATTACCTCGGTTAACAGAGATGAACTTAAGGATAGAGGTGCAGAGATATGGTATCAAACTGTGGTGCACATTAAAGAGAGAAGTCCGGAAGTAACCATAGAGACCCTTATTCCGGATGTACGGGCTAATTGGGAGGCATTGGAGCGAATGGTAGAAGGTGGTCAGGAGGTAGTCTCTCACAATATGGAAACAGTAGAGGATTTGTACCGCAAGGTACGACCTCAAGCCAAATACAATAGAAGTCTTGAGCAAATAGCTAGAACCAAGGAACTGGGTAAAAGAACCAAATCCGGAATTATGGTGGGATTGGGAGAGACCCCTGAACAGGTTTACAAAGCTATGGATGATCTCGTAGCTCATGGCTGTGACGTTTTGACCATTGGGCAATACCTACAGCCCACTCCGATGCATTTGAAAGTTGAAGAATTCGTGACACCAGATCAGTTTAAGGAATACGAAAAAATAGGTCTTGAGAAAGGCTTCAATTTTGTAGAGTCTGGTCCTTTGGTCAGGTCTTCCTATCATGCGGAGAGGCATTTGTGAGTTTCTTTTTTACACAAATAATGTTTAGGGTTACAATTGGTATTGGAATGAGGTTCTTGATTAGACCTTTTTCACATTCTAATTGATATCAAGGTCATTTCATTATCTTTGCGCAAAATTTCACTAAAATACAATTGGATGAACGTTTTGCTATTGGGTAATGGAGGAAGAGAGTCGGCCTTGGCCTGGAAGATCAATCAATCTAATCATTGTGATACCTTACATGTCATTCCGGGCAATGCAGGAACCAATAAAGTATTTCCTTCGGCTTCCATAGATATTTTAGATTTTTCTGCGATAGAGTCCTATTGCGAAAAGCATGAAATTGAAATGATCGTAGTGGGACCTGAATTGCCTTTGATCGAAGGAGTTGTCGACTATTTTTCTGAGAAGAATATTTTGGTTTTTGGTCCATCAAAAGATGCTGCACAACTAGAGGGAAGTAAAGCTTTTGCCAAGGAGTTTATGAAGAAGTATGATATTCCTACTGCTGCCATGGTTAAGGTTAATGCGAGCAATGTAGATGAGGGAATTCAATATATTAAGCAGAACCCCGGCCCATATGTGCTTAAAGCCGATGGTCTGGCTGCCGGAAAAGGTGTGATCATCGAGAATGACCCCAATATCGCTATTGCAACCCTCATCGAAATGCTCGATGGAAAATTTGGTGATGCATCGAAGGAGGTGCTCATTGAAGAGTTTTTAAAAGGTCGGGAATTTAGTGTTTTTGCGATAACGGATGGAGCGAATTATCAATTGCTGCCGATTGCTAAAGATTACAAAAAGGCCTTGGAAGGAGATGAAGGTCTTAATACCGGAGGAATGGGAGCTATCTCTCCGGTTAGCTTTGTCAGTGCTGATTTACTTAAAAAGGTAGAAGAAGAAATTGTGAGACCAACGGTAAGAGGAATCAGTAGTGAAGGGATGGACTACAAGGGAGTGGTCTTCTTCGGGTTAATTGAAGTCGATAATAAAGCCTATGTGATAGAGTATAATTGTCGGTTTGGAGATCCGGAAACTGAAGTAATTCTTCCCCGATTGAATGAAGATTTACTGGAGATGATGATGCTCACTTGTAAGGGAGAACTTCAGTCGAAGGAATTAAAGTTCGATCAGCAATACTGCACAACGGTTATACTTTGTTCTGGGGGATATCCGGAAAGTTATGAGAAAGGAAAGAGAATAGATGGAATAGAGTCAGCGAAAGACGTATTGGTTTTTCAAGCAGGCACCAAATTATCGGAAGAAAATATTTTAACCAATGGAGGTAGAGTGATGGCACTAACTGCCCTTGGCGAAAACAAGGAATCGGCACTGAGTAAATCATATCAGGCAGCAGACACAATAAATTTTGAAAAAAAGTATTATCGTAAGGATATTGGTTACGATGTCATATGACCTTTGTATGTCTTTTTATTAATTTTAGCTTCTTTTTTGCGAAGAATAACAGCATTAGAAAACAAATTTCAAGAATTATTATGAGATACTCAATCATTGCAATCCTGTGTTTATTATTTCAAATATCCTGGGGGCAAAAAACTGACCCTGTTCTATTCACGGTGGATGATCAGGATGTATATGTGTCAGAATTCAAGCAGATCTACGAAAAAACCAATGGCGACGAAGCGGACTACTCAAAAAAATCATTAGAAGAGTACCTTGATCTATATATTAATTTCAAACTCAAAGTGAGAAAAGCCCATGATATGGGATTGCACGAAGACAAAGAACTGATCAGAGAATTAAAAGGGTATAGAGATCAGTTGGCCAGCAATTATTTGACGGATAAGGAAATCAAGGATGGTTTGATCGAGGAAGTTTATGAAAGACAGAAATTGGATAGAGAAGTAAGACATATTTTATTCCCAATCAATGCTGCTAGTACCCCTAGTGATACACTCAAAACTTATCGCAGAGCGATGTCTGTTTACGACATGGCAAAGCAAAGTAAAGACTTTGCAGAATTGGCCAAAACGCACAGTGGTGATAAGTCCTCAGTAAATCAAGGTGGATATCTTGGATTTATTACTTCGATGTTACCTAATGGATTCTATGAGATAGAGAATGCCATCTATAATACTCCGGTAGGCCAGGTTTCAGCTCCGGTCAGATCTAAGGCGGGATATCACATCATTAAAGTGGAAAGCGAACGTCCGGCAAGAGGTCAGATGGAAATCGCTCACATCATGGTAATGAAAAGAGATAACAGTGAAGAGGCGAAAAAGAAGATCGATGATATATTCTTGCAGTTAAAGCAAGGCAAACAATTTGAGATCCTTTGTAAAGATAAAAGTGAGGATAAAAAAACATCTAAGAAAGGAGGGTATATTGGCAGCATTAAAATCGGTCAGTACGAGGAAGATTTCGAAACAGCAGCGTTCGAATTGGCTAATGACGGAGATTATAGTAAGCCGGTGGAAACAAGTGTTGGTTGGCATATCATAAAGCGCTTAGATAAGAAGGAACCTGGATCGTATAAAGACCAATACAGGTATTTGGAAAGTCAGATTATGCGAGATGGACGATTTGGTCGTGCTGAAGAAGCCTTGGTAAAGAGAGTTCGAAAAGGGAATAAGATCAAGGTGGAAAAAGCTGAATTCAATAATTGGGTGGAAACTGCTTTAGATAGCACCTTGACTACCTATAGATGGGCTGCGCCAAAAGAAAGACCAGAAACTACCTTGTTAAACTTCAATGATGGACAGGCAACGTACAGTATTAAGGATTACATTCTATATTTGATGAAGTCGGCTAGAATAAGAGTTGAAATGGGAAGGACTATGAGTTATGACAAAGTAGTCCATGAATTATTAGATGGTTTCATAGATGAGATGTGCTTGAAATACGAAGAGTCCAAACTAGAGGAAAAGTACCCTGACTTTGCTAGACTTATGCAGGAGTACGAGGAGGGAATTCTTCTTTTTGAAGCCACAAAAGAAAATGTTTGGGACAAGGCGAGTAAGGACACTGTTGGAGTCAATAAATTCTATGCTGAAAATAAAAATGACTACCAGTGGGAAGAAAGAGCCAATGTGACCAAATATACGGTGTACAGTGGAGATATAGCTAAAGTAAGAGAATTGGTCGAACGAGCTAAAACAGATAACCTTACCCAACTTCAGATGAGATACAATCAGGAAAACAAAGTCATGGTCGTTGGTACAGAATCAAAATATGAGAAGAACAGAATTGATGACTTACCTAATATGAAGTGGGCATCCGGTGAAGTATCAGATCCTAAAAGACAGGATTCCAACACTTTCATGTTCTATAAAATAGAAGATATTCTTCCTGCGGCCAATAAATCCTTGGAAGAGTCTAGAGGATATGTTGTTGCTGATTATCAGGATCAATTGGAAAAGGAGTGGATAAAGGAATTAAGGGATGAGTATCCTGTCAAAGTAAATAGTAAAGCCTTTTCGAAACTGATTCGAAAATAGATGTCGAGATCTTTTTTATTCTTTATTCTATGCTCCCTTATACTTTCTTGTAATAAAGATCAACAAGAAATGGACAATAGAACTCCAGTAGTTGGAGTTTTTGATGATGTACTATACTTAGAAGATACGTACAAGCTATTGTCGGGTAATGAAAATCCGGAAGACAGTGTTCAATTGGTGAATGCATACATTGATCGCTGGATCAGAGATATGGTGGTTTTGAACAAGGCGCGCAAGCAACTGGAGGATAAAGGATCAATTGATGAATTGGTTGAATCCTACAGAAATTCGCTTATTCTTCATAATTATGAAGAGCAAATAGTGACTTCAATGCTCGATACTGTTGTAGATAAAGAGAGTATTGAGTCCCATTTTAATAAGCATAAGAAGGACTTTTTATTGAACAATGATGTTTTCGAAATCAGTGCAATTATTTCGGGGACTGAATTGAAGGACCAGGAATTACTTGTTGAATTCAAAGATGAAAGTGATACGGTCTCTTCGAGATGGTTTTACAGGTATGATTTTGTCGAAGAGTCGAAGCTCAAGTTAATTTTGGACTTGACGGATGGTAATGTTGGCTTGAATCAAATTTTCACCCGCAAGCTCAATAATGGAGATAATCTATACCTTTACACTCATAATAGGGTGGAAAGCGGAGAAGTAGCGCCATTGAAGTTTGTAGAGAAGCAAATACAGAAACTTATTCTTCATAAAAGGAAAATTGCTCTTTTAGCGAGAATAAAGGATCAGCAGTACAGAGAAGCCATCAAGAAAAAACTAGTTAAGTATTATTAGATGAAGATTAAAAGTATGCCGTTCAAATATAATTTTTCAATTGTGCTGGTAGGCATTCTATTGATGATCTCAGCAATCTCTTTGCCTGCGCAGGATAGCACAGGGATCATTTTGGATAAAATAATAGCCAACATTGGTGGAGAGCTACTACTATTGAGTGAGGTTCAAGAGCAGGTGGCTATTCTAGAGGAGAGAGGTCAGTCTCTCGGCGCAAATACAGATTGTGCCGTTCTTCAAAACAGCTTTGTACAGAAATTGCTTCTGAATCAAGCGAGGCTAGATTCTATTCTGGTATCAGACGACGAATTGGATGCTCAGCTGGAGGCTAGAGTTGAACAAATTCTAGGAATGATGAACAACGATATTGAGTTTTTCGAGAATTACTATGGTATGACCATCAAAGAGGTCAAAGACGAGTTTCGAATAGATCTTGAGGAGCAATTGTTGATAGAAAGAATGCAATCACAAATAGTCAATAATGTCCAGTTGACGCCTACGGAGGTCAAGGATTTTTTCGGTAGCATTCATCCGGATAGTTTACCGTATTTTAACTCTGAAGTAGAGTACAGGGAAGTTATCATGAGACCTGCCCCCAATGAATCATCGAAGATGGCAGTAAAGGATTTATTGGAAGGCTTAAAAAAGAGGGTTGAAGAAGGAGAAGAATTTTCGGAGTTGGCATCGATTTATTCGGAAGATCCGGGTTCTGCGGCTAAAGGTGGAGACCTGGGGTGGCAGAAACGGGGTACCTTCGTTCCAGAATTCGAAGCTGCAGTATTTAACTTGCAGCCGATGGAATTATCTCCGATCATCGAAACCCAATTTGGCTACCACTTGATTCAACTTATTGAGCGACGAGGGGACAATATTAACTCAAGACATATCCTAATTAGTCCGGAGCTAACGGATGAGGACGTGGAGGGATCTATTGCTTTGCTAGACAGTGTTCGTCTTGAAATATTGAAAGATAGTATGAGTTTTGAGCTCGCGGTAAAGAAATATTCTCATGAAAAAGAAGGTAGCGCTACGAACGGCGGTAGGGTAGTAAACCCGTCTTCGGGAAATACCTTTTTTGAGATCGATCAGTTAGAACCAGACATATATTTTACTTTGGACTCATTGGAAATTGATGAAATTTCTATGCCTTTCAGCGACAGAAACTACAAGGGTGATATTGTAGTGCGATTTATTCAGTTGCTGTCAAGAACAGATCCACATCAAGCTAATTTGAATGTAGATTATCACAGAATATCTTTGGCGGCAAAGGAACAAAAGAAATCTAAGGCTTTGAGTGATTGGATGGATGAAAAAGTTGGTTCGACGTTTATTCGAATTGATGAAGAGTATGAAAGATGTCCAAATCTCACTCCTTGGTTTAAGGAAGAGGGCTTATAGTTCGAATATTAAGGTACTAGACGAATTCTTTGTTCGGGATGAGGTAATTCGCAGTAATCTTCATCTTTCTTGCCAAACCAGCGATAACGATTTCTCGCTACAAAATCGTAAACCATATTTCTAAAATTGAGTGGAAAAATCCTTCCTATTCCAGCCAAAAAGGAATAGAAGCCACCCATTTTTTTGCCAATTGTTAGTATGGCTTGTGATTTATAGTACAAATTCCCCTCGGAATAGAGTACGACGGATTCCCGCACAGGAGATTCAATTTCTCGGGTAATTTTTTCGTAAGTGTCACCGCTAAGAGTGCCAAAAAGCAAATCCTTATACTTCCCTGAATCCAATATTTTATTCACCAGCCCATTACACATAATGCATTGACCGTCGATGAATAGTATTTCCTTATTTTCGAGATCATAATTCATGCTTCAAGAAGTTTTCAAGTTCCTGAATATTTTCCAGTGTTCTCAGTTTATCCATCTTCAGACTATGCTTGAATTTTGGAATGAGTATTTTATTATATCCCATTCTATCCGCTTCCAAAATACGCTGTTCTATATGAGCGATGTTAGAGAAGTCACCGGAAAGTGAGCACTCACCGATAAAGCAAAAATCAGCAGGTATGACAAACTGATGAAATGCTGAAATAATAGAGGCACAAACACCCATATCGAGAGCAGTCTCTTGAATTTTTAGTCCACCCGCTATATTGAGATAGACATCTTTTTGTCCTAAATACAGCCCTAATTTGTTTTCCATAACGGCCAATAGCATGTGCAAGCGCTTAATGTCAAAGCCGGTTGTGGATCTTTGAGGAGTGCCAAAGATGGCATTGTTGATCAAAGACTGGACTTCCGCCATGATCGTTCTTCTTCCTTCTTGAACAGTGCCAATAGCCTGGCCTATGTGACCTTTGTTCCTATCGGATAGGAACATCTCGGATGGATTTTCGATGGCCATTAGACCTTTGGATGTCATATCAAAGATTCCCATTTCGTCTGTACTTCCGAACCTGTTTTTGGCCGCCCTTAAGATTCGGTATTGGTATTTCCTGTCACCTTCAAACAAGAGCACGGCATCTACAATATGTTCTAATATCATTGGCCCAGCAATCTTTCCCTCCTTATTAATATGACCAATAAGGATAACCGCCGTATTTGTTTTTTTCGCGTATTGTTGTAGTATTTGTGTGCAAGCTCTGATCTGAGCAACGGATCCAGGGAGACTATCCAAATCCGGAGTTCTGCAGGTCTGAATACTGTCTATCACCAGTAGATCAGGATTAATTTCTTGAGTGGCTTTGATGATATCGATGATATTGGTTGCGTTGTAGAGCGTACAGGACATTTCACCGGAATGAATTCTTTCAGCCCTCATCTTAATTTGCTGATTGCTCTCCTCGCCTGATACATAGAGTACTGATCGCTTTACGGCCAAGACAGTTTGTAGTAAAAGGGTCGATTTTCCAACACCGGGATGTCCTCCAATCAAGACTATAGAACCCGGCACGAATCCCCCTCCAAGAACGCGATTTAATTCAGTATTCAGGCTGTCAATTCTGGCCGCATTAGAATACTGGACCTCATTAATTGGAATGGGTTTGGAATTATCCAGATCCTGAATGAAACCATCCAAAGACTTATCATTGTTACCCGAGCTTAAAGTTTCTACATACGAGTTCCATGACCCACAGTTCAGGCATCTCCCATTCCACTTTGGAGATTGATGTCCGCAGACATTACACTCGAAACTTTTTTTGTCTTTTTTGGCCATTTATTGCTTATCATTTATAGAAGATAAAAAAAAGATAATTTTTTTGTCGACAAAATGCAATAGCTAAAAACCTCTTTATTAGCAAATTATACATAAGGATTAAAAAAATATTCTTTTTTTGTGTATTTCTAATACCTAAATGTGACCTTCGCGTCAATCATTTGTCTAAAGTAGGAAATTTATATTTCTGATTTTTCAGAATATAAATTGTTTTCATTTGGTTTTTTGGGGTTTACAGGGACACTTTTAGTGTCCCTGTTCTTTTTTACCCTTATCCCACTCCATTATTAAATAAGTTTTTTAGATATTGGTTCAGTAATTAAAAAATGAGCGATGTCTATGGATTTTGCCTTACAAGTCGAAGCCTTGATTTATGCATCCACTGATCCCGTCGGGGTTGAGGATATTGTAGCCAGCCTTCAAAAGACTTTTGAGGTGACGCTTTCCAATGAGCAATTGGAACAGATTATCGAAAGTATCAGAGAAAAATGCTCGGCTGAAGACTGTATTTTCGAATTGGCTGAGATTGATGAAGCATACATATTTTTAACCAAGGGTCAGTACCACAAAACAATCGAAGATTACTTAAAAGTAACCAGTGGAAAAAAATTGAGTAAATCCGCCTTGGAGGTACTTTCGATTATCGCTTATAAGCAGCCAATAACAAAGATCGAGATTGAAGAGATTAGAGGTGTGTCCTCAGATTATACAATTAGAAAATTGCTTGAAAAGGATTTAATTGATATTCAAGGTAGAAGTGAGGGGCCTGGGAGGCCATTACTATATGGAACCTCAGAAAAATTCATGAATTACTTTGGATTGAAGCAAATTTCTGACTTGCCAAAGCCTAAAGAAATAGTAAAAGAAGAACAATCTGAGGCTTCAGTTGTATCTACAGATAAGGAATGATGAATCATTTCGTTATCAAATGAATTAGAAAACTATGGATGAAGTACATCATCAGGAGAAATTAGTCAATAGGGTAGCCAATAGTCCTCTGAAGACAATCAATTTAGAACAGTTCTATCCCGAATCGGAATTTATAGAATTGGATATTGCCGATTTCTTATTCAAGGGACTATTATTAAGAGAAAAGGAATTTAGAAAGTCATTGAAGGAAAAGGACTGGAGTGACTTCAAGGACAAGATTGTCTGTATCTATTGTAGCACAGATGCCATACTACCAACCTGGTCATTTATGCTTATTACTACTCATCTGTCAGGAATTGCAACAGAGTGCTACCAGGGCACTAAGAAAGAGTACATTAAGAATTACTACGATAATAAGATACAGGAAGTAGACTGGAGCAGTTATGAGGATAAGATGGTCGTTATAAAAGGGTGTGGCGAACTTGAAGTGCCGGCGTCTGCCTATTTGAAGATTACACAGAAGCTAGTTCCTCTAGTAAAAAGCCTAATGTTTGGAGAGCCATGTTCGACGGTGCCAATATTTAAGAAGCCTAGAAAAAAATAGGCTTGCATTATGTAACAAAGAAATTATTAAACTCATGAAGCGAAACGCATTCTTTTTAGGATTATCACTACTCATCTTACTTTTTTTAAGTGCAAGAATTCCGGATGCTTCAGAGGAAACAGTGAAAGAAGCACCTCAATCGGTGAAGGGGATTCAGCTCAAGGATTCCTATCATTTTGCAGGAGAAGCGTTGCCATTAGAAAAACAGGACGTAAGGGAAAGAATGGATAGGGAGCTTCTTGTCAATACGTTTTGGCATTCAAGCACCATGCTCAATATCAAGCGCAGTAAAAAATTCTTCCCTGTTATTGAAAAAATATTGGCGGAGCAGGGTGTTCCGGGTGATTTCAAATACCTGTGTGTTGCGGAAAGTAATTTGAGCAATGTCGTATCACCAGCCGGAGCGGCGGGTTATTGGCAATTCTTAAAATCGACCGGTGAATCTTACGATCTGGAGATCAATAAATATGTCGACGAAAGAAATCATATTGAAAAATCTACTTTAGCTGCCTGTAAGTATTTAATCAAGGCCAAAGAGAAATTTGGCAGTTGGACTATGGCCGCAGCATCCTATAATATGGGAATGAATGGCCTGGACAAACAAGTAGCCCTTCAGCAGTCTAATAATTACTACGAACTCAATTTGAGTATCGAAACAATGAGATATATATTTCGAATTATCGCTCTTAAAGAAATTATCTCTGATCCATCTTCTTTTGGTATTGAATTGGATGAGACCAATTATTACAGCCCTTTGGAAAATTATTATTCCATGGAGGTAGATAGTTCAATCAATAGTTTGGCACATTTTGCCAAGAAATTTGGTGCGTCTTACCGTGATCTAAAGTACTACAACCCTTGGTTGATCAGTCATACTTTACCCAATATGTCGGGTAGGAAATACGTGATCAGGGTTCCTAAGAAGAATGGATAGGGATTGTTGTTAAGGTTATCGGTTATCAAGTTATCAGTGATCAGTTATTTGAGATCGATTATTGGGAGGGGATGTTAGAGGCTTCTATTGGACACAATTGAGTCTTAAATTGAAGAGAAAGAAGATGTTCTTTTAAATTCCCTGGCTCATCGAGTAATTCTAATTACTTTTTCTCCTTGAACTAACCAATAGTTTCCGATAGACAGAGATTCCATTGATGACCGTATCTCGAATGCATTTCCCTCTCGAACTACTTGTCCCCATACATTATATAGCACGAAAGTTTCTTTGGAGTCTTCTAGTATTTCCCATTCTACAATAGAAGTAACTTCGATATTGACAATGTTACTGCATTGGTGGGTAGAACTTTCGGAAGCCACTTGTATTTGATACCATCCGGGCATTGCTTCCGGATCAAAAAAGTATTGTTTTACCCCAACAGGAACGGAATCAATAGCGTTGAATTCATCATCAATATTTTGAGCAAATAGTATTTTATAGGCTACTTCCTCAGTTACATTATGGCTCCATTCTAAGGTAAATTGCCCATCTACTTGCATAATTTCAAGAACAATAGGTTCTATAAAACAACTATCATCTTGAAGCTGAACAATTTCATTTCTCAAATCCGGCAGACGCGAATAAAGCATATCTCCAGGACAGGCCGTGTTACAACCGTCTCTGTGACCACTCAAGTGATCCAGAACCATTTGACTGCTTGAATGAAAAGACATTGAAGGAATTTCGATATTGAGAAGGCAAGACATGTATGCCGATAGATCTATTGCGGATTCGAGGATTTCTGTAGATGGAATAACAGAGCTGTAATCTCCAATCAGGCCTACACCCAATGTACCAGTGTTTTGAGCGCAAAAGTGGGCTCCTAGTAGTTCAGATCCTCTTCCTTCGTATATTACTCCTTCCGGACTAATGAGATAATTATAGCCGATATCATCCCATCCTCTGGTCTCTACATGAAATCGATAATACGATCGAACAACGGCATCGTAATCCGGAGCGTCATTGCCTCCAGCTGTATGATGAATTATAATAAATTCAGCCTTATTGGATACAGGGGTTGGATCCAAAGGACAATCTCCATCGGGACACCATTGGTCCCTGGTTCTAATTTGCACGGAATCGCATTGACAGAATTGGTATTCGTCCAATTCCTTTCTATTCGAATTCTTTTCAATGCTGAAAAGCTGTAATTCTAAAGTGCATTCATAAGAATTTCGAAGTTGTAGGGAGTCTGCATCAATGAAAATGAGTTCGCTGATGATAAAATCTTCAGATTCTTGTTGATGACTATTCTTAATCAAAGGCTTCCAGGGCTTTTTCTTGCCTTCTCGATATTCGAGATAGGGCCAATAAAAATCAGATGTAGTTTTAATTGAAAAAGAGTGGAGCATTCTTTCATTCGAACCCAATTTAAGCCATGTGGAAGAAGGGCTTTGACCTGTGTTGGATTTCAATGCCAGGTCCTGATTAAGAACACTGTCCTGTCCTAAAAGATATAGGCAGGAAAAAGAAAATAGGAGAACAAAAAAAGATTTCCAATTCATGATAAAACTTAAAGTACAAAATTAGCTAAACTTATGCTCAACATTATCTCTCTTATTTCATTTCTATTTCGATTATTAAAGTATTTTTGCAACACTAAAATAAGCGTATGAATTCTTTTGAAAACAGACATATTGGAACGAGGGAGTCAGGTGATCAAATGCTAAACGTAATTGGCGCTGATAGTATCGATCAGTTAATGGATCAAACTGTTCCATCTAGCATTTTGGAAGATTCGATTACGGGTGTTATTCCGGAGGCGATTTCTGAGCATGAATGCTTACAGCATATGAAGGACTTAGCGGCAATGAATAAAAATTATCGCTCACTAATCGGTTACGGATACTACGGTACAATAACGCCTAGCCCTATCCTTAGAAATGTATTCCACAATCCTTCCTGGTATACTCAGTATACGCCTTATCAAGCGGAGATATCGCAAGGTAGACTAGAGGCATTGCTCAACTTTCAAACAGTAATAGCTGATCTCACAGGATTGCCTTTGGCCAATGCGTCCCTGCTGGATGAAGGTACTGCAGCTGCAGAAGCCATGGCCATGTTTCACGCCAAGAAGAATAAGAAGAAAAGCGAAAGTGATTTCGATACATTGGCTGTTGTTACGAATATATTTGATCAAACAGAATCCGTATTGCTATCCAGAGCTAATCCTCTTGGGATTAAGGTTCTACATTGTGATATCAATGATATTAAAGAGGCGGATGGAGTATTTGCTGTCTTAATACAGTATCCGGATGCCGGTGGTAATATTGAAGATTGGGAAAAGAGGGTAGAAAGAATCAAAGCAATGGGCATTTATGTCATTGTTATTGCCGATATTCTTTCTCTATGTCTTATCAAAGCTCCGGGTACTTGGGGCGCAGATGCAGTTGTTGGAAATACTCAGCGACTTGGAGTACCGATAGGGTACGGTGGTCCACATGCTGCTTACTTCGCCACTCAGGACGAATTCAAAAGAATAATACCAGGTAGAATAATTGGAATATCGAAAGATAGACTAGGCAACTCTACCCTGCGAATGGCTCTTCAAACCAGGGAGCAACATATCAAAAGAGAAAAAGCTACCAGTAATATCTGTACAGCTCAGGCATTGTTGGCGATTATGGCTTCATTCTATGCCGTTTATCACGGGCCGAGCGGATTGAAAGAAATTGCACGAGAAATTAATGATAAGACTAACCGTCTTAACCAGGCTTTGTCCAAAAAGTATAGTGTTCAAAATAAATCGTTCTTTGATACACTGAAAATTCAGTGTTCTAAGAGCAAAAAAGAGGAAGTAAGAAGGAGCGCGGAGGAGATGGGTATTAACTTCTTCTATACCGAAGATGGTATTCAGTTAAGTATCGATGAGACTACTGATGAGAAAACCATGAGGGATTTGGGAGATATTTTCGGAGTACAGCTAGAGGCCAGTACAGATGGAGAAATTCCGGAAAGCATCAGTCGGAAAACGGATTATCTTACCCATCCGGTTTTTCATATGCATCGATCTGAGACACAATTGATGCGGTACATCAAGAGTCTTGAGCAGAAGGATCTTTCCTTGGTGCATTCGATGATTCCTTTGGGATCGTGCACTATGAAACTAAATGCAGCGACTCAGTTGATTCCCGTAACTTATGACACTTTCTCTCAGGCTCATCCATTTGCACCGGAGGATCAGATGAAGGGTTACCATGTTATTTTTGACGAATTGAGTAAATATCTCTGCGCGATTACGGGCTTTATCGCTTGTTCTCTTCAGCCGAATTCCGGAGCTCAGGGAGAGTTCGCGGGCTTATCGGTAATTAGGGCTTATCATCTGGATAGAGGCGATACTGAGAGAAATATTGTGTTGATTCCATCTTCAGCACATGGCACCAATCCGGCAAGTGCCGTTATGGCGGGTATGTCGGTGAAGGTTGTAGCAACTGACGAAAGAGGGAACATAGATGTGGATGACCTGAAAGCAAAATGCGAAGAATACAGTGAAAACCTATCCTCGTTGATGGTGACTTATCCATCCACTCATGGAGTTTTTGAGACCGCCATCCAGGAAATATGCGACTTAGTTCATCAGCACGGTGGATTGGTCTACATGGATGGAGCCAATATGAATGCTCAAGTAGGTTATACTAGTCCTGGAAAGATTGGAGCGGATGTTTGCCATCTTAATTTACATAAGACATTTGCCATTCCACATGGTGGAGGAGGTCCTGGAATGGGACCAATATGTTGCAATGATAAGTTATCTCCTTACTTGCCAGGCCATGCTCTGGTTAAGACTGGAGGTAATAGTCCATGTGATAGTATATCAAGTGCACCTTTTGGTAGTGCAAGTATTTTACTGATCAGTTATGCTTATATCAGGCTCTTAGGCGATCAGGGCTTAAAAAGATCTACCGAGTACGCTATATTGAATGCCAACTATATCAAGTCAAGACTGGGAGATTACTACGAGATACTTTACACCGGTGAAAAGGGACGATGTGCTCATGAGTTAATCTTGGATTTGAGAAGTTTTAAGTCCATTGCTTCTGCAGAAGACATCGCCAAAAGACTTATTGATTACGGATTCCATGCTCCTACGCTTTCTTTCCCCGTTCCAGGTACCTTAATGATAGAGCCAACGGAGAGTGAAGACGTAATGGAACTCGATCGGTTTTGTGATGCCATGATTGCAATAAAAGAAGAAGTAGATGAAATAGCACGTGGCGATCAGGATGCAGAAGACAATGTTTTGAGAAATGCTCCTCATCCGATTCACGAAGTTTGTTCTGATGAATGGAGTCATAATTACTCTAGAGAAAAGGCGGCCTATCCCATCCAGTACTTGAGAAGTGGACATAAGTTTTGGGTAGGGTCTGCTAGGGTTGACAATGCTTACGGCGATAGAAATCTTATCTGCGTATGTCCTCCGATCGAGGCTTACATGGACAATTGAGAATTAATAATGAAAAATTAATAATTAATAATTTCTTTTCATGCATATCAAATTACATCTAGTTCTGTTCATTGTTTTGCTGTTTTCGATCAAGATTTTTGGACAACAGCCGCCACCGCCTTCGCCACCACCATCAGTTGAGATGGAAAAGACTCAGGATGAGGCTGAGGAGTTGAGTCCGAGAGATTTTAGTCCTCCCTCGATTCCGCCTCCACCACCTCCACCTGGTGTAGAGAATAGAGCTAAGATGGAAAAAGAAGGTATCAAAATGCCGCCGCTGCTAGCTGGGTCTACTTTTAGAGAATTTCTTGAGAAAGAAGCTGAAGGGATTGAACGTCCGGATGAGTATAGTTTTGATTTCAAACTAGTTGGAGTAGAATATAAATCAAATAGAGGAGATACTCTGGGGTACTATATCCATGAAAATAATCAAGTTTATGGTACGAAAAGAAAGACATCGAAAGAAAGCCCTATAGAGGTCTTCGATTATACTCAGATGCATCATATCGGTTATTTTCCCGATTCAAAGGATATAAGTATTTTTAAGATTAAGGAAAGAGCGCTTGATGAAGAATGGATTTATAACCAACTTAAGTTTTATAAAATTGTAATCGATGATTTTAACCTGACGGGAGAGGAGAAGGAATTGCTTGGGTTCAAAGCTCGTAAACTTTTGGTTACAAGAACGACAGGAAGATATACTTGGATAGAAGAACTTTGGGTGACAAAAGAAATGGGAGCCGGGTTTCCCTATTTATATGAAAATTTCACTTTTGATGACTTTAATAAAAACCCTGATCTTAGAAACTATGCTGTTTTGAAACATCAAAACTATCACAAGGAAAATCCTCAATTTGTGTATCCAAAATTCGAGATCATCGAAATTCAACCCTTCGAAAAACTGGATGTCAGTATGTATGACACAGAGCCTACATATAAGTAGTGATTTTCGCCTTATTTAATTATTGATTGTTAATTATCAATTCTTCGTTGATTATTACTAATTTCGCGCAGTATTTGAAAATCAATTTTTTGTTTAAAGAATAATTTATGAGTCAGAATTTAGTGTACATAATGCCGATCATGGGTGTTGTTGCTTTATTGTATACCTTTTGGAAGTCTTCCTGGGTTTCTAAGCAAGAGGTAGGTACGGATAGAATGGCGAGGATAGCAGATAATATCGCGGATGGTGCGATGGCCTTCCTTAAAGCAGAGTACAAGGTATTGGCAATTTTTGTTGTGGTTGTAGCGGCTCTTTTAGCATTTTCTGCTGATCCTGCGACGTCATCTTCATTGGTTGCAGTTTCATTTATATTGGGTGCTTTATGTTCTGCCCTAGCAGGTTTTATTGGTATGAGAATAGCCACCAAAGCTAATGTCAGAACTACCAATGCTGCCAGAAGTGGATTGGCTAAAGCACTTGAAGTTGCATTTGCAGGTGGATCTGTTATGGGTCTTGGCGTTGTTGGACTAGGTGTTTTGGGATTAGGTATTTTGTTTATTGTTTACTCTAATCTTTTCGGAGCAGATACTCAATACGCGGTAGAAAGAGTGATCAATGTTCTTATCGGATTTTCTTTTGGAGCATCTTCTATTGCATTGTTTGCGAGAGTAGGTGGAGGTATTTATACTAAGGCGGCAGACGTTGGAGCGGATTTGGTAGGAAAGGTAGAAGCGGGTATCCCTGAAGATCACCCATTGAACCCTGCGACGATCGCTGATAACGTAGGAGATAACGTAGGAGACGTAGCCGGTATGGGTGCGGATCTTTTCGAATCATATGTAGGATCTATCATCGGTACAATGGTACTTGGTGCAACATTCATGGCACTTCCTGATTTTGCTGCTAATTTTGGTGGTAAAGGAGCGGTTTTATTGCCATTAGTATTGGCTTCAACTGGAATTCTGTCTTCTATTATAGGAACTTTCTTTGTCCGAGTTAAAGAAGGAGGAGACCCACATAAGGCTTTAAATACTGGTGAGTTTTTAGCAGCAGCTTTGATGTTGATTGCAACATGGTTCATCGTGCAGTATATGTTACCTGAAACATGGTCACTAAATGGTAAAAACTACTCTTCTGTTGGTGTATTTATTGCTATCGTTATCGGTTTGATTTCTGGTCTTGGTATTGGAAAAATAACGGAGTATTATACAGGTACTGGAACAAGACCTGTAAAATCTATAGTCAACCAATCCTTGACAGGATCGGCTACTAATATCATTGCCGGATTAGGTGTAGGTATGCAGTCTACTGCAATTCCTATTATCATTTTGGCTGTTGCCATTATTGGAGCACATCACTTTGCAGGATTATATGGTATTGCAATTGCTGCAGTAGGGATGTTATCTAATACGGGTATTCAATTGGCAGTAGATGCTTACGGACCGGTATCTGATAACGCTGGTGGTATTGCTGAAATGGCAGAATTGCCTAAAGAAGTAAGACAGAGAACAGATAAATTGGATGCGGTAGGAAATACTACTGCGGCGATAGGAAAAGGTTTTGCGATTGGTTCTGCAGCTTTGACTGCCTTGGCATTGTTTGCAGCATTTATGGCGACGGCAGATATTGCGACCATTGATATCGCTAAACCATTGGTTCTTTCAGGATTATTACTCGGTGGTATGTTACCATTCTTATTCTCTGCACTCTCTATGGGAGCTGTGGGAAGAGCGGCAATGGATATGATTACGGAAGTGAGAAGACAGTTTAATTCTATTCCTGAATTGAAAAAAGCCTTGGAAGTAATGAGGTTAAATGATGGTAAAGAATTTGAAGATTGGAGTAAAGAAGATCAAACTACTTTCGAAGCAGCTGACGGTAAAGCAGAATACAGCAAATGTGTGGATATTTCTACTAAAGCTTCGATCAGAGAGATGATCGTACCGGGATTAATTGCTGTTGTCACTCCTGCCATCATTGGATTTGCCGGTGGTGCTGAAATGTTGGGTGGACTACTTGCCGGAGTAACAGTATGTGGTGTTTTAATGGCCATCTTCCAGTCGAATGCAGGTGGTGCTTGGGATAACGCTAAGAAAATGTTTGAAGAAGGAGTAGATATTGATGGAAAGATGTATTACAAAGGATCTGACCCGCACAAAGCAACTGTAGTTGGTGATACGGTAGGTGATCCATTTAAAGATACTTCAGGTCCTTCTCTTAATATTTTGTTAAAACTAATGTCAGTCGTAGCACTTGTGATTGCTCCTTTGCTTTAAGACATAGATTAGGCATAAGGGACAAATAATAAATAGGGAGCAATTCCGTTCAAAAAGACCTCAACTGAGGTCTTTTTGCTTTTTTAAACTTAACTTGTATCGAATTTGTTCTTTAACTAGATAACGGGATTAGTTTGGTATCAATAAATAATAGAATAATGATTAGAGTTTTTTTTGGACTTAGTTTGGTCCTCTTTCTGCTCACGGCTTTTTTGCCTTCCAATCAGCAAGGGGAGGAATTGATCGAAGATGAATTGGTGAATCTAGAGAGTAAAGAAGATATTTTGGTTAAGCTGACTACCTCTGTATTACAGAGATGGCATTATCAGCCTTTGAAAATTGATGATGAGTTCTCCAGCAGAGCTTTTGATACTTACATGAAGTACATCGATGGTGCTAAAAGATTCTTGCTGCAGAGTGAAGTAGATCAACTCGAAAAAAGTAGATACCTACTGGATGATCAAATTAATGATGGAGAAAGACAACTATATCGTCAAGCCATGGACTTGATGGCCAATGCCAAACAAAGAGCAAAAGGATTTTCTGATGAGATTCTATCCAGCCCGTTGAACATTTCAAATAAGGAAACCGTCGAATTAGAAGGTGATAAAAGATCTTATGCCAAAACAGATGCTGAACTGAAAGAGTATTGGAGAAAATGGTTAGAGCATGAAGTTCTCGAGCGATATTATACGAGGGTAAGAAAGCAGGAGAAAAGGATGGAGAATGAGGATGATTTCGAAGCGAAGCCCTTGGATAGCTTGCTTGTGGATGCTCAGGATAAGGTAAAGGAGGTTTTTGATAAGTGGTTTGTCAGGATGGAGCAAAAGGATGATATGGATCATTTCAGTACTTACCTAAACGTAATTACTAATGCTTACGATCCACACACAAATTTTTATAAGCCTAGAGATAAGAAGAGTTTTGACATAGGGATGTCAGGTAAACTGGAGGGAATCGGTGCAAGACTGAGTTCCGATGGTGAAGAGACCAAAGTAGTGAGCATCGTTCCTGGTAGCCCGTCATGGAAACAGGGAGACCTGGAGGTTAAAGATGTGATTTTAGAGGTTGCCCAGGGCAACGAAGAAGCGACGGATATAACGGGAATGCCGATTGATGATGTCGTTGATTTGATCAGAGGAGATAAGGGGACTGAGGTCAAACTTACGGTGAGAAAGTTGGATGGAAACATTATAGTGATACCGATCATCAGGGATGTGGTCATATTGGAAGAGGGGTTTGCGAAGTCTATGATGATTGAGCACAATGATGTAGACTTTAACGTAGGTTATTTGAAATTACCCAAATTCTATGCGGATTTCGAAGATAGAAAAGGGCGTAGTAGTGCTAAAGATGTTGAAAAAGAGTTGATCAAGCTTAAAGATGAGGGAGCAGATGCGCTGATATTTGATCTTAGATTTAATTCCGGTGGATCTTTGCGCGATGTGGTTAAAATGGTTGGACTTTTCATAGAAGAAGGGCCAGTTGTTCAAGTTTCGAATAGAGATGGTAGTATAGAAGTATTAAAA
>CBDDLT010000001.1:0-22784 GCA_965230755.1 Saprospiraceae bacterium | reverse complement strand
AATAAGTCAATTTAATCTTTCAAAATATGTATAGAGGGCTGTGGAGTTAATTTTCACAGCCCTTTGCTTTTTTATAGAACCCGGAATACATTAGAATAGGGAGCGTTGGAGCCATTCTATTCGTTTTATATACAACACAGATCCCCACTATTGGTATTATTGATCACCTTGATCTAAAATAGAGCAGCCCTATTTAAGGTCTCAAACACTTATTGCATGATTGCTTTTTTATCGAAGCCGTATATTTTGGCGTATCTCTCGCTCATATTAGTATTCCTTTTTTATTTCGAAGCATTCTCTCAATCTGGAAAACCAATTGCAGTTTGTAATTGTGGGTTGATCTTTGGTGCTAGTAATGACTGTATATATACAATCCATATTGAAGATATCGATTCAGGTAGTTTTGCAACTGATAGTTCACAATTGGATTATGAGATATACAATGAATTTAGCTCCACGACAAGACATGATGAACCACTTATTATCCAAAATGATTGTAAGGGCAGTCATAAGACGAGAATTGTACTAATTGTTCGCGCAAGCAGTGGCCTTGCTGATACATGTTCAGCTATAGTAGAATTACAAGATGGAAATTGTTTTGGTCCATATTCATGTGTTGTAGATGATTTCAGTGAGTTGTTAGGTGGAAGTTTTAGCACTCCCAATGGACTACCCATAGCTGGAGTAGAATTACTGGTTGATGGTCAAAGTGAGGGTAAATTTAATCATCAATATTGTATAGTTGTTCATCCGGATTGGAATACTGGAATAGTAGCTGTTGTATTAGAACCAATCAAAGAAAATGACATCCGAAATGGAGTCAATACTTTAGATCTTATCTACATTCGAAGAGCTATCCTGCAACTGGTACCTCTATCCCATTATTCTAATATCGCCGCGGATGTGAATAATGATAAAAAAGTCTCCACTTTAGATATGATACAGATAAGACAGGCCGTCTTGAGACAAATTGATGAGTTCACTTCCGTTCCCTCATGGAGATTCATTCAAAGTGACTTTACATTTGGAGAACGTACATGGGATAAAGAGATTCCATTCTATTATGAGGTAGATACGATTAGTACCGAGTTAGAATTGGATTTCATTGGCATCAAAATGGGAGATGTGAACTTCAGTGCAGATGCAACGCGCAGGTCTGCTGGAACTCATTTTATTTCCATCGAAGATCAAATTTTAAAACAAGGTAGAACATACGATATTCCATTTCAATTGAAGAGGGACCTTGCTACTGAAGGATACCAATTGGAGTTGCGAATAGACCCGGAAGAATTAGAACTTGTCAGTATTGAGGGGATTGAAAAAAACTTGGATTATAACTTATTAGAAGATGGATCAGTTGTCCTTGTTTCGAAAGTAACTGATCATCTGATTCAAGATGACTTATTTACCTTACAAGTGAGATCGAAAAAGACTCAATTCTTGAAGAATGCCATTTCTATTGACCGACAATATCTAAATTCAGAATTATATACTAAGGATCAGCTAGAGATTCACCATTTGGCTTTGGAATGGACGGAGCAATCCAAGGAGAAATGTGAATTAATCAATGCCCCAAACCCTGTAAATTCAAGCACATCTATATTCTTTTATTCAGCGACTCAAGGAGAGGCAACGGCAAGTATTTTTGATATTGAAGGCCGTAAAATATTCGAACATAAGCTACAAACTATCAGCGGATGTAACACCCTAACCATTGACTTTGAGCAATTGGGATGTACTCCCGGAATTTATCAATACAACATAGAAACCGCGGGAAAACTGGAGACCGGAAGATTACTTAAACTTTGAAATCTAATGCTATTTTTTTAACTTAATTACCTTACTTAAACATGATGCACTATGAAGGCCATTAACTTAATACTACTTACACTTCTGATTATATTTGGTTTTATTCTGAAAATCGCGGCACAAGATACCGAGGCACCGACGGCAAATTGTGTTGGCTATCTCGAAGTTGAACTGAACGCGGACTGTTATTTTAGTCTATCCGCTGAAATACTCAATGATGGAAGTGTTGATAATGAAACGAGTTCCGAGAATTTGAGATTTGAGGTAGCTTGGATTAGCAGGGAAGGATTCTTTTATAATAGAGCTTCTCAAATAGATGTCTTTTGTTATCATCAGTTGGATTGCATTGCATTAATCGTTATTGATGAGGCCGGTAATGAATCTGTTTGTGAAACATCTGTCTATCTTAAGCCGAATGCCAATTGTGATCTAACGGATTGCGAAGTCAACTACAACCAGCGTCTACAAGGTAACTTGGTAGATATTTTTGCACGCCCCATTAACAATGTTTCAGTGTCGTTTGGCAATGAAAACTTTGGCCCATTTCACGATAGTTTTGATTTTAATATTTCAGGTACCTATAACCGTCAGGATCAGAACCAGAATTATATAGCATTCCATAAAAATGACCAGCTTGAGGATGCATGGGATTTAAGAGATATGACGATCATACGAAGTTGGATATTGGATACGACCATGAATGCGATGGATCGCAAAAACTCTTTTATCGCGGATGTTAATGGAGATGGTAGAGTGAGTACATTTGATATGATAACCATTCGACGTGTTTTTTTAGAGTTGGATAGTTTTCCTATGAGGTGGCAATTTTTATACAAGGACTTTTATCCGGAATATTTAGATTTCAGAAGTCATTTTTGTGGTTCGAATGTACCCTTTTGGTTAGACATTCAGTCGGATTTCGATATTGTTGGATATGTCCCGGGTGATTTAGATGGTTCCGCCAATAGATTCTCGGATAGAGGTCAATCTCGACTTAGAGTCATAGATGTAGAGTTTGATGGAAATGAAGAAATAAAAGCTGAATTTAAAACGGAAGATCCTACGCGCGGTATACAGGGTTGGATCGAATTCGACCCGACCATTATAAAATATACCGGTAGTTCTTTTAAGGATGATGAGCTGAATCTGAGGGAGGCAAAAGATGGAAAAATTGGCTATCTAAAGCTTGGTTCCGAAGAAGAGAACATAACTGAATTTTCCTTCGAGTTCGAAAGTTTGACGCGGGGTAAGTTAAGCGAGGTACTTACGGTTGCCGATTCCAAATCGACCATTCTAAGTGAATCAAACAGAATTAATAATATCCAAACGGTATTCCAGGAAATGTCTAATGATACTATCCCTCCTCAGGTAATATGCATTTATGGACTTGCGGTTGGGCTTACTCCATCATGTGACGCCTTTTTTCATGCTGAGGCTCTTAATTCAGGGAGTAATGATAATGTGACGGATGAGGAAGATTTGAGGTTTGAAATAGGAATTCTCGACAGACATGGAAATGAAATTCATCGGGGGGAGACGGTCTATTTCGATTGTTTAGGAAATATACCGGTAATCCTCTATGCCTACGATGAAGCCGGAAATGAAGAAAAGTGCGCTACCATTGTGCAAGTGCAGAAAGGAGATTGTTCCGAAGTAGACTGTAGTCTGGACCCAAGGACTGTAAGATTTTCCGGTGCACTGGGTGTTGGAATTAGTGGAGTACACATGGAAATAAATGAAGAACCAGTAGGTGTATTTGACCGGTCTTATGACTTCGAATATGAAACGAATCATTATTCCCGTGCATTTGGGGTTCATCTTCATGCGAGCAAAAATGATGACGAATTAAGCAACGGTATAAATACTCTTGATTTAATCTATTTACGAAGACATTTATTAAGACTAGCAAATTTGAATGCTTGCGGATTTCTGGCTGCAGATGTGAATTCTGATGGCAGGCTTACCACACTTGATATGATCATTTTAAGACAGATAATTCTCGACATTCCGGTTTCCGGAATACAGCAATGGATTTTTTGGGATGAAAGCTTGGGCTGTGAAGGTTTTGTTAGGGAGGGGATTTTTGATTATGTGAGTGAAGATTCTGATGAATTTATTGGAAACTTTATGGCCATTAAAAAAGGGGATGTTAACGGAGATGCTGATCTAACATCTAGAACTAAGGAAACCATCTCTACAGAAGTATTGGATAAAACATTTAGATCCGGGGAAATCGTTGAATTGGAATTTCCACTTGATCAGCAAGCTTACGATTTTATTGGTGCACAGATGAGTTTAGATTTTGATAGGGATATTCTGGAGTATGCACCGAGGCTGTCAGATCAGGAAAATCAAAGTCTCGCAAAGGATGGCTCTATCAATTTGTCATATGATTTTATATTATCAGAAGATTCTAAGCTAATAACCCTTCGATTCAGAGCAAAAAAGGATGGAAAGCTGAGCGACTGTGTTCGTATTGATCAGTCTTCTTCACTTAGATCAGAGCTTTATGATAATTCACTTAGCATCTATCACTGGGAATATAGGTGGACAGAGAAAGAAGAGTATTTGAGCTTTAGCCCTAACCCTTTTCATGAGAAAGTGAACATTGAATTTTTCCTAAATGAAGCTCAAAATATCGAGATTGTGTGGCGGGATTTGAAGGGTATTGTAGTTTGCAAAAAAGAAGCTTATTATCCTGAAGGTCAGCATTCTATTCATTTTAATGCATCTGATATAGGGTCGAAAGGGCTTTTCCTTGTCGAATTCAAGAAAAAATCAGAAAATAATTTTTTGAAAATCATGGCTTTTTAATCTCCAAATTGCCTATAAAAAGGACTTAAACTAAAGATTTAACCGGTACTGTTTAACCCCTTGCATTGCAGCTTTTAAATATTACAAAAAGTACAATTAAAGGGGTTTTTTAATACCTTTCTCATTCATAATCAGTGATTTATCTAAGGCGAAAAAAAGCATATTATAAACTCTTATAATGTAACTTTTTGCTAAATTTGAAGTCAGAAGAGTGACTATTTGGCCAAACTGTTATGATTATGAGAGAGACTTTTAAGAATCTTTTGGGGTTCCGAGCTATTGTAGGCTTTGTATGTTTATTTTATTGCTTTTCGGGTCTTCTACAGTCTTCAGAGAAGAGTGAAGCGTTCTTTTCCTGCCCTTCTCCGGATATGATATCGGGGAGAATTTTCTTGGATACATTTTATACAGGTAATAATGCAGGGGCTGCAATTGCCGATATTAAGGTTTACCTTCTAGGAAGAACGGATCCCAACGGCACCGAAGATATTATACTCGATAGCGCCAACGCAGATGACACCGGTAGATTTGAGTTTAATGATTTAATAGAGGGAGAGCGGTATTTATTGAGATTCAATAATATGCCGAAAGGTTATGCTTTGACAGGTCAATCCGGTCAAGGCCCATCTAGGTCAAACACAATGTATGTAATTGCCCCCAATTGTGATATCAATTTTGGTTTGAGTTCACCGAAAGAAAACGTAAGTCCAAATGCAAGAGTTGCCCTTCCTATAGCTCAACCTGGTGCAGCAGTGAATAGTGGTAATATTTCAAAATTTCCAGGACTGTTGAGTATTCCTTTTTCACCAACCTATCAAGGGATTCAGAATGATAACCGCACACAAGTTTCTTTTAAAGACGTTGGAACCTGTTGGGGTTTAGACTATCAATGTTCTAAAGGAAGAGTGTATACCAGTGCTTACTTGAAGAGACACTCCGGCTTGGGGCCTTTCGCAGCACCCGCATTGAATAGTGGAGAGCAGGATGTACCAGTCGATGGTATCTATATGGTAGAGTATATGCCAACAGAGACTTATATAGGTGGATTCACACTTCAAGGCGTGAACGGCATCGATTTGGGCACGGTAACAAGGGGTGTAATAGATTTTGCAGTACCTGCTAGTACCGATGATACTCCTTGCCCTTATCCAAATTCACTGAGCGCACATGATCCTGATAATTTATTTAAGGATTCTTATGATTTGGATGCCTTTGATAAAGTGGGAAGAGTAGGAATGGGTTCCCTCAGTATGGGTCCGGATGACGCACACCTGTGGGTCGTTAATCTTTATCAGAATTCCATCATCCAAGTTGATGTAAGTAGTGATAGTCATCTCCCTACGGACGGAAGTAAAATAGATGGAGAATATGTCAAGAATTTCCCGATAGATTTTAGTGCACTCCCTGATTGTAATGGTGAGTACCATCCATGGGCAGTAGAATTTAACGGTTCCTATGGATACTTGGGAGTTGTTTGTGATGGTAGTGCTGATGGAAACAATTCAGATCTTTCTGCTCATATTTTGAGATTCATTCCTGAAAACATGAATGTTTTAGCGAATGAGTTCGAATTGGTTTTATCCTTTGATTTAGACTATACTAGAGAAAATAAACTAGACTATAAACAACAGTGGAATACTTGGGTGTCGGATTGGCCAGCAGTTGTAAATAATGCAGCAGGTGAGTCTTATTATGCACAACCTATGTTATCGGATATAGAATTCACTTCTGATGATAGAATGGTTATCTCGCTAATGGATAGATTTGGACACCAAACCGGGCTTGAGAATTTCGATGCTCTTATTGAAGACCAAACAGCGGATTTTGTATGTAATGCAGCAGGCGATGTTCTTCTCGCTTGTCCAATTGACAACGGTCTTTATCAGATTGAAGGTTTATCTGGTTGTGAGCATAACAATGATGACGGATCGGCAAGTCACGGTCGGTTGGCTTTGGATGATGATGGTCCAAGTGGCACCGGAGAGTTCTTCTATGCAGATTACGTTCCTCAGTACAGCAGTTCTTCTTCTCCTCACATGGAGGTAACGATTGGAGCATCGGCAATTCACCCACATCATGAAAAAGTTCTTCATACTGTGTATGACCCTATCGTAGCAGATTATTCCCAAGGGGTTCAGCAATACGATGTCATGGATGGTTCGTTGACCATTCCTTATCAAATTTCAAGCCCGGATGTAAGTAAGGCCAATGGAATGGGCGATATGGCATTGATCAGTAGTGAAGCACCTATGGAAGTAGGTAATTATGTTTGGATAGATGCCAATAAGAATGGTATTCAAGAGACTTTTGAAGTTCCGGTTTCCGGTATCGATATTAGTATCGCTGATATGGATGGGAAAGTCTTAGCTACTGTTACTACAGATAATAATGGAGAATATTATATTAATGATGACACTCCGGGGTTTGACGGATTAGAGCCATTTACAATGTATCACTTGGTCGCTGGAATTGATCAATATGATACCATCGAACAAGTTCTTTTGGGCCAATACGAGATCACCATTTCAAATGAGCAGTACTTTTTAGATTCAGATCATTTTGATTCGGATTTTGATCTTTACCCCAATGCTCCAACACAGTTTCTCAAGTATCCAAGTATAAAATTTACTACAGGTACAATAGGAAGTGTTGATCACAGCTTTGATCTGGGTATTGTGCCAGTTGAAATTCCTTGCGTTGAGAACTTAAGCATCGCACCTGAAAATAATCAGACAACGTTCTGTTTTGAAGAGGACGTTCAATTGATGGTAAATCATTCCTCCAATACGGACTTTATCGAAGTGGTATATTCTTCGAATGCTGGATTAGCAGCTCAGGAACTGTATTTTGGTGATCGAGCAGTTTTGGATATCAATGTACTGAAAGAAAAAATCGAAACCAATGGAACAGAAACATCTGTTACAGTGGATTTACCTGATGGTACAAGTTACATTTATGTGATGCTCCATCCAGACTCTGAGTTTATTGACGATCCTGATTGTCTGCCTTTCGGAAATACAATTGTTTTTGTGGATGCCGAGATGAGTTCTGAATTGGACGATCTGCAGGCATGTGAGGGTTCGAATGTTGTATTTCAAGTGGAGGTACAAGGAGGTACAGAACCATATTCTTATCTATGGAATACAGGTTCTACAATAGACCAAATCATTCTGACCAATGTGATCAACTCTCAATGGTATCATGTAACTGTTACGGACGTTTATGGTTGTGAGGTATTAGACAGTGCCTTTTTGAATGTCAATAACAGGTTGGATGTTGGTTTAGAAGAAGCAGAGGCCTGTGAAAATTCAGAGGTGACTATAACACCGGAAATTCAGGGAGGCACGGCACCATTTAGTTATTCTTGGAGTACTGGTAGTAATCAAGAGTCCATTACAGTTTTAGTAACGAATACTCAGGTTTATAGCGTGACCATTACAGATATCAATGGATGTGAGGGAGAAGCGACTACTACAGTTACTAAGCTGAATAATCTCAATGTAGTATCCAGTTCGGATGAATTATGCGAGAATGAACTGGGAATAATCAATGTAAGTATTGCTGGAAGTTCCGGACCATTTTCCTATCAATGGACTCCTTCATGGATCAATCAGGATGGTAGCTTCACGGCAGATGAATCATTTGATTATTCTGTTATAGTTACTGACAATATCACAGGTTGTCAAGGAATGGCAACAGGTACAGTAGATGTTCATCCAATGGTGGATATAGATAATGTCTTGGATGAAGAGTCATGTGAGTACTATGTATTACCGGCAATTACCGGTACTAATCTAACGAATCAAGTGGCGTATTGGACAGGTTCCATGGCAACAGGCCAAAGATATGATGTAGGAGATACGGTTTTCTCTGACCTGAGACTATATATATACGATCCTAGTGCAACACTGAGCAGATGTAATGAGCAGGAATCTTTCTTTGTTACAATTACGGATGAAACGCCCAATGTAGATCTGAGCAATGGCAATGTTTGTGCCGGAGATAGTCCTTTGACCGTCGATGAGGAGAATATATTGGATTTAAGAACATTAATAGTTGCAGGAAGTACAACGGGGACTTGGTCTACCGATAGCATGCATTGGATAGAGAACAATCGAATTTTGAGGGTTCCTTCTGGGGTCGAATTAACACAAATCGCACTGGATTATATGGTGTCCGGAAATAGTGGTTTAGGTGGAAACTGTGGAGACAAGACCTTTTCTACTTTGGTCAATATAGACCAATGTTACGCTAAACTTGGAGATCGTGTTTGGTTGGATGCCAACGCTGATGGAATTCAAGATCCAGGAGAGGAAGGAATATCCGGAGTTAAAGTAACTTTAGCTGGGGTGGCATCAACAGGGGAGAATATCATGTTGATGAGTTCAACAGATTCCGAAGGATACTATCTATTCTGTGACTTACCAGAAGGAAATTACAAGATTACTTTTACTGAGGTTCCGGGATACCATCTGACCATGGATAATGTAGAATCTAATGGTGATGATAAGGATAGTGACGCTGACCCAGTCATGTTGATGACCCCTACTTACGAATTGAATCCAGGAGATTCCTTGTTAACCATCGATGCTGGATTTTTCCCATTGTCGAAAATAGGAGATTTCGTTTGGCATGATGAGAATGCGAACGGTATACAGGATCCGGAGGAAGAAGGCCTGGAGGGATGCAAGGTAATGCTCAACGGTACTGATATCTTCGGAAATGAGGTTATCGCGATGACCGATACGGATGACAACGGACAGTACATGTTCTGCGACTTGATTCCAGGTGAATATAAAGTGACTTTCCCAGGCAAGCAAGATTACGAATTATCTCCGTATCAATCAGGTCAGGCTGATGAAGCGTCGGACAGCGACGCCAACCCTGAGAATGGAAATATGACGGAGGTGTTTGATTTGGAACCTGGCGATACTATCCCGACAATAGATGCCGGTTTTTATCAATGGGCAGCTGTTGGAGATTATATCTGGATAGATGAAGATAGAGATGGCATGCAAGATGCATCTGAGCCATGCGTGGATAGTGTGTTGGTATTCCTATATCATTGTGATGATCCGGAGGTAGCATTGGATTCGATGTATTCTATAAATTGTAGATACCTATTCGACAGTTTGGTGCCAGGTGATTACTTCGTTAAGTTCATTAATCCTGATGAAGAAACTTATGGCCCAACCGGTGCACATGCTGGAAATGACGACATGGATAGTGATGCCGAAGGTGAGAAACTGAGAACGCCATGCACAAACTTGAGTTCTGGAGAGACAGATCTCTCATTGGATCTTGGTTTGGTAGCTTGTCCTTCACTGGATAGCGTAAGCTGTATCGGTGACTTACAGATATCTATCGGACAGGATGGAGAGATCGAAATTAATCCTGGTATGATCTTAAGCATCAATTTTGCTTGCGAGAATCTTGATGTAAATATTTTAGATAGCATAGGAAATGATTTTGGTAATATCGCAACGTGCGATATGATTGGAAAAGAACTGATCGTCATGGTCAGTGAGCCAAGTACTGGCAATTCATGTTGGGCAAGATTGAGAATTGAAGATAAAATACCACCTGTAGTCACATGTCCGGATCCATTGAATTTATCGTGTGAGGACGATCCGGATCCGGGAGTTGATCAAATCAGAAGATTTGAAATTAGTCCTGGAACCATTCTAGGGCCTGACGCAGGAACAGTAACAAATATTCCAATTCAGGTTCCTGACCTGGGTAATTTAATGGTTACTGGAGTCAATGTTTATATGGACATTGATATGGATAATCCGTTGGATTATGTTTTCCCTGGCGGTGTTACATTGACTTCACCTCAAGGAACAGTCTACGACATCTATCCTTTTAATTTAAATCCAAATTGTCAGTTATTATTTGGAATGACTGGTGTAGATCATGGATTTGACGATGGAGCAGCTACGGCATTTGCTGTTTGTCAGGATTTTCAATCTCAAAATGACTTCATTCCGATAGGAGCCAATATTGACAATACATTTAACGGAGAAAATGAAGAGGGTGCATGGGTATGGACTATTACAGACCAATTCGACCTTCAGTCTGGTGTGGTTAATCGTCTGGTCATAGAGCTGGAAATGGCGAATTCACTTGAACTTCCTAGAGTATTTGATAATTGTGATTATGACTTGGAGTTTGTGGATATCAATGACACTAGAAATGTTTGTGGAATTGGGCAATTGACAAGACTTTGGACTGCAACTGATGCGGGTGGAAATACTTCAACCTGTGAACAAATAATAAGCTTTACCAAGCAGGATAACTTGACGATTAGTTGGCCTCCGGATTATACGGTGGAGTGTTTTGTTGATCCTACGGACTTGGATCCGGAAGATCTACCTCGTCCATTTGACTTCCCTACTTATGGAAGTGAAAACTGTACTCAGGTGGCCGTGAGTCATGTCGATCAGGAATTTGATATTTGTTCGCCATATTCTTACACGATAAGAAGAACATGGACGGTGTTGGATTGGTGTGATCCTAATTTTGAAGAAACTCAAGATCAAATCATCAAAGTAGAAGATGTGATAGCGCCTGAGATCGTTTGTCCAGATGATTTGGTACTTACTTTAAGACATAATGATTGTTTTACAAATGTGTCTTTACCACAAGTAGTAGCAACGGATAATTGTGATGGTAATCCGGTGGTGACAAGAGAGTTATTGGATGAAAATGATATCGTAATTCCAACCATTGGGGTGCCTGTTGGTGAGTATAGAGGAAGGTACATAGCTGAAGATGCATGTGGCAATACAGATACTTGTTATATCAGCGTAAGCATTACGGATCCAGTTGCACCGGTCGCGATTTGTTTTGCCAATCTGGTAGTGAGTCTAACAAGCGATGGATGGGCTTATGTCTGTGCAGATCAGATAGATAACGGTTCCAACGATAATTGTACAGATGTTGGATTACAGATCAGAAGAGAGGATGAAGACAACTGGAGATTCTACGATAATATGATAAGACAAAACAACTGCGTTAGAGTTGCTTGTCGTGATATTGGCGAACTAGAAGTGATCTTGAGGGTCTGGGATGATGCAGATGGTAATGGAAGCTTTGGTCCAATCGCAGATACAAATGGTGATAATAGAATAGATGAGAACGATATCACTGGAGATAATTATAGTGAATGCACTACTGTTCTAACGATAGAGGATAAATTGCCTCCAGTATTGACATGTCCTCCTGACGTAACCATAAGCTGCCTGGATGATTATCAAGATCTAGAGATTACTGGTGAGGCGGAAGCTGACGGTAACTGTTCGAATGTAGATGCTACCTATATAGACATTCTTCCAGCGCATCTTTGTCCCGGTAGTACAATAAGAAGACAATGGAGTGTTGAAAAGCGACTTGAAGGTCATGATGGAGAGCTCAATACTCCGGATGATATCGTCTTCAATAAAACTTGCGAGCAATTGATTACTCTGGAAGATACTACTCCAATTCGAATAGTTAAACTTCCACTCGATCTTACACTTTCTTGTAGTTCGAATCCTAGTGTAGCAGTTCAGGATCTGGAGAGATATAATTACTATGATGATTATCTAAATACTCCAACTATTCCTGAGGATGATACCTTGGTAGTGTTTGATCAGCCACACGTAGAATACGATTGTGAACACGTTGCGATCAATTACACGGACAAGGAATTTGTATTGTGCGAAAACTCTACAAAAATCAAGAGACTTTGGACAATAATAGATTGGTGCGATCCGAATTTCTCCTACATCCATGAGCAAATAATATTCATTGACGATGACGAGGCTCCAGTAATCAATGTAACTGTTTCGACTGACGGAATTACTGAATCCGGATTATGTGAAGCTTGGGTTAATTTCCAGATTTCAGCATTCGATAACTGTAGTCCGAATGTTCAGATAAGACATAATTCCAGATATGTAACGGATCTTAGAGATCCTAGTGGATATTATCCTAAAGGATCACATTCTATCAACTTCACAGTGATAGATGGGTGTGGAAATGTTAGTACGGAATTGGTTGATTTCGTTGTTCAGGACAATAGAAACCCACAGGCTTCATGTAAGTTTGGCTTGGCGATCAACCTAAAACCTGACGGTCTAGCTCATATGGCAGCTGAATTATTGGATGCAGGTTCGAATGATAATTGCACTGATGAAGAGAATTTGAACTTCTATATTCAGTTATTGGATGCCAATGGAGATCCTGCAGGTCCGATGTTGGAGGAGTACGTATTTGATTGTGGGCATTTGGGAGCCAACGATGTAATACTAATTGTTGAAGATGCAGATGGCAATAGGTCAACATGTCAGACCGTAATTCTGGTTGAGGACAATAATGATATATGTTCTCAAACGGCCACTTTTGCCGGAACCATAACAACGGAACATGGTGTAGAAATCAATCTAGTTGAGACCATCATCAATGGGCAATCTATGGGAATGAGTAACGGAAGTTATTCCATAGCAGATTACCCATCAAGTAGGGAAAACTATATAGAGTTATACCGAAATGATGACCATAGAAATGGAATATCTACATTGGATCTCATTGAAATTAGAAAGCATATTTTAGGATTGGATTCTTTGGATTCAGCTTACGAAATGCTTGCTGCTGATGTGGATATGTCGGAATCAATCGGAGTTTTGGATATTTTATATATCAGACAAATAATACTCCGTGAAATTCAGGAGTTCCCAGATGTAAACTCATGGCATTTTGTTCCGCAAAGTCACATTTTCCAGAATGCAATGAATCCGTGGTTGACTGAAATTCCATATGAATTGGTTACGTCGGTTGGTGTTGATCAGCTGGATGCGAATTTCATTGGATACAAGATGGGAGATGTCAATAATTCTGCTGAACCTTCATTGAATGCTTCATCCAATAGAACAGATGGTTCTGAGAAGGAGATGTTCACGATAGAAGGTGAGATCGATGAATCGAAAGATATCATAAGAGTAAATCTCGGAGAACAGTTGGCTCAGTTTGAAGGATATCAGATGGCCTTGGTGTTTGATGATTACTACTTCGTTCTAGAGCAAATTGAAGGATGGTCAAATGCGGACTTCAATGTAAATCTAATTGAAGAAGGTGTGATTTTGGTAAGTAAGATCGATGAGGGTGATTCTGATGAGAATGAACTTAGCTTGATCTTTAGAAGAGTGAAAGGAGATATCGCCTTCAATTTAGAAATAGCTGAAGAATGGATGATTCCTGAAGCATATCTCGTAAATGGAGACAAGAGAAGTTTGGAATTAAAACTATACAATGGAAATCAAATGGAACTTTTGGGTAATACACCAAACCCATTTGGGGACGAAAGTTCGATCAATTTTGTGATTTCCGAAGATGATAAAGTTACGCTTTCCGTATTTAATGCTTTAGGAAAGCTTGTATATAGCAAAGATAAATTCTTGAAAAAAGGATATAATTCTTGGTTAATTGATGCTCAGGAATTGGGTGAGGCTGGCTTGTACTATTATCAAGTAGAAGTAGGGCAACATAAACTGAGAAGCAAATTTACCTTATTAAAGTAGCGTTACGATTTTAGAAATGTAGTCTAAATGGCGGAATGTGATGTTTCATATTCCGTCATTTTTTTATCTTAGATTCAAAAGAATCCTATGTGTGATTTTGTCCATTTGCATTGCCACTCACAATACAGTCTCTTGGATGGAGCCTCAGATATTTCTTTGATGCTTGACAAAGCAAAAAGGGATGGGCAGACGGCGACCGCGATAACGGATCACGGCAACATGTACGGTGTGTACAAGTTTGTGAATGAAGCCCAGAAAAGAGATATCAAACCTATCATAGGATGCGAATTTTATCTCGTCGAAGATAGATTCAAAAGAAGTTTTAAAAGGGCAGCGGGCGAATTCGATCGACGATTTCATCAGTTATTATTAGCCAAAAACGCTACAGGATATAGCAATCTTTCCAAACTGTGTTCTCTTGGATTCATTGATGGATTGTATGGTAAATATCCTAGAATCGATAAATCTTTAATTGAACAATATCACGAAGGCTTGATTGCCACAAGTTGTTGTTTGGCAGCGGAAATTCCCCAGGATTTGGTGAAAGGGGATATGGAAGGGGCAGAGAAAAAATTAAAATGGTGGCTAGATATTTTTGGAGATGATTTCTACATAGAATTAATGCGCCATAAGGGCCTGGAGAATATAGACTACTTTGATTATAAGGGCAGAAGGACTTACTCGGGAAAGAGCTTGGAAGATATCAACCAAGAACTTATCATACTTGCCAAAAAGCACAATATCGAGATCATTGCGACCAATGATAGTCATTATGTCGAAGAAGAGGACTGGGTTTCTCATGATATCCTACTTTGTGTTAACACGGGAAAAAAACTTGAAGAGGAAAATCGATTTAAATTCCCAAGTTCAGACTATTATTTCAAGACCCAGGCAGAGATGGCACAAGCTTTCACAGACTTTCCTGAAGCATTGGCCAACACCGTAAAAATCGCCGACAAAGTAGAGAATATCAATCTTGCGCGAGATGTGCTCTTACCGGCATTTCCATTGCCAAATAAATTCAAGACACAACAGGAATATTTAAGACACCTTACTTTTGAAGGGGCTAAGCGCAGGTATGGTGAAGTGAATGCCATAGTGGAAGAAAGACTCAATTATGAGCTTGGCGTTATTGAAAACTCAGGATATCCGGGATATTTCCTAATCGTTTATGATTTGACCAAGACTGCGAGAGAAATGAATGTCTCCGTTGGACCTGGGAGGGGATCGGCTGCTGGATCTGCGGTAGCTTATTGTCTTGAGATTACCAATATTGACCCCATTAAGTACGATCTGCTTTTCGAAAGATTCTTGAACCCGGAACGAATCTCAATGCCCGATATTGATATAGATTTTGACGATGAAGGTCGTCAGAAAGTGATCGATTATGTGGTTCAGAAATATGGGAGAAACCAAGTTGCTCAAATTGTAACCTATGGTACAATGGGGGCTAAATTGGCCATTAGGGATGTGGCTAGGGTAATGGATATCCCTCTCGACGAAGTCAATAGCATAACAAAAATGTTTCCATCTCACTTGGGAGCTAGCCTGAAGAAAGTACTGGCTGATGGCGGTGTCGACGCAGGATTAGCGAGTAAGATGTCAGGAGACGATATAGGAAAAGCCAATAATTTTAGAAAACTAACCAATGACGAGACCGATGTCTCACAAATGATTCTTACGGCTAAAAAACTTGAGGGGTCGGTTAGAAATACTGGAATTCACGCTTGTGGAATTATCATCACACCTGATGAGATTACTAAGTACGTTCCGGTTGCGGCAGATAAGCGTTCTAATTTGTTGATTTCTCAATTCGATAACAGTGTCGCTGAGAATGCCGGTCTCCTTAAGATGGACTTTTTAGGCCTTAAGACTTTGACCATAATTAGTGATGCGGTCATGTTGGTTAAGAAAACTTTGGGAGAAGAATTAAATATTGATGCCATTTCCCTGGAAGATGAAAAAACTTATCAACTCTTTCAGCGAGGAGAGACGGTCGGGATATTCCAGTACGAGAGTGCTGGAATGCAAAAGTACATGAAGGAGCTGAAGCCCTCCACCTTTGAGGATCTGATTGCCATGAATGCCTTATACCGTCCGGGGCCAATTGAGTATATCCCCAATTTCATCAAAAGAAAACATGGGCAAGAGGAAATCAGTTATGATTTACCGGTGATGGAAAACTACCTCAAGGGAACCTATGGAATTACGGTTTACCAGGAGCAAGTTATGTTGCTCTCGCAGGAACTAGCGGGGTTCTCTAAAGGCCAGGCGGATACCTTGAGAAAGGGAATGGGTAAGAAGAAAAAGGCGCTCATAGATAAACTCTATCCTCTTTTTATTTCAGGGGGGACAGAACGAGGACACGAAGAAGATAAGTTGAAAAAGATATGGAAGGATTGGGAAGCATTTGCCTCTTATGCCTTTAATAAATCTCATTCTACTTGCTATGCTTATATCGCCTTTCAGACTGCATATCTTAAGGCGAACTATCCAGCACAATTCATGGCTTCGGTGCTGACCCATGAGCGATCGGATTTAAGCAAGCTGTCGTTCTACCTGGACGAGTGCAATAGAATGGAAATAGAAGTACTAGGTCCCTCGGTCAATGAGTCCTACGGTAACTTTACCGTTACACCTGAAGGGAATATTAGGTTTGGTTTATCGGCGATCAAAGGAGTAGGAGAGAAAGTTGTTGAAGACATTATCGAAGAGAGAAAAAAAGGTGCGTATAGCAATATTTTTGATTTTGTAATCAGGAATACGAAGGGAAGTGCCAATAAAAAGTCTGTGGAAGCATTAGCACTGGGTGGAGGTTTCGATTGTTTTGAAGATCTCCATAGAGCCCAGTATTTTAGTGCTTCTGGCAAGTATGATACCTTCATAGAGCATCTCATTTCTTATGGTTCGAATTTTAATAAGCTGGAACAGGAAATGGAATTTTCCTTGTTTGGAAATACAGATGAAGTGATGATTCCGGAGCCAGAACCACCCAAGGTTCCTGAATGGCCGGACAGTAAGAAATTGCAAAAAGAAAAGGACGTTATTGGAATTTATGCCTCAGGCCATCCATTGGATATTTATGCATTCGAACTCAAACATTTTGTGAGTTTTACGCTGGATCTTTACGATGATAACAAAGTTGATAGAAGGCCTGTGTGTGTAGCGGGGATGGTTTCGGATGTGCGAAGAGGTGAAAACTCCAGAGGTAATGGGTATTGTAGGTTCGAATTGAGTGATTATAAGGGTAGTCAGAATTTCGGATTATACAGAGAATCTTTTAGTTCGTTTCAACATCTCATACACGAAGGTTCCATAATCTATATCAAAGGGATATTCAGTAAAAGCCGTAAAAATGATCAGTTCTATTTTAATCCAACTGAAATTGGATTGTTAGAATCGCTTGGTGATAATAGGACCAAAGCAATAACTCTGGGTATTCGTCTGAAAAATATAGACGCGAATTATGTAGAAAGATTACAAAAAATATTGGATGATTATCCCGGAAGTAAGAAAGTTTCGTTTAAGATTCTAGAAGCGGAGAATAATCTAACCGTGAAAATGAAAAAGGGCGGAATGGGCTTAAACATCTGTTCGGAGTTGATAGATGAATTAAAAAAATTGGATATTCAATATAGATTGAATTAGTTTTCTTCGCCATTTGAATTAATTTGCATAAAATATTTAGGTAGAATGAAATGGATAGTAAGGATTATATTATTTGGCGCCGTTTTGGCCTGTAGTTCTGAGGGAAGCGATCTCAAAGAATTGAGCCTGCTTGATAAGGGTTTTCCTATTACCATTTTAGCGCCGGATAGTGCCGAAGTAAAAGTGAGCAACATGGCTTTTATGAAGGATATCACCATAATTGATGATGATACCTATAATATTCAAATACTCGTGTCAAAAGCAACCAGTAGTTCTGGTACAGGACTATTGGCACAAATCAAAGAACAAGCGCAAAGCAATCCTTATTTTTCAGAGATGATTTTGGAAGAGAAGGATGGATTTATATTTAAGAACATCATTGACTCTCTCGCTTCTTATGATTTTCGATATGTGAGAATTAAAGCAGGCAAAGAGTATATCTTTCAAACAGGTTTAAGTTCGAATTTTAACGAAGGAGAAGTTCAGAGGATGTATGATGCAGTAAAATATCAGGACAAGGAAAAATAGGAAACTACCTTTTAAGGATCTTGTCGATATAACTATTTCCGTTTTGATCCCAGATTCTAATGATGTAAGCGCGTTCCTGAAAGTAGCGGAAGTTAATCCTTGGTTGAGTCGTGTTCATAGTCTTATCGAGTATCTTTCTACCTCTCATGGTGAAAATCTCTACACGGTGAATCCTGTGATTCGGATAAATACCTTGAACCCTAAGCTCATGTCCTACCGGATTGGGATAGAAATAGAACAATCTCTTCTTTGATACTACTTCTGAAACACCTGTTCCAAGTTGAGACCACTTAAGTCTCCAAATACCCTTACTCACTTCTCGATCTTTAAGGATTCCTCCTATTAGATACTTGACGGTATCATTGATTTCTCCAATGCCTCGTAGGTCCATTGGAAGTTCAGCTGATTCTATGGTCCATCCCGAACCGACTCCCGGAGTGTAGACCAAATCCCTTTCATTAGGTTGGACAACCCTGGAGTTAGAATAGCTTAACGCATCAAAATTATACGTCACATTGCTTCCTCCAACCCAGTGGATTTCATCTCTAACTTTACAAGAAGCCATTCTATATCCCACTACGCCTTGATCAGGGGTGGTGGCTGTCCACTGAATATCTTGTGGATTGTCCGGGTTAATGACACCTTTTCTCAATGCACTCTGTATGGGAAAGCCAGATGTCGAAGCCGCCCCACCAAAGTAAAAGATGGTATCGTTGAGTATCGTCCCAGATGCTCCGAAAGACTTAAAAATATTGAGATTGGGCACATTCTCTCCAGTAGTCCAAGTGTCGAATGCGGGATTGTAGATCTGAACATTGGGCACATTTTGATTGTCACTCCATCCTGTAATTACATAAATCAAACTGTCTCTCCACACGGCCTGAACATGATCGTCAATGGGCACAGGAATGGGCTCTCCGTCCGAAAGGAATGCATTCTGAACGATATCGTATCTATGCACTTTATTCGAACTTCGCTCACTTCCATCTTCAAAAACATGATACCCTCCTATGATGTAGATAATGTTTCCTACTAAGGAAGCTGAACTAGCTATTTTACCTAAAGTATCAGGTAGGTCAGGTAATTGCAGCAGTTCACCGGTGATGGTATTATATCGGTAAGATCTTTGATGAATTCCCGAATGGCTTAATGTAGAATCTATTCCGCCAAAGCTGTAAACCAGAGGAAAATCCATGATAAATCCTTCACAAACCGCATTATTTGTTACACCCTCAGGGAGTTCCGCAAGCTTCTCAACTTTCACCTGAGCTTGAATATAATGATAACCAAAGAGTAGAATAATAAGTAGTAACCGCCTATACATTGTGTAATTTGTACTTTAGAAACGATTAAGTAGTCCTAAAGATGCCCGAGGCTACAAAATATAAAAACTTATATAAAATGGCCCATTCTTGACCTGATTCTACAAATTATTTAGCGCAGTTTAAACTTAACCGGAAGACTAAACCGCACGGATACTTTCCTCCCTCTTTGTTTTCCTGGTATCCAAGTCTTTTCCAAACTCATTTCCTGAACTACCCGCATGGCTTCCTTTCCGCATCCGGCTCCAATATCTTTGGAGATCTTAACATCTTCTATTTTCCCATTTTTGTTGACTACAAAACTGATTACACAAGTTCCGTGAATGTTATTATCACTGGCTAGCTTAGGGTACTTGAGCTTTTCTCCAACGTATTCTAACAAGAGCTTCTGAGCACAGAGATCTCGGTCTTTTTTCGGAAGGTCTTCACAGCCAGGAAACCTGGGCATTACCTCCGCGACAAGTTTGATGTCGTCTTTATCCTCGTCAATTGGAGGTGGAGGTGGAGGTGGTGGGAGTACTTCCGGTGCTGTGTTATTCCCGGAGCTTGGTATAGGTTCTGAATTGAATTCGAGATCAAGATCTTCAAGTGGGACCTCATCCGTAGTGACTAAATCGGCCATGTCCGGAATTATGTTTTCGATAATCGGTGATGTTGTGTTTCTAAGTTGGGGCTGTGGAATAATCGGCTTTTCTTCCGGTACTCTTGGCATATCTATTTCCTGGATGTCTTCCATTTCAAAGGAGGATTCCTGATAAACTGCCTTCTTTGGGTGTATACCATAATTAAAGGCCACCAGAGTAGTAAAAAGGGCCACAATGATGCCAAGCTGCAGAAAAGTAAATCTCCATCGATTGATATTCATGCCCGGTATCTTGGTTCTTTCTATGACAGAATAAGAAATGTGGCTGGTGCCTAATTTATTCTTTTTCAGTTTCTTTAAATAGAATCGAATAAAGAAAACTACGGAAGCAGCAAAAATCATCGAAGCCATTATGGCCAACATGGACTGCTGAAAAGTAAATTGATAGAACATAATGAAATAGTTTATAGGTTACGCCTCGCGCAGTTGTAGAGGCAAATTCACAATCAAAATGTTCTCGAGAACGATAAAGAATATTCTAACAATAAGATGCAGATAAAATACTTAATGGTGTGTCATATCTGATTGATTATTATATTATTAGAGAAAATATTGGTGTGCGAGAATATATAATTCAACAAAAAGAAAGAGGTGAAATAGTCATCTACTTCACCTCTTCGGTTTATTCATTAAGAAGGACAGTTTCTATCCCTGTAATTTGAACTTAACAGGAAGACTGAACATAACACTTACTGGCTTTCCTCTCTGTTTACCTGGAATCCAAGTTTTCTCACTGGCCATTTTCTTCACTATTCTCAGTGCTTCCTGACCACAACCTGCTCCAATATCTCGAAGTATCTTATAATCCTTAATTTTCCCTTTGCTATCCACTACAAATCGAATAACACAAGTTCCTTCAACACCATTTTCCCTTGCCAAAGGAGGATATTTAATATGCTTATAGATATAGCTCAACATTTCTCCCTGCGCACATTGTGCCCTTTCAGCTTTTGGTTTGTCCTCGCAGCCAGGGAACCTTGGCATATCCTCCACAACCTGGAATATCTCCTCTTCAGCCGGTGGTGGCGGTGGTGGCGGAGGCGGTGGTGGTGCTTTCTTAACTGGCTCTGGTGGAGCTACAACTTCAGTTTCTTCTTCAATACTCTGATCCTGAAACTCTATTTCTTCTTCTTCTTCGATTTCTTCTTCAGGAACCTCTTCAATCACCGGTGGTGGTGGTGGCGGAGGCGGTGGTGGTGGTTCAGCTGTTCTAGGTGTTTCCACTTCAATTTCTTCGTCCAAATCCATCGCTCCTTCCGGGATATAGACCGTCTCTTCAAACTTAGACCAACTAAAAGCCATCAGCGTAAGCAACAAAGCGGATACAATACCTGCTAGTAAAAAGGTGTTGCTCCATGCAAACACATTAGCTTCAGGGTATTTAGTCCTATTTTTGAGTGCTAGTTGTTTATCATCGTCAGCATGTTTATCCCTAAGGGCATCAATTCTATTTTGATTTTTATTGTAACCAGATTTGAGGAATAGAATAACTCCCACAACAACTGCAATAAAGGCCACAAGGAAAAAAAGCAAATTGGTACTACTCAGTGCTAAATCCATCACGAAATTTTTAAAACTTTAATACAAACATAATAACCAGCAAATACACCAACAGAGTTAGCAATCGCATCAGCTATATCCGCACTTCGACCTTCTTTCATAAATCCTTGTAAAAATTCGAGCAAAACTCCCAAAAGAATACAAGCGATCAAAACGAAAATCAAATTATTAGCTTTTGGCTTAAAACCAAATATAAACAAAACTACCAAAATAAAATACACGGCAGCATGAACAATTTTATCCCAGGAAAAAATCTTAACATCTGGAATATTATTGCTATTGATTAGCGAAAAGTAAACGATCGTTATCGTCCAAACTATGGCGCCAATCCGCCAAATATCAGTTCTGATGCTTAATCGATTCACTGTATTATTGAGATGCAATAAAAATCAGGAATGGTGTGTGAAGGCAAAAATTAAGCAATCAATTCTTCGTATTGTTTATCTGTGAGCAACTCTTCCCAATCATCTGCATTGCTAAGTTCAACTTTAATTATCCAAGCTTTACCGTAGGGATCTTCATTGATAATAGCTGGATTATCCTCTTCATTTTCATCCAGTTCCGGATTAAAAGCAAGTACTTTTCCCGAAACAGGCATAAAGAGATCCGAAGTTGTTTTTACAGCTTCTACTGTTCCAAAGACCTCATCTCTGTCTAATTCTTCGTCAATAGTATCCACTTCGACGTACACAATCTCACCAAGTTCTGATTGAGCAAAATCAGTAATTCCGATAAGAACTATATTGTCCTCTACTTTCTTTACCCATTCGTGCTCTTTCGTGTATCTTAAATCATTGGGAATTAAACTCATTATTGTATATTATTTTTAATGTATTCGAAAGTAAGAGATTTTGGTCGCTCAAGTGGCAATCCGAGGGCACGACTCCAGCAACTATTGGC